>NZ_JBPJZO010000005.1:0-314188 GCF_051216545.1 Variovorax nitratireducens
GAGGGCTTCTACAACCGCGTGCGCATGCACACGGCCATCGGATACCTTGCCCCTGTCGAAAGGGAACGCAGCCTCCTGGCTGCGTGACTTGGTGTACGTGGAAACGAGGCAGGGTCAACCTTCAAGCGCGCCGCTGAGGCCGCGCTGCGCGATGCACGCCCGCTGGCGCACAACGCCTACAAGGTCGAACTGGGTCACCGTTCCGTCGTGCGAGCGCTGATGCGCGCCGCACGACTGGCTTGAGAGAGAAGATCGTCATGGCACGCTATTTAGGCAAAGAAACGACCCGGGTCGATGGGCTCGCCAAGGTCACGGGCAAGGCGAAGTACACCGCCGAGTTCCAGATTCCTCACATCACTTACGGCTTCATCGTGTTGAGCACGGTGGCCAAAGGCCGCATCTCCGCGATCGACACACGCGACGCCGAGAAGGCCGGCGGCGTGATTCGCGTCTTCACGCACCTGAACGCAGGCAAGCTCGGCCCGGCACCTGCGGCCGGTGCGCCGCCGGCGTGGACCTGGCCGCTGCAGTCGGATCGGGTGTTCTTCAACGGCCAGCCGATCGCGCTGGTCGTGGCCGAGAGCTACGAACAGGCGCGGCACGCGTCGCGGCTGGTGAAGGTCACGTACCAGACCGAGCCGCACAACACCGACTTCTCGAAGGTGCTGGACCGCGCGCAGCCGGACCCCGCCACTGCGAAGGGCACGCCGCGCGGCAACCCGGTCGCCGCGATGCAGACCGCGGCGGTCAAGGTCGAAGCGGAATACCGCATTCCTATCAACCATCACAACCCGATCGAGCCGCATGCAGCCATTGCGTTCTGGCAGGGCGATCAACTCACGATCTTCGACAAGACGCAGGAGGTCTACGGCGTTCAGAAGCACCTGGCAGAAAGCCTGGGCGTGCCGGCCGAGAACATTCGCGTGGTCTCCCCGTTCGTCGGCGGTGCCTTCGGCGCATCGCTCAAGCCGAACTACTACCCGTCGTTGACGGCAATGGCCGCGCGTGAACTCAAGCGCCCGGTCAAGGTGGTGTACACCCGGGCTCAGATGTTCACGGGCCATGGCTACAGGCCGTACACCATCCAGAAGGTCGCGCTGGGCGCCGACCGCAGCGGCAAGCTGTCGGCGATGATTCACGAGGCCTTCCACAACACCTCCTCTTTCGAGCCTTTCTCGGATTCCACCACGGGCTTCAGCCGGCAGGTCTACGCATGCCCCAACCTGGATGCGCCGCTGAAGGTTGCGGCGACCGACCTGGCCACGCCCACCTGGATGCGCGCACCGGGCGCGGTGAGCGGCATGTTCGCCCTGGAAAGCGCCATGGACGAACTGGCCTACGCGCTCAAGATCGATCCGATGGAGCTGCGCCTCATCAACTATGCCGAAGTCGACCCGGAAAGCGGCAAGCCCTTCTCCAGCAAGGCCCTGCGCGAATGCTACCGGCTCGGCGCCAAGAAGTTCGGCTGGAAGAACCGCAAGGCCGAGCCGCGCTCGATGCGCGACGGTCGCCTGCTGGTCGGCTGGGGCATGGCCTCGAGCGTCTGGGGCGCGATGCAGATGCCTGCCAGCGCGCGCATCACGTTCCGCGCCGACGGGACCGCCGGCGTGACCAGCGCCACCAGCGACATCGGCCCGGGCACGTACACCGTGATGACCATGATTGCGGCCGAATTCCTCGGCCTTCGTCTGGACCAAGTGCACTTCGAGCTCGGTGACACGCGGCAGCCCAAGGCGCCGGCGCAAGGAGGATCGTGGACGACCTCCAGCGTGGGGTCGGCTGTGCGAGGCGCCGCGCTGACCATCGTGGCGAAGCTCCTGGACTTGGCGAACCGGGATTCCGCGTCTCCGCTGAAGGGCGTGAACGCAGCGGATGTGGAGATGCTCGATGGGCGCTTGCGTCTCAAAAGCGATCCGTTGCGCTCGGTCAGCATTGCCGACGTCATGCGTCGCACAGGAACCAACGAAATCACCGAGACCTACGATTCGACGCCGTCGCCGGAGCGCGAAAAGTACGCAACGCTGGGCCACGGTGCCCAGTTCGTCGAGGTGAAGGTCGACCCGGATCTTGGCACGGTGAAAGTGAC
Organism: Variovorax nitratireducens; assembly: GCF_051216545.1. Taxonomy (NCBI): domain Bacteria; kingdom Pseudomonadati; phylum Pseudomonadota; class Betaproteobacteria; order Burkholderiales; family Comamonadaceae; genus Variovorax; species Variovorax nitratireducens. The sequence continues at coordinate 2,087 of NZ_JBPJZO010000005.1, forward strand.
ACGCGTGATCGAGGTCACGGCCTGCGGCAAGATCCTCAATCCGCTGGCATCTCACAGCCAGGAGATCGGCGGCGTGGTCTGGGGCATCGGCATGGCATTGGAGGAAGCGACCGAGATCGACCACCGCTACGGCCGCATCATGAACGCCAGCCTGCAGCACTACCACGTGCCGGTGAATGCCGACATTCACTCCATTGAAACCATCTTCGTCGAAGAAGAGGACACCGTCGTCAATCCGCTGGGCGTCAAGGGCATGGGAGAACTCGGCATGGTGGGCATTCCGGCAGCCATCGCCAATGCCATCTTCCACGCGACCGGCCGGCGCGTGCGCGATCTGCCGATCACGCCGGAAAAGCTGCTGTGATGGCGAGATACCAGCGGGCTTGAAGGTTCGACAGCATTCGCCCCCCGGTCGCGCGAGATGTGCTTGGCGTGACCAAAGCCGGTGTAGTGGAAGTCCCGAATAACGCGCGATTAGCGATCCTTGTTGAGCGATTGGCGTACCGCGATCGAAGGGAAGCCTGTCCGCTGAGGGTCAAGCCGACTATCGTTGCGCGTCCCAGCAAGCAATCACCGCACGGCGACTACAGCCACCGGCTTGGCGGGACCGACCTATTGCAACTCCAGGAGACAACGAATGACGACATCCCTTTTGAAGCGGCGCGCCGCCTTGTTCACCCTGTCGGCGCTGACCTTGGCCGTCTACGGCCCTGCAGCCCAAGCCCAGGACGCCGCCAAGTGGCCCACGCGCACCGTGCGCCTGATCACGCCCTATCCGACTGGTGGCGCGCCGGACACGATTGCCCGGGTGTTGGCCGAGAAGCTCTCGCGCAAGTGGGGCCAGAGCGTGATCGTGGAAAACAAGCCGGGTGGCAACGGCTTCATCGCGATCGATGCGTTCAAGCGTGGCGCCAAGGACGGGCACGACCTGATCCAGCTCGACAGCGTGCACATCGCCGCCTATCCGTACCTGTTCAAGAAGCTGCCGTACGACCCAGCGAAGGACTTCGACGTGCAGGCCACGCTGTGGAAGGCCTACCTCATGTTCGTGGTGCCGACCGGCAGCAAGTACAAGACCGTGGGCGACGTGATAGCGGACGCCAAGGCCAACCCGGGCAAGATCGACTACGGCTCCTGGTCCATCGGCAACCCGGTGCATCTGGGGATGGAGGAACTGCAGCAGTTGACCGGCACCAGCATGCAGCACGTGGTGTACAAGGAGACCTCGCAGCTCTATACCGCGGTCGCCACCGGCGAGTTGCCCGTCACGCTGGGCACGGCCGGCACGACCGGGCCGATGTACAAGGCCGGCAAGGTTCGCTTCCTGGCCGTGGGTGCGCCTCAGCGCTTGGTCGCCTATCCCGACGTGCCAACTGTGGCCGAGGCCGGCGGCCCCAAAGACTACGAAGTCAGCGGTTGGAATGTGATCGCCACACCGAAAGGCTTGCCGCTGGCCGTCAGAGACAAGATCCGCCAGGACATTGCCGAGGCCGTGGCCAGTACCGACGTGCAGGATCGCTACGCGACGCTGGGTTACGTCCCGCTTGCGCTGGATCGCGCGAAGATCGAATCGTTCATCCAGGCCGAGACCAAGCGCCATGAAGCCATCATCAAGCGCGCCAAAATCGAACTGCAATGAAAGTAGAAGCGCCTGGAGCCGTGCCAAGTAGTCTGTCTGCTCGCGGTCCAGTTCGACAGGCCGCATGGACACTGGCATCCCTTCGTTGAGGGTGGCCTGTCCGGAGGGGATCGAACCCCCGACAACCTGCTTAGAAGGCAGGTGCTCTATCCAACTGAGCTACGGACAGAAGTGGCTTCAAGGATGGAACGAACCGTGGCGCGGGGTTCGATCAAGAGAAAAAGTGGTCGGGGCGAAAGGATTCGAACCTTCGACCCTCTGGTCCCAAACCAGATGCGCTACCAGGCTGCGCTACGCCCCGACGAGCCTTCGATTCTAACCTGACGAATCAGCGCTTCTGATATTGCGTCTTGCCGAAAAGGATGTCGCGTTCCTTGTCGCTGGTGAGCGGCTTGCGCAGGTCGGCCAAAACTTTCACGCCGCGCTGCACAGCGGGGCGGGCCGCGATGCCGTCGAACCAGGCTTTGAGGTGGGGGTAGTCGGTCAGCGTGATGCCCTGGTTCTCCCAGCTGCGCAGCCACGGGAAGATCGCGATGTCGGCAATCGAATAGGTCTTGCCGGCGATGAACTTGTTGGCCGAGAGCTGCTTGTCGATCACGCCGTAGAGTCGCTTGGCCTCGTTGCTGTAGCGGTCGATGGCGTAGGGGAGTTTTTCGGGCGCATACATGCGGAAGTGGTGGGCCTGGCCGAGCATCGGCCCGACGCCGCCCATCTGGAACATCAGCCACTGCAGCACGTCGTAGCGCGCGCGGTCGCCGGTGGGCATGAGCTTGCCGGTCTTGCCGGCCAGGTACACCAGGATCGCGCCCGACTCGAACAGCGAGATCGGCTTGCCGCCCGGGCCGGCCGGGTCGGTGATCGCGGGAATCTTGTTGTTGGGGCTGATCTTCAAGAAGGCCGGCTCGAACTGGTCGCCACGGCCGATGTTGACGGGGTGCGCCACGTAGGGAAGGCGGCATTCCTCCAGCATGATGTGGATCTTGTGGCCGTTGGGCGTGGGCCACGAATAAACGTCGATGGGGGCTTGTGGGGTCATGGCGGGCAGCATATCCGCGGCCCGGATTTCCTGCTGGCTCAGGCCGTGGTCGTCGCGCCCGACAGATGCTGGTGGATAAGCGCCACCACGGCCGCACCCTCGCCGATGGCGCCACCGACGCGCTTGACCGAGCCCGAGCGCACGTCGCCCACCGCGAACACGCCGGGCACGCTCGATTCGAGCGCAGCGGCCGGCCGAGCCGGGAAGCCGCCGCTGGCCGGCTGGCCGGTCAGCACGAAGCCGTGCCGATCGACCGCCACGCCGCAGCCATCGAGCCAGGTGGTTTCAGGCTCGGCACCGACAAACAGGAAGATGTTGCGCGCCGCGCAGTCGTGTTCGGTGCCGGTGCGGTGGTCGCGCCAGGTAGCGCCATTGAGGCCCGTTTCGGGGTCGCCGTGCAGGCCGCTCAACTCGGTGTGCGGATGCAGTTCGATGTTGGGCGTGGCCTCGATGCGGTCGATCAGGTAGCGCGACATGCTGGCCGCGAGCGACGGCCCGCGCACCAGCACGTTGACCTTGGCCGCGTGCTGCGAAAGAAACACCGCGGCCTGGCCGGCTGAATTGCCGCCGCCGACCAGCCCGACCTCCTGCTGTGCGCACAGCTTGGCTTCGAGCGCCGAAGCCCAGAACCAGATGCCGCGGCCTTCGAAATCGGCGAGGCGCGGAACGGCCGGGCGCCGGTAGCGCGCGCCACTGGCGATCACCACCGTTCGGGAGCGCAGTTGCCGGCCGTCTTCGAGCGTGATCGACAACTCGCCGGTACGGTGCGCCTTGCTGCAGTCCATCGACACCACCTTGGTCGGGATCAGCATCTCGGCGCCGAACTTCTGCGCCTGCACATAGGCCCGGCCCGCGAGCGCACCGCCCGAGATGCCGGTCGGAAAGCCGAGGTAGTTTTCGATGCGGGCGCTGGCGCCGGCCTGGCCGCCGTAGGAGCGGCAGTCGAGCACGATCACGCGCAGCCCTTCGGAGGCCGCATAGACCGCCGTCGCGAGGCCCGCGGGGCCGGCACCGACGACCACCACGTCGAACAGTTCGGCGTACTCCTCGCTGTCGATCATGCCGAGGCAGCGCGCCAGCGCATCTTCGGTCGGGTTCATCAGCACTGCGCCGTTCGGGCAGACCACCAGCAGCCGGGCCTCGCCGTATTGTTCGAGCAGGGCTGCGGCATCGGCATCCTGCGTAGCGTCGACCACGTGGTACGGATAGCCGTTGCGGCCCAGAAAGTTCTGCAGGCGGCGCACGTCGGGTGAGTCGGGCGGCCCGATCAGCACCGGGCCGCTCGCGCCGGCCTCGATCAGCGCCACACGCCGAAGGATGAGTGCGCGCACCAGCCGCTCGCCGAGATCCGCCTCGGCAATGATCAGCGCCCGCAACTGGTCAGGCGGCACCAGCAGCGTTTCGACTTCGCCGATCGCATGGCCATCGACCAGGGCAGGGCGGCCCGACAGTTGTCCCACTTCGGCCAGGAAGTGCCCGGGGCCCTGCTCGGCAATCGGTGTCACGTTGCCCAGGCCGTCGCGCTGCGTGATTGCCACGGCGCCCTTCAGCACGACGTACATGCCCGGGCCGGGTTCGCCGGCGCGGAACAGGCAGGCATCGGCGGGGTAGTGCCGCTGCGTGCCGAAGCGCGTGATGCGCGCGATATCGGCGGCGCTCAACACCGGAAACATCTGGTGCCGGCGGGTTTCGACTTCGATCGGGGCTTCGGTGGGCATGCGCCATTAGACGATGTTCACGCATTTGCCATGCTGCTGACACGGGCTTTTCATGTGCGGTCACCAGACTCCCGTGCAACCAATGCCGAAGGATCATGGATGAAAGAGTTGCCCAACCCGATGTTCGCCATTTCGCAACTGGGGCTGCGCGGCGTGCTGCAGCCTGCAGTGCCGGCGCGGCCGCAGATGCCGTTGCCGGTAGAGGCGAACGGCATCACCGTGCACTGGGCCCGGCACCAGGATGAAGTGCGTGCCGCGCAGCGTCTGCGCTTCGAGGTTTTTGCTGGTGAGATGGGCGCGCGCCTGAACACGCCGATCGCCGGCCACGACGTCGACCTGTTCGACGACTTCTGCGAGCACCTGCTGGTGCGGGACGCTGCCACGCGCATGGTCATCGGCACCTACCGCGTGCTCACGCCGGCGCAGGCGCGCCGTGTCGGCGGCACCTACAGCGACACCGAATTCGACCTGACGCGGCTGCGTTCGCTGCGCGAGCGCATGGTCGAGCTGGGTCGCAGCTGCGTGCACGCCGAGCACCGGCAGGGCGGCGTGATCATGGCGCTGTGGGGCGCGCTGGCCGGCTTCATGCACCGCAACAAGCTCGACACCATGATCGGCTGCGCCAGCATTCCGATGTGCCACCACGGCGTGGCCGGTGGCGATGCGGCGGCCAGCATCTGGCGGCAGCTGTCGGCCACGCACCTGGCGCCGATCCAGTACCAGGTGCAGCCGCGCCTGCCGCTGCCGGTGGATCGGCTCGATGGCGCGCTCCAGGTCGAGCCGCCAGCGCTGATCAAGGGCTATCTGCGGCTCGGTGCCAAGGTTCTGGGCGCACCGGCCTGGGATCCCGATTTCAACACCGCCGACCTGCCGATGCTGATGCGCATCGAAGACCTTCCGGCGCGCTACCGCAAGCATTTCCTGGGCAATTGACGGGTTGGGTCGTGTCATGAGATCGTCATATGGTTGTCATATGGTCGGTTTCCGCGTGCCCCTGGCGCCTTGTCCCAGAATCCATACCATGCAGCCTGCCGCCAACGATCCGGTTCATCAAGAAACCGCCCCGCAACCCGTTCTCACGCTGCTCGACCGCGACCACGCCATCCTGGCCTTCAACGAGCGCGTGCTCGACTGGGCCTATCGGCCCGAAGTGCCGCTGATCGAGCGGCTGCGCTACCTGTGCATCGTGTCGTCCAACCTGGACGAGTTCTTCGAGGTGCGCACTGCGCCGCACCTGATCGCGGCCGGCACGGGCGATCACACCGGCAGCTACACCGTCGAATCGTTCGAGGCGCTGTCGGCCGCGGCGCACAGCCTCGTGGCGCGCCAGTACGCGCTCTACAACGACGAGCTGATGCCGACCTTTGCCGGTCGCGGCATCGAGATGATCTCGCACGGCGAGCGCAACCCGGCGCAGCGCAAGTGGGTGCATGAGTACTTCGAGCGCGAGGTGCGGCCGCTGCTGATCCCGGTCGGGCTCGATCCGGCGCATCCGTTTCCGCAGGTGGCCAACAAGTCGCTCAACTTCATCGTGCGGCTGGCCGGCAAGGACGCATTCGGGCGCGAGAACCCGATCGCCATCGTCAAGGTGCCGCGGGTGCTGCCGCGCGTGATCCGCATGCCGGCCAAGCTGTCGGGTGGCAAGACGCTGTGCGTGGCGCTGTCGAGCATCGTGCGCTCGCACCTGTCGAGCATGTTCACCGGGCGCGAGGTCGGCGACTTCTCGCAGTTTCGCGTCACGCGCCATTCAGACCTCGCGGTCGACGAAGAAGACGTCAAGAACCTGCGCACCGCGCTGCGCCAGGGGCTGCAGCACCGGCACTACGGCCAGGCCGTGCGGCTCGAGGTGTCGGCCAGTTGCGCCGAATCGCTTGCGGGGTTCCTGCTGGCCCAGTTCAACCTGCCGCCGCAGGCGCTTTACCGCGTGCACGGGCCGGTGAACCTGGCGCGCCTCACGCAGATGATCGACCTGATCGACGAACCCGCGCTGCTGTTCCCGCCGTACCTGCCGTCGTACCCGGTCACGCTGTCGCCGGGCCAGTCGTTCTTCGACCGACTGCAGCGCGGCGACGCGCTGATCCACCAGCCCTTCGAGAGCTTCGACGGGGTGCTGGCCTTCCTGCGCGAGGCGGTCTACGACCCCGACGTGCTGGCCATCAAGCAGACCATCTACCGCACCGGCACCGATTCGGCGCTCATGGACTTGCTGCGCGAGGGCGTGCGGCGCGGCAAGGAGGTCACCGTCGTGGTCGAGCTCAAGGCACGCTTCGACGAAGAAGCCAATATCAACTGGGCCGAGATGCTGGAGTCGATCGGCGCGCAGGTGGTGTATGGCGTGGTCGGGCTCAAGACGCACGCCAAGATGCTGCTGGTCACGCGCCGCGAGGGCAAGCAGCTGCGCCGCTACGGCCACCTTTCCACCGGCAACTACAACCCGCGCACCGCGCGGCTCTACACCGACATCAGCCACCTCACGGCCGACCCGCTGCTCACCGCCGACATGGAAGCGGTGTTCGTGCACATGGCCAGCCAGAGCAGGCTGCCGAAGCTCCACCGCATGTGGCTGGCGCCATTCGACCTGCACAAGAACCTTGTGGCGCAGATCGATGCGCTCGGCGTTGCCGCGGCAGCGGGCCGCCCGACGCGGATCGTCGCCAAGATGAACGCGCTGACCGACGAGGCGCTGATCGCCGCGCTGGTGCGGGCCGGGCAGAAGGGCGTGAAGATCGACCTCATCGTGCGCGGCGCCTGCACGCTGCCCGCGCAGGTGCCCGGGCTTACGGACAACATCCGCGTGCGTTCGGTGATCGGCCGCTTTCTGGAGCATTCACGCGTTTTCTACTTCCGCAACGGCGAAGACGAAAGCCTCTACCTGTCGAGCGCCGACTGGATGAACCGAAACATGATGCGGCGCGTCGAGCTCGCCTGGCCGGTGACCGACCCGAGCCTGCGCCAGCGCCTGATCGACGAATGCCTGGTGGCCTATCTGCACGACGGCCGCGATGCCTGGGATCTCGGCCCGGACGGCCGCTACCACCGCGTCAACCGCGACACCCACAGCGAAGAGGCGGGCGCCTCGCGCTCGATCGAAGCCCACGGTGCGCAGAGCGCGCTGATGGGCCGCTATGCCTCGCGCGGCCTGCGTCGCGCCGCGGCAAGGGACTGATGATCTTTATTCGAGGACTGGACTGATGGATCTGATCTTCTGGCGCCATGCCGAAGCCGAGGACTGGACGGAGGGCTGCGACGACATGCAGCGCTCCCTGACCTCCCGCGGTGAGAAGCAGGCCAAGCGCATGGCGTCCTGGCTGGATCGCCAGTTGCCCGAGGGCACGCGCGTCATTTCGAGTCCGGCACGGCGCTGTGAACAGACGGTGCTGGCGCTCGGGCGCAAGTACAAGCTGCGCGCCGAGCTGAGCCCCGACACCACGGCCGATGCGCTGCTGGCGGCGGCCGGCTGGCCGAATGGCAAGTCGGTGGTGCTGCTGGTCGGCCACCAGCCGTCGCTCGGCCAGTCGATCGCCATGCTGCTCGGCTTGCAAAGCGACAGCTGCCAGGTGCGCAAGGGTGCGGTCTGGTGGATCCGCACGCGCGAACGCGATGGCGACGTGCAGACCGTCGTGGTCGCGGTGCAGTCGCCCGAGCTGCTCTAGCAGCCTTCAGCCGCCGAGCAGTTCGACGGCCCAGTTGGTCTTCTGCCAGGCCAGCACTTCTTCGCGCAACAGGTGCGCCGATTGCGGAAAGCGTTCCGGCCAACCCGGCCGGCAAACGATGCTGAAGCTGCGGCCGTCGGGCACGCCGAGCTTGAGCGCATTGGCTTCCGGGTCGCGCCGCGCGTGGCAAAGGATCACCGCCAGCCGCAGCGCCAGCAACTGGCGCGCGAAGGTTTCGTCGTCCAGCAGGGGGCCGAGCTTGCGCAGCTTGCCGCGGTGCCCCAGCACCAACTGGCCCAGCGCATGCAGTTCGTTCACGGCAAAGCCGGGTGCGTCGGCGTTGTCGAGGATGTAGGCGCCGTGCTTGTGGTACTCGCTGTGCGAGATCTGCGTGCCGATTTCGTGCAGCTGCGTGGCCCAGTCGAGCTTTCGCAGCGCCCGGCCGGCGCGGTGGGTGGTGCGGGCACCGCGGGCGGTCGGATCGAGCTGCACGAACAGCGCGGCAGCGGTTTCGCCAACGCGCTGCGCCTGCGCCGCATCGACCGTGAAGCGGGTAGCGAGCCGCGTTACGGTGGCAGCGCGCAAATCGGCCACGCCTTCGTCTCGTTCCAGCAACTCATACAGCACGCCATGGCGCAACGCGCCCTGGGCCACACGCATCTGGTCGATGTCGAGCAGGTCGAACACGGCGCGCAGCACGCTCACGCCGCCACCGATCACAGCCTTGCGGTCTTCGCGCATGCCTTCGATGCGCAACTTGTCCGCGCTGCCGGCCCTGAGCAGCCGGTCGAGCAGCCAGTCGAGCCCGGCGCGGGTCACCAGGCCGGGCGCGTTGCCGGCCGCGGCCAGCACGTCGCCGACCGCGCCGATGGTGCCCGACGCGCCATAGGCCACGTCCCACTGGTCGCGCGTGTAGCTGCTCAAGGCCTCGTCGAGCACCGCCTTGGCCGCGACTTCAGCGGCACGGAATGCGCCCGCGGTGAACTGGCCTTCGGCAAAGTGCTTCATCGACCAGGCCACGCTGCCGACGCGGTAAGACTCCATCACCTGCGCCTGCAGCGCCTGGCCGAGGATCATTTCGGTGGATCGGCCGCCGATGTCGACCACCAGGCGGCGTTCCCGGTCGGACGCGTCTGTCTGCGGCAGCGCGTGCGCGACGCCCAGGTAAATGAGCCGGGCTTCTTCGCGACCCGGAATTACGTCGATGCCGAAACCGAGCACGGTGCGCGCCCGCAACAGGAATTCGTCCCGGTTGCGCGCCTCGCGCAGCGTCTGGGTGGCCACGGCCCGCACCTGCGATCGCTTGAAGCCGGCCAGTCGCTCGCCGAAACGCGCAAGCGTGTCCCAGCCGCGTTGCATGGCTTCGGGCGTGAGGTTGCGTGCGCTGTCGAGGCCGTTGCCCTGGCGCACGGTTTCCTTCAGGTATTCGGTGCGGTGGATCTGGCCATGGTCGAGTTGACCGATTTCGAGGCGAAAGCTGTTCGAGCCGAGATCGACTGCGGCGAGACGGGTACCGTTTTGCATGGAAAAGAGAGAAAAGAAGGCACCCGCATGGTAGCCGCCGCAGTGGCGCCATCTTGTGACGGTTGTGTGACACGGTCACGCAGCAGCACCCCCGACCGACCATCCTTTCCCTCTGTGGCGGGGTGTCATAGAGGTGTCACATAAGCTTCCTAGAGTCGCCCGCATGCCCCGCAACGGGGTTTCGCTGTACGTCAAAAGGAAGCTTCATGAAAACGTCCCTCCAATTCGCAACCGCCGGCCTCGTGGCCGCCGCCTTCGCCCACGTCCCCGCCTTTGCCCAGAACGTGACTGGCGCCGGCGCCAGCTTTCCGGCGCCGCTGTATGCCAAGTGGGCCGGTGATTTCAACAAGGCGACCGGCACCCAGGTCAACTACCAGTCGGTCGGTTCGGGCGCCGGCATCAAGCAGATCGAAGCCAAGACGGTGGATTTCGGCGCTTCGGACATGCCGTTGACCGACGACGAACTGAAGACCAAGGGCCTGATGCAATTCCCGACCGTGATCGGAGGCGTGGTGCCGGTGGTCAACATCGCCGGCATCAAGCCGGGCGAACTGAAGCTCAGCGGTTCGGTGCTCGGCGACATCTACCTCGGCAAGATCACCAAGTGGAACGACCCGGCGATCAAGGCGCTGAACGGCTCGCTGGCGCTGCCTGACGCCGCCATCGCACCGGTGCGCCGCGCCGACGGCTCTGGCACCAGCTTCCTGTTCACCAACTACCTGAGCAAGGTCAACGCCGACTGGAAGAGCAAGGTTGGCGAAGGCACGGCCGTGAACTGGCCGATCGGCACCGGCGGCAAGGGCAACGAAGGCGTCGCAGCCTTCGTGAAGCAGCTGCCCAACTCGATCGGCTACGTCGAGTACGCCTACGTCAAACAGAACAAGATGGTCTACGCCCAGATGCAGAACGCAGCCGGCACGACCGTGTCGCCCGACGACAGCGCCTTCAAGGCCGCCGCCGCCAATGCCGACTGGAGCAAGACCTTCTACCAGGTGCTGACCAACCAGACCGGCAAGGAAGCATGGCCGATCACCGGCGCCACCTTCATCCTGATGCAGAAGGTGCAGGACAAGCCGGCCAACGCCACCAGCGTGCTGAAGTTCTTCGACTGGGCCTACAAGAGCGGCGACAAGACGGCTGACGACCTCGACTATGTGCCGATGCCCGACAGCGTGAAGACGGTGATCGCCAAGTCATGGGGCGAGATCAAGGACACGTCGGGCAAGTCCGTCGCGCCCTCCGCCGCCAAGTAAACCCGGCCGCCAAGTCAACCCGGACAGGCGCGCGCATGAGCAGCATTTCCCCGCTCGATGCGTCGCCGTCTTCGTCCATGTCGGAGCGACCCGTGTCATCCACCTTTCCCGCTAATGGCTCCACGCTCGACCACTCGGCCGAGCGTGCTGGGCCCTCCAATCCGCCGCCGGCCAAAAGGCCGCGCACCGGCGCCCTGACCGACCGCCTGTTCGGCATGGCCGCGATGGGCGCCGCGCTGATCACGCTGGCGCTGCTGATCGGCATCCTGCTGTCGCTGTTCGCCGGCGCCTGGCCGGCCATCTCCAAGTACGGCCTGAGCTTTCTGACCAGCACGACCTGGGATCCGGTGCAGGAGGAGTACGGCGGCCTCGTGATGATCTACGGCACGCTGGCTACCTCGCTGATCGCGCTGATCATCGCGGTGCCGGTGAGCTTCGGCATTGCACTGTTCCTGACCGAGCTGTCGCCCTCGTGGCTCAAGCGCCCGCTGGGCACCGCCATCGAATTGCTGGCCGCAGTGCCGTCGATCGTCTACGGCATGTGGGGCCTGCTGGTGTTCGGCCCGATCCTCGCGCAGTACGTGCAGCAGCCGCTGCAAAAGCTGTTTGCCGGCGTGCCGTACCTCGGCGCGCTGGTGTCCGGCCCGCCCGTGGGCATCGGCATCCTGTCGGCCGGCATCATCCTCGCGATCATGATCATTCCGTTCATTGCTTCGGTGATGCGCGACGTGTTCGAGGTGACGCCGCCGCTGCTGAAGGAATCGGCCTATGGGCTGGGCTCCACCACCTGGGAAGTCGTTTCCAAGGTGGTGCTGCCCTACACCAAGGCCGGCGTGGTCGGCGGCATCATGCTCGGCCTCGGCCGCGCGCTCGGTGAAACGATGGCCGTCACCTTCGTGATCGGCAACACCAACCAGCTCAATTCGCTGTCGGTGTTCGAGGCTGCGAACAGCATCACCTCGGCGCTGGCCAACGAGTTCGCCGAAGCCGGCGCGGGCCTGCACCAGGCGGCGCTGATGTATCTCGGCCTCGTGCTGTTCTTCATCACCTTCGTCGTGCTCACGCTGTCGAAGCTGCTGCTGCAACGCATGAAGAAGAGCGAAGGCACGAAGTCATGACCACCGCAGAAAAGCTCCTGGCCGTGAAGGCCCTCAACGAAACGCGTGCGGCGCGGTTCGCCAGCCGCAAGCGCGTCAACCAGATCGCGCTGGCGCTCTCGCTCGCGGCGATGGCGTTCGGCGTGTTCTGGCTGGTGTGGATCCTCTGGGAAACGCTGCGCCAGGGCATCGGTGGGCTCGCGCTCGCGACCTTTACCGAAATGACGCCGCCGCCGAACGAGGCTGGCGGCATCGCCAACGCGATCTTCGGCTCGCTCGTGATGGTCGCGATGGCCACCTTCGTCGGCACGCCGATCGGCATCATGGCCGGCATCTACCTGGCCGAGTACAACCCGAAGGGCTGGCTCTCGAACGTGACGCGCTTCGTCAACGACATCCTGCTGTCGGCGCCGTCGATCGTGATCGGGCTGTTCGTCTATGCGGTGGTCGTGGCGTACTTCAAGAGCTTCTCGGGCCTGGCCGGTGCGCTCGCGCTGGCGCTGATCGTGATCCCGGTCGTGATCCGCACCACCGAGAACATGCTGCAACTGGTGCCCCCGGGCCTGCGCGAAGCGGCCTATGCGCTCGGCACGCCGAAGTGGAAGGTGATCATCAGCATCACGCTGCGCGCCGCCCGCGCCGGTGTGGTCACGGGCATCCTGCTGGCCGTGGCGCGCATCGCGGGTGAAACCGCGCCGCTCCTGTTCACCGCGCTCAACAACCAGTTCTGGACGGCTGACGTCTCGCAACCGATGGCCAGCCTGCCTGTGACCATTTTCAAGTTCGCGATGAGCCCGTACGAAAACTGGCAGCAGCTGGCCTGGGCCGGCGTGTTCCTGATCACCGTCGCGGTGCTGGGCCTCAACATCCTCGCGCGGATCCTCACGCGCAACAAGTTTTGAAAGACAACAACATGGTCGCCACCCTCGCACAGCCCGCGCGCTCGAAGATCTCCGTCAAGGACTTGAACTTCTACTACGGCAAGTTCCATGCGCTGAAGGGCATCAATCTCGAGATCCCAGAGAACAAGGTGACGGCCTTCATCGGCCCGTCGGGTTGCGGCAAGTCGACCTTGCTGCGCACCTTCAACCGCATGTTCGAGCTCTACCCTGAGCAGCGCGCCGAAGGCACGATCGCGCTCGACGGCGAGAACCTGCTCACCAGCAAGCAGGACGTGGCGCTGATCCGTGCCAAGGTCGGCATGGTGTTCCAGAAGCCGACGCCGTTTCCGATGTCGATCTACGACAACATCGCCTTCGGCGTGAAGCTGTTCGAAAACCTGAGCTCCAGCGACATGGACGACCGCGTGGAGTGGGCGCTCAAGAAGGCTGCGCTCTGGACCGAAGTGCGCGACAAGCTCCAGCAAAGCGGCTCCGGCCTCTCGGGCGGGCAGCAGCAGCGCCTGTGCATCGCACGCGGCATCGCGATCAAGCCCGAAGTGCTGCTGCTCGACGAGCCGTGCTCGGCCCTCGACCCGATTTCGACGGCGAAGATCGAAGAATTGATCGCGGAGCTCAAAAGCGAGTACACCGTGGTCATCGTGACCCACAACATGCAGCAGGCAGCGCGCTGCAGCGACTACACGGCCTACATGTACCTCGGCGACCTGATCGAGTTCGGCGCCACCGAGCAGATGTTCTTCAAGCCGCAGCGCAAGGAGACCGAGGACTACATCACCGGCCGTTTCGGCTGATCCGGAGCAACGACATGACTGAAAAGCACCTCTCCAGCCAGTTCGACAGCGAACTGAATGCCGTCTCCTCGCGCGTGATGGAGCTCGGCGGCATGGTCGAGTCCCAGATTCACCAGGCCGTGTATGCGCTCTCGCAGTTCGATGCCGAGGCGGCCGACCGCGTGATGCAGGCCGAGCACAACGTGAACGCGATGGAGATAGAGATCGACCGCGAGCTGTCGTCGATCATCGCGCGGCGCCAGCCGACCGCGCGCGACCTCCGCCTGCTGATCGCCATCTCGAAGACCACTGCCAACCTGGAGCGCGTGGGTGACGAGGCCAACAAGATCGCGCGCATGGTCAAGTCGATCATCGAAAGCGGCTCGGCCCGCGCCTTGCCGTCGACCGAGATCCGCATTGCGGCCGACCTGGCGTCGGGCCTGCTGCGCAAGGCGCTCGACGCCTTCGCGCGGCTCGATACGGTGGCGGCGGTGTCGATCCTGAAAGAAGACGACCTGATCGACAAGGAGTTCGACGGCTTCGTGCGCAAGCTGGTCACCTACATGATGGAAGACCCGCGCACCATTTCGGCCAGCCTCGACCTGCTGTTCCTGGCCAAGGCGATCGAGCGCATCGGCGACCATGCCAAGAACATCGCCGAGTTCATCATCTACATCGTCAAGGGCGCCGATGTGCGGCACACTTCGATGGAAGAGATCGAATCCGCGCTGCAGTGAAGCTCGCCCCCAGGATGCGCGCACTTCGTGTCGCTCCTCCAACCCCCTGCTGGGGGCAACACCAGCGGCCCGGCAAAGCCGGTTCCGCGGTGTTCCGCGAAGGGACACCCTCAACATTGGACAATTCATTGTCATGAAGAAGCCCAGAGTCCTGATCGTCGAAGACGAGTCCTCGATCGCCGAGCTGATCGCGGTCAATCTGCGCCACAACGGCTTCGATCCGATCTGGGCCGAAGACGGCGTCTCGGCGCAGCGCGAGATCGACAGTGGCTTGCCGGACCTGATCCTGCTCGACTGGATGCTGCCGGGCCAGAGCGGCCTGGTGCTGGCACGCCAGTGGCGCAAGGATCCGCGCACCAAGGCGATTCCGATCCTCATGCTCACCGCACGCGGCGACGAGCCCGACAAGGTGGCCGGGCTCGATGCCGGGGCCGACGACTACATCACCAAGCCGTTCTCCACGCAGGAAATGCTGGCGCGCATCCGCGCCGTGCTGCGCCGCCGCGCACCCGAGGTGGCGACCGAGCGCGTCGAGATCGGCGAGCTCGCGCTCGACACCGCTACGCACCGCGTGACCTGGCAGGGCCAGTCGCTCAAGGTCGGGCCTACCGAGTTCAAGTTGCTGGCCTACCTGATGCAGCACGCCGAGCGTGTGCATAGCCGTTCGCAGCTGCTCGACAAGGTGTGGGGCGACCACGTTTACATCGAAGAGCGCACGGTCGACGTGCACGTGAAGCGGCTGCGCGAATCGCTCGGCGCGGCGGCGCCCATGGTCGAGACGGTGCGTGGCGCCGGCTACCGGCTCACCGCACAGATCACGGTCTAGCCGTTCCGGCCTTCAACAGGCCCGCCGCGCCGCACCTGGCGCGGATAATCCCTCGCCATGCCCTTTCGAATTGCTACGTTTTTGATAGCGTCCTGCGCAGGCGCAGTGGGTGCTTCCGCCATTCTGGGTTTGAAGTTTGCGTGGGCTGGCGCCTGGCTCGGCGCATTGCTGTGGCTGTTGCTCGATGCCTGGCGCGCCGGGCGGCTGCTGGCCGTGCTGCGCAGCGACGTAGCCGGCCTGCCTTCGCGCGGGCCGGGTATCTGGGGCGAGCTGTCGGAGCGCATCCGCAAGCTGCTGCGCGAGCGCGAGCAGCAAACGCGCCAGGCCGAAGACCGTCTCCAGGAGTTTCTGGCCGCGATCCAGGCTTCGCCCAACGGTGTGGTTCTGCTCGACGAACAGGGCCGCATCGAATGGTGCAACCAGACGGCCGCCACGCAGTTTGGCATCGATGCCGAACGCGACATGCTGCAGCACCTGGCCAACCTGGTGCGCGACCCAGCCTTCGTGGCCTACCTGGCGTCGTGGAACTACAGCCGTGACGTGCTGATCAATGCGCAAGGCCGCACGCAGCGCCGCCAGCCGGTGCGGCTGTCGGTGCAGGTGCATCCCTATGCCGGCAACCGCCGCATGCTCTTGACGCGCGACATCACTGCGCTGGAGCAGGCCGAGACCATGCGGCGCGATTTCGTCGCCAATGTGTCGCACGAGATCCGCACGCCGCTCACGGTGCTGGCCGGGTTCGTCGAGACGCTGCAGAACCTGCCGCTCGATGCCGAGGAGCGCGCGCGCTACCTGCGCCTGATGGGCCAGCAGTCGAGCCGCATGGAGATGCTGGTGAACGACCTGCTGACTTTGTCGCGGCTCGAAGGCAGCGCGGCCCCGCCGCCCACTCAGTGGATTCGCATGCGCGCGCTGTTTGCGCAATGCGAGGACGAGGGCAGGGGCCTGTCGGGCCGGCTTGCGCCGCAGGGCCACAGGCTGTCGTTCGCGCTCGAGGCCGACTCCGAAATCGCCGGTGCTTCGACCGAGCTGCAGAGCGCGATGTCAAACCTGCTGAGCAACGCCATCCGCTATACACCCGGCGGTGGCGAGGTGGCCGTGAGCTGGAAGCTGTTGCCCGACGGGCGCGGCGAATACGCGGTACGCGACAGCGGGCCGGGCATCGCGGCCGAACACATTCCACGGCTCACCGAACGCTTCTATCGCGTCGACCGCAGCCGGTCGCGCGAGACTGGCGGCACCGGGCTCGGCCTGGCCATCGTCAAGCACATCGCGCAGCGGCATGGCGTCGAACTGCATATCGAGAGCACGCTGGGGCAGGGGTCGAAGTTTGTGCTGGTGTTTCCTGCTGCGCGGGTGCGCGAGGCCAGGGAGCGTGTGAGTTGATGCCGTTCGATGAACTGGTCTACCAGGCGAAAGGCCTGAACTTGCAGCCTGCGCAGTAAAGGACGACGCGCTCGCCGTCGCCGATCGTCAGCGTGCCGGAGCGGAACTGGTCGATGCGCCAGCGACCGCTGCGCCCATCGCTGAAAGTCACGTCGCCTGCGGCGTAGCAGGGCGACCAGTCGAGCGTGAAGTGCGCCGCGCGCGCCGTCGTCGTCCTGGCGCGCGCTAGATAGCGCCGGACCTGTGCTTCGTGCAGGCGGAAGCCATCGCAACGGATCGCCGGATCTTTCTCTGCAGGCGACTTTGCTGCGTTTTCAGTGATGACGATCTGGCGGATCGCTGGCAGTTCCAGCGGGCAAAGCGGCGGTTCGAACTCCGAGCCAGCCGTGCAGCCACCATGCGCCTGCGCGGCCGACGCGGCCACGCACAACAACACCGATGCGGCAACGCGGATCATCATCGGGTGGTGGCCGAGACGCGAATCGTCCGCCAGAGCAGGGCCATGAACAGCACCGCCGTCCCAGCCAGTGCGGCCGCGCTCATGAGCCAGAACGCCAGTGGTGACTGCATCGCAGTCCACGGCCCGAGCCCGCGGTAGGCCAGCAGGTAGCTGCCGCCGAGCCCCACGCCCCACAAAAGCGCGCAGTAGAGCAGCAGGGGCAGCACGGTCACGCGGTAGCAGCGCAGCACGAACACGCACATTGTCTGCAGCACGTCGGCGATGTGGTAGCCGGCGGCCACGACCAGCAGCGCCGCCGCCAGCGCCGCCACTTCAGGGTTGGCCGAGTAGACGCCGGCCAGCCAGCCGCGCAGCAGCAGCATCGCGGCCGCGATCAGCAGTGCCATGGCGGTTGCCAGCTCGAAGCCTCTGCGGCAGGCCTGCCGCGCCAGCGCGGGCTCGCCGGCGCCGAGCCAGTAGCTCACCCGCGCGCTGGTCGCGATCGAGAGCGACAGCGGCATCATGTAGGCCACGGCGGTGAGGTTGGCCGCGATCTGGTGCGCGGCCGCCGCCGCAGTGCCCAGCCGCGCAATGAAAAGCGCCATCAGCGTGAACGAGGTCACCTCGACCAGCACCGCGAGCCCGCCCGGCCCGCCGAGCCGCAGGAACCGGCCGAGCTGGTGCCAATCCGGCGGCTCGATGCGCTGCCAGAAGCGGTAGCTGCGGTAGAACGCGCCCTGCCGCAGCAGCAGCAGCGCGCAGGCCAGCATCGTCCAGTTCACCACCAGCGTGGCCCAGCCGCAGCCGACCAGGCCAAGCGCCGGCACGCCGGCGCCGCCAAAGCAGAGCCACACCGACAGGGGCAGCTTGATCACGAGCGAGGCGAGCTGCAGCCAGGTCACGAGTTGGGGTTTGCCGAGGCTCTGGTTCAGTGTGCCGAACAGGCGGAACAACAGCGCCGGCGGCAGCCCGAATGCCAGCACCGCAAGGTAGCGGCCGACCTCGTCCTGCATCGCCGCAGGCACCCCGGTCCAGCGCATCAGGGCATCCGGCTGCAGCAGCACCGCCATGCCGAGCACGATGGTGAAGCCGCACAGGTAGAGCGACTGTCGCACCGAGCGGCCCACCTCGGCCGTGCGGCGCGCGCCGTGCAGCTCGGCCCAGACCGGCAGCAGCGCCTGCAGCACGCCCATGAGCGAGACATACACGCTGATGAAGATGGCCGAGCCGACCGACAGCGCCGCAAGGGCGCCTTCGGCATAGCGGCCTGCCACGATGGTGTCGGTCACGCCGAACGCCATCACGGCGAGTTGGCCGACCAGCACGGTGCCGGCGTGGCGCGCGATGACGCGCCATTCGCCGACCGCGCCCGCGTGGCTCACGGGGCGATGCGCTGGTACAGCAGCAGGTCGTCGCTCGGGCTGGTGGGGCGCCGCAGGGTACCCATGAAGCGCCAGTGTTCGAGGCTCACGATGTCGTGCAGCCGGGCGATCACCTCGGGGTTGACCAGCAGCCAGGCGCAGTCGGTCTTGCCGGTCAGGGGCTGCAGCTCGAAGTGGCCATGGTGCTGCAGCGCCGCCAGGTGCGGGCGCTGGAGGCCCAGCTCGGAAATGCATTTGGCGTCGCCCACTCGTTCCGAGATCGCGCGCACCTGCGGCACGTAGCTACGCGCGTAGTCGAGCAACGGCAGCCACAGCGTCATCAGCAGCATCCAGCAAAGGGCTGCGCCGCCGGCCGGCAGCACGAGCGTCCTCCAGAGCGCGGTGCGATGGCGGCCGGTGCGCCAGCGCACCAGCCAGCACCACGCCAGCGTGGCAGCCAGCGCGAACACGAAAGCCGGCACCGAGAACTGGGGCACGAAGCCGGGTGCGAGCTTGGCGACGTTGGCGGCAGGCTTGGCCGGCACGCCGGTCTGCATCGCGATCCAGATCACCCAGATGATCACGGCCGAGCCACTGAAAAAGAGCAGGGTGAACCAGTCGATCAGCGCTGCCACGCTGCGCCGGAAGGTGGGCAGCGCAAAAGCCGCGAGCGTGGCGAATGCCGGCAGCCCGAGCAGCAGCGAGCGTTCGGAGAAATCGGTGGTCAGCGTCGCTGCCAGCGGCACCAGCGCGAACCAGAATGGCAGCGCTACATGGCGTGCAGTGAGCTGTCGCCGCCAGCGCCAGAGCGTCCACACGGCAAGCGGCCACGCCGGCCATGTGAACCACAGCAGCAGCTTGGCCTGGCTGCGCAAGTCCTTGATCACCGACACATTGACGGTGCTGCCCGGCAGTTCGATGTGCCAGCGCAGCAGCCCGAGCGAGATCGCGAGCACTGCGGTCAGCGCCGTGATGGCGAGCATTGCGGCCAGCGCGTGTCGCGGGTAGGCCGGGCCTTCGGCGTCGTCGTCTGCGGGGTCGATCGACCGGCGCCGGTGCCGTTCCCAGCCGAGGAACAGCACGCAGCCGCCGCTCAGAATCAGTGCCAGCGTCGGCGCGCCGCTGAGCGCCATGCCAACCGCGCCGAGCACCAGTGCGAGCAGCCCGCTGCCATGCCGATACGGCAGGGCGGCAATGCCGTAGAACAGGTTCGCGGCGAAGAACAGCTGCGCTAGCGCCGGCGTAGTTTCATGCCCGAGCTGTGCAAGCCCGAGGCAGGCCAGCAATGCCAGCAACGCGCCGTCGGCCATTGCGCGGGCGTAGTCGGTCGGCCTGGCCTCGCCGCCGAAGGCGAACGCCAGTGGCTGGGCGCGCGGCGTGCGCGCAAGGTAGTACACCGCGTACCACATTGCCGTGAAGCTGCCCCAAAGCAGCAGGGCAAACGCGATGCGCACGGCCAGGTCGGGGTTCACCCAGGCCGGCGCGATCTTGATGGCCCAGGCACCGATCCAGTAGGGCAGCAGTGCCGGCGTCTCGGGCCGCAGGCCGAACAGCAACGGGTCGAACCAGCGGGCGATGCCTTCGGTGCTGCGCGCCAGTTCGGCCATGTAGCCGAAGGCCGTGATGTCGGCGCTCTTCCAGGGGCCGCGGCCGAGCAGGCCGGGCATCAGGTAGGCCGCGCAAAGCAACAGCAGGGCGACGCGCGGCAAGCGGCGCACGGCTGCTTGGGCAACGATGGCAGGCGTCGGCTGGCTCAACGGAGGACGAAAGAAGAGGCGTTGGGAATGAAAAAGGGCAGCGCGGTAAACCGGGCTGCCCTCGACCTGGAAGCGGCGAGCTTACTTGGAAGCGGCGCCGGTGGTCTTGCCGAAGCGGTTGCGGAACTTCTCCACACGGCCGCCCATGTTGTCGACCGACTTTTGCGTGCCGGTGTAGAACGGGTGCGATTCGCTCGTGGTGTCGAGCTTGAAAAGGGGCAGTTCGCGACCGTCGTCGGTCTTGCCCATTTCCTTGGTGTTCGCGCACGAACGGGTCACGAACTTGAAGCCGTTCGACATGTCGACGAACAGGATTTCGCGGTAATTGGGGTGGATGCCTTCTTTTGCCATGGTCTTTCCTTTTGCGCCCTGGAATCTGTGCGCGATCGATGCGAGAGCCACGTGCCCGGCGATCCTGCCCGGCCGCACTTTTCGCGGAGCCCATGATTATCGCATACTGCCTCGTTTCCGAGCAAACATCGCCTTCCCATGACTTCCACAACGTTGCACGCCGGCCTCGTCGGCTACGGTTTTGCCGGCCAGACTTTTCATGCCCCGGTGCTATCTGCCGTGAACGGGCTTGAACTGGGCGCGATCATGACCTCGCAGGCTGACAAGGCGCAGGCCGACTGGCCGGGCGCGGCGATCGTGCCCGACCTGGCCGCATTGCTGGCTCGGCCCGGCATCGACCTGATCGTGGTCGCGGCGCCGAACGACGCCCACTTTCCGGTGGCCAAGGCCGCGCTCGAGGCCGGCAAGCACGTGGTGGTCGACAAGCCGTTCACGCTCGACGCGGCGCAGGCGCGCGAACTCGCTGACTTGGCGCTGCGCCAGGGGCGAGTGCTGTCGGTCTACCAGAACCGGCGGTTCGACGCGGATTTCCTCACGCTGCGCGATGTGCTCGCGAGCGGGCGAATCGGCCGGCCGGTGTACTTCGAATCGCATTTTGACCGTTTCCGCCCCCAGGTGCGCGAGCGCTGGCGCGAGCAGGCGGTGCCCGGCGCCGGCCTGTGGGTCGACCTCGGCGCGCACCTGGTCGACCAGGCGGTGCAGCTGTTCGGCCAGCCCGACACGCTGCAGCTCGACACGGCCGCTCTGCGCGACGGCGCGCGGGTCGAAGACCATTTCCATGCGTTGCTGCGCTACGAGAGCGGCCCGCACGCGCCGCTGCGCGTGGTGTTGCACGCCAGCACGCTCGCGGCCCACGCGGCGCCGCGCTACATCCTGCACGGCACCAAGGGCAGCTATGTGAAGCACGGCACCGATCCGCAGGAGGACGCGCTGCGCGCGGGCGAGAGGCCTGGCGGCGAAGGGTGGGGCGTCGATCCGGTGCTGGGCGAGTTGAAGGTGGCGGCAGTGGATGACTGGGTGCAAAGCAGCACAGTGCCCAATCGCACCGGCAACTATGTCGATTACTACGCAGCAGTGCGCGACGCGATTCTCGGCACCGGCCCGAACCCCGTGCCACCGGAGCAGGCCGTGGCGTTGATGGAACTGCTCGACCTCGGCGCGCGCAGCGCTAGAGAGGGCCGAGCGCTCGCCCGATAAAAAAAGCCCGTCGACTTGACGGGCTTTCGTTGGTGAAACACCGCGGAACCGGCTTTGCCGGGCCGCTGGTGTTGCCCCCTTGAGGGGGAGTCGGCTACACGAAGTGAGCCAGCTCGGGGGTGGGCTACTCTCAGCCGCCCCTGCGCATCATGTCGAAGAACTCGACATTGGTCTTGGTCGCCTTCATGTTCTTGAGCATGAGCTCCATCGACTCGATCTCGTCCATGTTGTACATGAGCTGGCGCAGGATGCGGGTCTTTTGCAGGATCTCGGGGGCGAGCAGCAGCTCTTCGCGGCGCGTGCCGCTGCGGTTCAGCTGGATCGACGGGAACACGCGTTTTTCGTACAGGCGGCGATCCAGGTGGATTTCGCTGTTGCCGGTGCCCTTGAACTCTTCGAAGATCACTTCGTCCATGCGGCTGCCGGTGTCGATCAGCGCGGTGCCGATGATGGTCAGCGAGCCGCCTTCTTCCACGTTGCGCGCGGCACCGAGGAAGCGCTTGGGCCGCTGCAGCGCGTTGGAGTCCACACCGCCGGTCAGCACCTTGCCCGACGA
This sequence comes from Variovorax nitratireducens, assembly GCF_051216545.1. Lineage (NCBI taxonomy): Bacteria > Pseudomonadati > Pseudomonadota > Betaproteobacteria > Burkholderiales > Comamonadaceae > Variovorax > Variovorax nitratireducens. The sequence continues at coordinate 24,289 of NZ_JBPJZO010000005.1, forward strand.
AGGCACCACGTTGTTGTAGGCGCGGGCGAGGCGGGTGATCGAGTCGAGCAGGATCACCACGTCCTTCTTCAGTTCGACCAGGCGCTTGGCGCGCTCGATCACCATTTCGGCCACGTGCACGTGGCGCGCAGCCGGTTCGTCGAAGGTCGAAGCGATGACTTCGCCCTTCACGGTGCGCTGCATTTCGGTCACTTCTTCCGGGCGCTCGTCGACCAGCAGCACCATCATGTGCACGTCGGGGTAGTTGGCGCTGATCGCGTGGGCGATGTGCTGCATCATCACCGTCTTGCCGCTCTTGGGCGGCGCCACCAGCAGGGCGCGCTGGCCTTTGCCGATCGGCGCGATGATGTCGATGATGCGGCCGGTGATGTTCTCGTCGCTCTTGACGCCGTCGCGCTCCAGCTTCATCTGTTCCTTGGGGAACAGCGGCGTCAGGTTTTCGAACATCACCTTGTGCTTGTTGTTCTCGGGCAGGCCGTCGTTGACCTTGTCGAGCTTGGTCAGCGCGAAGTAGCGTTCGCCGTCCTTCGGCGTGCGCACTTCGCCTTCGACCATGTCGCCGGTGTGCAGGTTGAAGCGCCGCACCTGGCTCGGGCTGATGTAGATGTCGTCGGTGCTGGCCGTGAAGCTGGTGTCGGGGCTGCGCAGAAAGCCGAAGCCGTCGGGCAGGATCTCGAGCACACCGTCGGCAAACACCTGCTCGCCCGCTTTCGCGCGCTTCTTGATGATGGCGAACATCAGCTCCTGCTTGCGCATGCGGCCGGTGTTTTCGATCTCAAGGGCTTCGGCCTGCTTGAGGACTTCAGACACGTGGAGTGCCTTGAGTTCGTTTAAGTGCATGGAATGACCCCTGGTGGGGTTTTTCGACTGGAAACTGGGGGGAGGTTTGATGTGAGGCGAGAGGTGCCTCACAACCGGGGAACTCGAACCGGGGCGCTTGTGGCGAGCCGGTGATCTGCTGCGGATTATGCAGCAAATCTGGCGGGTGGCGCGTTGCGCGCCGCCCGCCGGGTGGAATCAGGCTGCAGGAGCGAGATGCTTGTCGATGAAAGCGGCAAGTTCGGTCTTGCGCTTGGCGCCCACTTCGGTGGCCACCAGCTGCCCGTTGTTGAACAGCATGAGCGTCGGCATCGCGCGGATGTTGAACATGCCGGGGATCTCGCGGTTCTCGTCCACGTCCATCTTCACGATCTGCACTTTGCCTTCGTAGGTGGCAGCGACTTCGTCAAGGGCGGGCGCCATCTGTACGCACGGGCCGCACCATTTGGCCCAGTAGTCCACCAGCACCGGCACGCTCGATTTGAGTACGTCGGCTTCGAAAGAGGAATCGGTCGTATGTTTGATGAGGTCGCTGGCCATGTTGGAATCCTTGAGCGCTGAGTGAAACCCGGGGTTCGGGTGCAGCTAAAGTTCAGGTCATTGTGACAGAGATCAAGGTATCGCGTGCCATGGGCACAGGCTATCGGCGTCATAGTCAAAAGCCCCCTGCAGCCTCTCTGGAATGGCCTCGTTTTCCCTGATGAACCCCGCCGACGCCCACGTCCCCCCACACGCGCTCTGGTGCGACCCTGCCACCGGCGTCGTTGCGCGCATCGCCGCGGCCCTGCGCCAGCGCGGCGCGCACCCGGCGCGTGCGGTGGTGCTGGTGCCGTATGCGCAACTCATGAACGTGGCGCGCTCCATGTGGGGGCGTAGCGGCCACGCCGGCTTCGTGCCTCGCTTCGAAACCACGCGCAACTGGGCCCGCAGCGCGGGGGGATTCCTGCCTGCCGGCTACGACATTGCTTTCGACATGGCGCGCGATCTGCTCACGGCCCAGTCGCTGCTGTCGCAGGCGGGCTTTGGTGCCGAGCGCCAGGCCTGGGCCGGGCGCGTGGTCGAGTTGGCGATGCAACTGGCGCCGCTGGCTGCGGCCGAGTTGCCCGACGCCCGCAATGCCTGGGCGCAGCGGGCGACGCGCGCTGCCGAAGCCGGCAACGAGTCGCAGTGGTTCGACATCGAGCGCGCACTGGTGCGCATCGCCGTGCTCTGGGCTGCAACCTCGGCCTATGCCACCGACGTGCTGCTGACCGAAACCACGCGCGGCCAGGTCGACGCGCTGATCGTGCTCGACGGCTTCCAGACCGACCCGCTGACGCAGAAGCTCGCCGCGTTGTGGGGCGAGCGCGCCATGCATCTGTCACTGGTGGCCGCGGACGGGCCGATGGGCGATGCCACCCTGCATGGCGCCGCCGACCCTGAAGACGAAGCCGACCTCGCTGCCGCGTGCGTGCTGCGCCACCTGGCCGAAGGCCGCGCGCCGGTTGCGCTGGTTGCCACCGATCGCGCGTTGACGCGCCGGATCAGCGCGCAACTCGCGGCCCAAGGTGTGGCGCCGCACGACGAAACCGGCTGGAAGCTGTCGACCACGCGCGCCGCCGCCACGCTGATGGGCGCGTTGCGCGCCTGCGCCCACGACGCCAGCAGCGATCAGGTGCTCGACTGGCTGAAAGGCACGAGCGCGCAGGCCTCGCTCGTGCTGTCGCTAGAAGCGCGTCTGCGCCGCGACGGCCAACGCGACTGGCTGAACTGGTGCTCCCATGTCGCACGCAGCGAGCGGCCACAAGACGTGGCGTTGCTGTTGTTCACGGAAGGCATCGAGGCGCGCCGAGCGCAGTTGATGCATGCGCGGCCGTTGGCCGACTGGCTGCCCGCGCTGCGCGCGCTGCTGCAGGCCGACGGTTCGTGGGATGCGCTCGCCGCAGACCTGGCCGGCGCCAACGTGCTGGCCGCGCTCTGGCTCGACGCCGAAGGCGGCGAAATCATCGGAGGCCGCCACACGCTGGCGGAGTTCACGGCCTGGGCGCGCGATGTGCTCGAGGCGGCGAGCTTCGTGCCGCCAACCGGCGGACAGGCGCCGCAGGTGGTGGTGCTGCCTCTGCACCAGCTGCTTGGCCGCGCGTTCGGTGCCGTGGTGATTCCCGGCTGCGACGACCGCCGCTTGCCGGCCTCGCCGGAGCCGCCCGGCAGCTGGAGCGCGGCGCAACGCAACGAACTCGGCCTTCCGGCGCGCGAACTGCTCGAGTCGGCGCAGCGCGCCGCCTGGGCCACTGCGTTGCGCAATCCGTTCTGCGAGCTGCTGTGGCGACAGTCGGACGCCAGCGGCGAGCCGGTGCAGCCCAGCCCCCTGGTGCAGGCGCTGCAGTTCGACCATGCGTTGCGCCCCGGCACCGAACCCCGCAGCCTGCGCGAAGTGCCGCTGCAGCCCACGCTGCGGCCGCTGCCTAGCGGCGCGTTGCTGCCGCTGCAAAACGTTTCGGCCACGGTGTACGAAGACCTGCGGCGCTGCCCATACCGCTTCTTCGCGCTGCGCCAGTTGGCCCTGCGCAGCGCCGACGAGCTCGATGCCGAGGTCGACAAGCGCGATTTCGGCAACTGGCTGCATGCCGTGCTGGGGCATTTTCATGAGGCATTGCAAGCGGCGCCGACGCCCGACCCGCGGGCACGGCGGGCGATGATTTCGTCGGCAGAGCAGCAGGCCACGCGCGAGTTCGGCTTGTCCGAAGCCGAGTTCCTGCCGTTCGCCGCCGCGTGGCCGGCCGTGCGCGACGGCTACCTGGCGTGGCTCACCGGGCACGAAGCGGACGGCACCACGTTCGTGGAGGCCGAGCCCTGGAAAGAGCAGCCGCTCGGCGCGCTCAAGCTGGTGGGTCGGCTCGACCGCATCGACCGCATGCCCGACGGCCGCGCCTTCGTGATCGACTACAAGACAGAATCCGCCGCCACCACGAAAGAGCGCATCAAGGAACCGACCGAAGACACGCAGCTTGCCTTCTATGCAGCGTTGGTGGCCGACGACACCCTGCGCGCCGCCTATGTCAATGTCGGCGAGAAGTCCTCGGGCACGCAGACCTTCGAGCAGGTCGAGGTGGTCGACGCGCGCGACGCGCTGGTGGCCGGGCTGATCGACGACTTCACGCGCATCGGCGAAGGTGCTGTGCTGCCGGCACTCGGCGAGGGCATGGTCTGCGAGCACTGTGCTGCACGCGGCCTGTGCCGCAAGGACTTCTGGGAGCTGTCCGAATGAACGGCGCAGCCTACGAACACAACGGCGCCCACGTCGTGCGCGAAGCCTTCTACACGATCGCCTGCGACCCGCGGCGCTCCGTCGCGGTCGAGGCCTGCGCCGGCGCGGGCAAGACCTGGATGCTGGTGTCACGCATCGTGCGGGCCTTGCTGGAGCAGGGCGACAACGCCTGCGAGCCGCACGAGATCCTGGCCATCACCTTCACCCGGAAGGCAGCCGGCGAGATGCGTGAGCGGCTCGACCAGTGGCTCGAGAACTTCGCAACGCGCGCGCCTGCCGACTTGATGGGCGAGCTCACGATGCGCGGCCTTTCGCCGCAGGCCGCCAGCGAGGCCGCGCCGCGCCTGCAGGGCCTTTACCGGCGCCTGCTCGAGGGCGGGCGCCCGGTGCAGTTCCGCACCTTCCACGCCTGGTTTGCCGGCCTGCTGCGCAATGCGCCGCTGGCGGTGCTGCAGCAGCTCGGCCTGCCCGCCAACTACGAACTGCTCGAAGATGACGCCGAGGCGCGCGCGCGCACCTGGCGCCCGTTTTTCGAGGCATTGGCCGAAGACAAGGCGGCGCTGGTCGACTACTACGCCGTGGTCGCGACGCATGGCCGCTCGCAGACCGCCAAGGCGCTGGGCGAGGCGCTCACGCGGCGTGTCGAGTTTTCGCTGGCCACACCGGAGACGGCGGTGCAGCCGTTCGGCGCGCTCTACCCGGCGCTGGCCGGTCTCGACGAGCCGACGCACGGCCTGCGCGGCGAGAACGTACGCCAGCGCTGGCTGGCCCACGCCGCCGCGCTCGGTCGCGAGTCCAACAAGACGCCGCAGAAGGCGGCCGAAGCCGTGATCGATGTGTTCGGCACCGGCTCGCCCGACGACGATGCCTTGCCCGCGGCGCTCGGGCGCTTGCGCAAGGCTTTTTTCGTGGCCACCGAAGACCGCCTGAACAAGAACCTGCAGAAGTTTCCCGCCGCGCAGCAGGCCGAAGCCGAGCTTCAGATGCTCTGCGCCGCACAGGCCCAGCACGGCGCATGGTGCTACCAGCAGCGCATGACGCGCCTCACGCGCCTGCTGCTCAGCGCCTTTGCGCAGGTCAAGCGCGTGCACGGCTGGGTCGACATGAACGATGTCGAGCAGGCCGCGCAACTGCTGCTGGGCGAATCGGCGCTGTCGGGCTGGGTGCAGGAGCGGCTCGATGCGCGCATTGCGCACCTGCTGATCGACGAGTTCCAGGACACCAATCCGCTCCAGTGGCAGGCGCTCTACGGCTGGCTCAGCGGCTATACGGGTGCCGGGGGCCGCGCGCCGCGCGTGTTCATCGTCGGCGACCCGAAGCAGAGCATCTACCGCTTTCGGCGTGCCGAGCCTCAGGTTTTCATCGCGGCCAAGGCCTTCGTGCGCGACGGGCTGGGCGGTGACGAGCTCAATTGCGACCACACCCACCGCAACGCGAAGGGCGTGATCGCCCTGGTCAACCAGGCCATGGGCGCCGCGCAGCATGCCGGCGAGTTCGAGGGCTACCGCGCCCATACCACTGAGCGCAAGGACGACGGCGAGGTGCTCAAGCTGCCGCCGATCGCCCGTGACGCAGTGGCCGGCGCGGGCGCGTCGGCGCCCGCAGACGACGGCATGCTGCACTGGCGCGACAGCCTCACCACGCCGCGCGTGCTGCCCGAGGAGCAACTGCTGCAAAAGGAGTGCGAGCAGGCCGCGCGCTGGATCGCGCAGCGCATCGCCGACGGCACGCCGCCGTCGCAGATCATGGTGCTGGCACGCCGCCGCAGCCGCCTGGCCGCCATGCAGGACGCATTGCGTCAGCGCCACATCCCGACGCAGCAGCCCGAGAAGAACGACCTGCACGATGCGCCGGAGGTGCAGGATGTGGTCGCGCTGGTCGATGCGCTGGTGTCGCCCGCGCACGATCTCTCGCTGGCGCGGGCCCTCAAGTCGCCGCTGTTCGGTGTCGACGATGCAGCGCTGGTGCAGATCGCGCTGCGCCAGCGTGCGCAGCCCGGTGCAAGTTGGTTCGCGCTGCTGCAGGCAGACGACCTGCCCGCGTCCGTCGCCTCGATCGGCGCGGTGTTGTGGCGCTGGCAAGGCTGGCTCGCTGCGCTGCCGCCGCACGATGCGCTCGACGCGATCTTTCACGACGGCGACGTGCTCGCGAAGTTCGGCGCGGCCGCACCTGTCGCACTGCGCCAGAGCATGTTGGCCAACCTGCGCGGTCTGCTGGCGGCATCGCTCGAGATCGAGGGCGCGCGCTTCGCCACGCCCTACGGTCTGGTGCGCGCGCTGCGCGCCGGTGGCGTGCGGGCGCCGACGGTGACGGCGCCCGACGCGGTTCGCCTGCTGACCGTGCATGGCGCCAAGGGCCTGGAAGCCGACAACGTGCTGCTGCTGGATTGCGACGCGGCCGCACCGCGCTCGCAGACCATGGGTGTGCTGGTCGAATGGAAGGGCAGCGACCGCGCGCCGACGCGCTTCGTCTTCATGGCGAGCGAAAAGACGCCGCCAGCCTGCGCCGCCACGCTGCTCGAAGAAGAGCAGCGTGCGCGCCATCGCGAAGAGCTCAACGGTCTTTACGTCGCGACCACGCGGGCGCGCGAGCGGCTGGTGCTGTCGTCGGTGCAACCGGCGCGCGCCAACGAAGGCAGCTGGTGGGTGCGGCTCGAAGCTGCATGCGAGGCGACCGAGGCCGATGAGCCGTTGGCGCCTGCTGCAGTACCCGGCACGGTCGCCAGTTTTCACATGAAAAAGCTGCCTGCAGCGCCCGTGCAGCCAGCGCCGGAAGCGATCAAGACCCCGGCAGCTACCACCCTCGATGCGCGCACCGCCGCGTTCGGTCAGGCGATGCACCGGCTGCTGGAGTGGGCCGTGCCGGGCGAAGCGCTGCCGGCCGCGCACGTGCGCGCGGCGGCGCGCGAGTTCATGCTCGATGCCCGCCAGGCGCGAGGCGCCGCGCTGCTCGCCGAACGCATCCGCGAGGGTGCGGGCGCCTGGGTGTGGGATGCGCGCATGATCGACTGGCACGGCAACGAGGTGACGCTGCTGCACGAAGGCGAGACGCTGCGCATCGACCGCCTGGTGCGCCATCGCGCCAGCGGTGCCTGGTGGGTGCTCGACTACAAATCCGCGGCGCGGCCCGAACGCGACGCCGCGCTCATCGCACAGCTGCAGCGCTATCGCGCGGCCGTGCAAACCGCCCATCCCGGTGCCACGGTGCGCGCCGCGTTCCTGACCGGGCAGGGCGAACTGATTGACCTTGAATGACTGACAAGAAAACCGTCGCCGTGATCGGTGCCGGCCCGGCCGGCCTGATGGCCGCCGAAGTGCTCGGCAACGCCGGCGTGCAGGTGCACCTGTACGACGCCATGCCCTCGGTGGGCCGCAAGTTCTTGCTGGCCGGCCGCGGTGGCCTGAACCTCACGCACTCGGAACCGTTCGATGTCTTTGCCAGCCGCTTCGGCGAGCGCCGTGCGCAGATCGAGCCGATGCTTCGGCAGTTCGGGCCGCAGCAGCTGCAGGAATGGGCGCACGGCCTCGGCATCGAAACCTTCATCGGCACGTCGGGCCGGGTGTTTCCGAAAGACATGAAGGCCGCGCCGCTGCTGCGCGCATGGCTGCACCGGTTGCGGGCAGCGGGCGTCCAGTTCCACATGCGGCATCGCTGGCTCGGCTGGGCCGACGATGGCACCCTGCATTTCGCCACGCCCGCAGGCGATGCTGGCGTGCAGGCCGACTCGGTGCTGCTCGCACTCGGCGGCGCGAGCTGGTCGCGCCTTGGTTCCGACGGTGCCTGGGTACCCTGGTTGCAGGCGCGAGGCGTGGAGGTCGCGCCGCTGCTGCCAGCCAACTGCGGCTTCGACCTCGGCTGGAGCGCGCATTTTGCGGGCCGCTTTGCGGGCCAGCCGTTCAAGTCGGTCGCCATCACGTTTGCGGATTCAGCCGGCCGCAGCTTTGCGCGTAAGGGCGAGTTCGTTGCGACGGAAACGGGCATCGAAGGCAGCCTGGTCTACGCGGCTTCGGCCTTGCTGCGCGACGAGATCGCGGCGCAGGGCAGCGCGACACTGCTGCTCGACCTGCTGCCGGATCGCAGTGCCGAACAGGTGCTGGCAGCGGTGCGGCATCCACGCGGCGCCCGTTCGCTCAGCAGCCACCTGAAGAGCCGGTTGGGCATCGACGGCATCAAGGCGGGCGTTCTGCACGAGATGTTGTCGCGCGAGCAGATGCAGGCGCCGGAACTGCTGGCCGCCACGCTCAAGGCCGTGCCGCTGCGCCTGACCGCAACCCGGCCGATAGACGAAGCCATCAGCACAGCGGGCGGCGTGCGCTTCGATGCGCTGGACGACGGCCTCATGTCCACCGCACAGCCCGGCGTGTTCTGCGCCGGCGAAATGCTCGATTGGGAAGCGCCGACCGGCGGCTACCTTCTCACCGCGAGCATGGCCTCGGGCCTGGTGGCCGCACAGGGTGTGCTGCGCCGGCTGGCGGCAGCGCGCTGAAGCTTTGCGTCGCGCGGAAACGGTCTGAATGAGGTTGACGAGCCTTACCGCCGCCCTTCAAAACAAAAAATCCAATTAAATCAACGACTTACGTGATGTCTTCCGACCTCAAGTGCTACAGTCCGGTGTCACAGGTAAGCCGGAATCTTAGCCGTTCCTCTCGCCTCCGGGATGGTTTCGATAGCGAGACCATCTCGATGCACGGCTTTTCATTTCTAAAAACTATCGGCATGATCCATCCCGCGCCGCTGTTGGCGTAGAGGAAAACCAGATCATGCTCATCCAAGCCGCCACCGTTGAAGTCGAATACAACGGGTCTCTTTTCTACTTCAAGAACGCCTCTTTCGAACTCTCGCTGAAGCCCTCGGGTAGCCCGTTCCCGCTGCGCAAGGGCGAGTCCCGATTCAAGCTCCCGCGTGTAGTGGAGCACGCCGATGGCTTCTCATGGGACGGCTTCGGGTTCGAGGTTGAGTACTGCCGCCTTGGCCCGCGCCGTTTTCTCAAGCCGGGTGCTTGACCCTCGCCGGTACGGGAACCCTGCGGAGCAAGGAGGTCGCCGCTACGTGGCTCCTGCTGGTGCGTGAGGCATTGGGATGTGAAGGCATCGTATGGAGACCTTCCCTGGTGACCTCCAGCCGTCGCGGTAGGCGGATGAAGCAGGCCACCGGAACCCTAAACGAGCGGTGGTAGCACGTACAGGCCGCCGCACTCCGCACAACGCCAAAGCTCACCGTTTTCCTCCAAGCGCTTATTGATCCACGCGAGAGGAACTTGATCGACTGCCGCATGAATCCACGGGGCGTCGTCAGGGAACTCTGCGATGTACTCTGAGCGGGCGGCAGCGAGCACATCAAGGCGCCGCAGGTGCTCGGGATCACTGGCACCGCGTCCCCCTTGGCCGTACTTCCAAAACGATGTCGGGCCGACGCCGTACATCGGGCTGCGGGCAGGGCGCCCGCCTCGACCATCGGCAGTGCCGGCATGGCCTCCATTCCCTCCCATGAGCACCCCACCGTCGCCGTTCAGTTCTCCGCCGCCCCCATTTCCACCCACACCAAACGGGCCCCCGTCGCCACCGCGGCCACCGATGATGATGTTGCCGTTTCCCGTCGCCGTTCCGCTGCCACCCGCCCCGCCGATTCCTGTCGCGGGTTGAGGCGACAGGGAGGGCAGCGACGCGGACGCCGGTTCTGCCGGCAAACCTGTTGGACGGAGCACATAGGCGAACCAGACCGCAAGACCAGCAGCGAGCATGGTAAACACCCACGGCGGCTGTGACAGAACTGTCCCCAGTAGTTTCGCGAGGAGGCCTTGGCTCTGCAGATCGTGGAGGACTGTTGCTCGGCCGAGGAAGTCGATCACCCAAGTCGAAAGGGCCACGGCCCAAAAGGCCCCGGTCACCGCGAGTGCGCCCAAACGCTTCAAATACATCGACATCCGGTGTTCCGCTTCAGCCCGTTGAAAGGCCATTTTAAAAATTGGTCGCAAGTCTGAGAGCCCCCTCGATCAAATCCCGCTGCGACTTTCCCCCCTCTGGCACCCCTCCGCGCCCACCCACAGAACGCCCGAAGCGGGCCGGCAAAAGCCGCACAGTACATCCTACCGGGTGCCTCAGTCGGAACCCTTCACGGCCCGCACAACGGCGCTCGCGAGGGCTATGTGATACGGGTTCATCCGGTCGCAGGGAGCCCCGTAGACCTCGGGGAACAGCGGCGGGATGGCTTCCCACACGGTGGCCTCATCGGCGGCGTGAAGGTGTGCCAAGCGGGAGGCCATAGAGGTCACCCAAGACATGGCTTCCGACGAACATCGCATGCGGACTCGTCCAGAGGCATCAGGGTCAAGTCCACCAGTGTTCACAACAATCTCCGAGCCTAAGCTTCTCAGTACACGCGCTGAACGCCAAAGCTCATCCCCGCCTCCGAACAGTCCGAGATGACTATGTTTTGTAATGTCGTTACACCCCCGCCAGGAGTCGTGACTGAAAAAACATCCCCATTCCCAATGACGCGATAGCCTCGCACAAGCATGTTCATTTTGGTCACGCGGATGCCTTCGCCCGGAAGAAACTGTACCTCTAAGGCAGTCTTTCTTGGTCCCTCTCGAACGGTCATGACTCCGCCCACAAGTTCTACATCCCAGTTCGAGTGAGCACGTATTTCATTTCGAACAATTGAAAGCGTGGGTAGGCCCGTAGAGTTAAAAAAGCGGGCAGAGAGTTGATAAGGGCCGCCTGCCTCTTCAGGAGGGGCAACTACAAGGGGGCGAACACCTTCGAGAATCAAAGGTGCAGGCGTGCGGATGAACGTTGCCCCGCCCATCACTATGGTGGGAGGTGTCAGTGAAGGATCCCAACCGGCAAACGAGAATCCCGACTGCTTGGCGGCGGGCGCCGATTTAGCTTGAAGAAGCCTTGCGAGGCCCAGCATCTTCCGAGTCTTCTCTGCATGGTGCTGCGGGCACAGAAGCACTATCCCGTCAACTGTATGTTCCCGTGCATCGGCAAACTCTGTGTCGACATGATCGTAGTCAATCAAAGCATTCCCGCAGATGACGCAACCAAATCCGTCCCTTTGTCTGACCGCCCTTGCTACCTCGGCTGGGATCGTGCGTGAAAGGCCGTACTTGTTTTCCATGCTGAAAGCATAGTCGTTCTGTCCTGTCCACCTAAGGTACACCCTCGGCAGACAGTCGCGACCACCCGGAATGGCGTCTAGATAGGATGTGATTCTGAATTGTTTGACACATTCCAGGTTTACTCTTAGACTCCAGTCATACAAACACAAGCACGGAGCTAAGACCATGACCCCATCCCGCACGTCCACCCCCACGAGCCTCGCCAAGGGTCAACGCATTGGCTACGTCCGGGTGTCCAGCGTTGACCAGAACGATGCCCGGCAGTTGGATGGAGTGGCACTTGATCGCGTGTTCACCGACAAGGCCAGCGGCAAGGACACCGACCGGCCACAACTGAAGGCGCTGCGTGAGGTCGTCCTCCGCGAGGGTGACCACCTGTTCGTTCACAGCATGGATCGCCTCTCCCGCTCGCTGAAAGACCTTCAGGCGGTCGTAGAGGAACTCACCGGGCGCGGCGTGTCGGTGACGTTCGTGAAAGAGAACATGACCTTCACGGGCAACGATGACCCAATGGCGACGCTCATGCTTCAGCTACTGGGTGCGGTGGGGCAGTTCGAGCGGGCGCTCATCAAGGAACGGCAGCGGGAGGGCATCGACGTTGCCAAGAGGATGGGGGTCTACAAAGGCAGGAAGCCATCGCTCGACGCAGAGGCAGCGGCCTCGCTTCGCGACATGGCAGCGAGGGGCGTCCCCAAGACTGATATCGCGGCCACGCTCGGCATCTCCCGGGCCAGCGTGTATGAGTACCTGAAGGCGCCCGCCTGAACGTGCAACTTTCCACAGGATGCTTCCGAAAGGGATGAAAACCCTGCCTGACACAATTGGAAACAATGGCCAAATGCAGCTGCATCACCTTGATGTGCAAAGGCTTGACCATGACTTTCATCAGACTCGCAGTTCTCGCGTTCCTTGCCGCATCGCTCTCGCCAGCGTTTGCGCACTCAGGCGGCACTGATCGGCAGGGTTGCCATGTAGACAGCCAGTCTGGTCAGCGCCACTGCCACTGAGTCGCTGCAACTGATTTTTCCGAAGGCCCCGCAAGGGGCTTTCATCATTGGACATCACACGATGGAACCCGTCATCGACATCCGCAAAGTCCGCTCCGGCGTCTACTCGTATCACCTCGCGGTGGGCGGTGATGTGCTCAACGAGCCAGAAGAGGGGCACCAGAGCGTCACCGAATGCCTGGAGGATGCGGCGCGGGAGATTGGCGACGACTTTCCCATAGTCCGCATCACCTATTCGTCCTTCGCCCTCGGGAGCTTCCCCACGACGCTGCTGGCGAACGCTGCCGAGCCACTCGCGGATGAACTTATGGCCCGCGTCTCGGCGCTGATCGACGCGACCCAGTAGGCGCGGGACGCAGCGACAGATTACCCCCTTCACTTGGTAGCCCCCGGGTGTGGCGGCTGCGGGGGGCGAAGACCAGATGCTGGCAATGGTTCGCGATTACCCCCCGCATTTGGTAGGAGAGGCGCCCCCGTCCGGCCCTTCGGATTTACCACCCCCATTAGGTAGAGCCAGCCTCTCGGATCGAATAACCCACCGATTGGGTAGATGCAAGGCCGGCCGACATCCGGGTGATGCTCGCCGAACTGGGGGCTCTCCACTTTTGGAGACACAGGCCGACACCCGCAGAACGGCCAGCGTTACCCCAAGTTCCGCCTACGCGAAGCGCGAGACCCTGATCCTCGCGTCGGGCTACAGCGTGGTCATGCGGGCCAACATCATCGACCGCTGGCTCGAATACCCCCTTGATTAGGTGAACGTGCCACGGTCGCCAGCCAAGCGGAGCGATTAATACGTTGATTCGGAAGGGGCGCCAGCCACGACAACGGGCGCGCCAATAACCTGCGCAATAGGTGGAGCACCCGAAGTGCCGACCACACGACCAGCCCTGTGCTGGCACCCAACCACATCCGCCGAGCCCCCTCAGGGCCGGCAGCGAACCATCGAAGGGGGCGATGGAATCGTGATGACGGGGGGCAGGGGGGTACCTAAAGGTGACTTCTAAAGGCTTCCTCTACGACTCCAGAACGTGCATCTTCATGGTGATGATTCTGAAGAAAGAAGAAACCTTAGAGATGAACCATGAAGGTTCTCCTGTTGGTTCCCTCTAACGCCATCGTTCCGGGATGCCAACAGCGTTCCTTCATCGCCTCCCTGAGCACGGGTTTCATCCGTGGTCTCACCCATTCAACGATGCCCCTCCGGCGTTCTATCGACAGCGGCTTGATGCCCTCCACGTCCATCTCTACGTGACTTCAAGCCGTTGCCGATAGGTCGCCCCTCAGCGTCCTTCCTCCGAGCCCCTGCGCCTCCCAAGGTGTCGGGGCTTTTTCTTTGTCCAACTACGAACCTACGAGCCTGAGCATGGCAGACAAGACATCCCCGCGCATCCTCCGCGCTTACTCCCTTCCTCTCGAACTCTTTGACCACCTGAAGGCCACGCAGCGGCAACGCCAGCGCGACATCGACCGGCGCACCGGCACGGTGGCCCGCGAGGGTGACCCCGAGTGGATCACCAACAGCGAAGCCCTCAGCGGCATCGTCTACGCCCACCGCCTGATGACCTCAGCGGCCGAGCGGGCGGGCATGACCGCCGACCAACTCCTTACCGCGATCACGCTCCACGGCCTCACCGTGAACGCGCAGGGCGCCGTTGAGGTGGCCCTGTGAGTCGCCGCCAAGTAAACGACAGCTACGGGAATCAGCAACTCCAGACCTTCGCGCAGCCGGTAGCGGCCACCGAGCAAGCCCAACAGCCCGTCGATGACGGACGCTGGAAGGCTCTCGCCAACGTCTTCGCCCAAGGTGCGGGACTGGCAGACACGGTGCGCCAGCAGGCCGAAGAAGATGATCGCGCAGCCGCAAAGCGGTGGGCGCAGTCGATGACCGTAGGGGAACTCGGCAAGGCCATCAAGGAGGGCAAGATGATGCCCTCTCAGTCGCCCGTGTTCGTGGGCACCGCGCAGCACATCTTCGGCGTGAACACGCACGAGGCTGGCATGCGGGACATGACCACCAAGCTGACCACCGGGGAACTGAAGTTCAACTCCCCGCAGGAGGCCGACCAATACCTCACCGAGTGGCGCAACACGTCCCTCGCGGGCCAATCCGAGTTCGCCTCTGCGGGCTTCGACAAGGCATACGCGCAGACCCGCGACCGGGTGATGGATCAAGTCTCGAAGATCAACGACAAGGCGTGGGTCGATAACGCCACCGTGCAGGCCACGGACTTCCTGTCCAACACCCTCAACCGGGTCACCGATCCGGCCTTCAAGGGCACCCCTCAGGAAGCCGCAGCGGAGGTGATGAATCAGTACCAACTGATGCGCCACACGATGACCCTGCCGGAAGGCGCCCGCCGTGGCGTGATGGCAGACATGGTGACCCGCCTCGCGACGACCGGGAACAAGGACGTGCTGAAGTCCTTCCTCGACTCCGACATGGAAGGCATCGGCTCCGTTCGGGGCTTCCTCGGGGCAACCAAAGCGGCCACCCTGGAGAACCAGTCCAACACGGTCTACACCGGGACGCAGCGCAAGCGCATTGACGATGAGCTTCTGCCCTTCTACCGCGAGGCAGACAACGGCGAACTCAACATGCAGAAGTTCGAGGCGTGGCACACCAACCCCGGCAACAAGGACTTCATCTCAGCGGCGCAGGTTCACAGCATCGAGCGGGCCAACCTCGCGGCCCAAGCGCGGGCACAGATGGCTTACCAGAAGTCCACCATTCAGGGTGCCGTAGAGGCGTCCGAAGCGGAGGCCCGCCGCAGGGTCGAATCGGCCCTCGTGAACGGCAACCTGCCGAGCGTGATGGGCACCAACAAGCCCAAGGTGCTGGACAAGCAGGGCGACCCCAAGGAACTCTCCGACACGGACGTGAAGGAGATGGCCGAGCGCATCGGCGTGGAGCGCACCAAGGACATGCCGTTCGAGCAACAGGTCGGCTTCTTCGCGCAGAACGGCCTGAAGAACCCGAACTGGGAAGCGTCGATGAACGCCGCGTTCTACAACCTGAACACCATCGGCGTGGACTCCAAGGGCAAGCCTACGGGGCAACTCAACGACTCCGGCAAGCAGGGCCTGGAACTGTTCAAGAAGCTCGACACCTACGGCGACTACGCCCGCAGCGTGATGAGCGAGAAGCAGTACAAGCGGTTCAGCGACATCGCGTTCCTGAACAAGATGGGCCGGGACGTGAGCGATGCCGCAGGGCTCGCCACATCGGCAGACATCGGCGCGGACGCAGACAGCCCCACCGGCAAGCTGGTGAAGGCCGTGCAGGCGCAAGTCGGCAAGGTTCAGTCCGACCCGTTCTACAAGTGGGACTTCGTTCAGAAGGCGTTCGGGGACAACGTGTCCACCAACACGGTGCAACTCACGAGCACGCTCCAGCGGTACGCCACGCTCCTCGCGCACAGCGGCCAGTACGGCACCGCAGAGGATGCCCTCGGTGCAGCCGCGAAGTACCTCTCCAATCCGGCCGTCAGCGCCAAGGTGAACGGCACCGTGTACCTCCGTAGCGAGATGCCCTCAGGGCCACCCACGCGGACGCAGGATGAGTGGTTCGACAGGTTCATCACGGATGGCCCGAAGGCCCGCGCTAAGGCGCTCGGCTTTGATGGCAATCAGGTGCGCCTTGAGTTCGATTCAACCATCCGTGCTTACCGTGCTTTCGTGGCCGGCGTTCCGATGACCAACGAGGACAACTCGCTGTATGTCGTGACCAAGGACGACATCTCGAAGTGGTACGCCACCAAGGGCCAGATCGATGTGGTCGATGCTGCCAGCAAGGCGGACACGAAGCAGCAGAAGCGCAAGGAAGCCGAGCGCATCGCGACACAGCAGGACTTCACCAAGCCGGCCATTGGTGGCCGCTACGCGCAGAAGCCGTGAGCACCTGAGGCAACCCCGCAGCAAGGCCCGCCAGAGCCCCGTGGCGCCCCCGTGAGGGCATCGCCCAAGGCAACCCACATGAAGCCCCGTTCGGCGTCCTCAAGGCGTCCTGCGGGGCTTTCTCTTTTTCAACTCCCAACTCTTAAAGCAAGCAATGAACACCCCGACCCCCAACGCCAGCGAAGAAATCCTGATCGAACGAAAGATCACCTTCAGGAACTCGACCTTCGGCGGACTCAAGACCTACATCCGTGAGCACGAACACCGCACAGGTGAACGCCTCACCAACGCCGCCGCCGTGGATCGACTCCTTCGGGCTCAGTTGGCCTACGCGATCAACCGCAACGCGGCCCACGAAATGATGACCCTTGCGCGGTCTGCTGGCGCCAAGTCGCTTCAGGCGATCGACAACAAGGAAGGTGCAGCATGAGCAAGCGTGATGGCCGCTCCCTAACCAGCACAGTCAACACAGTGCCGACCTCAACCATGCTGACGCTCGGGCTCACACCTTTGCAGGCCGAACGCATCATCCGCGTGCGCCGCGTGCTGCCTCTTGCCGAAAATCGCCGGTCGCCATGTCTTGATGGTCGGAAGCTGTGGGAGCGCATCGGCAAACCCCACGGGCGATTCCGGGACTGGGCCGATGCCTACATCAAGCCCATGATGGAGCGTTCGGCGACTTGCGCGGAAATAACCGCGAAACTCGTCCAGCCCAAAACGGGCCGTCCATCGAAGGAGTACATCCTGAGTCGCGACGTTGCTGCGAACCTTGCCATGATGGCGAACACGTCCGAGGGCGAAGACATCCGCGCCTACTTCCTCGACATGGAAGACCTCGCGCAGCGCCTCACCGTGCATCTTGGGGTTCGCGTTACGGCCATCGTAGAGACCGACGCTCAGGTCACCAGCCTGTTCCGCAAGCGGGCCGGCGACGATGCGAAGGCTGGACGCATCCCGAAGGGCGCCATAGCGGCCCAAGCGACCGAGCGCGAGAAGCTCCTCAAGGACAGCGTTTGTGTTGTCCTGACGGGGCAGCGCACGGGCTGGTGGCGGGAGACCTTCGGGCGAGGCGTCCGGGACGTGCTCGACACAGACGATGCGAAGCTGTACTCGAAGTGCTACGAGTCCGCCCGCGCAGCCATCGAGTCGAAACTGGTGAAGGACGCGGCAACGTTGGTGCGCTTCCTCACGCCGAGCTACGGCCGGAAGGTTGAGCCGGCCAAGTACGTGCGAGCGATGGCCGCTTAGCCCCCCTCGCGGAGCCCCATAGGCGGGCTCAGGGGCGCCACGGCGGTGCGGTTAAGGGGTGGGTGACCTCGCCGCATTCGCCGGCCCTGAGCATGAGTTGGCAAGGGGGCAGTTTGCCTGTTTGCTATCAAAATGATAGCGTCCCTGAGAGTATCTGTTGCCACCCCCTCCGGGGCATCTCTCAGGAATCCCTCGTGCGGCTCTCGCGGAACCGCTCAGAACCAACTCTCGACCTTCACCTTCGCCCCCGGCATGACCCTCCGCACCGTCCTGATCGCCAAGGCTCCGTCAGCGACAATCGCCGCATGGAAGAACTCAAGGCAAGTCACCGCTACGCCGTACTGTGTCATCTCAGCGGCAAAGTGGAGGAACTTCAATACCAACTATCCGAGGTTCTCGCCCGCTGCGACACATCCCTTAGTCGCTTCCAGACTGGGCAAGCGGCGCCCATGTTCGAGCAGAGACAGGTTTGCTACAGCTTCTCGGCATTCGCGAACGTGTTGCAAACGTTGAAGGACATCGCAAAGGACTTGCTCGGAGACAACAATCCCGGTGAGAGCCTACGCGCCCTGCGCCACGGCGCCTTCATTTTGGACAGTCGGAACGCCATGACTCATGACGGGCATCCAATCGTTGATGCTTGGGTTGACGGGCGCTTTCATGTTGCCGCAGACATCTACAGATTCAACAAGGGGACGCTGGTGACAATTCAAGCGCCATCGCAAGACATCCGGACGGTGTGCCTGGAGTTCACCGCCGATCTGTGCATTTATCTAAGGGGACTATTGGAAGCAAAGCGTGCCGAGCCCGCAATTGAGCACCCACTACCGGACTTCACGCGCATCGAGCAGGCCCTGACAAGTTCCATCGTCCCTGAATTCGCAAGGGCGCTCTTTGCTGATCAAAGGGAAGAAGTCCGGGCCAGCCTGCTGAGCTTTCGTCCCGATCCTTTGGATGCCGCATGCAGAAGCGCGGACTCTCTGGCTGACTACTGTGCCCGGGCGATGAAGTCAGCGCTGGTCTAAGGCATTTCGACGGCGCCGCCAAGCCCCTCAGGAAGCCCTCTACGGCCCCATCACGGCCAACTGAAGAGCAGGGTAGCGGATGGCCTCAACGGCGTCCTGTACCTCGATCAACGTGCGATGGTCGTAGACCACGGTGCCGACACTCCCCACCGTCTTGTGCCCCGTCACCTTGTCCATCGTGCCCTCGCTGTGACCCGCCTTGCGCATCAATGGGCGCACCGTGTGGCGGAAGCAATGGAAGTCAGGGCGGGTGCCCGTGAGTCCGAGCGCGTTGCGGTGCTCCTTGAACCAGCGCCCAAACAAGTCGCTCGGCTTCCCCGCACGCAGCGGCAGGGAGGGCCAGAGCGAGTCGCTGCCTGATGCCTTGATGGCCTTGACGTACTTGAGGAAGCCGAGCCGCACGAGTTCGCTGTGAATCGGAACGCTACGGTGGCCCGCATCGCTCTTGATGCTTTGGCCTTCGCCCTCATTCGTCAGCACCAGCACGTCGATGCCCTCGACCTTCTGCACGTCCACGGTGCGCAGTTGGCAGAGTTCACCCAACCGGGTGCCCGTATAGAGCCCCAACAGGGGAATCCAGTACGCAGCCTCACGGCCACCATAGCGGGCATCGGGGAGGGCGTAGGAGGCGTGCAGCGGCGCGGAGAACAGCGTCTGAAGTTCCTCTGCCGTCCATGGCCGGCGCTTGTTGGTCGTGGTCGTCTTGATGTCCAAGCCCCGCCACGGTTGCTTCGGGAGCCACTCAAGGGTCTCGTGCGCGTACTTCAGGAGGGACTTGATGTTCGTGAGGCGGTCGCGGGCGGTCTTCGAGGTGTTGCAGTTGTCCCGCAGCCACGTCCTGTAGGTATCGCCCATCTCCCGCGTGATCGCTTCCAAGGTGATGCCCTTGTGCTGCCCCTCGAACTGCCTCAAGGCGCGGTCGTAGACGGCTACGGAGTCGTCGGAGCGGGGTGCATCGCCGGACTTCTTCCAGCGGTCGAACACATCCCGCAGCGTTGGGGGCTTGGCCTTGCTGGCCTTGGGTGCCTCGACCTTCGGCGTCGGAACGACTTCCCCGGCGTCCTTATGGGTGGCCTCCCGGCGTGCCGTTCGGTGGGCGTTGAGCGCGAGGAGAAGGGCGTCGCGAGCCCCCGGCGTCTTTGGATTGAAGGAGACCCCGAGCTTGGCCGCTTCAGCGTGGACGATGGGCAGCACGGCTGCGAGGTTGCGGCCAGCAAGTGATACAGCGGCCTTGCCATCAAGGAAGGCATTCAAGCCCGACAGTGCCTCTCGTTCCTCCTCAGTGGCCCCGCTCAGATCATCGACACGGGGCAGGCTCTGCGGCCCTTCGGGGATGCTCAGGGGCGACATCTGGCGGCGCACGCGGGCCATGTCGGCGAGCGTCTTGAAGTCGTCGCGGAGGCTGTCGTCTCCAGCAAGTGCTACGGCCCGAACTCTGGCAGCAAGGAGCGCCGCCATGTCGGGCGTGATGAAGTCAACCGGGGAGGGGTTGAGTTCGCTTCGCTTGGCCTCGAACTCGGCAAGCCATTCAGCCCGCTTCAGGGTTGCCAGAAGGGTTGCATCGCGGCGGTCGCTGGTGCCCAACGATGGGTTTACAGACGCCTTCCCGTAGACCTTACGGAGGTCGTTCGGGATGACGACGCGAACGTAGAAACGCGAGCCCCGGAGGTTCAATCCCTCGACCTTTGCCATGTCTGTTCCCGTGGTCGTGGCGAGGTTTTCGCCGCGCTTGTTGCGAGGAAGTGACACGGCAAGTGCTACAGCAAAGTGCTACAGAGAGGGCTTGTAAGTGGTTGATAGCACTCAAGTTGTTGATAACTCAAGGCTTTTTGATGTGAGGTTGACGAGCCTTACCCCCGGCACTGGCTACGCAGTTAGGGCTGCTTGGTTCCCCACCTGACCCGGTTGGCCACTTCACCATGCGGGGAGGCCCGTCAACCGTCATTCTAAACCCCCGCGCCGGGCGCACTTCGTATCGCTTTTGTTTCCCCTTCGCGCTGCCGGGGCGCAGTGGCCGGCCTTTTAGAATGGGGCGATGTCCTATCTCGTGCTCGCCCGCAAATACCGTCCCCGGAACTTCGAGGAAATGGTGGGCCAGGAGCATGTGGTGCAGGCTTTGTCGAACGCGCTCACCACCCAGCGGCTGCACCATGCGTATCTGTTCACTGGCACGCGCGGGGTCGGCAAGACGACCGTCTCGCGCATCCTCGCCAAGTCGCTGAACTGCCAGGGGCCGGACGGGCAGGGCGGCATCACGGCCACGCCGTGCGGTGTGTGCCAGGCCTGCAAGGACATCGATTCGGGCCGCTTCGTCGACTACACGGAGCTCGACGCGGCCTCGAACCGCGGTGTGGACGAGGTGCAGTCGCTGCTCGAGCAGGCGGTCTACAAGCCGGTGCAGGGACGCTTCAAGGTCTTCATGATCGACGAAGTGCACATGCTGACCAACACCGCGTTCAACGCGATGCTGAAGACGCTCGAAGAGCCGCCCGAATACCTCAAGTTCGTGCTCGCAACGACCGACCCGCAGAAGGTGCCGGTCACGGTGCTGTCGCGCTGCCTGCAGTTCAACCTGCGGCCGATGGCACCCGAAACGGTGCTCGAACACCTCACGCATGTGCTGCAGACCGAGCAGGTACCGGCCGAGCCGCTGGCGCTCAAGCTGCTGGCGCGTGCCGCGCGCGGCTCGATGCGCGATGCGCTGTCGCTCACCGACCAGGCCATTGCGTTCGGCAACGGCACGCTGGTCGAAGGCGGTGTGCGCCAGATGCTCGGCACGGTCGACCGCGGCCATGTGTTCGGGCTGATCGAGGCCCTGGCAGCCGGCGACGGCAAGACTGTGGTCGAAACCTCCGAAGCGCTGCGGCGCGATGGTCTTTCGGCCGCATCCACGCTGGAGGAAATGACCAGCGTGCTGCAGGCCATGGCCGTGCTGCAGGCCGTGCCGTCGCGCGCCGAAGCCGCGCTCGACACCACCGACCCCGATGCGGCCGAAACCGCGCGGCTCGCCGTGCGCATGCCGGCCGACGAAACGCAGTTGCTCTACAGCCTGTGCCTGCATGGCCGCGGCGAGCTCGGCCTGGCACCCGACGAGTACGCGGGGCTCACGATGGTGTTGCTCCGGCTGCTGGCGTTCAAGCCAAACCCGGAAAAAAAAACTCTGAGTGAGCCAGTGCGGGCAGCTGCGCCCGCAGTCGAAAGACAGGCGTTGCCGGCTGCACCCGTGACCTTCCCAGTGGTGGCCGCAGTCGCCGCGCCGGTCGCACCGGTCGCACCGCCACCGGGCCATCGCCTCACCGTCGTCGAACCGCCCGCGCTCGCGGGCTCGGAGCCCAGAAGGCCAGCCGCACCTGTGGCGCCGGCCCAGGACGCCGCCAAGGTTGTCGCCATGCAGGTGCGCGTGCAGCCGCCGCCCGGCGCACGCGATGCAGCCCGAAGCGACGAACCGGGTGCGCCCATCGTGCCGAGCGAAGACGGCGATTTCTGGCACGAGACCGTGACGCAACTGGTGCTGGCCGAGGCCATCAGCGCACTCGCGCGCGAACTGGCGCTGCAGTCCCAGCTGGTGGCGCGCGATGTCGACCAGTGGCTGCTGCGGGTGGAGCGCGAGTCGCTCAATCAGGCCGCCAGCCGCGAGAAGCTGCAGACGGCATTGGTCACGCTGGGCCACGGCGTGAAGCTCGCAATCGAGATCGGCAGCGTGGTCGACAGCCCGGCGCGCCGCAACAAGCTCGCGGCCGAGGCGCGCCAGCGTGCCGCCGAGGAGGCGATCCACAACGACCCGCTGGTGCAGAGCATGATGCGCGACTTCGACGCGCGCATCGTGCCGGGCACCTTGCGGCCGGTTTAGCATTCGCCCCATTCATTCTTCTTTCAACGATTTCAGGATCAATACCATGTTCAACAAAGGACAACTGGCCGGCCTCATGAAGCAGGCCCAGGCCATGCAGGACAACCTCAAGAAGGCGCAG
The DNA here is from genome assembly GCF_051216545.1 of Variovorax nitratireducens. Taxonomy (NCBI): domain Bacteria; kingdom Pseudomonadati; phylum Pseudomonadota; class Betaproteobacteria; order Burkholderiales; family Comamonadaceae; genus Variovorax; species Variovorax nitratireducens. Next base: position 46,626 of record NZ_JBPJZO010000005.1, read on the forward strand.
GACGAACTGGCGACCATCGAAGTCGAGGGCGAGTCCGGTGCGGGCCTGGTCAAGGTGGTGATGACCTGCAAGCACGACGTGAAGCGCATCACGATCGACCCGAGCCTGCTGGCCGACGACAAGGACATGCTCGAAGACCTGGTGGCCGCCGCCTTCAACGCCGCCGTGCGCAAGGCCGAAGAAACCAGCGAGGCCAAGATGGGCAAGCTGACGGCCGGCATGCCAGGCCTCCCCCCCGGCATGAAGCTCCCCTTCTGATGCAAGTCTGATGCAAGCTCCAGAAACACCGCGGAACCGGCTCCGCCGGGCCGCAGGTGTTGCCCCCGGCAGGGGGGTGGCGAAGCGACACGAAGTGCGCGAAGCCTGGGGGAGAGCCCCACTTGGCTGATTCCAGCTCACTCGATGCGCTGGTGGAGGCATTGCGGCGCCTGCCGGGCGTGGGCGTCAAGTCCGCGTCGCGCATGGCCTTTCATCTGCTGCAGCACGATCGCGAAGGCACCCAGTTGCTCGCGCGCGCGTTGCAGCAGGCGGCCAGCCAGGTGCGGCATTGCGACCGCTGCAACACCTTCACCGAAGGCGAGATCTGCAATGTGTGCAGCGATGCGCGGCGCGACGCGAGCAAGCTCTGCGTGGTCGAGACGCCGGCCGACCAGGCCGCGCTCGAGCGCACCGGTGCCTTTCGGGGTTATTACTTCGTGCTGATGGGCAAGCTAAGTCCGCTTGACGGCATCGGGCCCAAGGACATCGGGCTGCAAAAACTGTTCGACCGCGCACTCGACGGCAAAGTGGTCGAAGTGATCCTCGCCACCAACTTCACCGCTGAAGGCGAGGCCACCGCGCATGTGATCGGCGAGGCGCTGCGCCAGCGCGGCCTCACGGTGACGCGGCTGGCGCGCGGCGTGCCGGCCGGCAGCGAACTCGAATATGTCGACCTCGGCACCATCGCGCATGCGCTGGTCGACCGGCGTTGAACTGGCAAGGAACCTACATGACCTTTTTCTCGCTCACGCTGGCCTACTGGTGCGTGTTGTTCGCCGCCTTGCTGCCCTATGTTTGCGCGGTGTTTGCCAAGCGGGGCGCCTTCGGGCCGCGCGACAACGTGCAGCCGCGCGACTGGGACAGTCGCCAGACCGGCTGGCGCGCACGCGCCAACGGCGCGCAGGCCAACAGCTTCGAGGGCCTGCCGTTCTTCATCGGCGCGGTGGTCATTGCGCATCAGCTCGGCGCACGCCAGGGCTGGATCGACCTGCTGGCGCTGGGCTACGTGCTGCTGCGGCTCGTCTACATCGTGCTCTATGTGCGAGGCCTCGGCAGCGCGCGCAGCACGGTGTGGACGCTGGCGTTTCTGCTCAACATCGCGATCCTGTTCATTCCGCGATAGGTGTTCTTCATGCTTACGTGAAAACCCGCACGGGATGTTCCCGATGCAGTTGGAGGGTCGGCTCCCTAAGCTCGACCGAACTTCCAACGTCAGAATCAATGGCTTCCGTGCCCGTTTTCATGCTCAACCGCCGCACCTTCACTTCCGCTGCCGCGCTGGGCGCCGCCGCCATCGCCGTTCCGCACATCTACGCGCAGCCGAAGCTCGAGAAGTCCAAGGTCTCCATCGCCGTCGGCGGCAAGGCCGCCTTCTATTACCTGCCGCTCACCATCAGCGAACAGCTCGGCTACTTCAAGGCCGAAGGGCTGGAGGTCGAGATCTCCGACTTCGCAGGCGGCTCGCGTGCGCTGCAGGCCGTGGTCGGCGGCTCGGCCGATGTCTGTTCGGGCGCGTTCGAGCACACCATCAACCTGCAGGCCAAGAACCAGTTCTTCCAGTGCTTCGTGCTGCAGGGCCGAGCGCCGCAGATCGCCGTGGGCGTGTCGACCAAGAACATGCCCAGCTACAAGACCATTGCCGACCTCAAGGGCAAGAAGATCGGCGTGTCGGCACCAGGTTCGTCGACCAACATGGTGGCTAACCTCGTGCTGTCGCGCGGCGGGCTCAAGGCCAGCGACGTGAGCTTCATCGGCGTGGGCGTTGCTGCCGGCGCATTGACCGCGCTGCGCGCCGGCCAGATCGACGCCATCAGCAACACCGACCCGGTAATGACCATGCTCGAGCAGAAGGGCGACGTGAAGATCATCAGCGACACGCGCACGCTCAAGGGCACGCAGGAGGTGTTCGGCGGCATGATGCCGGCCGCCTGCCTCTACACCTCGGCCGAGTTCGTGCAAAAGAACCCCAACACCTGCCAGGCGCTCGCCAACGCAATCGTCCATGGGCTCAAGTGGCTGCAGACCGCCGGCCCGGGCGACATCATCAAGACTGTGCCGGAAACCTACCTGCTCGGCGACCGCGCGCTGTACCTGGCCTCATTCGACAAGGTGCGCGAGTCGATCGCGATCGATGGCCTGGTGCCCGCCGAAGGCCCCAAGACGGCGCTGAACGCCATTGCCAGTTTCGACCCCTCGGTCAAGGCCGACAAGATCGACCTTGCCAAGCTGTACACCAACGAGTTTGCAAAGCGCGCGAAGGACAGGTTCAAAGCCTGATTTTCAAGTGGATTGCGACCCGGCTTCGGCCGGGTTTTTTCTTTGGGCCTTGTCACAATCCCGCCATGTCCGAATACGCACTCGAACTCCTCGACATCACCTGCACCTTCCTCGCCAAGGACGATCCCAACCAGCGCTACACCGCCGTTGCCGACACCACGTTGCGCATTCGCGAGGGCGAGTTCGTGTCGGTGGTGGGCCCGACTGGCTGCGGCAAGTCCACGCTGTTGAACGTCGGCGCCGGCCTGCTGGAGCCGTCGAGCGGCACGGTCAACGTGTTCGGCAAGCCGCTGGCCGGCATCAACGCGCGTGCGGGCTACATGTTCCAGACCGAGGCGTTGATGCCCTGGCGCAGCACACTCGACAACGTGATGGTCGGCCTGCAGTACCGCGGCGTGCCCGACGCCGATGCAAGGGCGCAAGGCGAGGCGTGGCTCGCGCGGGTCGGGCTTACCGGCTTTGGCGACCGTTATCCGCACCAGCTCTCGGGTGGCATGCGCAAGCGTGCCGCACTGGCACAGACGCTGGCGCTCGACCCCGACATCATTCTCATGGACGAGCCCTTCAGCGCGCTCGACGTGCAGACCCGTCAGCTCATGGAGAACGAGGTGCTCGACCTGTGGGCCGCGAAAAAGAAAGCCGTGTTGTTCATCACACACGATCTCGACGAAGCCATCGCCATGAGCGACCGCGTGGTGGTGCTGTCGGCCGGGCCGGCCACGCATCCGATCGGCGAGTTCATTATCGATCTGCCGCGCCCGCGCGATGTGGCCGAGGTGCGCACCGATGCGCGCTTCGTCGAGCTGCACACGCAGATCTGGAACGTGCTGCGCGATGAAGTCCTCAAGGGCTACGCGCAGCAACTCAAGAAGGCTGCGTGATGACATTGAAGCCTAACGAACAGAACGCCCGCTTCTGGCAGATCGCTCTGCTGGCCGTCATCCTGGTGGCCTGGCACCTGGCCTCGCGCAACCAGCAGTTCGCGTTTTTCGTCGGCGAGCCGATCCAGGTCGCAGGGCGCATCTGGAGCTGGTTCCTGCCGTTCGACGTGCCGGCCAATGTGCTGTTTCCGGAAGGCATCAAGGGCAATGCCGATGTCTACCTGCACCTGGGCACCACCCTGCTCGAAACCGTGCTGGCTTTCGGCATCGGCACCGTGCTCGGCCTGGCTTGCGGGCTCTGGCTGGCGCTGGCGCCGACCGCGAGCCTGATTCTGGATCCCTACATCAAGGCCGCGAACTCGATGCCGCGCGTGATCCTGGCGCCGATCTTCGGGCTGTGGTTCGGCCTTGGCATCTGGAGCAAGGTGGCGCTGGCGGTCACGCTGGTGTTCTTCATCGTGTTCTTCAACGTCTACCAGGGTGTGCGCGAGGTGAGCCCGGTGATCCTGGCCAACGCGAAGATGCTCGGCGCCAACCAGCGCCAGCTGCTGCGCACCGTGTACCTGCCGAGTGCGACCAGCTGGGTGTTCTCGAGCCTGCACACCTCCGTCGGCCTGGCTTTCGTCGGCGCGGTGGTGGGCGAGTACCTCGGCTCGGCGCGGGGGGTTGGCTACCTCATCCTGCAGGCAGAGGGCACCTTTGATGTCAACACTGTCTTTGCCGGCATCGTGGTTTTGACGGCCTTTGCACTGGTGCTCGACAACATCGTCGGCATGACCGAGCGGCGCCTCATGAAATGGCAGCCGCGCAGCGGCGAAACGGAGAAGCTCTGAAGCTCGGCGCTTCCTTTTGAAGATCAGCGCTTCTTCTTCGACGGCGTACCACCGCGCTTTTCGCGCACCACCTGCTGCTTGCTCGAAGCGGGTGTCTTCGACACTTTGCCCTTGCCGCCGGCACCGGTGACAACGGCGACCGGCTTGGTCGTGCCGCCGCCACGGTGTGCCGTGACGATCTGCACGCGGCCGCGCGCCGGCGCCTCGCCGGTACCGACACTGGCGGCGTGCGCGGCGCGCACCGGCAGGTAGACCACCACGCTGAAGCCGCGCGGGAATGCATGGTTGGGCTTCACGTCGTTCCACTCCGCCACGTTGGTCGTGCTCACGCTGTAGCGCCGTGCAATGCTGGCGACGCTGTCGTTGCGACCGGCCTTGACCATGGTGCGACGCGTCACGATCTCGGGCTGGAAGCTCAGGTGCCCGGTGTCGGCCACCAGGGCGGCCACGTCTTCCTGCACCTTGGCCGAGCGCGGCACGATCAGCGTGGAGCCGGCCTTGATCAGCATGCGCGGCGGCACGTTGTTGACGGCGCGCAGGTCGACTTCGCTCATGCCAGAGCGTTGCGCTGCGTCGGCCACGGTCATGGTGCCTGGCACTGTCCAGGCCGTCCAGCTGGCGTACTGGCCCTGGCTGTAGGCCTCGAAATTGCGCTCGAAAACCGCGGCGTTGTCCCACGGCAGCAGGATCTGCGGCGTGCCGGCGGCCAGGATCACCGGCTTGTGCGCGGCCGGATTGAGCGCGCGAAAATCTTCGATGCGCACGTCGGCCAGCTTGGCAGCCAGTGCCACGTCGAGGTCGCGCGTCAGCGTCACGGTCTGGAAGTAGGGGTGGTTGGCGATCAGCGGCAGTTCGGCGTTGAACGCCTGCGGATTGGCCACGATGTTCTTCACGGCCTGCAGCTTGGGCACGTAGAGCCGCGTTTCGGCCGGCATCGTGAGGTCGCTGTAGGTGGTGGGCAGGCCGGCGCGCTGGTTCTTGGCGATCGCGCGGCTCACGCTGCCTTCGCCCCAGTTGTAGGCGGCCAGTGCCAGTTGCCAGTCGCCGAACATGTTGTAGAGCTTCTGCAGGTAGTCGAGCGCGGCGCGCGTCGACTGCAGCACGTCGCGGCGGTCGTCGCGGAAGATGTTCTGCTTGAGGTCGAAATCGGTGCCGGTGGCCGGCATGAACTGCCACATGCCGGCCGCGCGCGCGCTCGACACGGCCTGCGGGTTGAACGCGCTCTCGATGTAGGGCAGCAGTGCCAGCTCGGTCGGCATGTTGCGGCGCTCGAGCTCCTCGACGATGTGGAAGATGTACTTGTTCGAGCGCTCGGTCATGCGCTGGATGTAGTCGGGCCGGCTGGCGTACCACTGCTCCCGGTCGCGCACCAGGTCGCTCTCGAGGTTGGGCATCTTGAAGCCGCGCCGTATGCGGTCCCACATGTCGGCAGGTGGCGCGAGCTGCACCACGCTTTGCGACGTGGCGCGGCCCGAGGTGATGGGGGTCAGCGGGCCGTTCGGGTAAAGCGGCGCGGCGCCGCCGGTGGAGGACGCCGCGGCAGGGGCAGCGGCATTGGGATCGGTGCCGGTCGCGCAGCCTGCGAGCAGCAAGGTGCCCGCGAGGCAGGCGGCAATCAGGAATTTCATCGGAAGTCGTTTTTCCATTGGCGCAGCGCGGCGAACACCTGGGTGTCGGTCGCCGAAGCCGAAAGCTCGGCATGGGCGCGCACTGCTCGAAGGACAGAGGCTTCGCGGCTGCGAAGAAAGGGGTTGATCCTGCGCTCGGTGGCCAGTTGCGAAGGCAAAGTGGGCTGGCCGAGCGCGCGCTGTGCCTCGCACTGCGCCGTATAGGGAGTCAGATCGGGGTTGCCGGGTTCCACGGCGCGGGCGAATCGAAGGTTCGAAAGTGTGTATTCATGGCCGCAGCACACGCGGGTGTCGCCCGGCAACGCGGCCAGCGCGTCGAGCGAGGCCAGCATCTGGGCCGGCGTGCCTTCGAACAGCTTGCCGCAGCCCGCCGAGAACAGGGTGTCGCCACAGAACAGCAGGGGTGCCGCGGCGCCCTCGGCCGGCAGAAAGAAAGCGATGTGCCCGGCGGTGTGGCCCGGAATGTCGATCACCTCGAAGCGCAGGCCCAGTGCCTCGGCGTGGTCGCCCTGTGCCAACGGCGTGAACGGCGCGGGAATGCGCTCGCGCGCCGGGCCGAAAACCCTTGCGCCGGTGGCCGCGTGCAGCGCTGCCACGCCGCCGGTGTGATCGGCATGGTGGTGCGTGACTAGAATCGCGGCGAGTTGCAGCTGGCCGCGTTCGAGCGCTTCGAACACCGGCTGGGCATCGCCCGGGTCCACAACGATCGCATGCGGCCCGTGCTGCAGCATCCAGATGTAGTTGTCAGCAAAAGCGGGCAGCGGAACGAGGGTCATGAGCGGTCAAATTATAGGTTTGCAGGATTGGTTCCAGACCCCGCCCGGCCGCTACCTGCTGGCGTGGGAGCAGCGGCAGTTCGACCAGGCGGTGGCCGATATCTTCGGCTACCACGCGCTGCAGCTTGGCCTGCCGGCGGTCGATGCGCTGCGCGCGAACCGCATGCCGCACCGATGGCTGGCACTGCCGCGCGCCGAAGCAGCGGGCAAGCGCACGCCGCGCGTCGCGCTGCTGGCCGACTCCGTCGCCCTGCCGTTTTCGGCCAACAGCCTCGATCTGGTGCTGTTGCCGCACACCCTGGAACTCAGCGACGACCCGCACGCGACATTGCGGGAAGTCGAGCGGGTGCTGGTGCCCGAAGGCCGCGTGGTGATCTGCGGCTTCAACCCGCACAGCTTGTGGGGCCTGCGCCAGCGCCGCGCGCGCCTGTGGCGCAGCCTGGGTTTCGGCGAACTGTTCTTGCCCGATGCCGGCGAGTTCATCGCCTACCGCCGCATGCGCGACTGGCTGCGGCTCTTGAGCTTCGAGGTCGAATCCGGCCGCTTCGGCGCCTACCGGCCGGCGGTGCGCAGCGAAGCCTGGATCGAGCGCTACCGCTGGCTCGACAGTGCCGGCGAACGCTGGTGGCCGATTTTCGGCGCCGTTTATTTTCTGGTGGCGGTCAAGCGTGTGCGCGGGCTGCGGTTGCTGAGCGCCGACTGGCGTCGCGCCGCATCGCTCGCAAGCGCGCCAATACCGGTGACCGGCAAGGTGCACCGCCGGCCGGCCGGCGACACCCGCACGCTGGCGCACGGCGCCACCCAACAAGAGGAAAAGATAGTTTGAACGAAGTCGTGATCTACACCGATGGCGCCTGCAAGGGCAACCCGGGGCCGGGTGGCTGGGGCGCGTGGCTCAAGTCGGGCGCCACCGAAAAGGATCTGTTCGGTGGTGAACTCAACACCACCAACAATCGCATGGAACTGACGGCGGTGATAGAGGGCCTGGCCGCGCTCAAGCGGCCCTGCAAGGTGATCCTTTACCTCGACAGCCAGTACGTGCGCCAGGGCATCACCGAATGGATCCGCGGCTGGAAGGCCAAGGGCTGGATGACCGCGGCCAAGCAACCGGTGAAGAACGTCGAGCTCTGGAAGCAACTCGACAAGCTGGTGCAGGAGGGCGGCCACACCATCGACTGGCGCTGGGTCAAGGGCCATTCAGGCGACCCCGGCAACGAACGCGCCGACATGCTCGCCAACAAGGGTGTCGAGCGCGCGCTGGGCCGCCTCTAGACGCGTGGCGGCGCGGTGAGCGCCTCGCCCATGCGGGCGCGGAACAGCAGTTGGTCGGTCTCCCGCAAGCGACGGCTCAACTCGCGTCCGATGTTCATCTGGATCACTGCGAACTCCGCCGCATCGCGCTCGAACAGGCGGTAGAGATTGGCGGAACTGAGCTCGATCGCGCTGCAGTCCAGGTCGGCGCGCACGGAGGCGCTGCGCGGAAACAGGTCGAGCAGCGCCATCTCGCCGAAGCAGTCGCCTTCGCCGAGCCGGCGCAGCAGCAGGTCGTGGCCTTGCCAGGCCTTGGACACCGTGACCCGGCCGCGTTCCAGCACGAACATCGCGTGCGCCGGATCACCCTCGCGGCAGAAAAAGCCGCCGGCCGGCACCTGCACAAGGGGGGCGGGTTCGAGCAGGAACTCGAGCGTCTCGGCCCCGATCGCGCCGAAGATCGGCATCTGTTGCAGCAGTTCGACGCGGGCTGCGAGCATGGTGGCTACATCGCGCCGTCGAACATCATCACATCGACCTCGTCGCCCGGCGCAACGCTGTCCTGCGCGTGGTGCAGCACCACGAGGCCGTTGCCCTCGACCATCGAACTCAGTACGCCCGAGCCCTGGTTGCCAGCGATGCGCACCTCGGGCAGTGCGCCGGGCACCGGCGTGACCCGGCCGCGCTGGTATTCGGTGCGGCCGGGCTTCTTGCGGATGGCGGCCACGCTGCGCGCGCGCAGCAGCGGTGGCGGCGCGGCGCTGGCGGCGTTGCAGCCCATCAGCTGGAGCAGGGCCGGCCGCACGAAAGCCAGGAAGGTCACCATCACCGCGACCGGGTTGCCGGGCAGGCCGAACAGCACGGCCGAGCCGGTGTGCGGCGCGCGCGGGATCAGGCCAACCGCCATCGGACGCCCGGGCCGCATCGCCACGCGCCAGAACGCCATGTCGCCGAGTTGCTGCATCACGGCGCGGGTGTGATCGGCCTCGCCGACGCTGACGCCGCCGCTGGTGATGATGGCGTCGGCGCGGCCCGCGGCGTCTTGCAGCGCTGCCGCCAGCGCGGCCGGGTTGTCGCGCACCATGCCGAGGTCGACCACCTCGCAGCCCAGCCGCGTGAGCAGGCCGAACACGGTGTAGCGGTTGCTGTCGTACACGGCGCCTTCGCGCGGCGCATCGCCCAGGCTCAGGATCTCGTCGCCGGTGGAGAAATAGGCCACGCGCAGGCGGCGCAGCACCCCCACCGTGGGCAGGCCGAGGCTCGCGAGCAGGCCTAGCGCGGCGGGCGAGATGCGTTCGCCCTGCAACAGCGCCGGGCGGCCTTGCATCAGGTCTTCACCGGCGAAGCGGCGGTTGTCGCCGCGGCGCAGCGCCTTCGCAGGGAACCGCACGCGGTCGCCGTCGACGTTGCAGAACTCCTGCGGAACGACCGTGTCGAGGCCAGCCGGCATCACGGCACCGGTCATGATCCTGAGCGCATCGCCGGTGGCCAGCGTGCCGCGCCAGGCCGCACCGGCGAGTGCGGTACCGGCCACCCGCAGCGTCAGTTCGGGCGAGGGCGTCTCGAGCAGCGCGCCGTCGAAGGCAAACCCGTCCATCGCCGAGTTGTCGTGCGGCGGCACGTTGAACGGCGAGGTCACATCCTCGGCCAGCACCCGGCCCAGCGCCTCGAACAACGGAACGCTTTCGCGCTCGCGCACGACGGCCGGCGCCGCCAGGCTGGCCAGGAAGGCCTGTACTCCGTCGACGCTCAGGGCCTTGGGGTCATAGCCGGCCAGTGCGGCGGCGATCTCGGCGATGCGGCTCATCGTGCACGCGCGCCTTCGAGGGTCTGCAACTCGGCCAGAGTGTTCGCGTTGAAGAACGCGTCGGGCGCATCGCCGGCACGGTCGAAGGGCACCAGCACGGTGCGGTGCTGCGCCGTCCATGCGTCGATCTTGCGGCCGCCACCCTGCGTGAAGCGGATCAGGCTTTCGAGCAGCGTGGTCGGCAGCAGGCAGAACACCGGCTGGGCGCGCAGCACTGCGGGGCCGCCATCGTCCTGCGGTTCGGGCGCGCTGACCATGGCGATCTCGGCATCGGCCTCGACCAGCGCAGCGGCGAGCCGCTCGGCCAGATCGAGCGGAAACATCGGTGTGTCGCAGGGCACGGTCAGCAGCCAGGGTGTTTCGCAGCGCTCGAGCCCGGTCAGAAAGCCGGCCAGCGGGCCCGCGTAGTCGGCCAGGCTGTCTGGCCAGACCGGCACGCCGAACGACTCGTAGGCCGCCAGGTTGCGGTTGGCATTGACCATCATTTCGCCAACCTGCATGCCGAGCCGCAGCACCGCGTGCATGGCCAGCGGCGTGCCATTGAAATTCTGCAGGCCCTTGTCGACGCCGCCCATGCGCGAACCGCGGCCGCCGGCCAACACCAGCCCCGTGATTTCAGAAGCAGGGATCGAAGTATGGATTGGCATTGTCATCCGCCGATGTAGCTCATCTCGACGCGGCGCGGCGCGCTGCCGTCAGCTGCGGCATCCGGCCCGCGCAGGGCGCGCAGTTCGGAATAACGGTCGGCGCGGCCTTGCCAGATGTGGCCAATGGCAGAGATCAGTTGCCCGTCGGCCGCATCGCCCCGCAGCAACGGCCGCAGGTCGTGGCCGCGGCTCGCGAACAGGCAGGTGTAGAGCTGGCCTTCGGTCGACAGGCGCGCGCGGCTGCAGTCGTGGCAGAAGGCCTGCGTCACGCTGCTGATGACGCCGATCTCGCCGCCGCCGTCGGCATAGGCCCAGCGCTGCGCGGTTTCACCGGGCGCAGCGGGTTCCAGCGGCAGCAACGGGAATTCGGCCGCGATGCAGGCAATGACCTCGGCCGAAGGCATCACCTCGTCCATGCGCCAGCCGTTGGTGGCGCCCACGTCCATGTACTCGATGAAACGCAGCACGACGCCGGTGCCGCGGAAGTGGCGCGCCATGGGCAGGATCTCCTGCTCGTTGGTGCCGCGCTTCACAACCATGTTGACCTTGATCGGGCCGAGGCCCGCAGCGAGCGCTGCATCGATGCCCATCAGCACGTCGGCCACCGGAAAATCGACATCGTTCATCTGCCGGAACACGGTGTCGTCCAAGCCGTCGAGGCTGACCGTCACGCGCTGCAGGCCGGCCGTCTTGAGCGCGGCGGCCTTGCGCGCGAGCAGCGACCCGTTGGTGGTGAGCGTGAGGTCGAGCGGTCGCCCGTCCGTCGTGCGCAACGCGGCGAGTTGCCCGACCAGTATCTCGACATTCTTGCGCAGCAGCGGCTCGCCACCGGTGAGCCGGATCTTGCGTACGCCGTGCGCGGCAAACAGGCGCGCGAGCCGCGTGATCTCCTCGAAGCTCAGCAGCGCGCTGTGCGGCAGGTAGGTGTAGTCCTTGTCGAACACTTCCTTCGGCATGCAGTAGCTGCAGCGGAAGTTGCACCGGTCGGTCACGCTGATGCGCAGGTCGGTCAGCGGGCGGCCGAGCTGGTCGGCCAGGTGGCCGGTGGCCTCCAGCGGCAACTGCGCCACCACGGCGGCGTGCGGCACGACGCGCTGATCGACAAGGGGAATCACACGGCTGGACATGCCGCAATTCTGCGCCACTTGCCTTTGCCCGATCGTGGGGTGGAAATTGGCCGAGGGGTGCCTCGGCTGATGAGTAGTCTCAAACGCAGCGTGCGCCGTCGACCTCGATGCAGACGCCGCTGATGAACGACGCCTCGTCGCTCGCCAGATACAGCGCCGCGTTGGCCACGTCGAGCGCGGTCGAGAAGCGGCCCAGCGGAATGGTGGCGCGGAACTTGGCCTTGCGCTCTTCGGTGACTGGGCCGCCCGCGAACTCGGCGGCGAGGCCGGTGTCGGGGTTGAACACCGGGTTGATGCAGTTGACGCGGATATTGTCGGGGCCAAGCTCGGCCGCGAGCGACTTGCTGGTCGTGATGACCGCGCCCTTCGAGCCGTTGTACCAGGTAAGGCCGGGTCGCGGCCGCACGCCCGCCGTCGATGCAATGTTGATGAACGAGCCACCGCCGTTTGCGCGGAAGGCTGGCACGGCGTGGATCGTCGAAAGGTAGATGCTCTTGACGTTGACCGCATAGCAGCGGTCGAATTCGTCTTCGCCGACTTCGAGCGCAGGGCGGTTGCGGTGCGTCCAGCCCGCGTTGTTGACCATCGCATCGAGCTTGCCGTGGCGTTCGACGGCCGCGTCGACCAGCGCCTTCATGTCGGCCGACTTCGTGACGTCGGCCGCGAAGAACGAAGCGCGCCCGCCATCGCGCAGGATCGCATCAACCACCAGCTTGCCGGCCGCCGGGTTGATGTCGTTGACGATGACTTGGGCGCCTTCGGCTGCCAGCCGTTTGGCGATGCCTTCGCCGATACCGCCGCCGGAGCCGGTGACGATGATGGATTTGTCTTTGACGCGCACGAGTTGTCTCCTGGAAAAAAGGGGGGCGGCAGGCTTAACCGTGCCGCACGGCCACGGTCTTGAGGGTCGTGAAGCCGTACAGCGCTTCAAAACCCTTTTCGCGCCCGTAGCCGGAAGACTTCACGCCGCCGAACGGGAGTTCGACGCCGCCGCCGGCACCATAGTTGTTAATGAACACCTGGCCGCTGCGCACGCGCTTGGCCATGCGGAACTGGCGGGCGCCGTTCTGTGTCCAGATGCCGGCGACCAGGCCAAACTGGGTGGCGTTGGCCATGGCGACGGCTTCGTCCTCGTCGCTGAACTGCATGACGGCCAGCACCGGGCCGAACACTTCTTCCTGCGCGAGCCGGTGCAGCACGGGCACATCGCGCAGCAGCGTCGGCGCCTGGTAGAAGCCGGTTTCAGGGGCTTCGTCCACCACCACGCCCTGCGCCACCATCGGAATGCCGGCGTGCTGCGCATCGCTCAGGAAATCCCACACGCGCTGCTGCTGTGTCTGGCGGATCAGCGGGCCGACATCGAGGTCCATGGCCGCAGGCCCGACCCGCAGCGCCTCGAAGGCGTGGCCGAGCCGCTCGAGCACCGGTTCGTAGATCCCGCGCTCGATCAACACGCGGGAGCCGGCCGAGCAGGTCTGGCCAGCGTTCTGCACGATGGCATTGATCAGCACGGGGATGGCGGCGCCGATGTCGGCGTCGGCAAAGATGATCTGCGGGCTCTTGCCGCCGAGCTCCAGCGTGACCGGGCAGTGCCGTTCGGCCGCAACCTGCTGGATCAGCGTGCCGATCTTGGGGCTTCCGGTGAAGCTGATGTGGTCGATGCCTTCATGCCGCGCCAGTGCGTCGCCGACCTCGTGGCCGTAGCCGGTGACGATGTTGAGCGCGCCCGCCGGAAAGCCGACTTCGGCGGCGAGCTGCGCCACGCGAAGGAGCGAGAGGCAGGCATCTTCGGCCGGCTTGACCACGCAGACGTTGCCGGCCGCCAGGGCGCCGCCGACGCTGCGCCCGAAGATCTGCATCGGGTAGTTCCAGGGAATGATGTGGCCCGTGACGCCGTGCGGTTCGCGCCAGGTGAAGACGCTGTAGCCGTCCTGGTACGGAATGGTCTCGCCGTGCAGCTTGTCGCAGGCCCCGGCGTAGAACTCGAAGTAGCGCACCAGCGCCAGCGCGTCGGCGCGTGCCTGCTTGACGGGTTTGCCGCAGTCGCGCTGCTCGAGCAATGCGAGCTCGTCGGTGTGTTCGGCGATCTTCTGCGAAAGCTTGTAGAGCAGCCGGCCGCGGTCGGCCGCGCTGACCTTGTGCCAGACCGACTCGAAGCAATCGCGCGCCGCGCTCACGGCTGCGTCGATGTCGTTGGCATCGCTGCGCTGCAGTTCGTCGAAGGGCTGGCCGTCCGAAGGGTCGAGAACGGGAATGGTGCGGCCGGAGGCGGATGCAACGCTGGCGTTGCCGATGTAGTTCAGTTGCATGGGCGGCATTCTCACGCAAGGCGCGCTTCGTATGCTGTCGCGCAGATCCGGCGCGGCCGGGCTCGCTTATCCTCAGGTCAATCTTCAACCCATGGCCCAAACCTTCCAGTCCCTTTCGATGCTCCAGGTGATGGCCTGGGGCGTGCTGTTTTTCGGCGGCATCTACCTGGGTTTCGGTGCGCTGAACTGGTTGATCACGCGGCATTTGCTGCCGGCGCTCGGTATCGGCCGCGTGCTCGATCCGCGGCCAGTGGGTCGTGAGCAACTGCAACGCGAGCTGCTGCAATCGGGCAGCTCGGTGCTGATCTTCGGGCTTGGCATGGTGTTTCCCTGGGGGCTGCTGCAACTCGGCTGGGCGCGCCTGGCCGTGAACCCGGGCGGCTGGCAGATCGCCATCGAGATCCTCGTGCTCGCGGTGTGGAACGACATCCACTTCTGGATCAACCACCGCCTGCTGCACACGCGCTGGCTGCGGCGCTTCCACGGGCCGCACCACCGGTCGGTGGTGAGCACGCCGTTTTCCACCTACAGCTTTCACCCGGTCGAGGCGCTGATGCTCGGCAACGTGATCCTGCCGCCGATGCTGGTGCACGACTTCAGCTTCTGGGCGCTGGCCGCGGTGCCCTTGTTCAGCCTGTTCTTCAACAATGTCGGGCATTCCAACTACGACTTTTTCCCGCGCGTGTCGTACAGCCACTGGTTCGCGGCCAGCCGGCGGCACCATCTGCACCACGCGGCGCACGGCGGCAATTACGGCTTTCAATTTACTTTCATGGATCGGCTGTTCGGCACCCGGCTGCCGGCCGACGCGGCCGATGTGCAGCTCGACGCGTTCCGAAAGAAGCAGAAGGTCGTGCATGACGCATCGGCTTGACGGTCTGCCGCGCCTGCGCCGCCGGCGCGACTGGCAGAGCCTTGCGTACCTGGCCGCTTTCCCGGCGCTGGCGGCCTGGCAATGGGTTCACGGTTTCTGGTGGCCGTTCTATGCGCTGATGCTGTTTCTCACGCTCGGCATCGGCGTGATTCACCACAACCACACCCACCAGCGCATGTGGCGCGGGCGCCGCGCCAACCGGCTCACCGACTTCTGCATCACGCTGCTGCAGGGGCACCCGACCTTCGTGTTCTGGCCGGCCCATGTGGCGAACCACCACCGGCACCGGCATGGGCCCGACGACCTGGCGCGCACCTACCGCTTCGGTGGCGATACCAATCATCTGGCCGGCTACCTGCTGCACCCGCTGCAGGCCGCCTGGGTGCTGTACCCGCTGTTCGTCGAATGGCTGGGCCAGTTGCGGCGCAACGACTCGGGTGCGTTCCGCTATTGCGTCGCGCAGTACGCGGTATGGCTGGGGTCGTGGGCGCTGCTGCTCGCGCTCGACTGGCGCCGTGCGCTGCTGTTCGTCATCGTGCCGCAGCTGCACGGGCTGCACTGGCTGCTGGCGACAAACTACCTGCAACACGCCCATGCCGATGGCCGCCCGGCTGCCGTGAAAGAGGCGCAAGGCGATACGCCGGGTAGCGCGCTGAACTACGCACGCAACTTCGAGGGCTTGATCAATCCGCTGTTGTTCAACATCGGGTTTCACACCGCACACCACGAGACTCCGCATGCGCATTGGTCTGAACTTGCAAGCCTGCACCATGCGCATTACCGCAGCCGGGTCGATCCGGCGCTCAACGAACGGGGGATCGTGGCCTACATGTTGCGTGTGTTCGTGCTCGGCGCCCTGGTGCCGCGCTTTCGCAGCCGCTCGCTGATGCCGGCGGGTTCACTGCCAAAACCTTGAGTCTTTCGATGCCTGTTTCTTTCGACCGTGTCTATCTCCAGAGCGCCGGCTACTTCATGCCGGGCGCGCCGGTGAGCAATGAGCAGATGGACGCCTACATCGCGCCGCTGAACCGCATGTCGTCGCGCATCCAGCGCCGCATCCTGGCCGAGAACGGCATTCGCGAGCGCTACTACGCGATCGACACCGCGGGCGCCACGGTGTTCAGCAACGCGCAACTCGCTGCCAATGCGATTCGCGACTGTTTGCAGCGCGGGGGCAGCGACCTTGGCCGCGTGTCGCTCCTGGCCAGCGGCAGCTCGGGCGGTGATACGCTGATGCCGGGCTTCGCCAACATGATCCAGGGCGAACTTGCGGCACCGCCGATGGAGACGATCTCGGTGCACGGCATCTGCGCCGCGGGCGTCTCTGCGATCCAGGCGGCGGCGCAGGGTATCGAACTTGGCGCGCACCGCGCGGCCCTCGCGGTCGCGGCCGAAATGCCGTCTCGCCTGTTCAAGCGCTCGCGCTTCGCGGCACGCGGCTACGAGACCGATTTCGACTCGCACTTCCTGCGCTGGATGCTGTCGGACGGCGCAGGGGCGCTGCTGCTGTCCGACGATGCCGTGCTGCCCGGCGCGCCCGGCCTGCGCCTCAAGCTCAAGTGGGTTCATCAACGTGCGTTCTCGGGCGACTACCCGGTCTGCATGCAGCTCGGCCTGACCGAAGACCGGCAGCGAGGCCATCTCGATTTCGGCTCCTGGGGCGAGGCCGAAGCTGCCGGCGCGCTGTCGCTGCGGCAGGACATCCGGCTGCTGCCGCACCTGTTCGACATCGGCATCCACGAATATGCGCGGCTGGTGCACGACGGCTGGGTCGATCCGCAGAAGATCGACCATTTCCTCTGCCACTACTCGTCGGAGAAGTTCATCCCGGTGGTCGAGGGCCTGATGGACAAGGCCGGTCTCGCGATCCCGCGCGATCGCTGGTACAGCAATCTGGCCTGGCGCGGCAACACCGGCGCGGCGTCGATCCTCATCATGCTGGCGGAGTTTCTGCAGACGCGCACCGTGAAGCCGGGCGAGCAGATCTTCTGCTATGTGCCCGAGTCGGGGCGCTTCATGGCAGCGTACATGCTGCTCGAAGTGGAAGAGGCCGGCAAAGTGCCATCGGCCTCCGGCGCCCTTCCGCCGGGCGCGAGCGCAAAAGTCGATCTACCGGTTGCCGAAGACGCGATTGCGCCGCCACATGACCCGGCTGACTCACCCGCGGCGTTGCGCGACCTGCTTACCGAACTGGCCTCGATCTGGCACGACTACCGCTCGCAGGTCTGGCGCACGCCGTTGGTTCGGCAGATTCGCGAGCGCCGCTTTGCCTTGCCCGATTACCTGAACTGGATGGAAAACTGGATTCCACAGGTACGCGAGGGCAGTCTCTGGATGCGCGAAGGCGCCGCCTCGCTGAGCGGCCCGTTCCAGTCGCTCGCCGCGCTGATCGGCGTGCATGCGGGCGAGGAGCAAAACGACTTCAAGATCCTGTTCGACGACTACCGCAAGGCCGGCGGGCCCGTGGCCGACATCGACCAGTTGCGCCGCAACCCCGGCGGCGAGGCGCTCAACGCCTACCTGCACCGGCTGGCCGCGACGCGCGACCCGTTCGGCCTGCTGGGGGCGATCTACATCATCGAAGGCACCGGGCAACGCATCGTGCCGGCGCTGCTGCCGCTGCTCAAGAGTGCGCTGCAGTTGCCGCCCGACGTGTTTCGCTTTCTGGAGTACCACGGCCACAACGACGAGAACCATCTGGCGCGCTGGCTCACCGCAGTCGAAATGGTGATGGCGTTCGACACCGACGGCCGCGCTGCGCAGCAGATCCTCGGCACTGCCCGCCACACCGCGGCGCTGTACCTGATGCAGTTCCAACACGTGACGGCAGCATGAGCCGCCCCCAATCTTCGGCCGTGCCCGACTTCCTGTCCCGCCCCTGGGACGAGCGCGACCCCAGCCCCTGGCTCGCGCTGTATCTCGACCAGAGCACGCCGCTGCCGGATGAGGTCAAGAGCGCCTGGCTCACCGATTCAAGCTCGGCCTCGCGCCAGTACCTGCTGCCGTTCCTGCGGCCGCTGGCGCGCCTGTTCATCATCCTGTTCCAGGTCTGCAAGGTGTTCGTGCCGCGCAACTGGGCCCACTCGGGGCTGCTGCACCAGTTTCTGGCCTGGGGTCTCAAGCGCTTCGTGTCGCCCGAGGCGAACTGGCTGATCCTGCGGCATTTCCATCTGGGCTCGCAGGTGCTGACCTTCATCGGCCGCAACTCGCCGGCGCCGGTGGCCACCCACCCGCTGGAGCCGGCCGACATCGATGCGCTGAAGGATCACATGTTCCTGAAGCACGACCTGAACCTTTTCAACTTCGTGATCCGGCTCAACAAGGCGCTGCGCGAGCAGGGGCTGGCGTTGCGCAAGCCCGAACACATCGACTTCTCGATGATCCGCGAGCCGGGCCTGAAGCTCGAAGACATGCCGCATGGCCGGCTCAACTTTCTGGATCTGCAGAGCGCGATCGAACTCTTCACGCCGCTCTACCAGCTGATGCTCACCGACAACGACTTCTGGCGCGCCGCCAACTCGCTGCAGCTCGACGAAACCATCGGCATCTATGCGGCCACCTTGCTGGCCGCGCCGGAGCATCTGGTGCTGGTCAACAACAAGCATCCGCTGGTGCCGCTGTCGACCTTGCGGGCCGGGCACCGGCTCGTGATCCACGGCCTCTCGACTGAAATGCTTCACAGCCTGTTGCAACGTTTTCAGCTGGCACAGGCACAAGGGGTGGCCGTCGACACCACGACCGGGCCGACCGAGGCATGATGTCGGCATGAACAGATCCGTCGTTGCCTCGCTCGCTTTGGCCGCCTGCTGTGCGGGTGCGCCCGCGCAGGAAGTCAAGGTGCCGGTTCAGACCAGCGACAGCGGAACCGTGTACGTCGCTCCGAACGTGGCCTCGACTGAAGACTCGGCCAACACCAAAGGCGCCGTGATGGGTGTGGAGCGCCCCGACGGAAGCGGCGTCTATGGCGGCGTCGATACTTCGGGCCCCCGGCCGGCGTACTCGGCCGGCGCCAGCACGGGCGGCAATGTGTCGTTCTCGGCCGGCGTCAAGTCGGACGGCAAGAACAGCGCCGGCGCAAAGGCCGGCGTCACGATCAAGTATTAGGACGAGGCGCACTAGGCGCCGACGGGCAGGTACTGGTCGCGGTGGGCCGCCAGCCAGCGTGCCGACAAATCGCTGTCGTGCTGTCCCGGATGAAAGTCCTCGCGCAGGTAGTCGCGCCAGGCGCCGATGTTCTGCCGTACCAGACCCTGCCGTCCCAACAACAGCCGTGCCGCGCTGCGCCAGGTGCCGAAACGCCACAACGTGCCATCGCGCCGCAGGTTGGCCAGCGTCTGGCGCGCCACGTCGAGCAGAAATGAGGTCGTGATGCGCCGGAACCAGCGCACGCGCCAGGCATGGTTGCCGTCGAGCGCGCGGTAGAGGTCGAAGGCGGCGGCCTTGTGCTCGGTCTCTTCGGCGCTGTGCCAGAGCCACAGCGTCTGCAGCCGCGGCTCGGCGCCGGCCAGCACCTCGGGGTGGGCCAGCAGCCATTCGCCCATCATCGCGGTGAAGTGCTCGGTGGCGGCGGTGACCGCGATCGCATGGCGCGGGTCGGTGCCCTCGAGCAGTTTCTGCTGCTCAAGCATGCGTGGCGTCCATTGGTCGACCAGGCCTTGCCGCGCCAGATGCTCGTTGAAGCGCGTATGGATGCGCCGGTGTGCCGCCTCCTGTCCGATGAAGCCCTTGATCGCCTCGCGCCAACTTTCTTGCCGGTCGGCCGGAAGGGCCTGCACCCCGGCACGCACCGCGTCGATGAAGAACTGCTCGCCAGCCGGAAAGCTCATCGACAGCGCGTTAAGCAGCGCGGTCCGAAATGCGTCGCCGCCGCACCAGTGGCGCGCCACCGGCGCCTCCAGGTCGATCAGCAGGCGGCGGACGGGGAGGGCGGCCACCTTATTTCTTGTTCTGGGGAAGCTCCCTGACCGCGGCCAGCATCTTCTCGACGTGCTTGAACGGATTCAGGCTCTGGTAATACGACGCCACGGCGCCATTGGGCGCAATCACGTACGAGATACGGTTGGCATAGTCGGGCCGGGTCTGCATGATCGCGTCGAACGACTTGCTGATGTTCTTGGTTTCGTCCGAGGCGACCGGAAACTTGCCCTGGCAGGCCTGGTTCGAGAATTTCGACAGCGTGTCCATGTCATCGGTAGAAACACCGATAACCGTGGTGTTCATCGCTGCGAACTGATCAATGGCATCGGCAAAGGCATGGGCTTCGATCGAGCAGCCCACCGAAAACGCGGCCGGGAAGAAATACACCACCACCGGCCCTTTGGCCAGCGCCTGGGAGAGCGAATAGGTGAAGGGCTTGCCCGCCAATGCCGCCGGCGCCGTGAAGGGAGCCACCTTTTCGCCGATATCGAGTGCTGCCAAAGCTGGCGTGGCAGCGCTGAAACAGAGCATCATCGGCACCCACGCAAGCAACTGATTGAACCGTATCGTCATGGCCATTTCCTTCGAACAGATAGGCGCTATCTTATGCCTGCCACCGCTTCGGCGTGGCCTGCGGGCCATGCTTGTACTGGGCCTGGCGGCGCTGCTCGGCGCCTGCGGCACCTTGCCCCCGCGCACCGTCATGAACGAGACCGCCGCGCTCGCGCCCGACCCCGGCACGGCCCTCGCGAAGATCGTCGCCGCATCGACGCCGCCGGGCGAGCATTCGGGCTTTCGCCTGATGCCGCTGGGCGTCTATTCGCTCGATGCGCGCATCGAGCTCGCCCGGCGGGCCCAGCGCTCGCTCGACGTGCAGTACTACGTGATCGAGAACGACGGCGCCGGGGGGTTGCTGTTGCGCACGCTGAAGGAAGCTGCCTTGCGAGGCGTGCGGGTGCGCCTGCTGGTCGACGACCTGTATACCGCCCACACCGACCAGCTGCTGCTGGCGCTGGCCGCCACGCCCAACATCGAGGTGCGCCTGTTCAACCCTTTCTGCTGCGCGCGCGACCAGCTCGCCGGCCGCTTCATTGCCTCCGCCTTCGACATCTGGCGGCTCAACCACCGCATGCACAACAAGCTGTTCATCGCCGACGGCGTGATGGCCGTGGCCGGCGGGCGCAACATTGCCGACGAGTATTTCCTGCTCAACAGCGCGCAGAACTTCGTCGACATGGACGCCGTGGTGGTCGGCAAGGTCGTGCCGCAGTTGTCGGACATCTTCGACACCTACTGGAACAGCGAAGAGGTCTATCCGATCGCCAACATCGTCAAGCCCCACACCGGCCGCGCCGCCATGACCGAGGAATTCGACGAGCGGGTCGGCATGGCCGGCCCGCCGCCCAAGGTGGTGCTGCCGCCGACCGACGTGCTCGGCTACGGCCCGATTGGCGAAGAGCTCGACGCCGGCCGCATGGGCCTGCTCTGGGGCCCGGCCAATGCGGTGGCCGACCCGCCGACCAAGCTGCGCTACATGACCGCCGACGAGGCGCTGGCCACCAGCGTCACCATGCGTTTCTGGACGCAGCTGCTCACCGCCGAGAGCGACGTTCTGCTGACCTCGCCGTACCTTGTGCCCGGTGAGCGCGGCATGGAGGCTTTCGAGGCGCTGCGCAAGCGCGACGTGAGCGTGACCCTGCTGACCAACTCGCTCGCCGCCAACGACGAGCCGCTCGTGCACAGCGGCTATGCACGCTACCGGGAGCGGCTGCTGCTCGCGGGCGTCGAGCTGTACGAGCTGAGCCCGGCGCGCACGACGCGCAATCAGCGGCTCGGCATGTTCGGCAAATCGTTGGGGCGGCTGCATGCCAAGACGGCGGTGGTCGACAAGCGCAAGCTGTTCATCGGCTCGGTCAACCTCGACCCGCGCTCGGCCACGCAGAACACCGAGCTCGGCATCGTGGTCGACAGCCCGCAGCTCGCGCGCGAGCTGCTGCGCATCATCAACATCAGCAAGCTCGAGAGCGCCTACCGCCTGCGGCTGCTGGCCAATAAGCGCACGATCGAATGGCTGACGATGGACGACGACAAGGAAATGATCCTCACCACCGAGCCCGAGTCGACCTGGCTGCAGCGCTTGAAGAACACCGTGCTGGGGCCGCTGGTGCCGGAAGACCTGCTGTAGCGCAGCGGGGCGCCAGCTGCGCCGGGTCGTGGAAAAGAGCTTCTTCCGCGATGCGCTGGCCCTCCCGGCCGCTTTCGACCGCGGCGATGAAGGCTTCCAGCCTGTCCGGGCTCGGCATGCTCAGGTTTTGGCTTTCACCTCGACGCGGCGTGCCTCGGCGGGCCGCCCGTCGGCCTGGGTCTGTGCCGGCTTGGTCAACTCGATCTTGTCGGCCGGCGCGCTCACTGCAGCCGGAGGCGCCATCGACACCGCCGCCTTTCCGCCATGGAACTGCACCACCAGCGGCACGATCAGCAGCGCCACGATGTTGATGATCTTGATCAGCGGATTCACCGCCGGGCCGGCGGTGTCCTTGTAGGGGTCGCCCACGGTGTCGCCGGTGACGGCCGCCTTGTGTGCTTCGGAGCCTTTGCCGCCATGGTGGCCGTCCTCGATGTACTTCTTGGCGTTGTCCCAGGCGCCACCGCCGGTGCACATCGAAATGGCAACGAACAGACCGGTGACGATGGTGCCCATCAGCAGGCCGCCGAGCGCCTTGGGGCCCAGCAGCAGGCCGACGAGGATAGGCACCACCACGGGCAGCAGCGACGGGATCATCATTTCCTTGATCGCCGCGCCGGTCAGCATGCCCACGGCCTTGCCGTACTCGGGCTTGGCCGTACCTTCCATGATGCCGGGAATCTCGCGGAACTGCCTGCGCACCTCCTCGACCACGGCACCGGCGGCACGGCCGACGGCCTCCATCGCCATCGCGCCGAACAGGTAGGGGATCAGGCCGCCGATGAACAGGCCGACGATCACCATCGGGTCGCTCAAGTTGAAGTCGATCGACAGGCCGTAACCCTCGAGCTTGTGCGTGTAGTCGGCGAAAAGCACCAGCGATGCGAGGCCGGCCGAGCCGATCGCGTAGCCCTTGGTCACGGCCTTGGTGGTGTTGCCAACCGCGTCGAGCGGGTCGGTCACGGCGCGCACGCTGGCGGGCAGGTCACTCATCTCGGCAATGCCGCCGGCGTTGTCGGTGATCGGGCCGTAGGCGTCGAGCGCGACCACGATGCCGGCCATGCTCAGCATCGCCGTGGCGGCCACCGCGATGCCGAACAGGCCGGCCAGCGTGTACGAGGTCAGGATCGCAATGCAGACGAAGATCACCGGCCAGGCGGTGGAGCGCATCGACACACCGAGGCCCGCGATGATGTTGGTGCCGTGGCCGGTGGTGGAGGCTTGCGCGATGTGCTGCACCGGCTTGTATTGCGTGCCGGTGTAGTACTCGGTGATCCACACCAGTGCGGCGGTCAGCACCAGGCCGACGGCACAAGCGCCGAACAGCTTCATGACGCTGCCGGTGGGCGCGATCGCGTTGTCGGGAATCAGCCAGGCGGTGACGAAGTAGAACGCGATCAGCGAAAGGATGCCCGCAACGGCCAGGCCCTTGTAGAGCGCCGGCATCACGTTGACCATGCCGGGCGAGGCCTTAACGAAGAAGCAGCCGATGATCGACGCGATGATCGACACGCCGCCCAGCGCCAGCGGATAGAGCACCGCGTTTACAGGCGCAGCCGTCACCATCAGCGCACCGAGCACCATCGTGGCGATCAGCGTCACCGCGTAGGTTTCGAACAGGTCGGCCGCCATGCCGGCGCAGTCGCCGACGTTGTCGCCCACGTTGTCCGCGATCACGGCCGGGTTGCGCGGGTCGTCTTCCGGAATGCCGGCCTCGACCTTGCCCACCAGGTCGGCGCCGACGTCGGCACCCTTGGTGAAGATGCCGCCGCCGAGTCGCGCGAAGATCGAGATCAGCGACGAGCCGAAGGCAAAGCCGATCAGCGGATTGAGCAGTGATGCCAGGCTCTTGTCCGGCGTCAGGGCGCCATTGCCAACCAGGAACCAGTAGAAAATCGACACGCCCAGCAGGCCCAGCCCGACCACCAGCATGCCGGTGATGGCGCCCCCGCGGAACGCCACGTCGAGCGCCGGGCCGATGCCTTGCGTCGCGGCCTGCGCGGTGCGCACGTTGGCGCGCACCGACACGTTCATGCCAATGAAGCCGCAGGCGCCCGAAAGCACCGCGCCGATGATGAAGCCGACCGCGGTCGTGATGTCGAGGAAGAGGGCGATCAGCACGGCCAACACCAGGCCGACGACTGCGATGGTGGTGTATTGCTTGGCCAGATAGGCCGACGCGCCCTGCTGGATCGCGGCGGCGATCTCCTGCATTCGTGCGTTGCCGGGGTCTTTGGCCAGAATCCAACTGCGGGCCCAGAAGCCGTAGCCGACGGCCACGAGGCCGCAGACGATGGCGAGTATCAGGGGGGTGTTGCCAATCATGCTTTGCATCTCCAGTAGTTCGTTGTGACTTGTGGAGACGAAAGCCCTGGCCCTGCGTGCAACGCATACGGGTCTGAGCTTCCGTCGCGTTGCTTCCTCGAAGCCCACCGCCATCAAAGACAGGGAACCGATTGGCCAACGGCGGCAATTTACAGGCAAAAGTCTGGTTTGGTGCGACTGGTCCGTGACACGGGTCTTAAACTGCGGGTTTGTCCGAATCCGGCACCTTCCTTTCAATCAACTCCTAAAAGACATGTCCTTCGACAAAGTTTCCCCCGGCAATAACATCCCCGACGCATTCAATGTGGTGATCGAAATCCCGATGAACTCGGATCCGATCAAGTACGAAGTCGACAAGGAATCGGGCGCGCTGTTTGTCGACCGCTTCATGACGACGGCCATGTACTACCCGGCCAACTATGGCTACGTGCCGCAAACCCTGAGCGGCGACGGCGATCCGGTCGACGTGCTGGTGATCGCGCCGTACCCGCTGCTGCCCGGCGTGGTCGTGCCGTGCCGCCCGCTCGGCATCCTGATGATGGAAGACGAGGCCGGCGTCGACGGCAAGGTGCTGGCCGTGCCCACCACCAAGGTGCTGCCGATCTACAGCCACTGGAAGTCGATCGACGACGTGAACCCGATGCGCCTGAAGGCCATCAGCCACTTCTTCGAGCACTACAAGGATCTGGAAGAAGGCAAATGGGTCAAGGTGCTCGGCTGGGAAGGCATCGACGCCGCCAAGAAGGAAGTCGTGGACGGCC
This sequence comes from Variovorax nitratireducens, assembly GCF_051216545.1. Lineage (NCBI taxonomy): Bacteria > Pseudomonadati > Pseudomonadota > Betaproteobacteria > Burkholderiales > Comamonadaceae > Variovorax > Variovorax nitratireducens. Next base: position 71,482 of record NZ_JBPJZO010000005.1, read on the forward strand.
TCGCCGCGTACAAGCCGGCCGGCAAAGCCTGAGCCCTCTGAGCCCTACGGGCTTGTTTTATTCGGCGACGATGCCGGCGCGATGGGCCAATGCACGGTAGCGTGCAATTTCGCTCTCCATCTGCGCCCGGAACGGCTGCGGGCCGAGCACGACCGGCTCCATGCCCTGGGCGCGCAGCTGTGCCTGCAGGCCCGCATCGGCCATCACTGCGCTGACTTCGCGCAGCAGCACCTGCAACACCGGAGCCGGCGTTCTTGCCGGTGCCGCCAGCGCGTACCAGGCGTCGAAGGTGGCCTCCGGCAGCTTCAGCTCTGCAAGCGTCGGTACATCGGGCAGCAGGCTCGAACGCGTCGCGCCGACGATGCCCAGCGCACGCAGCTTGCCGGCACGCACCTGAGATGCCACGCTCGCCACGGTGTCGACACCCATCTCGATTTCCCCGCCGATCAGCGCCACCGTGCTTTGGGCGCTGCCCTTGTACGGGATCTCCTGCAACTGCACGCCTCCCGCAAGCGCGAACAGCTCGGCCGCCAACTGCGGGCCCGAGCCGGCACCGAAGCTCGCGTAGCGGATGCTTTTCGGCTTGGCCTTTGCGGCGGCGACCAACTCGTTCACCGTGCGCCATGGCGCATTGCCGCTCACCACCAGCGCCAGCGGTGCGCGCGCCACGATGGCGATCGGGGCCAGATCTTTCACCGGGTCGTAGGGCAGCTTCGCGCGCAACGCGGGGTTCACGCTGTAGCTGGTCGACCCCGACAACAGCAGCGTGTAGCCATCGGGTGCGGCCTTGGCCACGGCATCGGTGCCGATGATGGTCGAGGCGCCGGGCCGGTTGTCGATGACCACCGGCTGCTTGAGCCGTTCCGACAGCTTCTGGCCCATGGCACGGGCCACCAGATCGGTGCCGCCGCCGGGCGGAAACGGCACCACCAGCTTGACGGGTTTGGCCGGCCAGGCGTCCTGGGCCAGCGCAGCGCTTGTGGCGAAGACGGCGAACAGGGACAGGAAAAGAAGATGGCGGGTTTTCATGCAATGGACTCGGTAGGAAGTGAAGAGGAAGAGCGATCAAGTGCACCGGCCTGCCACGGCGCCTGCCCGGGTTCGCCGAGATCCCAGTACAGGCCGGCCATGATCTGCAGCCCTTCGCGCGCGACCGGCGCCAGCAGGTGCTCGTTCGGCGCGTGCTGGGCGCAGGCGGGATAGGAGTGCGGCACCCACAGCGTGGGCAGGCCGAGCAGGTCGGCAAACACGTCGTTGGGCAGCGAACCGGCCAGGTTCGGCAGTACATCGGGGCGCTGGCCGCTGCTCGCCTCGATCGAGCGGCCGGCCCAGGCCACCCAGGGGTTGTCCAGTTCGAGGCGCGTCGCTGCGCCGCTCAGCGTGATCGACACCTCGACACGCCCGAAGCCATGCGCGTCGAGGTGCGCCCGCACGATGTCTTCGAGCTGCCGCCAGGGCGTGCCGACTACGAAGCGCAGCTGGCAGTGCGCCACGGCCTCTGCGGGAATCGCGTTCACGGGCCGCTGCGGCGCGCCGGCGCCGAGTGCCAGCACCTCGATCGTGTTCCAGCCCATCAGTCGCTCGGCCGCGTTCAGGCCGGGCTCGCCCCAGCCGTCATCGAGCGCGGGATCGTCGGCACCGGTGCCGATTGCGATGTCGGCCAGCGCGCGGCGCACCGGGTCGCTGACCGGCGGAGGACGCAACGCGTCGACCAGAATGCGCCCTCGGGCATCGGCCAGCGACGCGACCGCATGGCTCAGCACCGTGGCCGGGTTCTCCAGCACGCCACCCCAGTTGCCCGAGTGGTAGCCGCGCGGCCGGCTCCTGAGCCGCAGCGTGAAGTTGACGGCGCCACGCGAGCCCAGGAACAGCGTCGGCCGTTGTGCGCTCACGCGCGGGCCGTCGCAGGCGATCAGCAGGTCGGCTCGCAGTTTGTCGCGTTGCTGCTCGCACACCGCATGCAGGCCGGGCGAAGCGGCTTCCTCGCCCATCTCGATCAGCCAGGTGACGTTGTAGCCAAGGCGCCCCTCACGCACCTGCAGCACGGCCGCCAGCGCCGCGAGGTTGATGCTGTGCTGGCCCTTGTTGTCGGCGGTGCCGCGGCCATACCACCGCTCGCCCTCGGCGGTGAGTGTCCAGGGGGAGAGGCCTTCGCGCCAGTGGGCGTCCTGCCCACTGACCACGTCGCCGTGGCCGTAGCCCAGAACGGTGGGCAGGGCAGGGTCTTCAATGCGCCGTGCAATCAGGAACGGGCCGCCGCCGGACACAGGGTTGTCGACCTGTTCGCAGGCGAAGCCCAGCGCGGCGAGCGCCGGCGCGATTTCTTCGCCGAGGTAGGCGCCGAGCGCGGGCGTGGCGGCGCCAGTGTCGCTTTCGGTGCGGAACGCGATGCGCCGCTGCAAGTCGGCGAAGAAGCGGCCGTCGTCGAATGGGGCGACGGCGGCGGCGAGGGCTTGGGTGCGTGACATGGGGCGTGATCCTTGTGCGTTTGGCTGCATGCAAGTTGAAAGCCTGAAGCCCGTTGCTTCCAGTACCGATTTAGCAAGCTACCATTGCCTTTGAGGCAATACCTTCCATTCCATGACCACGCCGCTGCTCAGCATCCCGATGCGCTACTTCCTCGAGGTGGCGCGCAGCGGCTCGGTCAACCAGGCGGCGGCGCGGCTCTTCGTGGCTTCGTCGGCCGTCAGCCGCCAGATCACCAAGCTCGAAGACAGCCTCGGCACGCCGCTGTTCGAGCGTCGTTCCCGCGGCATGGCGCTCACCGCGGCCGGCGAGCGGCTGGCCGCGCACCTGCGCAATGCGGTGCTCGACGCCGGGCAGGTGATCGATCAGGTGCGCAATCTCGGTGACGAGCGCGCCGGCCGCATCCGCGCGGCCTGCACCGAAGGCTTTGCAGGCAGCCTGATGCCGGTCGTGATGCGCACTTTCGAGTTGACCCACGCGCGCAGCCAGTTCGAACTGCACGTTGGCGCGCCCGACGAGGTGAGCGCGCTGCTGGTGCGCGGCGAGGCCGATATCGGCCTCAAGTACGTGGTGGCGCCCGAGCCGGGGCTGCGCATCGAGCACTCGGCCGTCGCGCCGGTGTTCGCCGTGATGTGCCCCGACCATCCGCTGGCGCGCCAGCGCGTTGTGACGGTGGCCGAGGTGGTGCGCTATCCGCTCGCGGTCGGCAGCCGCGGTGGCACGACCACGCGCCAGTTGTTCGACCTGGCTTGCAGCGAGCAGGGCCTGCAGTACCGCGCCAATTTCGTGAGCAACTATTCCGCAGCGCTGCTGCCGTTGATGCGCAGCCCCGACATCGTGCTGGCGGGGCATCACACGGTGCTGCACCTGATCGATGCCGGCACGCTGGTGGCACGCCCGTTCGCCGATGCGCAGTTGCAGCAGCGCCGGCTCCAGGTGTTGTCGCTCGAAGGCCGGACGCTGCCGCCGCTGGCGCATGCTTTCGTGCAGCACCTGGTCGGCGCGATCGCGTCGACCGGGCGTCGCAAGCTGGGCCGCGCGCGGGCAGCGCGGCCCGGGCCGGCTCAGATGCCCAGGTAGCGCCCCGGCCGGTGGTTGATGGCCAGCACCAGATTCAGCGCCACCGCACCCAGAATCGAGCAGGCCACGCGCCAGAGCTCGATTGTCAGCAGCGCCAGCAGCACGACCATGCAGTCGAGGCCCATCTGGACATGGCCGGCCCGCCAGCCGAAACGATCCTGCAGCCAGAGCGCGAGCACGCCGAACCCGCCAAGGCTGCACTTGTGGCGGAACAGGATCAGGAAACCGGTGCCGGTGATCAGCCCGCCGGCCACTGCCGCGTACACCGGCTGCAGGCTGCCGAACTGCAGGAAGTGCGGCTGCAGTTCGGTCAGCACGGAAACCAGCGCGACGGCCACGAAGGTTTTCAGCGTGAAGGCCACGCCCATCTTGCGCAGCGCCAGCCAGTAGAAGGGCAGGTTCAGCAGGAAGAAGACCTTGCCGAAGCCCCACCCGGTGGCGTAGCGGGTCAGGAAGGCGAGGCCGGCCGTGCCACCGGTGATGAGGCCGGCCGTGGTGAAGAAGGCCACGCCGACCGAGATCAGCAGCGTGCCGCTGGCGATGGCGAGCGCGTCTTCGAAGCGCGTGTGCTGTTGTTGCAGCGGCGTGGTTTCGGGCTCGCTCATGTAGCGGGGCCGGCCGGGGTTGTCGTCTTGAACGGGCTGCGCTCGTCCAGGTGTTCCATGTAGTTCGCGATGCCTTCGCCTTCGCGCTCGAGAAAACGCTCGATCGCATCGGCGAAGGCCGGGTGTGCCAGCCAGTGGGCGCTGGTGGTCTTGACCGGCATCAACGCGCGCGCCATCTTGTGCTCGCCCTGCGCGCCGCCTTCGAAGCGCTGCACGCCATGTTCGATGCACCACTGCAGCGGTTGGTAATAGCAGGCCTCGAAGTGCAGGCAGTCGACCCGCTCCAGCGCACCCCAGTAGCGGCCGTAGGCCACTTCGGGGCTCGAAGTGCCGCCAGGGCCGGCCGCATCGGCGGAGAGCGCGATCAAGCTCGTCGCGATCGGTTGCCCGTTGCGTTCGGCCACGAACAGCAGCCAGGCTTCGGGCATGGTGTCGGCCATGCGCTGGAAGAAGTCGCGCTTCAGGTAGGGCGGGTTGCCGTGCTCGCGGTAGGTGCGGGCGTAGCAGCGGTAGAAAAAATCCCAGTCGTCGACGCCGATGTCGACGCCGCGCGCCCAGCGGAAGGTGACGCCCGCCTCGGCCACCTTGCGGCGCTCCTGGCGGATCTTCTTGCGCTTGTCGTGGGCCAGGCTGGCGAGGAATGCGTCGAAGCTGGCGTAGCCTGCATTCGTCCAGTGGAACTGCACCGTGTGGCGCAGCATCAGGCCCGCATCGGCGCAGGCGCTGATGTCCTCGTCGGCGCCGAACAGCAGGTGCAGCGATGACAGCCCGGTCTGCTTGCACCACTGCACGAGCCCCTGTACCAGCAGCGCGCGGCTGGCGGCGTCGCGTGCCAGCAGGCGCGTGCCGGGCACCGGGGTGAACGGCACGGCCGCCACCGCCTTGGGGTAGTAAGCGAGGCCATGCTGTTCGTAGGCGTTGGCCCAGGCCCAATCGAACACGTATTCGCCGTACGAGTGATCCTTGACGTAGAGCGGGCAGGCGCCCGTCAGCTGCTCGCCCTGCCAGAGCGTGGCGACCGATGCCGTCCAGCCGCTGGCGGGGGTGGCGCTGCCGCTTTCATGCAGCGCGTCGAGGTACTCGTGGCGCATGAACGGGCTGGGCGCCGCCTGCTGCGCGAGCAGCGCGTTCCAGGCCGCCGCATCGATCTCCGACGGCGCCTGGTGAATGCGGAGGATGGTTTCGTCGGCCAAGGGGTGCTTTTTCACTGTTTGCGTGCGCCCAGGTACTCGGCGATCCATATGCCACCCAGCACGAGCGCCAGCGCCACCGCGTGGTAGGCCGACAGCGGCTCGCCGAGCACGAGCACCGCCAGCAACGGGCCGAAGATCGGCACCAGGTTCAGGTACACGCCGGCGCGGGCCGGGCCGATCAGCGTCACGGCGCGGATAAAGGTGAGCTGCGATACGTAAGACGGCAGCAGGCCGATGAAGACGATCAGCAGAATGCCCTTCATCGTCGGCACGATGAAGTTGCCCATCGCGATCTCGGCCGCCAGCAGCGGCAGCGAGACGACGCTGGCCACTGCCGCCGTGGCGGCGAAGAACACGATGGCCGGTACGGCCGGACGCCGGCGCAGACCGAGCGCGTAGAAGGTGTAGAGCAGGCACGCAATCACCATCCAGACATCGCCGATGTTGAAAGCGAAGCGGGCCAGCTGCGCGAGCTGGCCTTGCGACGCGACCACCGCGATGCCGGCCAGCGTGACCGCCACGCCGACCACCTGCAGCGCCGTGATGCGGGTGCGGTAGGCCCACACGCTGCCGAGCAGCACCAGCACCGGGATCGTGCCCTGGATGATGGCGATGTTGATCGCGGTGGTGTGGTGCGCGGCCGTATAGAACAGTGCGTTGAATCCGGTGAAGCCCAGCGTGCCCATCAGCGCCACGAAGCGCCAGTGCGGGAGCAGCGCGCGCCAGTGGGTGGCGATTTCCCGGCGCGAGGTCAGGCCCAGCGCGACGCAGCAGACCAGCCATCGTGCGGTGGTCACGAGCATCGGCGAGGCCTCGCCGACCGCCAGCCGTGCCGCCACCGCGTTGGCGCCCCAGATCAGCGTGGTGAACACCAGCAGCAGCCAGGCCCGGCTGTTGAACCATCGGGCCAGCGGCGCGAACAAGGAAATGGCGGGGGGGCTGGCGCTCATCGGGCTTCGAGCCTAACAGCGCGTGAATGACATAATCGTTCGAGCCCTTTTCCCGCCTTGTATGACACTCAAAATCGCGATCGCGCAATGCAATTTCGTGGTCGGCGACACCGCCGGCAACGCCCGCAAAATCATCGAGGCGGCGCACGGCGCATACGACGAAGGCGCCCGGCTGCTGCTGACCCCCGAACTCTCGATTTGCGGCTATGCGGCCGAAGACCTGTTCCTGCGCCCAGCCTTCATCGAAGCCTGCGACGAGGCCGTGAAGACGGTGGCGAGCGAACTCGCCGGCCTCGCCGGGATGACGGTGGTGGTTGGCCATCCGAGCGGCGGTAGCCTGCGCAGCCGTTCGGTGGCGGTGCAGTTGCGGCACAACGCGGCCAGCGTGATCCGCGAGGGCCGCATCCTCGACACCTATGCCAAACGCGAACTTCCGAACTACCAGGTGTTCGACGAGCGCCGTTACTTCACTCCGGGGCAGGGCGTGTGCGTGTTCGAGGCCGATGGCGTGCGCGTCGGCCTCCTGATCTGCGAAGACGCCTGGTTCGACGCGCCGGCCCAGCTCGCGAAGGAAGCTGGCGCCGAGCTGCTGGCGGTGATCAACGCCTCGCCCTACCACGTGGGCAAGGAAGGCGAACGCATCGCACGCATGGCGGATCGGACGCGGCATGTGGATTTGCCGCTGGTCTACGCACACCTGGTGGGCGGGCAGGACGAGGTGGTGTTCGACGGCGCATCGTTCGCGCTGCAGGCCGACGGTTCGCTCGCGATGCAGGCTGAAAGTTTCAGGGAGAAAGTGGCTTTTGCGCAGGTGGAGCGGGTGCAGGGCGCCATCAAATTCATGGCAGAACCGTCTTCCATCGCTGCCCCGCGCGAGGCCGAAGCCCAGTTGTGGGATGCACTCGTGGTCGGCGTGCGCGACTACATCGGCAAGAACGGCTTTCCCGGCGTATTGCTGGGGCTGTCGGGCGGCATCGACTCCGCGCTGGTGCTGGCCGTGGCGGTCGATGCGCTCGGCAAGGACAAGGTGCGCGCCGTAATGATGCCGTCGCCCTACACGGCCGACATCAGCTGGATCGATGCCCGCGACATGGCGGCGCGGCTGGGCGTGCGCTACGACGAGATCTCCATCAAGCACACCTTCGAGTCGTTCAAGTCGGCACTCGCGGAAGAATTCAGGGGCCGCGCCGAAGACACGACCGAAGAGAACCTGCAGGCCCGCATCCGCGGCACGCTGCTGATGGCGCTGTCGAACAAGTTCGGCAGCATCGTGCTGACCACCGGCAACAAGAGCGAGATGGCCACCGGCTATTGCACGCTCTACGGCGACATGGCGGGCGGTTTCGCCGTCATCAAGGATCTGCTGAAGACCACGGTGTTCGCGCTCGCGCGCTGGCGCAATGCGCACGACCCGTACGGCACCGGTGCGGCGCCGATTCCCGAGCGCATCATCACGCGCCCGCCGAGCGCTGAATTGCGCCCCGACCAGACCGACCAGGACAGCCTGCCGCCCTACGACATCCTGGACGGCATCCTCGCGCGCTACATGCAGGACGACGAGAGCGTGGCCGAGATCGTGGCGGCCGGCTACGAGCGCGCCGTGGTCGAGCGCGTGGCGCGGCTCATCAAGATCAACGAGTACAAGCGGCGCCAGGCGCCCGTGGGCATCAGGGTCACCCATCGCAGCTTCGGCAAGGATTGGCGTTACCCTATCACCAGCAAGTTCAACGAAACCGCCGGGAGCACCACCGCATGAAGCAGATCACCGCCATCGTCAAACCCTTCAAGCTCGAAGACTTGCGCGAGGCGCTGGCCGTCGTCGGCGTGACCGGACTCACCGTGACCGAGGTCAAGGGCTTCGGGCGCCAGAAGGGCCACACCGAGCTCTACCGCGGCGCCGAGTACGTGGTCGACTTCCTGCCGAAGATCAAGGTCGAGGTCGTGGTCAACACCGCCGATGTCGAGCGCTGCATCGAGGCCATCATCGGGGCTGCGCGCACCGGAAAGATCGGCGACGGCAAGATTTTTGTCACCGCCGTTGAGCGCATTGTGCGCATTCGCACTGGCGAACAGGACGAGGCGGCGATCTAAAGCACCTCGGCCAGCTTGTCGCCGCCCGGGTGGCGGCGTGATTCTTCGAGCAGTTCTGCCATCAACAGTGCCGGCTCGGTGCCGCTGCGGATCAAACCCATCTGCCAGTCGCCCATGAAGCCTTCGCGCACGCTGTGGGCAAGGAATGCCAGCAGCCCGTCGTAGTAGCCGGCGGTATTGAGAATGCCGACGGCCTTGTCGTGGTAGCCGAGCTGGCGCCAGGTCCAGATTTCGAACAGTTCCTCGAAGGTGCCGATGCCCCCGGCCAACGCCACGAAGGCGTCGGCGCGCTCGCCCATCATGGCTTTTCGCTCATGCATGGTGTCGACGACGTGTAGTTCGTCGCACAGCGGGTCGGCCAGCTCCTTGTCGACCAGGGCCTTGGGAATGATGCCGACCACGCGGCCGCCGGACGCGCGGGTGGCCTCGGCCACCGTGCCCATCAAGCCGGTGCGGCCACCGCCGTAGACCAGCTGGCCGCCGTGCTCGCCGATCCAGTGGCCCACGGCCAGGGCCGCTGCAATGTGTTCGGGTTGCTCGCCGGGGCGCGAGCCGCAATACACACAAATGGAAAAATCAGGGTTCATGACCCCGATCATGCCGCGTTCAGGTGACGAATCTCTGCCAGAGCGCGGTGAGCCAGATGCCACCGGAAAGGACGAGGGCGAGCAGCACGGCCGCGCTGCCCATGTCCTTGGCGCGCTTCGACAGGTCGTGCCATTCGGGGCCGATGCGGTCGATTGCGGCTTCCACGGCCGTGTTGAGGAGTTCGACGATCATCACCAGCAGCAGGCTGCCGGCCAGCAACGCGGTTTCGACCCAGTTGCGGCCAAGCCAGAAGGCGAAGGGCACCAGCACGATCGCGGCGATCGCCTCCTGCCGGAATGCCGGCTCTCCCCAGCCGGCGCGCAGCCCGTTGAGCGAAATCAGCGTTGCGTGGAAAACCCGCGTGAAGCCGCTTCGGCCTTTTTGCGGGTTGACGACAGGATCCGGGGCGCTCATCGACGGCTCATGGGTTTGGAGGCGATCAGCCGGGTGCCGGCCCAGGCGTCGTGCCAGAACTGGCGTTGCGGGTGAAAGCGCGCAAGCAGGGCCCAGACCAGCACCCAGCCAGCGATCAGCAGCGCCGATTCGCCACCCGACAAACTGAACGGCGCAATGGCCGCCAGCGGCGGCAGAAACCAGACCCAGCTCAACATGTAGCGCAGCAGGGCCCGACCCTGCCTGAGCGGCCGGCCGGCGCGGTCGACGATGCGCAAGCCCCAGGTTTTCATGGCCAGGGTCTGGCCATGAATCCAGAACCAGACGAAATAGACACCGAATACGACGAAAAGAAAGGCCTGCAGCAGGTGCCGGCGTTCGTCCATTGCATCGCGCATCTGGCCCAGGGTGCTGAACAACCAGCCTGCGACGAACACCACTGCGAACAGCAGCATGCCTTCGTAGACCCAGCACGCCATGCGGCGCCACAGGCCCGGGGCAGTCAGGTCGGGCAGGTCGGCAGCGGGTGCGGCGGAAGCAGTGTCGGGAGGGGCGGAGGCGCCAGCTTGCATGGATCCGGCGCCCTCGGGGCGCGGAGAAGGGTTACTCGGTCGGGCGGGCCGCAGGAACGGCGGCCGGCGCCGGTACCTGCGATTCGGCCGGCACCGGCGGCATGGTAACGGGTGCCGCCGCAGGCGCGCCTGGGTTGGGCGTGACGGTCACGCCCGGGGTTGTCGCCGGTACGGGTGCTGCCGCAACCGGCGCCACCGGCGTTGCAGGCGGCGCCAACTGGATGCGGGGCGTGTGTTCGCCCTTGGCCGAAGCCATCGGAATGGCGGGGACGGGCGCCAGCTTCCGAGCCGGCACGGGTCGGATCGGCAGCGCAGCGCTCGCCGGCCGGACGCGCGCGCTTTCGGCCAGCTTGCGTCTTTCTTCTTCGCTCAGGGCCTGATAGGCCTCCCACTTGGCCTTGCGCTCATCGACCGGCAGGCGTTTGACCTCGGCAAAGTTCAGTCGCGCCAGTGCGCGCTCATGCGCGCTCAGCCCGGCCCATTCGGTCATCCGGCTGTGCAGGGTCACCTGATCTTCGGGCTTCATGCTGCCGTAGTTGCGCGACAGCGCAAGCCATTTGCGCTTGTGAGGCTCGGAAATGCCGTTCCAGTGCGGCGCCAGCGGTTTCAGCGCGGCTTGCTGCTCGGCCGTCAGCGTGGCCCAAAGTGGCTTGGAAACAGTCACTTTGGCGGTCTGGGGCGAGGAGTCTGCGGCCGAGGGGGGCACGGCCGCAGCTGGCTGCGCTGCGGTTGGCAAGGCCTGGAGGCAGAAAGTTGCCGCGATCAAGAGCCCGGCGACGCCGGACAGGGGGCGAGCGGGCATGCGTATCAATGCGCGGTGCTGTCGTCGGTCTTGAGGAACTGCGCGAAGCCGGGGTCGGTGAACGCGGCCGGCGGCAGGTCGTCGGTCAGCAATGCGGCGTCGACTTCGGCGAGGTCGTTGGCACGGTTTTCGTCCTGCAGCGCGCTGATGGTGACCAGGCCGACCACCAGCGCCACCAGCGGCACCAGCGCGCCGACGCGCGTCCACCAGCCGCCGCCGAGCAGCGCGGCGCTACCACCCGACGAAACCACCACTGAGGCGGTACTGCGGGCCGGCGCCAGCTTGCGGTGGGCCAAAGCTTGTTGCCGCGCAACCCGCAAGCGCTCGCCGATGTCGTGCGGCAGCTCGGCGCTGCCAGCCGACAGACGAGTGACCAGACGGCGGGCAAACTGTTCTTGGAGGGCGGCGGAAGTTTGAGAAAGTGTTGCGTTCATAGCGAAATACCTTTGGCCTTGAGCGCTTTGCTCAACGCATGCACGGCACGCGAACAATGGGTTTTGACGCTGCCTTCGGAGCAGCCCATTGCTGCGGCCGTTTCGGCGACGTCCATTTCCTCCCAGTAACGCATCAGAAACGCCTCTCGTTGACGACCGGGCAGCGCGGCAATCTCTTCTTCGATCTCATGGAAGATCTGGGCGCGCCGCGTGGTGTCCTCGGCGCTCTCGGTTTCGCGCGAATCGGTCGGCGCGTTGAAATTCTCCAACAGATCGAAATCCCCGTCATCGTCGGCGGGCTCGAAGTCGCTCAGGTTCGAAAAAAGAGCGCGCCGGGTCTTTTGCCGGCGAAACCAGTCGAGCGTGCAGTTCGACAGGATCCGCTGGAACAGCATCGGCAACTCGTTGGGCGGCTTGTCGCCGTAATGTTCGGCCAGCTTCATCATGCTGTCCTGCACGATGTCGAGTGCCGCCTCCTCGTCTCGCACGTGGTAGACCGACCGCTTGAAAGCGCGGCGCTCGACACTTTTGAGGAAGTCGGAAAGTTCTTTGTCAGTGGCCAAGCGAAGTCGGCGCGGTCAAGCGCTTCGTGGGGGTTTTTGTCTCTCGCAAGAGTTCTGTTTTGGACGGCGCGGATTATCGCATCGGCTTTTCGCGAGGGGCCTGGCGTTCGAGGCGGCTCGCCGCAGTGTCATAATCCGCCCTGCAAGTCAAAAGGCAAACGGGTCACTGTCCGGCGGAGCATCAAGTCCGCCCATGGCTTTGGCCTCAAGTCCCGACGCGGCCTCACAAGGGTTGGCAAGGGGCACCCAAGGTTTTTCGTTCCCGAAAAAACACAAAGGTTCATCATGGAAATCTCGAAGGCGGAACTCACTTCCGCAGCAGCCGCATCCTCCGGGATGGGCAATCCAACTCAAGAGCTCATGGGCGCTGAAGTGCTGATCAAGGCACTGCAGGCCGAAGGCGTCCAGTACATCTGGGGATACCCCGGTGGCGCCGTGCTCTACATCTACGACGCGCTGTACAAGCAGGACACCATGCAGCACGTGCTGGTGCGGCACGAGCAGGCGGCGGTGCACGCGGCCGACGGTTATGCCCGCGCGACCGGCGAGGTCGGCGTGGCACTGGTCACCTCGGGCCCCGGCCTGACCAATGCGGTCACGGGCATCGCGACGGCGTACATGGACTCGATCCCGATGGTGATCATCTCGGGCCAGGTACCGACCGCGGCGATCGGCCTCGATGCATTCCAGGAATGCGACACGGTCGGCATCACGCGCCCCATCGTGAAGCACAACTTCCTCGTCAAGGATCCGAAGGATCTGGCGATGACGATGAAGAAGGCCTTCCACATCGCACGCACCGGCCGGCCGGGCCCGGTGGTGGTGGACGTGCCAAAGGACGTCTCCTTCAAGAAGGTGGCCTACACCGGCTATCCCGAGAAGGTCGAGATGCGTTCGTACAACCCCGTGCGCAAGGGCCACGGCGGCCAGATCCGCAAGGCGCTGCAACTGCTGCTCAACGCCAAGCGCCCGTACATCTACACGGGCGGCGGCGTGTTGCTGGGCAACGCCACCAACGAACTGCGCACGCTGGTCGACATGCTCGGCTACCCGGTCACCAATACGCTGATGGGCCTGGGCGCCTATCCGGCGAGCGACCGCAAGTTCCTCGGCATGCTTGGCATGCACGGCACCATCGAAGCCAACAATGCGATGCAGAACTGCGACGTGCTGCTGGCCGTGGGTGCGCGCTTCGACGACCGCGTGATCGGCAACCCGAAGCACTTCGCGCAGAACGAACGCAAGATCATCCACATCGACATCGACCCGTCGAGCATCTCCAAGCGCGTGAAGGTCGACATTCCGATCGTCGGCGACGTGAAGGACGTGCTGACCGAGCTGATCTCGATGATCCGCGAAAGCAGCACCAGGCCGGATGCCGGCGCCCTGTCCGAATGGTGGAAAACCATCGAAGCCTGGCGCGCAAAAGACTGCCTCAAGTACGACCGCGGCAACAAGGACGTGATCAAGCCGCAGTTCGTGGTCGAGACGCTCTGGAACATGACCAAGGACGCCGATGCCTACATCACGTCCGATGTCGGCCAGCACCAGATGTGGGCCGCGCAGTACTACCGCTTCGACGAGCCGCGCCGCTGGATCAATTCGGGCGGGCTGGGCACCATGGGCGTGGGCATTCCGTACGCCATGGGCATCAAGCTTGCCAAGCCGCAAGCCGAGGTGTTCACCATCACCGGCGAAGGTTCGGTGCAGATGTGCATCCAGGAACTCTCCACCTGCCTGCAATACAACACGCCGATCAAGATCTGCTCGCTCAACAACCGCTACCTCGGCATGGTGCGCCAGTGGCAGGAGATCGAATACTCCGGCCGCTACAGCCACAGCTACATGGACGCGCTGCCCAACTTCGTGAAGCTGGCCGAGGCCTACGGCCACGTTGGCATGCTGATCGAACGCCCGCAGGACGTGGAGCCGGCACTGCGCGAGGCGCGCAAGCTCAAGGATCGCACCGTGTTCATGGACTTTCGCACCGACCCCACCGAGAACGTATTCCCGATGGTCAAGGCGGGTGCCGGCATCACCGAAATGCTGTTGGGTTCCGAGGATCTTTAAACAGACGATAAGCCGGTCCGCTGCGCGGACTCGGCTCCTTCAATAACTTTTCTCAAGACGAATCTATTGCCCGCCGAGCCCGCGCATTACCGTGCGCGGGGGAGGGCGGCGAAAAGAGGAGTCTTTCGCCTATGAAACACATCATTGCCGTGCTGCTCGAAAACGAGCCCGGCGCACTCTCCCGCGTGGTGGGCCTGTTCTCGGCCCGTGGTTACAACATCGAATCGCTCACGGTCGCGCCGACAGAAGACGCGAGCCTGTCGCGCATGACCATCGTCACGGCCGGCTCGGACGAAGTCATCGAGCAGATCACCAAGCACCTGAACCGCCTGATCGAAGTCGTGAAGGTGGTCGACCTGACCGAAGGTGCCTACACCGAGCGCGAGCTCATGATGGTGAAGGTGCGCGCGGTCGGCAAGGAGCGCGAAGAAATGATGCGCATGGCCGAGATTTTCCGCGGCCGCATCATCGACGTGACCGACAAGAGCTACACCATCGAGCTCACCGGGGACCACGGCAAGAACGACGCCTTCCTCGAAGCCATCGAGCGCAGTGCGATCCTCGAAACCGTGCGAACCGGCGCCAGCGGCATCGGCCGCGGCGAGCGGGTTCTCCGCGTCTGAATTTTTTTACACCCCCGAACGAATTACCGAAGGAGCAATGACATGAAGGTTTATTACGACAAGGACGCGGATCTGAGCCTGATCAAGGGCAAGACGGTCGCCATCATCGGCTACGGCTCGCAAGGCCATGCCCACGCACAGAACCTGAACGACAGCGGCGTCAAGGTCGTGGTGGGCCTCCGCAAGGGCGGGGCTTCGTGGCCCAAGGTCGAGAAGGCCGGCCTCAAGGTCGCCGAAGTGGCGGACGCCGTGAAGGCGGCCGACGTGGTCATGATCCTGCTGCCCGACGAGCAGATCGCCAACGTCTACAAGAACGACGTGGCCCCGAACATCAAGGAAGGCGCTTCGCTCGTCTTCGCGCACGGTTTCAACGTGCATTACGGTTTCGTGCAGCCGCGCGCCGACCTCGACGTCTGGATGGTCGCGCCGAAGGCCCCGGGCCACACGGTTCGCAGCACCTACACGCAAGGCGGCGGCGTGCCCCACCTCGTGGCCGTGCACCAGGACAAGACCGGCAAGGCGCGTGACCTCGCGCTGAGCTACGCCACCGCCAACGGCGGCGGCAAGGCCGGCATCATCGAGACCAACTTCCGCGAAGAGACCGAAACCGACCTGTTCGGCGAACAAGCGGTTCTGTGCGGCGGTACCGTCGAGCTGATCAAGGCCGGTTTTGAAACGCTGGTGGAAGCCGGCTACGCGCCCGAAATGGCGTACTTCGAATGCCTGCACGAGCTCAAGCTGATCGTCGACCTGATCTATGAAGGCGGCATCGCCAACATGAACTACTCGATCTCGAACAACGCCGAATACGGCGAGTACGTCACCGGCCCGCGCATCGTGACCGAAGAGACCAAGAAGGTCATGAAGCAAGTGCTGAAGGACATCCAGACCGGCGAATACGCCAAGAGCTTCGTGCTGGAAAACGCCGGTGGCGCTCCAACGCTGATCAGCCGCCGCCGTCTGAACGCCGAGCATCAAATCGAAGTCGTCGGCGAAAAGCTGCGCGCGATGATGCCGTGGATCAAGAAGAACAAGCTGGTCGACCAGACCCGCAACTGATCTTCCAGCTGCCCAGTCGAGGCCACCCGTGCGGGTGGCCTTTTTCTTTCCGGGCGCGCAGGGCGCCTGAACTACACTGCCGACGATGCGAACACCACTCCGTTTTGCTATGAATTTGATAGCTTCCTGCGCTTGTTTCGCGGGCGCTGGAGGCATATTTCATGCATGACGACACACTGCCGGACGAAGTCGCGCCGCGCAAGCGCCGCAAGGGCATCTACATCCTGCCCAACCTGTTCACGCTGGCAGCGCTGTTCGGCGGCTTCTATTCGGTCGTGATGGCGATGAACGCGCGCTTCGACCTGGCGGCGCTGGGCGTGTTCGCCGCGATGATTCTCGACAGCCTCGATGGCCGCGTCGCCCGCATGACCAACACGCAGAGCGCGTTCGGCGAGCAAATGGATTCGCTGTCCGACATGGTGTCGTTCGGCGCCGCGCCCGCACTGATCGCCTACGAATGGTCGCTTAAAGGGCTTGGGCGCTGGGGTTGGATCGCGGCGTTCGTTTACTGTGCCTGCGCGGCGCTGCGGCTCGCGCGCTTCAACGTCAATACCGGCGTGGTCGACAAGCGCTGGTTCCAGGGGCTGCCGTCGCCCGCGGCGGCGGCGCTGGTGGCGGGCTTCATCTGGCTCGTGACAGAGTGGGGCAAGCGCGGCGGCGAAGTGCTGTACCTGTCGTGGAACCAGATCACCTGGATCACGTTTGCCTTCACCCTGTACGCGGGCCTGTCGATGGTGACCAACGCGCCGTTCTACAGCTTCAAGGACATCCAGATGAAAAAGAGCGTGCCGTTCGTCGTGATCGTGCTGATCGCGCTGGGCATCGCCGTGATCAACATCCATCCGCCGACCGTGCTGTTCGGCGTGTTCGTGGCCTATGGCCTCAGTGGCTATGTCGTCTATGCGTGGCGCAAGGCCAAGGGCCAGCCGGCCAGCATGATCAGCGTGTCCACCGAAGAGCCCGACGAACGCGGGCTGCACAACTGAGCGCTTTTTCGTCTACACTCGCCACTCTCATGCAAAAGATTTCGCTGGCCCTACTACTCATCCCCTTCGGGCGGAGACGGTAGCGCACGCGCAAACCTTTTCACACGGCCCGTTCGCACCAGCAACGGGCCGTTTTGTTTGGGGTTGCTGGTTCACCTCCCAACCTCACCGAGAAATCACATGTTGAAGCAACCGCAAGCCAAGTACCGTGCCTTTGCACCCATCGGCCTCAAGGATCGCACCTGGCCCGACGCCGTGCTGACGAAGGCGCCGATCTGGCTGTCGACGGATCTGCGCGACGGCAATCAGGCACTGGTGGAGCCGATGGACATCGCACGCAAGATGCGCATGTTCGAGACGCTCGTGGCCATCGGCTTCAAGGAAATCGAAGTCGGCTTCCCTTCCGCCTCGCAGACCGAGTTCGACTTCGTGCGCAAGCTCATCGAGGAAGACCGCATCCCCGACGACGTGACGATCCAGGTGCTGACGCAGGCGCGCGACCACCTCATCACGCGCACGTTCGAGGCGCTGCAGGGCGCACCGCGCGCGATCGTGCATCTGTACAACGCAGTTGCCCCGGTCATGCGCCGCGTGGTGCTCGGCATGGACGAAGACCAGATCGTAGAACTCGCCACCACGCACGCGGCAATGTTCAAGGACTGCGCCGCGCAGCAACCGGCCACGCAATGGACGTTCCAGTATTCGCCCGAAATGTTTTCGGGCACCGACCTCGCATTCTCGAAGCGCGTGGTGGATGCGGTGACCGCGGTCTGGGCGCCCACGCCGCAGCACAAGTGCATCGTCAACCTGCCGTCGACGGTCGAGCATTCAACGCCGAACATCTTCGCCGACATGATCGAGTGGATGCACCGCAACCTGGCGCGGCGCGAGTCGATCGTGCTGTCGGTGCATCCGCACAACGACCGCGGTACCGGCACCGCCGCAGGTGAGTTCGCACTGATGGCCGGCGCCGATCGCATCGAGGGTTGCCTGTTCGGCAACGGAGAGCGAACCGGCAACCTCGACCTCGTCAACGTTGCGCTCAATCTCTACACGCAGGGCGTCTCGCCGGAACTCGACTTCTCGCACATCGACGACATCCGCGCTACGGTCGAGCATTGCAACCAGATCCCCGTGCATCCACGCCATCCCTATGTGGGCGATCTGGTCTACACCTCGTTCTCGGGCTCGCACCAGGACGCGATCAAGAAGGCCTTCTCGGCGCGCAAGGACGGCGATATCTGGGACATGCCGTACTTGCCGATCGACCCCAAGGACGTGGGCCGCAGTTACGAGGCCGTGATCCGCGTCAACAGCCAGTCGGGCAAGGGTGGCATGGCCTACCTGCTCGAGAGCGAGTACGGGCTCGAGATGCCGCGCCGCCTGCAGATGGAGTTCATGCAGACCGTGCAGCGCGTGATGGACGTCGCCGGCAAGGAACTGAGCGCGGCCGACCTCTATGCCCTGTTCGAGCGCGAGTACGGTTTGAAGGCCGTCCATGCCCTGCAGCACCGCATGCTCGAAGAGCAGGGGGAGGGCGCTGGCGCCTCGGTGCTGCTGCGTGGCGACCTGCCGTGGGACGGCGGGATGCGGCCGATCGAAGGGCGCGGTAACGGCCCGATCGACGCCTTCATCCATGCGCTGACCGACGCCACCGGCCATACCGTGCGCGTGATCGACTACCACCAGCATGCGATCGGCGCGGGCGCCGACGCGCAGGCCGTGGCCTATCTCGAACTGCGGGTCGACGAGTCGCAAACGCTGTTCGGCGTCGGCATTGACGCCGACATCATTTCGGCTTCGCTCAAGGCCATCGTTTCGGGTCTGGAGCGCGCCCGGGGACAGGGCGCCCGCAGCGCACAATCGATGGCTGAGCCGGCCTGACGCGCAGACCGGTACGCCACACAAAAGACGGAGATCCACGATGACCGACCAACTGATCATTTTCGACACGACCCTGCGTGACGGCGAGCAATCGCCGGGCGCCTCGATGACCCGCGACGAGAAGCTGCGCATCGCCAAGCAACTGGAACGGCTCAAGGTCGATGTGATCGAGGCCGGTTTCCCGGCGAGTTCCAATGGCGACTTCGAAGCGGTGAAGGCGATCGCCAACGCGATCAAGGATGCGACCGTGTGCGGCCTCTCGCGCGCCAACGACCGCGACATTTCACGCGCGGCGGAGGCGCTCAAGGGTGCTGCGCGCGGGCGCATCCACACCTTCATTGCAACGTCGCCGCTGCACATGGAGAAGAAGCTGCGCATGAGCCCGGACGAGGTGTTCGAACAGGCCAAGCTGGCGGTGCGCTTCGCGCGCAACCAGATCGCCGATGTCGAGTTCAGCCCCGAGGACGGCTACCGCAGCGACATGGACTTCTTGTGCCGCGTGCTCGAGGCCGTGATCGCCGAGGGCGCCACCACCATCAACGTGCCCGACACCGTGGGCTATGCGATTCCCGAGCTCTACGGCACCTTCATCAAGACACTGCGCGAACGCATTCCGAACAGCGACAAGGCGATCTGGTCGGTGCATTGCCACAACGACTTGGGCATGGCGGTCGCCAACTCACTGGCCGGCGTGAAGATCGGCGGCGCGCGCCAGGTCGAGTGCACGATCAACGGCCTTGGCGAGCGCGCGGGCAACTGCTCGCTCGAAGAGATCGTGATGGCCGTGAAGACCCGCAAGGACTACTTCGGCCTGACGATGAACATCGATACCCAGCACATCCTTGCGGCCAGCCGCATGGTGAGCCAGACCACCGGCTTCGTGGTGCAGCCGAACAAGGCCGTGGTCGGCGCAAATGCCTTCGCGCACGCCTCGGGCATTCACCAGGACGGCGTGCTCAAGGCGCGCGACACCTACGAAATCATGCGGGCCGAGGACGTGGGCTGGAGCCACAACAAGATCGTGCTCGGCAAACTCAGCGGCCGCAACGCCTTCAAGCAGCGCCTGCAGGATCTGGGTGTGACCATGGAGAGCGAGGGCGACGTCAACACTGCCTTCGCGCGGTTCAAGGAACTGGCCGACCGCAAGAGCGAGATCTTCGACGAAGACATCCTCGCGCTTGTCAGCGACGAAGACGGCTCCCACGTTGGTGAGCAGTTTGCATTTGTGTCCCTGTCGCAGCACAGTGAAACCGGCGAACGTCCGCACGCCCGGGTCGTGTTCATGGCCCATGGCACGGAAGTCACGGGCGAATCCGATGGCAATGGCCCGGTTGATGCTTCACTGAAGGCGATCGAGTCGCACGTGAAAAGCGGGGCGGAAATGGTGCTTTATTCCGTGAATGCGATCAGCGGATCGACCGAAAGTCAAGGCGAAGTGACGGTGCGGCTGCAGAATGCAGGACGAGTGGTCAACGGCGTCGGCGCCGACCCCGATATCGTGGTCGCGTCGGCCAAGGCATATCTGAGTGCTCTCAACAAGTTACAGAGCCAAGCTGAGAGAATCGCGGCCCAAGGCTAGGTTTTCATGTGTTCTTTTGTTTTAGATTGAAGAAGAGGATGCAAGTAACTGATATTGCGTGTCTTTTTGTATTTCGATAAACTGCGGTTCTCATTCGTCGCCGCTGGAGAGTTTTTAATGCCCGAAGCCCGTCTTCATCGAGTTTCCCGCCAGCGGCTCCTACCCGCCTTTCGTCTGATCGCCGTCGCGCTGTGCGCCACGGCGTTTTTCTTGCCGGCAGCGCAAGCCGCCAAGAAGGAGGCGCCGTCCGCCAAGAAATCGCAGGCCGCCGCACCCGTCAAGCAGAAAGCCGGCGCCGCCAAGAGCGCGGCAACCAGCAAGGCCGCGAGCGGCGCTGCCATTGCCCGCATAGCCAAGGCTGACCGCGGCGACAAGGCCGACCGGTCGGTGCGCGGTGGCCACAACGTGGTGGCCACGATCCGCAAGCGCAATGGCAAGACTGTCGTTGCGGTGCAACGTCATTCGGTGGTGCGTGTGGTCGAAGCCGCTCCGCCACGGCTGTCGTATGGCCAGATCGCCGGCCTGCACGGCGCCAACGACGCGCTGGATCTCAAGTCGAGCGTGGCCCTCGTGATCGACCAGGACACGCGCGAAGTGTTGTTCAGCAAGAACGACCATGCCGTGCTGCCGATCGCCTCGATCACCAAGCTCATGACCGGCCTGCTCGTCAGCGAAGCCCGTTTGCCGATGGACGAGCCCATCACCATCACCCAGGACGACGTCGACACCGAAAAGGGCAGCCGCTCGCGCCTGCGGGTCGGCACCACGCTGTCACGCGGCGAGTTGCTGCACCTGGCGCTGATGTCGAGCGAGAACCGGGCGGCCCATGCCCTCGGCCGCACCTATCCGGGCGGGCTTGTCACCTTCGTGAGCATGATGAATGCCAAGGCCAAGCTGATCGGCATGAAGGACACCCGCTACGTCGAACCGACCGGCTTGTCGAGCCTCAACCAGTCGAGTGCGCAGGATCTGGCGCTGCTGGTCAATGTCGCATCGACCGACGCCACCGTGCGCCAGTTGTCGACCTCGCCGGACTACCAGGTCGAAGTCGGCAACCGCATGCTGCAGTTCAACACCACCAATCGGCTGGTGAAGAGCCCTGACTGGGAAATCGGCTTGCAAAAGACGGGCTACATCTCCGAGGCGGGTCAGTGCCTTGTGATGCAGACCAAAATCGCCGGCCGCAAGCTCATCATGGTGTTCCTCGATTCGGCCGGCAAGCTGAGCCGCATCGGCGATGCCGAGCGCGTGCGCCGCTGGGTCGAAGCAACCCAGGTGATGTCCCCGGCTGCCGCCCATCACCAGCAGAGCGTGACGGTAGGCGTTGCCGGCTGATATCGAAACAGTCTCCGGCGGTCGGGTTTGGGCGGCTAGCCCTTCAGGCCGGCGGGTGGGTGTTGTGGCCGAGCGCGCCTGAAATCTCGTTGGCGGTGGCCTGAAGCTTCGGCAGCCAGCCATCGTCCAGCCGGTCTGCCGGCGCCGAAATCGACAACCCCGCAATCAGCTTGCCCTGGTCGTCGTAGATGCCGGCAGCCATGCAGCGCACTCCCAATTCCAGTTCTTCGTTGTCGCGTGCGATGCCATACTGGCGCGCCTTGGACAACTCGCGCTCCAGTGCCGGCAACTGCGTGATGCTGTTGCGCGTATGGCCGGCCAGCCCGGTGCGCGTGGCATAGCTGCGCACGCGCTGCGGGTCGTCGGCCGCGAGGAATAGCTTGCCGGTGGAGGTCAGGTGCAGCGGTGCCCGCCCACCGATTGCCCGCACCACCTGCATGCCGGAGCGCTCGCTGTAGGCGCGCTCGATGTAGACGATTTCGTCGCCTTGCCGCATGCTGAGGTTGACCGGCTGCTGCGTGAGCTTGTGCAATTCGCGCATCGGCGTGAGCGCCGCGTCGCGCACGTTCAGCCGGCCCTTGACCAGATTGCCCAGTTCGAGCAGCCGCATACCGAGCCGGTAGCTGCCGGCCTCGGGGCGGTCGACGAATCGGCCAACGGCCAGATCGTTCAGGATGCGGTGCGTGGTCGACGGGTGCAGCCCCGTCTTCTCGCTGATTTCCTTGAGCGAAATCGCTTCCTCGCGCGAGGCCAGCACGTCGATCAGCGAAAACATGCGTTCGATCACCTGAATGACAGGCGTCGCAGGAACGTCGGATTGTGGTTTTCTCATGGACGGCAGGGCGAGTTGAGCACCTGCCATTTTACGTTGTGAAATTACTGTGCGCTTGCCAGCGCCCGTCGACGAGTACTTCGTGCGGCGTGTAACGCGCCTTGTAGTTCATCTTGGCGCTGCCCTTGATCCAGTAGCCAAGGTAAACATGCGGAAGCCCCAGCGTGCGGGCCTGTGCGATCTGCCACAGCACGCCATAGTTGCCATAGCCGGCGCCCGCATCGGGCTCGTAGAACGTGTAGACGGCCGACAGCCCGTCATTCAGCACATCCAGGATCGACACCATCTTGAGCGCACCGGCACTGCCGTCTGGCAGCGTCTCGCGGAACTCGACGAGGCGCGAATTGACCCGGCTTTGCAGCAGGAACTGCGTGTACTGGTCGATGCTGTCGTGATCCATCCCGCCGCCAGCGTGCCGGCCGTTCTGGTAGCGCAGATAGAGCTGGTAATGCTCGGGTACGAAGCACAGCTTGAGCACGCGCGCCTGCAGGTTGCCATGCTTGGCCGTCGCCCGGCGCTGGCTTCGCGTTGGCACGAACTCGTCGACCCGCACCCGCAGCGGCACGCAGGCGTGGCAGCCGTCGCAGTAGGGGCGGTAGGTGAACATGCCGCTGCGCCGGAAGCCTGCCAGCACCAGGTCGGAGTACGCGTCGTTGTGGATCAGGTGGCTCGGCGTCGCGACCTGGGAGCGCGCCTGCCGATCCGGCAGGTAGCTGCACGGGTAGGGCGCCGTTGCATA
This sequence comes from Variovorax nitratireducens, assembly GCF_051216545.1. Classification (NCBI taxonomy): domain Bacteria; kingdom Pseudomonadati; phylum Pseudomonadota; class Betaproteobacteria; order Burkholderiales; family Comamonadaceae; genus Variovorax; species Variovorax nitratireducens. Next base: position 94,326 of record NZ_JBPJZO010000005.1, read on the forward strand.
GAACTGCAGCGTGTGGAGCGGGAGATCCTTGAGGTGCGTCACGTCGGGTCGGAGGTTCGCGCGGACAGGAGTTCGGCCCAGTATACGGGCGCGAATTGCCATGCGGGGCCAGGTTGTGCGCGGGCGCGTGTCACGTACGCCACGAAGTCCGCGCGCCGCATTTCCTGCGCGCCAAGGCTGGCCAGATGGGCGGTGTTCTGCTGGCAGTCGATCATCGGCATGCCGTGGTGCCGGCAGAAGCTCACCAGCCCGGCCAGCGCGATCTTGGACGCGTCGGGCCGCCGCGTGAACATCGATTCGCCGAACACCGCGCGGCCGATCGAGACGCAGTACAGGCCGCCCGCCAGCTTGCCGTCGATCCAGGTCTCGACGCTGTGCGCATGGCCGGCCCGGTGCATCGCGATGTAGGCATCAACCATTTCCGGCACGATCCAGGTGCCCGACTGGCCGGCGCGCGGTGCCGCGGCGCAAGCCCGGATCACGGCTTCGAAGTCGTGGTCGAAGCGCAGTTCGCAGCCGGCAGCCTGGCGGAAATGCTCGAGCGTCTTGCGCAAGGAGCGGTGCAGCCGGAAGCGCGCCACCTCGAGCACCATGCGCGGGTCGGGGCTCCACCAGAGAATCGGCTGGTTGTCGCTGAACCAGGGAAAGATCGCGCTGCCATAGGCTTCCAGCAAGCGCCCGACGCTGAGTTCGCCGCCCGCCGCCAGCAGGCCGGGCACCGGCGCGTCGGGTCCCCAGGCGGAGGCTGCGTCAGGAAGGGGTTCGCCAGCGGCGAGCCAGGGGATTTGCATGGTGCAGGTATACACGCGTTTGCGTCTGCACTGCTGCGCCCGGCATTGGCGGGCGGCCCTGTTCAGAACGATTCGAGCGGCAGCCCCACGTAGTTCTCGGCCAGCGAAGTGGAAGCGGCGCGCGAGTTCACGAGGTAGTCGAGTTCGGCCTCCTGAATCTTCTGGCCGAACTCGCCGTTGTCCGGAAAGCGGTGCATCAGCGAAGTGAACCACCATGAAAAGCGCTCGGCCTTCCACACCCGGCGCAGGCACAGCTCCGAATAGCGGTCGAGCGCCGACGCGCTGTGCTCGCGGTAGAAGATTTCGAGTGCCCGCGACAGGTAGCCGACATCGGCCGTTGCCAGGTTGAGCCCCTTGGCACCGGTCGGCGGCACGATGTGGGCGGCATCGCCGGCCAGCAGCAAGCTGCCGAAGCGCATCGGCTCGGCCACGAAGCTGCGCAGCGGCGCGATGCTTTTCTCGAGCGAAGGGCCGGTGACGAGATGCTCCCGCGCTTCGGGGTCGAGGCGGTTGCGCAATTCGTTCCAGAACGCGTCGTCGCTCCAGTTCTCGACGCGTTCTTCGGTTCCCACCTGGACGTAATACCGGCTGCGCGTTGCACTGCGCATGCTGCACAGGGCAAAGCCGCGCGCCGTGTTGGCATAGATGAGTTCGTGCGACAGCGGCGGCACATCGGCCAGCACGCCGAGCCAGCCGAACGGGTAGACCTTTTCATAGAGGTGCAGCGCATCGGCCGGCACGCTCGCGCGGCTGATGCCGTGGTAGCCGTCGCAGCCGGCGATGAAGTCGCAGGCGATCTCGTGGGTGGCGCCGTCCTTCTGGTAGCGCACACGCGGGCTTGCCGTATCGAAATCGTGCAGGCTTACCGGCGCGGCGTTGTAGATGGTCGTGAGGCCGGCCGCGGCGCGAGCGTCCATCAGGTCGTGCGTCACCTCGGTCTGGCCGTAGACCGTAACCTGCTTGCCGCCGGTCAGCCCGTTCAGGTCGATGCGATGGCGCGCCCCCTTGAACAGCAACTCGATGCCGTCGTGCGGCAGGCCTTGGGCCCTGGCACGCGTGTCGACGCCGGCCTGCTTCAGCAGATCCATCGTTACCTGTTCGAGCACGCCGGCGCGGATGCGGCCCAGCACGTAGTCGCCGCTCTGGCGTTCGAGGATGATGTTTTCGATGCCTGCGCAGTGCAGCAACTGGCCGAGCAGCAGGCCGGAGGGCCCCCCGCCGACGATGACGACTTGTGTTCTCACGGATGTCTCCTGGTGAACCACGAGCGTAGGCGGCCTGCCTGCAGCACGGAAGGTGCACTGTCGCAGCATTGTGCGATCATGGAAGTACTTGCGCGATCATCGCGCAGCATGTCCGCATCAGTATCCCCATGACCATCGCCAAACCCGACTTCATCGAAGGCATCGCCAAGGGCATGGCCGTGCTCGAAAGCTTCGACACCGAGCGCCAGCGCCTCAACGCAACGCTGGCGGCGGAGCGCGCCGGCCTTACGCGCGCCGCCGCGCGCCGGCACCTGCTCACGCTCGCGCACCTGGGCTACCTGGAAACCGACGGCAGCTATTTCTGGATGGCGCCGAAGGTGCTGCGCTTTTCGGGAAGCTACCTTGCATCGTCGCGCTTGCCGCGTGCATTGCAGCCCACGCTGAACCGCCTGGCCGCGCAAACGCAGGAGTCGTTCTCCGCCGTGGTGCTCGACGGCGAAGAGGTGGTGATCATTGCGCGCAGCGGAAGCTACGGCGCGCCCACGCGTGTGCTGGCCTATGGCCTGCACCTCGGCGCGCGCCTGCCCGCGCACGCCACGTCGACCGGCCGCGTGCTGCTCGCGGCGCTAAGCGCGGCCGAACTCAACACATGGCTCAAGGGGCGGTTGTTGCCGCGACTCACGCCGCACACCCTCACGCAGGCAAAGGCGCTGCGCCAGCGCATCGCGCAGGTGCGGGCCGACGACTACTGCATTGCCACCGAAGAACACGAGCTCGGCGTGCAGGCACTGGCCGTGCCGCTGCGCAACATGCAGGGCCGGACGGTGGCTGCACTCAACGTCGTGCTGTCGGGCGGGCCGCGGCCGGTGCAGCAACTGGAGCGCGATCTGCTGCCATTGCTGTTCGAGGCCGCACGTGAAGTTCGCGCGCTGTTGTGAGGGCTGGGAAGAGCGCCAAAAACCACGCTATAATTTGAGGCTTCACATATTCCTCGATAGCTCAGTTGGTAGAGCGCCGGACTGTTAATCCGTAGGTCCCTGGTTCGAGCCCAGGTCGAGGAGCCAGATATGGCCCACAAGGCCAAAAGAAAAGCCTGCTACTTCATCGGTAGCAGGCTTTTTTATTTGGCCGCAGGCGCCTGGCCCGGCCACCAGGCCCGAAGTTTCAGTTCTTCTGCCGCCGAAGCGTAATCGCATCGATCGGCCGCTCTACGACAACCTCGTTGGACGAATCCAGGTTTTGCCAGCCGGTGTCGCCCAGCCGGTGCGCCTTGACGAAATCGAAGTCGTCGATGCCGTCGTCGTCCTGGATCTCGGCGGCAAGCCGGTGGAAGGCGCCCTCACTCAATCCGAGCGCAGCGGCTTTGACGACGATGGTTCCACCGGCGGGAACCTTCCAGAGCAGGTTGTCGAGAACTTTCATGATTGGCGAGTAGTAGTAGGGTTGACCGGCGCGCATCGACAAAAAATGTCAGATGAACTACTTACCGCAATCTTTGTTCCAGGTTGTTGCCGGCCCGGATTTGTCAGTATCGGGCGCTGAAGCAACTCAACCGCGGCGCTGCGGATCCGGGTAGACCAGCGCGCCGAGCCCCTTGCGGTTGAACGGCTTCCAGGCGCCTTCCGGTTGCGCCAGCCGATCCGCCACGGCGTAGAGCACCGAAGGGTTGGCGCCCAGGCCGATGTGGCTCGCAAAGACCTCGATGTTTTCGCTCGTCGGGCCCGGCTTTTCGACGCTGCCGCGCCAGGCCACGATGCCATCGGTGCGGCTGAAGATCGAAGTGGTCGGCACGGGTGGGGTGGGGCGGATGTGCCGCATGCGTGCAGAGTCGTTTGCGCTTTGCCCGCTCACGCCTTCATAGACGCGCCACGCGTTGGTAGAGCGCGGGTTGCCGGCGAACGGGCTGCCGAGCGTGATCACGCTGCGCACGAGCTCGGGCCGCTTCGAGGCGAGCAGGCGTGCGTAGGCGCCGCCGAGGCTCCAGCCGATCAGGCTGACCTTGCGGCCTTCTTTCGCATGCAGGGCTTCGAGCAGCTTGAACATGCCCGCCTCGACCCCCTCGCGCGGCCCGAGGTTGCGGCCCAACCCCCAGCCATGGGTGTCGTATCCGCGCCCGCGCAGGTAGCGGCGCAGCAACTCCGTCGAGAGGTCGCTGGCCACCAGGCCGGGCAACACCACCACCGGGTGGCCGTCGCCGCGCGGCGCCAGCTTGAGCAGCGGCCAGAGCGAAAGGGTGGCACCCAGTTCCCAGCCGGCGCGCAGTTCGGCGAGTTGCAGAAGGCGCGAGGGGGCTTCGATCGAGGCGTGCGAGGCGGTGCTTGTCATGGGATGCGTGTTTCTTTTATGGGTGAGATGGGTGTGACAGCGAAAGAATCAGGGGGTTCGCAACGGCTACTGCTGCACGTACTTGGCGCGCAGGTAATCAAGATAGGCCCGCGACGGAGGATCCACGTAGGGCGCGAGCAGTGTCAGCGTGTAGTACGCCGCCAGCCCGGTGTCGGTGCGACGCGATGCGGCGTCTTGCGCCACCAGCCGCTCGAACGACAGCCAGCAGGTGGTGGTGAACACGATCTGCAGCGCCAGCATTTCGGCTTCGTCGGCGCTGGCCCTGATCACGCCCTGGGCGGCCAGGCTTTCGCACAGGGCGCGGGCGTTCAGGAGGTTGCGCGCCATCAGCGCGCGCGACTTGGCGGCGGTTTCAGGGTATTCGCTCTCGAGGTGGGCCATGTCGCGGTAGACAAAACGGTACTCGTTGACCGCTTCGAAGCCCAGGTGCAGGGCAACCCACAGGTCGTCGATCGCGCGGACGCTGCCGGCGGCTTCGCTGAGCGTCGAGAGTTTTTCCTCGAAACGCCGGAACAGCCACTCGACGATCAGTCGCTTGGCCTTGAAATGGTAGTGGAGGTTCCCGGTGCTGATGCCCATCTCCGCCGCGATGCGATGCGTCGATACCGATGGCAGCCCTTGCGCGTTGAACAGCGCGAGACTCGTTTGCAGGATCCGCTCACGGGTGTTGGAACTGGCCACAGGTAAAAGCGTGGGGGCTGGCGCGGGCGCTTCAGCGCTTGCGGCGGGTCGGCGGGGCCGCAGCCTTGTCGCGTTCTTCGAGCAGCGTGCGGACTTGTTCTCGCAGCGCGGCAAATTCTTCGGCAGAAGGGGTGCCGAGCCGTCCCAGCGCAGCGGCAATGCGCTGGTCGAAAACGTCTTCGAGCTTGCGAAAGCCGAGCGAATCGCCCAGTGAATCGAGCGCGGTTTTCGGCGCGGCCGGCTTGGGATGGATCGCGCTGCCGGGCGGAATGCCCAGCAGCGTTTCGACCACGCGAGTCTGGCGCTGCACCACGCCGTCCCGCACCTCGCCAAGCGCCTTGAGCCCGGCGCGCAGCAGGGCCTCGCCCTTGTTGCCCTTTGGGGCAGCGACCGGCTCGGCAGCCGCCCGGGTGCGGCGCACGGCCGGTGCCTTGACGGCCTTGGGCTTCACCGCTTTCTTGGCGGCTGTTTTGGCGGGTGAGACGGCCATGCTGTCGGGCGATCAGGCCTTGCGAACGGCGCGACGGGCCGGCTTGGCCACGACGACGGCGATTTCGGCGGCTTCGTCGCTCACGCTGCCGATGCGGCTTTCGACCGCCTTGGCGCCCTGGGCGATCTTGTCGGCGAGTTGCGCGGCGAGCGTGGCGACCGGCATGTTCAGCGTGCGGACGGTGTCGAGGGCGGTCGAGTCGAATGCGGTTTCAACCCGGGTGGCGGTGCTGGCAAGGGCCTGGATGCCGCTGGTGGCACGCGTGCTCACGCTGTCGATGGCGAGCGCGGCGCGGTCGGAACCGGCGTGCACGCCCTTCAGCAGGAAACCGGCCAGCACTTGCTGCGCATTGATCAAGTCCGACTTGATCTGTTCGTTCACCAGCGGGATCGAACGGTTTTGCAGGAAGCTGGCGTAGCGGGCGTTGGCACCACCGACCAGGCGTTCGACGCCCGTGCGGTAAGCCTGGGTGAGGTGCTTGCCGGCGCTGCTGTATTGGTCGACAACGTGGATGGCAACGGCGCTGAGGGTTTGGCTGGACATGGTGAATTTCCTGAAGAAGTGGTTGGGATGGCCGCAATGGTCGCCGCAAAGCACTGGTCGGAAAAAGCTAGATCTGTACGAAAGTTAGACCAAGTGCCCCAGAACCCGGGGCAGGTGGGCCAGGCTCGAATCGTACGGCCTGCGTCGGCGGCTTCCCTGTGCGGGCTTACCCGCTAGCCCAAGGTATCAATTGTTCGCACCATTCGACCCCATGTCCAGCCACAACCCGCTCCATCCGATCCCGCACCCCCCCAAGAAGCCCTTTGTCGGCAACCTGCTGTCGATCGGCTCCGACTCGCCCGTTCTCGACATGTGGAAGATCGCGCAGGAGCTGGGCGGCATCTACTGGCTCGACATGCCGGGCATGCCGGTGATCGTGGTGTCGTCGCCCGAACTGGTAGACGAACTCTGCGACGAGAAGCGCTTCGACAAGAGCACGCGCGGCGCCCTGCGCCGGCTGCGCGCGGCGTCGCACGGCCTGTTCACCTCGGACACCGACGAGCCGACCTGGTCCAAGCCGCACAACATCCTGCTGGCCAACTTCAGCCAGCGCGCGATGCAGGCCTATCACCCGATGATGCTGGACATCGCCGAGCAGCTGGTCACCAAGTGGGAGCGCCTCAATTTCGATGACGAGGTGGATGTGACGCGCGACATGACGGCGCTCACGCTCGACACGATCGGCCTGTGCGGCTTCGGCTACCGCTTCAACTCGTTCTACCGGGAAGGCTTTCATCCCTTCGTCGACGCCATGGTGCGCACGCTCGAAACCGTGCAGGATCGCCGCGGCCTGCCGCTCGAAGAGTTCATGATGAAGAAGCAGCTGTCGCAGCAGCGCAAGGACATCCGCTTCATGCACCGGATGGTGGAAGACATCATTCGCGAACGGCGCGAGAGCGGCGCCGACATCGCGGCCAAGCCCGACCTGCTGAGCTACATGATTGCGGGCGTCGACAAGAAGAGCGGGGAAAAGCTCGACGACAAGATGATCCGCGACGAGTGCATCGAGTTCCTGATCGCGGGGCATGAAACCACCAGCGGCCTGCTGTCCTTTGCCACCTACTTTCTGATCAAGAACCCGCATGTGCTGGCCGAGGCGCGCGCCGAGGTCGACAGCGTGCTCGGCACCGATTTGTCGGCGCGGCCGACCTATGCGCAGGTCAACCGACTGCAATACATCCAGCAGGTGCTCAAGGAGGCGCTGCGCCTGTACCCGACCGCGCCGGCCATTGCCAAGCGCGCGCTGGAAGACACGGTGATCGGTGGCCAGTACACGATCAAGAAGAAGAACATGATCATCATGCATGCGCTCGCCCTGCACCGTGACAAGCGCGTCTGGGGCGAGGACGCCAACGAATTCAACCCCGAGCATTTCAGCCGCGAGGCCGAGCGCGCCCTGCCGCCCAATGCCTTCAAGCCCTTCGGCAACGGCCAGCGCGCCTGCATCGGCCGGCAGTTCGCGATGCAGGAGGCGGTGCTCACGCTGGCGATGGTGCTGCAGCGCTTCGACCTGGTCGACCACGCCAACTACCAGCTCAAGGTCAAGGAGGCGCTGACGATCAAGCCCGAGGGCTTCAAGATCAAGGTGAAGCCGCGCGACGTCAGGCACCGCGCACCGGCCGCCGGGCAAGCCGGCGCGACGGCGGCCAGCGCGGCTGCGCAGCCCGCTGCTGCGGCGGCCTCGGCGTCGAAGCACGGCACGCCGCTGCTGGTGCTGCACGGCTCCAACCTCGGCACCGCCGAAGACCTGGCGCGCCAGATTGCGGAGGAGGGCGAAACCCGCGGCTTCGCAGTCGAGCTGGCGTCGCTCGACGATTTCACGGCCAACCTGCCGGCCAATGGTGCCGTGGTGGTGGTCAGTGCCTCGTACAACGGCGTGGCACCGGACAACGCGGCCGGCTTCTGGAGCTGGGTCAAGTCGACCGACGCTTCGATGGCTGGCGTCAAGTTCAGCGTGTTCGGCTGCGGCAACCGCGACTGGGCCTCGACCTACCAGGTGGTGCCACGCAGCATCGACGAGCGCCTCGACACGCTCGGCGGCCAGCGCGTGCATCCTCGCGGCGAGGGCGATGCGCGCGAAGACATGGACGGCGCCTTCCAGGGCTGGTCGACGGCCCTGTGGCCGGCGCTCGCAGGCGCGTTAGAGCTCAAGCTCGACGCCGACGGCCCGCGCACCGAGCCGCTGCTGGCGTTCGACCTGGTGCCGCCCGCCGGCGTGCCTTCGCCCGCCGTGGCGCAAGGCTTCACCAAGCTGGAGGTGGCGGCCAACGAGGAACTGCAGAACGAGGTCGAAGGCCTGGCCGACACGCGCTCGACGCGCCATGTCGAGTTCCTGCTGCCCGAGGGCGTTAGCTACCGCGCCGGCGACCACCTGAGCGTGGCGCCGCGCAACAGCGCTGCGCTGGTCGAGCGCGTGATGCAGCGCTTCGGCTTCGCCAAGGATGCCTACATCAGACTGCGCACCACGGCCGGCCGCAAGACCTTCTTGCCGCTGGACCAGCCGATCTCGGTGATTCGCCTGCTGGGCGAGTTCGTCGAGTTGCAGGACGTGGCAAGCCGCAAGCACATCGCCACGCTGGCCGAGCACACGCAATGCCCATTCACCAAGCCCAAGCTGCTCGCGCTGACCGGCACCGACGAGGCGGCCTCGGCACTCTACAAGGGCGAGGTGCTGCAGAAACGCAAGTCGGTGTTCGATCTGCTCGACGAGTTTCCGGCCGCGCAGCCGCCGTTCGAGGTGGTGCTCGAGATGCTGGCGCCGCTGGCACCGCGCTACTACTCGATTTCGTCTTCGCCCGAAGTCGACCCGCAGCGCTGCAGCCTCACCGTGGGCGTGGTGCAGGGCGCCGCGCGCTCGGGCCAGGGGCACTATGAAGGTGTCTGCTCCAACCATGTGCTGCGGCTCAGGCCCGGGGAAACGGTGCATGCGCTGGTCAAGGAACCGACGGTCAATTTCCGCCTGCCATCGGATGCCAAGCGTCCCGTGATCATGATCGGCCCGGGCACCGGCCTGGCGCCGTTCCGCGGCTTCCTGCAGGAGCGCGCCGCCTTGCACCAGCGCGGCACCGAGCTTGGCGATGCGATGCTGTTCTTCGGCTGCCGCCATCCGGCGCAGGACTTCATCTATGTCGACCAGCTCAAGGCCTGGGCTGCGGCCGGTGTGGTCGACCTGCAGGTGGCCTTCTCGCGCGACGGCGACCGCAAGACCTATGTGCAGGATCTCGTGCGCGAGCAGGGCGCGAAGGTCTGGAAGCTGATCGAAGGCGGCGCCGTGATCTACGTTTGCGGCGACGGTTCGCGCATGGAGCCCGATGTGCGGCGCACCCTCACAGAGATCGCCCGCACCATCGGCCGTGACGGCCAGTCCGACGAATGGATCGAGCGCATGACGAACGAACAGCGCTACGTGACCGACGTCTGGACGGGCAGCTGACCTGCTACTTTTTTGGCTCGGTCAGCACCGCGTCGAGGTAGCTCGCCGACTGGCGCGTCCAACTGGACCGCAGGTGGCCGGCATCCTTGTAGATCGGCGTGCCATCGGGCATGGCGCGAGTGCACTGGTCGTTCTTGTCGCACAGGGCCGGCACGGGATCGATGACGGTCGCCCCGGCCCGTTCGGCCAGTTCGCGCATGCGCTGGTGCAACGCCTTCTGTTCAGGCGGCCAGGCCGCGGTGGGCGACATCCGATCCACGCGCAGGTTGCCCAGACGGTTGCCCTTGATCAGGTACTCGGGGCCAAAATTGTCACCTACCGGATTGTCCAGAATGAGGTAGACCTTCTTGTGCGCCGCCAGGTTCTTCATCGTGAATTCGAGCATCCGCAGCGCGTAGTCGGCGCCGTCGCCTCCGAGAAAGCGATGCTCGGTCTTGCCGTCAAGGTAGGAGAAGCGGTCGGCCCCCTCGTTCGAACCACCAGATGAAGCCGGCGCATTGATGAGAATGCAGTTCCAGCAAGCGCCGAACACCACGGTATCGACTTCGTTGCTCAGCGCGAACTTCATGATCTCGTCGCGCCGCTGCGCGCACAGACGGTTCTGCCCGTCGATCACGTTCGGTATCGGAGGGCAGGAGCCCCACGTCGCGAAATAGATGTCCTGCAGCCGGTCGGGCGCTGTCTTGCTGAGTTCAAGAGCGCGCGGGCTGTATTGCTCGATGTGGCTGTCGCCGAACATCAGCACTTTGCGCCGGCCTTCCCCAACGCGATACACCAGCTCGCCGTAGATGCTGAGGTAGTCCAGTCCACCCGGAAAGCTCCAGTCGCGCGCAGCGGCAGCCGTCTTTTCGAAATACGGGTCGCTGTGACGGCCTTTCAGATGCCCGGTGAAAACGAGCAGGCCCAGCAGCACGAAGGCCACCATCGCCGCCGCCAGCCCGACCATCACCGGCCGGCGCGTGGTCTGGCGCGTGTACCGTTCCACGAACCGCCAGGTCAGCCAGGCCAGCACGACGGCTGCCACCATGGCCGCAGCCCGCACCGCGTCCGACGGGGTCTTGCCTTCGAAGATGCGCGCAAACGAGAGCAGCGGCCAGTGCCAGAGGTAGAGCGGGTAGCTGATCAGCCCGACCCACACCAGCGGCTTCGAGCCGAGCACATGCCGATTGAGCCAGGCCTGCGGCCCGGCCGAAATGCAATAGAAGGTGCCGAGGACCGGCAGCAGCGCCCACCAGCCGGGAAAGGCCTTGCTGGGGCGCAGCAGCACCAGGCCCAGCGCGAGCAGCACAAAGCCGGCGATGGCCTGCACGTTGCGGTGCTTCACCAGCATGTGCGGCTTGTGCAGCCGCATGTACGCCAGCATGCCGCCCGCCATCAGTTCCCAGAAGCGCGACAGCGGGGAGTAGAACGCTGCGGTGCGGTGGCTGTGAATGGTGCCGACGTTGAGCAGGAACGACGCCGCCACCACGCCGGCTATCACGGCCAGCATGCGCCACTTGCGCGTCCACGCAAGGCCCAGCAGCAGCGGCCAGAAAATGTAGAACTGCTCCTCGATGGCCAGCGACCAGAGGTGCAGCAACGGCTTGGTTTCGGCCGCGTTGTCGAAGTAGCCGGCCTCGCCCCAGAACGCGAAGTTGGAGACGAAGCCCGCGCCCGCGGCGACATGCTTGCCGAGTTGCTGCCATTCGCCCGGCAGCAGCGTGTACCAGCCGAATGCGAAGGTCGCGCCCATCACCAACCAGAGGGCCGGAAAAATGCGCTTGATGCGCCGCGCATAGAACTCGCGGTAGCTGAAGCCTTTGCCCTCGAGGCTGGCGAAGATGATGGTGCTGATCAGGAAACCGGAGATGACAAAGAAGATGTCGACGCCGATGAAGCCACCCTTGACCCATTGCGGAAAGGCGTGGAAGCCGAGCACCGACAGGACGGCCACGGCGCGGAGGCCATCGATGTCCGGGCGGTACTTGGGGTGGATCAGGTGTTGTTGATCGGCGGCGGGCGCCATCGGAGTCGTCGTCATCGTTCTGGTCGTCGCTTCCTGCGACTTGTGCTTGATGCCTTCGATTGTCCGCGTAAAGCTGCGGGTATCCGGCGGCGCTACTCCGGCCGGATGAGCGCCACGTCCAGCCAGCTGCCGAACCTGCGCATGTAGCCGGCGCGCAGGTGATCCGAATCCTTGTAGATCGGGGTACCGTCGGGCAGCGTGCGGATGCACTGGTCGGCGCGGCACAGGTGGGGCAGCGGATCGATCACCGAGGCGCCCGCGCGCGTCGCCAGCGCCCGCAGCCGCTCGTTCAGCGCCACCTGCGCTGCCGGGAGCGGTGCCGTCGGCGACATGCGGCCCACGCTCATCTGGCCCATGCGGCTGCCGCTCAGCAGCTTTTCGGGCCCGAAGTCGGGGCCAACCGGGTTGTCGAGCAGCAGGTAGACCTTCTTCTGGACCGACAGCAGCCGCAGCAGCGCTTCGAGCGATGCCAGGGACCGCTCGACGCCATCGCCACCGCGGAACCTGTGCTTCACCTGTCCGTCCAGGTAGTAGTAGCCCTCGTCCTCGCGCAGCGCCGCGTTGGGCTGCGCCTGCGCGATGAAGTAGCAGTTCCAGCACCCGCCGATCACCACCGCGTCGATCTCGTTGCCGAGTGCGTACTGGATCATCGCGCTGCGGCGCGCGTCGCAGCGCACGTTGCGATCCTCGAAAACGCCGGGTATGGGCGGACAGCCGCCCCAGGTTGCGAAGTGCAGCGTGTTGAGCTGCTTCGGCACAGTGCGCTCGAGTTCGACCGCGCGCGGGCCGTACTGCTCGATATGGCTGTCACCGAACAGCAGCACCTGGCCACCGCCGGCGCCGATGCGCCAGGTTTTCTCGCCGCGCACGGTCTCGGACGTGAGCCCGTCGGGGTAGGCCCAGTCACGCACCGCCGCGGCCACCTGGCTGATGTACGGGTCGCTGTGCCGTGCCGGCAGGCGGGCCGTGGCCGCCAGTGCACCCAACAGCGCCAGCACCACCATGGCGCCGGCCAGCAGCGGCACCACGCTGCGCCGCTCGCTGTGGCGCGCATGGCGCTCGACGAAGCGGTAGGTGAGCCAGGCCAGCAGGGTCGCGATCAGCAGCGCCAGCGCGCGGATGCGCCGGTTCGGCGTGCCGTCTTCGAGGATGCGCGCGTAGGTCAGCAGCGGCCAGTGCCATAGGTAGAGCGGGTAGCTGATGAGGCCGAACCACACCATCGGGCGCGAGCCGAGCAGGTGTCGGTTCAGCCAGGCCTGCGGCCCGGCCGCGATGCACAGCACGGCGCCCACCGTCGGCAACAGCGCCCAGCCGCCGGGGAACGCATGGTGGCTGCGCACCAGCAGCAAGCCGAGCAGGATCAGGCCCAATCCGGCGCCGGCCTGCAGGTTGTGGTGTCCGCCGGGCGCCTGGGGCCGGCGCAGCCGCAGCCAGGCCAGCCCGCCGCCGAGCAGCAGCTCCCAGGCGCGCGAGGCCGGCGAGTAGAAGGCCGCGCTCGGATGGGTGTGCACGGTCGCCAGATTCACGGCCAGCGACAGCAGCGCGACCACGCCGATCACCAGCGCGATGCGCCAGCGCCGCCGCCATGCAAACCCGAGCAGCAGCGGCCACACGATGTAGAACTGCTCCTCGATGGCCAGCGACCACAGGTGCAGCAGCGGCTTGGTTTCGGCCGCGCTGTCGAAGTAGCCGGCTTCGTTCCAGAACGCGAAGTTCGAGACGAAGGCCGCGCCGGCTGCCACATGCTTGCCGAGCTGCTGCCATTCGTGCGGCAGCAGGGCATACCAGCCGAACGCCAGCGTGGCCGCGATCACCAGCAGCAGGGCCGGAAAGATGCGTCGGATGCGGCGCGCATAGAACTCGCGGTAACTGAAGCCTTCGCCGTGCAGGCTGGCGAAGATGATCGTGCTGATCAGGTAGCCCGAGATGACGAAGAAGATGTCGACGCCGATAAAGCCGCCCGGCACCCAGTTCGGAAAGCCGTGGAAGCCCAGCACCGAGAGCACGGCCACCGCGCGCAACCCGTCGATGTCGCTGCGGTACTTGGGGTGGGCGAGGTGAGGGTGGGCGGCGGCGGGCGTCGTCATGCGGGCCCCGATTCTCCCTGCAAACCCGGAACGCTCAGAGCGACGCGGTCAGCCCCACCCGCAAGGTGCGCGGCGCGCCCGGGAACAGGTAGACATGGCCGAATTGGTAGGGCGATTCCTTCCAGTAGCGCCGATCGGACAGGTTCTCGACGGCGACCGTCCAGGCGAGTCTTGTGCCGTTCCACTTCGTGTCGTAGCGCAGCGCGGCATCAAGGCGCGTCCACGACGGCAGGGTGATCGAGCCGTCGGCCAGCACGTTGCGCCGGCCTTCGTGCGAGAGCTGGCCCTGCAACTCGAGGCCCGGCACCGCTGCGATGCGGTATGCCGCCTGCGCGCGCAGCACCTGCTTGGGCACGTTGGTCGGGTGCTGGCCGTTGCTGGCGGGCTCGAGCTGGCTGCCTTCGCGCTTGGCGTCGACGAAGGTCACGCCGCCGGCCAGGCGCCACGGCCCCTGGCGCCACTGGGCGCTGGCTTCGAGGCCGCGATGGCGCGCACTGCCGTCGTAGGCGCCTTCGCAGGGTTGGCTGCAGGCGTCCAGGTTGGTCATGGGTCGACGGATGTCGAAGTACGCCACCTGCCAGGTCAACGTTTCGCGGCCGCCCTTGAGGCCGATCTCCCATTGGCGGGACTGCAGCGCGGGCAGCGCCTGACCCGCGTTGGCATAGCCGGAAACCGCGACGCCTCCCGGGTCGTATTCGAGCGGCTTGTTCGGCACGATCTGCGACTCGACCCCCTTGCCCCAACTCGCGTAGGCCATCAGGTCGGGCTGGATCGCGTAGCTCGCGGCCACCCATGGCGTGGTGATGCCATCCTTGTAGCCGGTCGGGCGCGAGCCGTCGGTGCGGACGCTGTCGCGATCCAGCCGCGTGTGCCGCACGCCGAGCCAGGTGGTGAACCTGTCGTTCCAGCGGATCGCGTCCTGCACCGACAGTTCGGTGCTGCGTTCATCGCGGTTGGTGTTGGCGTCGGTGAGCGTCGGGTCGGCCGGCACCACGGCCGTGCCCCACACGTTGCCGGTGCCCACATAGTTGTAGGCCTGATCCTGGAAGCGGTTGCGCACGCGGCTTTCGGTGAGGCCGAAGCCGAGGTCGTGCCGCACGCTGCCGGTGTCGAGCTTGCCCTTCAAGCTCAGGTTGCCGGCGGTGAGGCGGCGGCGTTCGTTCTCGCTGCGGAAGTCGTAGAAGTCGAAAGTGCCGTCGGAGCAATAGCGGTCGTAGTTGCCTTCGGCGCCGCAGCCGAATGCGTAGGCCAGCCGGTCATCGGTCTTCAGGCGCTGCTGGCCGAGTTGGGCGCTCCAGCGCCAGTCGGCATTGAGCGCCTGCGTGAAGCGCACGGTGCCGGTGAACGCGTCGAACACCGAGGGCTGCGACCAGGGCTGGTTGTTGAGATTGGTGCGCGGGTTCACCGGCGCCGGCAGCACGTTGCCGAGCAGGCTGTAGCCGTTCTGGCTCGGCTGGGCCTTGTGGCTGGTCTCGAACTCGGCCTCGAGCAGCGAGTCGCGCGTGATGCGCCAGTCGGCCGCGAGCGACAGCAGGTTGCGGTTGCCGTCGAGGTTGTGTGTCAGCGGCTTGAGGTTTTCCTGCACAGCGTTCAGGCGGTAGCCGAACTGGCGCTCGGCACCGAAGCGCCCGCCCAGATCGATCGCGCCCAGCGTGCTGCCGCGGCTCGTGGTCTCGAGGCGGAACTCGCGCAAGTCCTGCTCGGTCGGCCGCTTGACGACGTAGTTGACGAGGCCGCCCGGTGCACTGGTGCCGGCCTGGATCCCGCTGGTGCCGCGCAGGATCTCGACGCGCTCCTTGTTGTCGAGCGGGATCGAGGTCTCGGCGCTGATCGGCAGGCCCTCGCGCCGGTAGTTGAAGCGGTTGTCCAGCACGAAGCCGCGCACCGTCAGGTAGTCCCAGTAGCCGGCCGAGTTGTAGGCGTCGGTGACCGAGGCATCGAACTGCGCGAGGTCGGCCAGCCGCCGCGCGCCGCTGGCCTGGATCTGCTCGCTGGTGACCACGGTGGCCGACAGCGGAACGGTGCGCAACGGCATGTCGCCGAAGCCGCTGACGTCGGCCTGCGGCGGCGCACTGCGTGCGTCAACGTTGATGGCCGGCAGGGTGGTGTCCTGCGCCTGCGCGGCGGCGCTGGTGAGCGCGAGGAGTGCGGCGACGGCCAGGTTCGGCCGAAAGCGAGGGAGGGTGTTGTGAAGCGTCACTTAGTTCTTTCTGCGGTTGCGCCGGTCAGCGCGCCAGCGCCTGCTGGAAGCGCGCGACCTCGGCTTCGGGCGAGGCGGCTGCCACCAGTGCGCGCACCACGGCCACCGAGCCGACGCCGCTGCGCAGTACCTCGGGCAGCTTCGCCAGGTCGATGCCGCCGATGGCGACCAGTGGGTAGTCGCGCAGCAGGCGCGCATAGGCCTGCAGCCGCGCGGTTCCCTGCGGCGCCGTCGCCATGCGCTTGAGCGTGGTCGGAAACACCGCGCCCATCGCGATGTAGCTCGGGCTCAGTGCATCGGCGCGCAGCATTTCGGCATAGCCATGCGTGCTGAGGCCGAGGCGGAGGCCCGCGCTGCGGATCGCGTCGAGGTCGGCCGCGTCGATGTCTTCCTGGCCGAGGTGCACGCCATAGGCACCGGCATCGATCGCAGCTTGCCAGTGGTCGTTGATGAACAGCAGCGCGGGCGTGCCAGCCACCGCTTCGACGGCGGCGCGCACCTCGCGCCCAACCGCCGCGCTGTCGTCGGACTTGAAGCGCAGCTGCAATGTCTGCACGCCCGCGCGCGCCATGCGGCCGACCCATGCCGCGTCGGGCAGCACGGCATAGAGGCCGAGCGCCCGGGGGCAGGGCGCAAACGCACCCTCGCGTGGCCACGGGCGCAGGCCGAAGTCGGCCGGATCGTCGGGCCAGGCGGTGGCATCGAAGCCGAGCCGCTGGCTGCGCGCTGCCCAGGCCTCGGCGAGGCATTCGGCATCGATCCCGATGAAACCGAGTCGCAGGCAGGCGGCCCTGGCGGCGCGGTAGACCGGATCGTCGCGCGTGCAGGCCGTGTCGGTCGGCGTATCGGTCGGCGTATCGACGGATGCAACGCCGAAGCGCGCGGTGTGTGCGTCGAAGATGGCTTGTGCGGAAACTGATGTCATGACTGGTGCCAGAAAGGTGTGCCGAGCACCGGCGTGCTGGGTTGGGCTGATTCCTGCGCGGCCATCACGCCCGCGCGGTGCGCCGCGCGGCCGGCCTGCACGGCATCCGCAAAGGCGCCGGCCATTGCGACCGGGTCTTGCGCGAGTGCCACGGCGGTGTTGAGCAGCACGCCGTCGTAGCCCCACTCCATCACCTGGCACGCGTGCGAGGGTCGGCCCAGACCGGCGTCGACCAGCATCGGCACGTCGAGTCGTTCGCGCAGCAACTGCAGTGCGTAGGGGTTGACCGGGCCGCGCCCGGTGCCGATCGGTGCGGCCCAGGGCATCACCGCCTGGCAACCGACGTCGACCAGCCGCTGGCACAGCACCAGGTCTTCGGTGCAGTACGGCAGCACCTGGAAGCCGTCGCGGATCAGTTGCGCGGCGGCGTCGACCAGGTTCAGCGTGTCGGGCTGCAGCGTGTAGTCGTCGCCGATGAGTTCGAGCTTGATCCAGGGTGTGTCGAACAGCTCGCGCGCCATCTGCGCGGTTGCGATCACCTCCTGCACGCTGTGGCAGCCGGCGGTGTTGGGCAGCACCGGCACGTCGAGGCGGCGCAGCAGTTCCCAGAAGCCGTTGTCGCCGGCGCCGGTGCCGCCGGTCGCGGTCTGGCGCCGCAGCGAGGCGGTGAGCATGGCGGGGCGGGCACGCAGCACTGCTGCTTCGAGCAGGTCGGGCGAGGGGTAGCGCGCGGTGCCGAGCAGCAGCCGGCTCGTGAAGCTCTGGCCATAGAGCACCAGCGGATCGTGGTTGTCGGTCATGTCTGTCTCTTTCTGGTTCAGCCCCCGGTGACGGGGCGGATCACTTCGACGCGGTCGTCAGGTTGCAGCGCATGGGCCGCATAGGCCGAGCGCGGCACGAAGCTGCGGTTGACCGCGGCCGCGAACGGCGGCACGGGGGCGAGAGCGGCGACGGCGTCGGCCAGCGTTGCGCCCGCGGGCAGTTCGTACGGGGTGTCGTTGACGAGGATGTTCATGGTCGTTCGTGCGCCAGTCGGGCCATCGCGTCGTCCAGCAATGCCGGCGCGATCAGGAAGCCGTGCCGGTACAGGCCGTTGACCTGCAGCACGCGCGGCTGCAGCCAGCGGATGGCCGGCAGGTTGTCGGGCAGCGTGGGCCGGCATTGCGTGGCGATCTCGAGGATGCGCGCCTCGGCGAATCCGCTGTGCACCGAATAGGCCGCGCTCAGCAACTCCAGCGTCGAGCGCACGCTCGCGGGCGACATGTCCTCCGATTCGATCTCGGTCGCGCCGATCACGAACACGCCGTCGGGCTTGGGCGCGATGTAGAGCGGATAGCGCGGATGCACCAGCCGGGTCGGCCGCCTGAGCGTTACCTCGGGCGCATGCACCCGGATCACCTCGCCGCGCACGCCACGCAGCGCCGCCCACTGCGGCTTGGCGCCGAGCCCGCGGCAGTCAATTACGCGTTCCGACGCGCCCGGCGCAAAGTCTGCAGGTGCGCGCGGGCTGTGCCAGTGCAACTGCACGTTCGGCAGCGTCTGCAGCGTCACCAGCAGCGCCGCGAGCAGCGCGCGGTTGTCGAGCTGGCCTTCACCGGGCAGCCACAGGCCCTGGGCGAAACGCCCGCCGAGCGCAGGCTCCAGCGCCGCGATGCCGGCCGCGTCGATCCTTTGCATCGCAGGCAGTTCCGGCACTTCCTGCGCGCTGCGCGCCAGCACGCCGGCAAAGCGCGCGGCCTCGGGCGCGTCCTGCCGGTGCCAGAGCACCAGCGTGCCCTCGCGCTGGAAGAACACCGGCGCGGCCAGCGTGGCCAGCAGCTCGGGCCAGCGCGTGAGCCCGTACTGGCCCATGCGCACCACCGACGCCGGCGCCACGGCCGATTCGGCCAACGGGGCCAGCATTGCCGCCGCCACGCGCGCGGCCGCGCCGTCGGCTTCGGGCCCGGCGGCGTCGTACAGCGCGACCCGGCAGCCGCGCTGCGCCAGCGCGAGTGCCACCAGCCGACCCATGAGGCCGGCACCGAGCACCGTTGCAGCATCAAAGGGAAGGGGCGCGTGCTCGGTCATGCGCGTGGCCCATAATTTTGGCAATGACCAACGCTTCCCTGCGCTACGCGCGCGTGCTTTCCATCGCCGGCTCCGACAGCGGCGGCGGCGCCGGCATCCAGGCCGACCTCAAGACCTTCGCCGCGCTCGGCTGCTACGGCATGACGGCCATCACGGCACTGACCGCGCAGAACACGCTGGGCGTGAACGGCATCCACGCGGTGCCGCCGGAATTTCTCAAGGCGCAGATCCAGGCCGTGGTGGAAGACATCGGCGTCGACGCGGTCAAGCTCGGCATGTTGCATGCGCCCGAGGTGGTCGAGGTGGTGGCCTGGGCCATCGACCGCTACAAGTTGCCCAACGTGGTGCTCGACCCGGTGATGGTCGCCACCAGCGGCGACCGGCTGATCCAGAGCGACACGGTGCAGCGCCTGGTGGGCGAGCTGTTTCCCCGCGCGCTGGTGATCACGCCGAACCTCGACGAGGCGGCGCTGCTGATCGGCCGCTCGATCGACGGCGTCGACGGGCTCGACCGCGCGGCCAGCGACCTGCTCGCGCTCGGCGCGCGCGCGGTGCTGCTCAAGGGCGGGCACCTGAAGGGCGAGGAGGTGGTCGATGTGCTGGCCGAGGCCGGCCTTGCGCCGCAGCGCTTTGCCTCCGCCCGCATCACGAGCCGCAACCTGCACGGCACCGGCTGCACGCTGTCGTCGGCCATTGCCGCCTTCCTGGCGCTCGGCCACACGCTGGCCGATGCGGTGCCGCTGGCACGCGCCTATGTGCTCGCCGCGATGACCGCGGGCGCCGATGTGCAGGTCGGTGTGGGCCATGGCCCGCTCAACCACGGCTTTGCGCCAGTGCCGACGCACCGGCTGCCGGCGACGGCCGGCTGAGCCAGGCCACCACGAACGTTGCGGCCAGCGTCGGCAGCGCCGAGCCGAACTGCGGCGCCCATTTGGCACAGGCGTGGTAGAGCGCGATGCCGGCGATCCAGATCAGCGCCGCGCCCAGGTCGACCCGGCGCGCGGTCGTGCCCGCCGGCGCCGCACCGGTTCCGAGGCGCCCCAGGATCACGCCGTAGAGCGGCACGAACACCGAACTCAGCAGCAGCAGGAACGGCTCCAGCGTATGCATCGACAGCACCAGTGCAAGCGCGATGCACAGCACTGCCAGCAGCAGGCCCCAGCGCTTCACGCTCCAGCGCGGCAGCAGGCTGTGCGTGGACACCGAGCCCGAGTAGACGTCGCCGTAGGCGTTGTCGAGTTCGTCGATGAGGATCAGGCCCAGCGCCAGCAGGCCGCCTTGCGCGAGCAGCAGTGCCGTGACCAGGCTTGCGCCCGGCGCCGCGGCGCTCACCACCATCACGCCCAGCGCGTAGCACCAGATGTTGGCCAGTGCATAGCCGACCCAGGTGCCGCTGAACGCGCTGCCAAGGCCACCGCTGGCATTGCGCCAGCCGTGCCGGGCATAGTCGGCCACCAGCGGCAGCCACGACACCGGCATCGCGATCACCAGATCGAGCGCGCTGAACATGCCCATGCTGCCATTGCCCGGGCGCGCCCAGAACGCCTCGAAGCCCTTCGCATGCAACTGCGTGCCGAACTGCCAGGTAAGCCACAGCAGCGACAGCACCACCAGTGGCAGCCCGAAGCGGCTCACGAAGCGCCGCACCAGTTTGACCATGGAGCCGGCCAGCAACGCGAGCAGCACGGCGCCCCAGAGCAGGGTGGTGAGCACGGTGCCGAGCGGGCCACCCAGCGCGATGCCGAAGGCCTGCTGGCCAATCGCCTGCGTGCCCTCGCGCATGATCACCAGCTCGAAGGTCGTCCAGCCGACCAGTTGCACGATGTTGAGCAGCACCGGCAACCGCGCGAACGCGCTGCCGTAGGTGGCATGCATCAGGCCCGCGCTGGCAAGGCCGCTTTCGCAGCCGAGCCGGGCCGTCCAGGCCAGCAGTCCGGCGCCGATGCAGGAGCCGAGCACGATCGCGACGACCGCGTCGCGCGTGCCCACGGCAGGCACCAGATAGGCGCCGATCTGCATCACGAGCAGGCCCACGCCGAGGCTGAACCACAACGAAGCATGGTCGTGCCAACGGAACACGCGTGCCGCGTCGGGCAACGCCGTCAGCGCCTCGTTGGGCGACGATGAAAAGTCAGAAGGCTGTGCCATCCATTTGCTCCAGTGCAAAGTGATTGGCAGGTCGCGGCCCGATGGCGAAAGGTGCGCACGCGAGAAACGTGAAAGCCACCGAACCAGCTTCCCTGCGCGAGGATTACCTCAATCAGGTTCAAAGGGACTCTCTCAGCCGACCGTCCTGGCGGACGGGCGGCACCCCTAGCGAACGGCCATTTTAGGCGCGATGAGGCTGGCTTCGTGCGATCTCAGGCTGCGGAGATCTGCCGGTTCTTAGGAAAACGGCAACACTTTCACGTCGAACACCCGCTCGCCCAACCAGATCGCGGCAACCAGCACCGCCAGTGCCGAACCACCGCGCAGCACCACCGGCGGATAGCGCTGCCAGTTGCGCATCGCCATCAGCGCGATGAGCACCACGCCGACCACCATGAGCTGGCCGGCCTCAACGCCCAGATTGAACTGGAGCAGCGCGATCGCGAAGTCGTGCACCGGCAGGTCGAGTTCGGCCAGCGCCCCCGCGAAGCCGAAGCCGTGGATCAAACCAAACAGGAAGCTGAATAGCTTGCGACGACCGCGCAGCACCGGGTAGATGTTGTCGATGGCCGCCAGCATGATCGTGATCGCAATGCCAGGCTCGATGATGCGCGGCGAGATGGTCACCACCTTCAGCCCTGCCAGTGCCAGCGTGATCGAGTGCGCGATGGTGAACATCGTGACGATGCCGAACATCGGCCACACGGCCTCGCGCCACGCCACCACCGGCTTCCATCCGCCGGCCTGTGGGCGGCGCCGCAGCACAGCGGGCAGCAGCAGGCAGATCAGGAACAGGATGTGGTCGTAGCCGATCAAGATGTGATGGATGCCATCGCGAAAGAAGCTGGTGCCCGAGGCCGCTTCACTGGCGCCCGGCGTGTTCGGCCACAGCACCGCGACCGGTCCGCCCGACGGGTCAAGCGAGCGCACCACGGGCTGTGCGCCGCTGTCCGTTTCCACGCGCAACAACCCGCGGTGCGTGGGGTCGACTTCGCGGAACAGCTGGTAGTCGATGTCGAGCACGGCGCCGGCACTGCACTGGGCCTGCAGTTGCAGCACGAGGTAGGCGCCGTCGATGCGGTCCTCGATGGCGGCGAGCTGCGCCTCGGCCAATGCGCACTGGCCCTGCTGCAGGCTAAGGCGTGCCAGCGCATAGGCGTGAATGTCGCTCAGGCGCGCGCGCACCTCACCCCAACTGAGCTTGCGATCGGCGTTGGTGTCCAGGTCGAGTATCGCGTCGAGATCGCGCAGCGCAATGTCCCAACGCAGATCCATCGTGTCGCCACTGCGGTGCAATTGCAGGTAGGCGTCGCTCGCCTTGTGGGCGTGGGCTGGCGCCACGCCGTAGAGCAGCGCCAACAGCAGCAACACGGCCACGCCGGCGCGTTCAAAGCATCGCATCGACACGCGCATCCTTCAGTCCGATCTGTTGCATCAGGGCCTTTACTTCGCCGCGCGCGGCGCTGTCGTTGGCAGCCGCAGCGGCGCGCGCGAACACCAGCAGGTCGATGGGTTCGCGCTGCAGCTTGACGTTCAAACGGGCGAGCTCGAGCGCGCGCTTCGGGTCGTTCTGCACGTCGAGCGCGAACATGGCCTCTTCGCGCGCATGCAGCGCCGTGGTGCCGGGGCGCTGCGCCGAGGCCTCGAAGCGCTGGCGCAATTCATCGGCCTCGGCTTGGGCACCCTTGTTGCGCGCGGTGGCGCCCGCAATGGCCAGCCGCAGCAGCACGGCGTCGCTGCGTGCTTCCTTTGCGAGAAGCGGGGGGATCTCGGCGTGCCGCCCGACGCGTTGCAGGTAATCGCTGTAGGCCAACAGCAGGTAGCCCGAGGATTGCGCCGCCAGCGCCTTGCGATAGGCGGCATCGGCCTTGGCGGATCGGCCCGCGAGTTCCTCGACCTCGGCCACGCTGGTCAGCAGCCACTGGCGCGTGCCCGCCTGTGCGGCGCCAGCCAGCGCCGGGTTGGCCAGCAGCTCCTGCAGCGTGTCGCGCGCCTCGTCGTGCCTGCCGCGCAGGCCGGTGTTCTCGGCCAGGCAGGCGACGCCATAGAGAACGGGACCGACGCGGCCGAGCGCGCGGCAAGCGCCGTCGGATTCGTCGTAGCGTCCGCGCACGCGCAGGATGGTGGCGAGTGTGAGCCAGCCTTGGGCCTCATTGGGCTGGCGTGCCAGCGCTGCCTTGAGCGTGGCCTCGGCACCGTCGAAATCGTGCAGGAACTGGGCGATGGTTGCGCGCATGACCAGAACGGCCGGCGGCGTGGCGGCCGCGGGCCGTGCCTCCCAGGCCTGCAGCGCGCCCATGGCATAGCCGGCGTAGCGCGCGTCGCCCAGCTCGCGCGCCAGGTTCAGGTAGGTGGTCGCCGCCTCGATGGCGGTGGCCGGATCGCCGGGCCGCTGCACCAACTCGCGGCGCAGGCGGCGTTGTTCGCTCGACCAGCCCGTGACGACGGGCAGTGTCTCCACCACCACGTCGTCGCTGGCCGGCACGCGCGGCACGGCATGCGCCGTGCCGGCCAGTACCAACATCGATACCAGCATCGCCATCAAGGGCGCCACCCATCGCCTGATGGCGCGCGCAAGGAAGATGCCGGCTCGCATGGCGTAGCACCTACTGCGTGGCGACCGGATCCTTGGTCTCCGACGTAGGCGGCGGATCGAACTGCGCCACGTTGGCCGCATCCTGGTTGTCGATCTGCGTGGAGACGAGCGTCACTACGTAGGCGACGAAGGCGTCGTAGGCGCTGACCTGCGCGAGCGGCTGGTTGTCCGGCGGTGGCGGGGTGCTGCCGGCCGGAAACGGGAGGAAGAAGCCACCCCCGCCACCGCCGCCACCGCCGCAGCCGGCCAGGGCCGCGGCAATGACGACCGCACCGGCGGCACGAGAGAAGAGTCGTGTGTTCTTCATGGGATACCCCTGGTTCATGGTGCTGCGGCGGCGTTGACGGCGCCAGGCAGCGGAGTGTTCAGATACGGGAAGGCGGCAGGGAACTGCGAGGGACTTTGCAGCGCACCGTCGGTGATCGACGCGCCGCCGGCCGGTGCATCGCTGGGCTTGCAGCCGACTTTCAGTGCATCGTTGGCGCCCGTGAGGACGCACAACGCGCCCATGGCCACGCGCAGTTCGACGTCCACCACGTCGTCGCCGGGGCGGCGGCCGTTCGGAAAGCCCGCGCTGTCGCCTCCGGCTACGCCGAGGTTGCTCTGGCTCGCCATGGGCGTGGGCGCGGTACCGGTGTTCAGGCGCAGCATTTCCGAGGCCTTGACGTTGGCGGGCTTGTTCACGCCGTCGATGCCCGTCAGGAAGGCTGCGACCAGATCGGTGCGCGGGAAGTTGGTTGGTGCCGGGGCGCTGGGGTACAGCGTCTGGATCAGCGCCGGCAGCGTGGGGTTGGTCACATAGGTGGCGAACTGGCCGTCGTCGATGGGCCTGGAGCTGTTGAACGTGTCCTTGTCCTTCAGGCCGATGACCACCTCGTTGACCAGCGGCATGCCCAGGCGTGATACCTGCGCCCAGGCGCCGCCGTTGAGCGTCGTGGTGCCATGGCCGCTCTTGGGCGGGTTGGCGATCAGGCGGCCCTGTCGCGCGCTCGCCGTGGTCCAGCCACCGATGATCGGGCCGCTGCCGCCCGCGGTGAGGCAGGCGATCGGCACCTCGAGCGCCAGCGTGCTGACGTTGCGCGCGGCCAGCATGCCGGCGCCGTAGGCACTGGTCGAGCCGAGCGGGTTGAGGTTGATCAGGTCGAACACCTGGCCCAGCGCAACGGCGAACGGGTCCTGACGTTGGCCCGCGAACACACGGCCCGCCGTGGCGCAGCCCGGAATGTTGATGTTGTAGACCTGCTGCGCGGCATAGGCGGCATAGCCGTTCGGGCCACCGAAGGTCTTCTCGCCGATGTTGTCGGTCGGGCGGTCGAACACCGTTGCGCCGTTGGCGGCATTGGTGATTGGAGCGGCCTGGCCCTTGCGGCGGTCGCCGCGCACCACTGTCAGCGTGAAGGTTTCGCGCAGGTTGCTCGTGGCCTGGTTGGGCGCGGAGATGGGGCCGGCTTGCACCAGCGGAATTGACACCTGCTTGCCCGAGATCGGCAGCTGGATGTCGCGCAGCGTGTTGGTGAAGCGGAACTGGAAGGTAAAGGCCTCCATGGCGCTGCCGCTGTTGTCGATGTGGATCTCGTACAGCCCGTTCGGATCCATCGTGTAGTAGTTGGGGCCACCGTACGGGCCCTGGTCGGGCTGGTAGTTGGCGATCAGCGTCACGAAGTCCTGGCGGTTGGGCTCGTAGCTGCGGAACATGTAGAAGTCGGTGGCGTCCAGCTTGGGCATCCCCGCGATCGATGGTGCCTCACGGTGGCTGGAGGCGAAGGCACCTGTCGCAGCAACTGCGCACAAGCCGAGAACACAGGCCCGAACGGGCGTTTGAAGCAATCTCATCGGCGTCACCTCGAAAGTGAAAAGGTTGAAATGGGCACAGACGACACACGCGGCGAAAGGGCCGGCGCCTTCTGAATACGCACAACAAGTCCACTTGGATGTGCGGATGCGGGCAGGAATTGCTGGCATCCGAAAAATTGGCGCCCAGATGTGAAGCGTTCGGGGTTCTGTGCCCCGCGCTGCGCTGGTGCACGGCTGAATCCTGGATCTAATGGCTGTCCATGCTGTGGACCACCGCGAAAGGGCTCATCGTTCCATCCCTTCGCATCGTGATCGCGTGGAAAGGGCAGGTCACGGCGCAATCGCTGCAGCCCGTGCACCGATCCGCGTCGCGCAGCGCAGCAGACTTCTTCCATTGCACCGCTTCGAGGCTGAGCAAGTGGAGGTCGCACGCGGCGACGCACCAGCCGCAGCCCGTGCAGCGGGCTACGTCGATGCGGGGCAGCCAACCCGGTCGCTCCGGCCGTGCGGGCCGATCAAGCGGTCCGGCGGAGTCCTCGGCGGGTTTGTGGGTCATGGGCAGGATCGACCGGCTATGCGCATGGCGGGAATCGCAGGTGATCTGTCATGGGCCGAGCGTAGTGCATGCGGCTGAAGGAGAGGGCATGCCGTGACCGTCCTCGAACCCTGCACCTATGTGCGCCTTCGCACAGACTGTTCGTCGCCGAACGGCAAACGATGGCGCATTACGCCTTCGAAGCAAAAGCAGGCGGCATTCATTGGATGAACAGGCGAAAGCTGTTGGGGTCTCGGACTATGCACAACTTTCTCAGCAACAACCGGGAGGAGTTGGTTTTGCGGTGCAAGTCGAAGGTCGCACAGAGACCCCGGCGCGCCGCAACTGAACAACAGCTGGCAAACGGGATCCCGTTGTTCCTCGACCAGCTGATAAGAACCCTCGCAGCGGAAGAAGCCGACAAACCGGCGGAGGGCATCAGAATCTCGGGGCCACCAGGCGGGGATCAGCCGGCCTTGTCGGAAATGGGGATGAGCGCCACAGCCCATGGCAAGGAGCTGCTGAAGCTGGGTTACACGGTGGATCAGGTCGTTCACGACTATGGCGACCTGTGCCAGGCGATCACGGATCTGGCCTTCGAACGCGACGCCCCGTTTGCTGTGGCAGAGTTCCGGACGCTGAATCGGTGCCTCGACAACGCCATTGCGGACGCTGTCACCGAGTTCAGCTTCCAGCGGGATACGCAAATCGCCCGTCAGCAGAGCCTCGACTCGAACGAGCGTTTCGGATTCCTGGTTCATGAGTTGCGCAATTCCCTGGGTACGGCGACCCTTGCGATCCATGCCCTGGAGCTCGGCAGCATGACAGTGAGCGGCGCCACCGGGGCCGTGCTGAAGCGCAGCCTGTCCGCGATGGGCACCTTGATCAGTCGGGCAGTTGCCGAGGTGCGCGGCACCTTGCCAGAACAGCGGCAGACATTTTCCGTCGCCTCGTTCATTCAGGAGGCTGAAACCACTGCCCAGCTCGTTGCAAGCGCCGCAGGTTGCGTCTTCGAGGTGCTGCCTGTCGACAGCCATCTGGCCATCCGTGGAAATCGCGAACTGCTGCTGGCCGCATTGGCCAACCTCCTGCAGAACGCGTTCAAGTTCACGCATCCCCACACCGATGTTGTCTTGAAGGCTTATGAGCTCGGCGAGCACGTGCTTATCGACGTCGAAGACCACTGCGGAGGGCTGCCACCGGGGAGCGCCGCCATGATGTTCGTGCCCTTCAACCAGCACAGCCATGACAAGTCGGGTCTCGGCCTGGGCCTCTCCATCGCCCGCCAGAGCATTGAGGCCGACTTCGGCACCCTGACGGTTCGGGACGTGCCCGGCACTGGTTGCGTTTTCACGATTCGCCTGCCGCGCCACGGGCTCCAGTGATGGTGGCCTTCCGGCGTGCGTTAGGCACCGGGTGGTCGCGCGGCCCAGTTCACGTCGCCCATGTCAGTCAAACCGGTCACGCGGCGTCCGGCAAGGCCGTGCTTGCTGGCGTCGCCGCGACACCAGCTGCCGGTGGCGCACGCCGCGTGCTCGCCCTTAGCGTTCTCATCAACATTCCCGTCAAGGTGGTGACGTATTCTGTCGAGCCCAAGGCGCCGCGTGCAACAGCCTCTTGGTCGTGCTCGGGACGCTGATCTGCAGAAAAAATGACGAACGGGATCGGGTTGCCGGCTTTGCGCAAGGCGTCCAACAAGGTATAGCCAGCACGACTGTCGGGTGGCCGGCCCATGTCCGAGATCACCAACTCATACCCCTTGCCCTCGAGCATTTCCAGCGCTTGCTCTGTCGACATCGCCGTCTCGACCCGGATGCCGCGACGCTCCAGATCCTTGCGCTCCCTCTCATTGTTCTGGGATTGATCGTCGACCCAAAGAACCAACGGACGCCGCGGCGGCTGCGCAAGCCTCAGCCGCACCGCATCGACGACGGTGCGCCCCAACGCTTCGATGAGCATGCAATAGGTCTGCGGGCCGATCGCCCAGAAATGCTGCGGTTGCCCGTCGGGTGAGTGGCTGGAAACGTCCCCGATCTGCAGCGCATGATCCTGCAAGGCCAGCGTGCGCTGAACCTGTTCAAGGTGAGACTTCGGCACGGTGTAGCGCATGGCTATCAGGGTTCCAGTCTGCAGGCCTTCGGCTCGCTCGAAGAGGCGGGTGCTCAGATCTTTCCAGAACGCGACGAAGCGCTCGAGATAGCTGGCGTAGTCGCTGCAGCGGGCAAATTCACAAAGACCCTGACTACCGAAATACTCGTAGAACCTGCTGCAGTAGCGCGTGACCCGATGGTCGGTCGAGACGCGCTGCAGCCGGGGCAGCAGATGGGCCGCCAGTTCCAGGGCCTCGGGGGAGGGCTGGTCTTCAGCGTCGCGCCATGCGGGATCGATCTCCATTTGCTGCCAGATCGCGCTTTGCAGGTCGATGTAGCGCTCAAGGCGTGAACCGCCGATCGCTTCCAGCAAGATCGGGTCTCCTGCCTTGATCCGGTCGAGGATAGTGAGGAGCCACGCGCTTTCCCGTGCAAGACCACGTGATGACCGTTTGGGCGATTCGATCTCCGCCTGCCAACTGTCCATGTGCTTCCTGAACATCTCGGCATCGGCCTCGGGCGATCCACCGAGAACCGGGTCTTCACCTGTGATCAGCACCTCGCTGACGGGCCCCGCAAAAACCCATTCGGACATGAACATCAGGTGATTCAGCATGGCGTGTGGTTCGCCTGTCTCGATGCCCAGAAATGCACCCAGCGTCTGCCGGTTGAGTGCTTGCGGGGCCGTCACCAGTTGCCGCACATGAAAAGCCAACGCCATGGACTGCAGCACCGACAAGGCGGCCTCCAGCCACATGCCCTCCGGCTCGGCGGATATGTCCGGGCCCGGTTCGGGCACCTTCGTCGCGAGCCCGTCTGGATCAATGCGCAGCAGTTGGACTTCGTCGCTGTAGCCGACGCACAGTTCCTCGAACGCGTCATCGAGCGGCATCGAAGAGAAGGCAAGGGAAACCCAGCTGTCAGAGTTCGGCGGGCCCGCGCGCCATGCCGCGACTTGGCTGAGCGACAGCGGCGGATCGGCTGAACAACGCCACAGCCAGACGTCGCCGCCTGCCAGGCCGCAGGCCAGATAGCTTCCGTCTCTCGACCATGCGAGCGATTCCACGACATGCGGCAGGTCATGCAGCCCTTCGTTGCGGTCACTGACGTCGACGAGCATGAGCTTGGCGCCGCGGCCGAATGCCAGCACTTTGCCGTCCGGGCGCCATGCCAGCGATGGATTCCCCGATTCGAGCGGCTGCGAAGGGGTGTACGCGTCCTCGAGCAGGCGCGCGTCCTGAATGCTGACCGGCCCGCCCAGCCACGCCAGCGCGAAGTGGACTCCGGCGGGATCCCATGCGAATGCCGGACTTCCGCGGCCTTCGAAGGATGCCGGCACGTCGGATTGGCCGGGAGATTCAGTCCAGCACACCCGCCCGTTGCCCGTGACTGCAATCGCGTCGCCGGAGGCGTTCACGTGCAGGGTTTCAGCGCGCACTCCCAGTTCCGGCGGCACCACGCCGTGTGCCGTCGGACTTCCCTCGACGACGATTTGCCGGGTTTCAGCGTTCAATGCCAGAAATCGCGGGTTGGGGTTGGCAGAGGTCGACGGCAACCACGCCATGCCTGCAGTGGCGCCGTCGAAAGGCATCTCGGGAAGCCATCGCGAGGCGTTCTGCCGGATTGCGAGCACCAGCCTGGCTGCGACGAATGGCGCGTTGCCTCGAACGCTGCGAACCGTTTCTTGGGGAAGGGTCCTGAGCGACCAATCATCCACACCATCTGGCTCCGAGCCGGTGTGGGTCGCTTCGAACATGAAAACTGGCGCGGCCTGATCGTCGTCGAGCTCGCGCCGAAGGGTGCGCAGCCACGACGAGCTGCGAAAGCTCTCGTCGCCGAGCAGACAGACGATCGACGAAGTGCGGCGAATGAGGCGGGCTACCGAACGAATCTCCGCGGCGGAACTGCGTTCGCCAGGGAGCGGGCGGATGCAGCTGTGGAAGCGCGCCTCCCACTCGCCGCTGAAGTGGCTTGCCAGCAGCGCGCGCGTGCTGCTGACGACCCGCTCTTGCAGCAGTTCATCGACCCCCCAGCCTTTGATGAACAGGATGTCGGCGCTGCGCGCCAGCGTCACGCGTTCGCGCGCAGGCCGTTCCGACGGCGACGCCGTTCGCGCCACCGAAAAGAAGGTAACGCCCGACAGGCTGCGCACCGCCAGCCGCGCGCCGTCCGGCGCGTAGGAGACGGCCATGACGAACTCTTCCATGGCCAGCCTTGCGCGGATCGTGACCCCCGGTGCGACCCCTTCTTCTGCGACGCGTCGGCGGCCTTCGCCGGCCGGGTCGGGCGAAAAGAGCCAGTCCAGGCGCCTGCTGATTTCGGCGAACGGGCGGGCCCAGTCGGGCAACGGCGTGTCCCCTTCGGCGTCGTCCACCAGCGCGGAGAAGCTGATGGCCATCCCCACCCGTTCCGAGATATAGGCAGTCACCGCGGCCCTGACACGTTCCACGTCGCCCCTGAGCAGGGATCGCTGGAGCAGTTCCCTGACGCCGTCCGGAAACTCGAAATGGACGTCATCGCGTGCGGCAGACCCGGCGACATTGCTGCGGTTCAGCAGGCCGCTGAGCAGCAGCAAAGGCAGATCCTCACTCGGGGCCTGCGGCAACATGATGCGCTGGATCAGCCGGACGACCGGCAATGTCAATGGCGCGGCGGCGGAGAGATATACGGCTGCCTGCAGCACGCGGGGCCCCGCCATGCTGCGCAGGCGTGACACCAGTTGCTCCGGCGTGGCGTTGCGGGATTGCAGGACGGGATCCGATTGCTGCCCTTCGTCGGCAGCCGCAACCCAGATCATTCCCGCGGGACTGCGGGCGTCTGCTCGACCCGAGAGCATGCGTGCCCAGCGCGCGACCGGCTGTGGCCGCAGCCCGATCGTCGGCACCAGCACGCCGGGCGGCTCGTCTGCCATCCAGGCTGGCTGCACGCTGTGCAGATCCCTGTTGGCTGCGCCCATCGATGGCGATGACACGAGCCAGTCCGCGCTCCCCAGCGCCGTGTTGCCCCACAGCCGCTCCGGAAGCAACTGAATGAGCGCGACCGATGCGTCCGCACCCAGCGCCGCGAACGTGCTGGCCATGGTGCCATCGCGCCAAGCCGCGGACGTGCCGTCGCTCACCAGCAGCACAAGCGGTTTGTCGCCTTCGAGCAGTCGCTTCGGGAGGGCTGCGCGAACGGACCGCCCCCGCGCAATCAGCCCTTCGGGCGAAGCGGACAGTTCGAAACGACGGAACGAACGCAAACCGATGCGGCGCGACAGAAGAACCGCCAGTTCGTCGACCACACTGCTCCACAACGGCAGCGTCGGCGTCTCTTCGACCAGGAACAGGACGTCGAAAACCGGCTCGCGCCGCGGCACGTAGCAAGGCACGAGGGCGCCAGTTTCTGCAAATCGTTCGACGGTAAGGTCCTCATCGAGCCGGCTCGACCGCCGCGATGGGAGTCGCCGGCCCAGCGGGCGCAGGGCGCGGGCCAGGCCCAACGCGTCACGCAGGGCCGGGACGCCCGCCACCCGGACGGCGCTTGCGCGCCCGCTGCCGCTGCCTCCGCCGGCAGCGTAGACGCCGCCCGATGGCTGGGTAGGGGTTTGGCCGGGCAACACGACCTCCCGCAAGTCTCCCGGAGGGGGAGGCGGTGGCCCGCCGGGCACCGGCCCATCCGGCGCGAATCGGGCCATATTTGGAGGCTTGAGTTCCGGTTGCGGTGCCTTGAGGTCCTGGGTCGGCTCCTGGTCGGCTGGCGTCAGATGCTGAGCCAGCCAGAGCGCGTCCATCAGGTGGTCGAGGTCATCGGCCAGGGACGCCGCCCGCAGAGCCTTGATGACCTCGCGCATGGTTGCAACCGCGCCGGGCTTCAGGCCAGCGAGCGGGTGATGGAACGCATCAGGGCGTTCTTCTCTTCTTCAGGCACGCCGTGTTTCCCGACGATGAGGAAGATGGCGTTCAGGAGCTGGTCGGTCGCAAGCGATTCCTTCTGGGCGCGTTCCACGAACTCGCGGATGCGGTCCCTCACCGCAGCAAGGGTAGGGGGTGCGAAGAACTCCGACATGTGCGCTTCCACGATGCGGGTGAGACGTTCTTCGCTGCTGCATGGATCCGGCATGTCGAGCCGCAGGCACCGGCGCAGGAACGCCTGCGGAAACTCCCGCTCGCCGTTGCTGGTGAAGACCATGAACGGAAACTGCTTGGTGCGCACGATGCCGCCGACAACCGGACAGGTATCGCCCGGGTGTCCCCGGTGCGTGCGCACCTCGACGACCTCCGAGCCGGACTCGGCGCTAAGGCGCGCCAGTTCCGGAATCTCGAACTCGCCTTCCTCCAGAATGTTCAGGAGGTCGTTCGGAAGGTCCAGATCCGCCTTGTCGAGCTCGTCGACCAGAAGGGCGCGTGGCCGGTCGGTTGGCAGCAGCGCAGTGCCCAGAGGCCCGAGCCGGAGGAAGTTCGTGATCGGAAGATCCCGGTTCGCAGCATCGGCTGCCGTGGTCGCGGGAGCCACCTTGTCGCGCCGCTGCTGCTCCTGCAGCCGGCCGACCGCATCGTAGACATAGAGGGCATCGCGCAGGACGCTGCGCGAAGTGACGGCCCAGCGAAGCGGCTCTCCCAGATTCAGTTCATAGGCGACTGCGTCGATCAGGGACGACTTTCCGCTCCCAGGCTTGCCCGTCACCAGCAGCGGCCGGCGCAGGTAGAGCGCCGCGTTCACGATTTCCAGGATTTCGGGCGTCGATTGGAACGTTCTGCCGCGCTGCTGCATCGACGGAGGCAGACTGTCCGCCGGCGGTATGTCGCGCTCGCGCACTGCTTCGTTCATCCGGAACGGCCGCCATGCGGGTGGTTCAGGAAGCTTGTCGATGCGATCGTGTGGCTCGCGCGTGCCAAGGAAGATTTTCCAGTCGTCCACGTTCTTCATGGTGCAGCCCCCTTCGCGCCGAGTTGTTGCGCATATGGATCGTGTGATGGGTCGTCCCACAGAATGGAAAGGCCTGCAGAAGGATGCTTCTCGCCCTGCGTCCGCTTCAATGTGAAGACCTTTTCCAGGGCTGCGTCGTCGGCGCAATTTGCCATGTCTGCCTCCCAGGTTTGCCTGTCGATTTCGGTCCAGGGGGCGCGGGGCCAGCACGCGAACGGGACCGCGCCACCCACGAGGCTCTGGCGTGCACTCTCGGTCAGGGTTCCGTCGACGACCGCCATGGCCAGTCCGACGCAGGATCCCGTGGGGTTGTTCTCGAAGTTCAACGCGAGATCACCGCGGTGAAGATGCTCAGGCTCCATCCATACCAGCCGAAGGCCGTGAACGCTGAAGCGCTGCTTCAGAAATTCGGCGGCGCGTTTCCATGCATCGAGGGCGGGCAGAAACTTCCGGCCCTGCCGGCTTTGCGCGCGCTGCAAGGCGCGCATCCGATCCGCAATCCGCCTGACGACCGCGTAGCGCTGCCCGACCGGAACATGGCTCATGCCATCGTCGAAAAGCTGCGTTTCGACATCCTCGTCGATCCGTGCCAGCGGCAGGGCGAACTCGAGAATGAAGAACGGCCGCGCGATCCCGGCGCTGTTGGCATGCGAGATCGCGAGCCCGATCAGCGAGCCCAGCGCCTCGGCTCGGGTCGCTTCGGTCTGCGCATCGGGCTCTTCGTCGTCGTCGACCAGAAAGATCGGCACGGGGCTCTTGCCGATGAACAACCATCCCTGCAGCGTCGAGGCGCCTTCGCCCGCGGCTGGGGCGCACTCGTCGACCAGCAGGAAGCAGATGCTGGAGCGTGGCGCTGCGAGTTCGTTGCGGCGCCGGTCGAGTTCGCTCTGGATGATGTTCGGGCCGAGGCTTCTGCCGAGCCATGTGACCACTCCGGCGCGGATCGGTTCGGACTTCGTTCGTGCGGCGACTTCCAGCGCGAAACGCTCGAGCGCGTCGGGTTGTCCGGGCAGGTGCGCCGTCTCGCCCAACAGTTCAATCATTTCAGCCAGCCCGTTCCGGAGCGCCCACTCGTGTGTCTCGGCAAGGGTGCTGACCTGCAATGCCGCCGAAAAACACGCCCGAAGCGTCGTGACGTCGACTTGAAGCTTGTTGACTTCCCGGGCAAGCTGCGTTGTCCGTGTTCTGGTCAGCACGATGCCATCGTCGTCGGTCAAATCGTCCGGTGAGCCGATCGCAAAGCTCACCGGCATCTGTTCGTCGCCGAAGAAGGATTGCCGCGTCGCACTGAACGCTGCCTGGAAGTTCGGCCACGGCTTCCGGGCTGCCGGGCCGGTCAGCTGGTCGAGCAGGCGGTTCATGCACTTGGACCCGGCTGCCTCGGTCGCGCCGGGTTTCGCGGCCTCCGTGTACGCGGTCTCGCCGGGCGATGCGGCCATCATGGCCCACTGCAGGATGTTCACGTCGGGATTGTTCCTGCGGCCAAAGTTGGTCGACGGCCCCAATGACTGCCCGCCGAACTGGCTGCCGGAGTACGTGGCGCAGGCGTCGACCACCAGAACCTGCTGCCGAAAGCCCGCGAAGTCACGCTCCTTGAGCAGTTGCATCAAGGAAGTGACGTCGCAGTGGATCGGCACGCGGGCTGCGGAATCCTCGTAGAACAGCAGGCGGGAGCGCCGCTCGGCGCGTTGGTCGATCAGTCCGTGGCCGGACCAGGCGACCAGCAGCAGCCCATCGCCGTCCTTCGGAACAGACTTCGGCAGTTCTTTCGCGAAGAAGTCCCTGATGGCCACCTCCGTCGCGGCAGCGCGGATCGCCTGGGGGTAGTTGGCGTCCCAGTTGGCGAGAAGATGCTCGCTGCCGGACTTGGCAGAGACGAACAACCGGATGCGGGACGGGTCCACGCCGCATTTGACGGCCCAATCGAAGACCCGACTGGCGTCCGCGACCGGCCCCAGAAGCGGGTCCGATGGCAGGATGCTGCTCTTCTCCACCGCAACGATGACGGCGAATGCGCGCTTGGGGTCGCTGACCGGGGTCATGCCATGAAGGCCTTGATCTCGCGCCAGAGTTTCTGGTCGGACCAGTAGGAACTGTGCGACTGTGGAAACGGCTGACGGCTGGTGAGCTCGACGTCGCGGATGCGCTGGGGAAAGATGCCCGAGCCGACATAGCTGAGCATGTCGTTGAGGTTGTAGAAGTTGAGCCATGGTGGAAAGCTGTCGGGAAGCTTTGCGCCTTGGCGCAGCGTTGCCAACGCATCCATCTCGTAGAGAAACGGCGCCTGGGATCCGGCCGTGATCAGCCCGGCGACGCGCGTCTCGCTGCCTTCGGCCAGCAGTTCGAACGAGGCAATCCCGCCCAGGCTGTGAGCCAGGATGTAGATCGGCGGCACCAGGTGCGTCAGCCGGGCCGCAATGAAGTCGCGCAGCCGCTTTCCGCGGACTTGGTAGAGCAGGACGTCAGCCGCTGCCGGAAACGTCGCATCGGTGAGAACCGTACGCTTGCGGCGTGCGATCGGCGTTGCAACCCATGACGCAAGCCCGAGAAACATGTCGCCCAGGGCGTCCGAGATCGCCTTGGGCGCGCCGCCGAGCTCGATCACGACTTCGGCATAGAGCTCGTCGCGCAGTTCGCCCGAGATGACGGGAAGTTCCGAATTGGTTGCCGCGTGCATCCATGCCGCCACGAAAGCGCGGCCGACGGCAGGGCGCCAGACCGCCGGGGCGGACATGGTGGGTGCCGCCAGCGCATCCTCGAAAACCGGGGCGTCGAGCACCCGCACCGCGCGGTCGATTTGGACGGCCGGGTCATGTTTTGTGCGGGCAAGCTCTTGCTGGACGCGATCCGACAATTGAAGGTTGCGCAGTTGCTTGAGAACCCCTCTCGGCGACGGCGCAGCAGCGGCGGCTTCCCCGGTATGGTCGGCTTCTTCGGCCGATCGCAGCGCAGCCATCGAGCGCAGCTCATAGAGGGGATCCCGATAGAGCAACCCCCAGCGTACGTCTTCGCGCTCGCGCACCTCTCGTTCGCCCCCGCCGGGGTCGGGCAGGTTCGCGTCGTAGCTGGGGACGGACAACCCGTCATTTGCAAGGGTGGCGCCGAGGCTGTCACCCCAGAGGCATGGCGCGAGCGTGACGCCGGGCAGGTGCTTTTTGACCTGTTCCGCCATCGCCTGGAAGCAAAGATCGTAGGTATTGCCCCGGACGCCCGTCCCGTGCACGAAAAGCAAAGTTGCCATGGCGAACTCCCGGTTCCGTCGACCCGATCGCTGCCCCCCTGCTTCGGGCGTGAATGTTAGCTCGCGCCCCTTGCCTTGGCGATTGCGCTGCCTCCTCCTTTTGGGGGAGCTGCGAGCCGGCGATTGACATACAGCCGTTCGGAGGATGGACGCTCGCGTCGCACGCGCCTACTGTGGAAGTCCCCATGAAAGGAGCTTCCCATGACACTGGAAGAAGTTGCCTCAAGTACCCAAGCGATGCCGATTTCAGCCATTGGTGCAGACGTGGCGCTGACGTTGGAGCTCCAGAACCGGCTCAGTGAGTTCGGTCTTCTTGATCCCCCTGCGGATGGGAGTTTTGGGCCGGTTTCAGCATGGGCGCTCGGGGCTTTCCTTGAGCGCACGACGGGCGTCAGCGCGGCAACTTCGTTCGGGGGAAGAGAGGCCCGGGCAATCCTGGAACCGCCAGGGCCTTCGCCGTACCCATTGAAGCCCGGCGATGACTTTGCGGGCCGGGTGGTACGCGCGGCGACGGCGCGTGGCGACTGGGTCTGCCGCCATCCGGGCTGCATCAACATCGTGTACGTCGATGGAACCGATGCTGATGGCACGCCCAACGCCAACATGCACAACAAGTTCGAGGATGTCCGGCTGGCCATCCGCGTTCGCGCGGACGGCATCCCGAGTGTCGAGGCAGCCTGGGAGGCCACTACAGAGCCGGGAACGTTCTACGTGCGAACCAAAAAGCTCCACGCCGAAGGCGCAGCACACATCGTCGCGGGCCAGTACAAGTCATGGTCGATCGGCATCCACAAGGCCGGTAGCCCGAGCGCGCACGAGGCACTTGTGCAGACGCTGCCCATCAAGATCACGCGCGACGGCAATGAGGATTTCGATCCGATTGGTGACAAGACCTTTGTGGGCATGTTCGGCGTCAACCAACACTGGGGCTTCGACTTCAGCCGCGAGGACGTGCGCACCGCCAGCGCGGGCTGCCTGGTTGGACGCACGCGAAACGGGCACCGCCAGTTCATGGCGCTGTGCAAGTCGGACCCGCGCTACCTGGTCAATCACAGCTACCGGTTCATGACCTCGGTGTTGCCCGCTGAATCCATGCGGTGACATGCGAGGGCGCCTGAGCCGCTGCGGGATTCCACCAAGGTTTTGCACCCGCCAGTGCGGCGCATACTCGTGGCAGAGCCGCTCGCCGGCCCCTTCGGGGTTCAGGGCGACTGTCAGGAGACACGCATTGCAGCGAACCGACATTGCCAACCCGGCCTATTTCCACAAGGTCGTCGATTGCCAGTACGCCTGCCCGGCGCACACTCCCGTCCCCGAATACATCCGCATGATCGCGCAGCGCCGCTATAGCGACGCCTACATGATCAACTGGGTCTCCA
Organism: Variovorax nitratireducens; assembly: GCF_051216545.1. Classification (NCBI taxonomy): domain Bacteria; kingdom Pseudomonadati; phylum Pseudomonadota; class Betaproteobacteria; order Burkholderiales; family Comamonadaceae; genus Variovorax; species Variovorax nitratireducens. The sequence goes on from NZ_JBPJZO010000005.1 coordinate 131,790, forward strand.
ACGTCTTTCCAGGCATCCTCGGACGCACCTGCGACCGGCCGTGCGAGCCGGCCTGCCGGCGCGGGCGGGTGGAGGAAAGCAACGCCCAGCTTCCGGAACCGGTGGCGATCTGCCGGCTCAAGCGCGTTGCGGCCGACATGAAGGACGACGTGCGGGCACGCATGCCGAAGCTCGCGCCGAAGAACGGCAAGCGTGTGGCCTGCGTCGGCGCGGGGCCGGCTTCGCTCACTGTCGCGCGCGACCTGGCGCCGCTGGGCTACGAAGTGACGGTGTTCGATGGCGAAGCCAAGGCCGGCGGTTTCATCCGCACGCAGATACCGCGCTTTCGCCTGCCGGAATCGGTGATCGACGAGGAGACGGGCTACATCCTGGATCTGGGCGTCGAGTTCCGCAGCGGCGAGCGCATCGGCTCGATGAAGGCGTTGATGGCCGAGGGCTGGGACGCGATCTTCGTCGGCTGCGGCGCGCCGCGCGGACGTGACCTGGACGCTCCCGGCCGAAAGGAAGCGGCGGCCCACATCCACATCGGCATCGACTGGCTCAATTCCGTTTCGTTCGGCCACGTCAGCAGCATCGGCCGGCGCGTGATCGTGCTGGGCGGCGGCAACACGGCAATGGACTGCTGCCGGTCGGCCCGCCGCCTGGGCGGCACCGACGTGAAGGTGATCGTGCGCAGCGGCTTCGAGGAAATGAAGGCCTCGCCCTGGGAAAAGGAAGACGCCCAGCACGAGGGTATTCCGATCATCAACTTCCATGTGCCCAAGGCCTTCGTCCACGAGGAGGGCAAGCTGCTGGGCATGCGTTTCGAGATCGTCCGGGCCGAGTACGACGATCAGGGCCGCCGCACGCTGGTGCCCGCCGGCGAGCCGGACGCGTACTTCGAATGCGACGAAGTCCTGGTCGCGGTGGGACAGGAAAATGCCTTCCCGTGGATCGAGCGCGATTGCGGCATCGCCTTCGACAAGGGGGGCCTGCCGACGCTGGACAAGAACACCTTCCAGTCCACGGTGCCCCGAATCCTCTTTGGCGGCGATGCGGCCTTCGGCCCCAAGAACATCATCACGGCCGTGGCCCATGGCCACGAGGCTGCGGTCTCCATCGACAAGCTGCTGCGTGCCGAACCGGTCTACATTCGCCCGGCACCCATGAGCAACCTGGTGTCGCAGAAGATGGGCATCCACGAGTGGAGCTACGACAACGACACCTCGAACGACCTGCGCTACAAGGTGCCCTGGGCCAAGGCCGAGACGGCGCTGGCCAGCATCCGCGTCGAGGTGGAACTGGGCTTCGACGCCGCTACCGCCTTCAAGGAGGCCGAGCGCTGCCTGAACTGCGACGTGCAGACCGTATTCGTCGAGACCGCCTGCATCGAATGCGATGCCTGCGTGGACATCTGCCCGATGGACTGCATCAGCTTCACCGCCAACGGCGAGGAAGCTGAATTGCGCACCCGGCTCAAGGCGCCTGCGCTCAACCTGGCGCAGGATCTGTATGTGTCCGGCGGGCTCAAGACGGGCCGGGTGATGGTCAAGGACGAAGACGTCTGCCTGCACTGTGGCCTGTGCGCCGAGCGCTGCCCCACGGGTGCCTGGGACATGCAGAAATTCCTGCTGAAGATGACACCGGCGGGGCAGGGGGTGCCGGCATGAGCGCGGTTCGGCCGCCCGAAGGCGCGATGACCCCCTCGGCGGGCAGCGAAGCACGCGAAGTGGCAAGCATGGGGAGCATCCCGCAGATCGAGGCGGTCAACGATTTCGTCATCAAGTTCGCCAACGTCAACGGCTCGGGTTCGGCCTCGGCCAACGAACTGTTCGCCAAGGCCATCCTGCGCATGGGCGTGCCCGTGAGTCCGCGCAACATCTTCCCGAGCAACATCCAGGGCCTGCCGACCTGGTACGAGGTGCGCGTGACCGAAGAGGGCCATCTGGGGCGGCGCGGCGGCACCGACATGATGGTGGCGATGAACCCGCAGACCTGGGACGCCGACCTGGCCGAGCTGGCGCCGGGCGGTTATCTCTTCTACGACAGCACGCGGCCGCTGCCGCCGTCGAAATTCCGCAGCGACATCCGGGTGATCGGCATGCCGCTGACCGAAATCTGCAACGCCGTCTACCACGACCCGCGCCAGCGCCAGCTGTTCAAGAACATCGTCTACGTGGGAGCCCTGGCCATCCTGCTCGGCATCGAGCCGGAAGTGGTTGAAAAGCTGTTCGGCGAGCAGTACAAGGGCAAGGAGAAGCTGCTGGCCTCCAACGTGCAGGCACTGCACCTGGGCTGCGACTTCGCGCGGGAAAACCTGCGGGAACCCCTGGGGCTCCAGGTGCGGCGCGCCGATCGGGTGGGCAACCGGATCTTCGTGGATGGCAACAGCGCTGCAGCGCTGGGCTGCGTGTATGGCGGCGCCACGGTCGCGGCCTGGTATCCGATCACGCCGTCGTCCTCGGTGGCCGAGGCCTTCCAGAAGTACTGCAGCAAACTCCGCGTGGATCCGGCCACCGGCCAGAACCGCTTCGCCATCGTGCAGGCCGAAGACGAGCTCGCCTCGATCGGCGTGGTGGTCGGCGCCGGCTGGAACGGCGCACGGGCCTTCACGGCCACCTCGGGGCCGGGCATTTCGCTGATGTCCGAGTTCATCGGCCTGGCCTACTTTGCCGAGATCCCGGTCACCCTGATCAATGTGCAGCGCGGTGGCCCTTCCACCGGCATGCCGACGCGCACCCAGCAAGCCGACATCCTGTGCTGCGCTTACGCCTCGCACGGCGACACCAAGCATGTGCTGCTGTTTCCCGAGGATCCGCACGAGTGCTTCGAGCACGCGGCGGCGGCGCTGGATCTGGCCGACCGGCTGCAGACGCCGGTGTTCCTGATGACGGATCTGGACATCGGCATGAATCAGCGCCTGTGCGAGCCCTTTGTCTGGGACGACAGCGTGGCCTACGACCGCGGCAAGGTCATGAGCGCCGAAGAGCTCGAGGCGGGCCGCGACTTCGGCCGCTACAAGGACGTGGACGGCGACGGTATTCCCTGGCGCACGCTGCCGGGCACGCATCCGACCAAGGGCAGCTATTTCACGCGCGGCACGACGCGTGACGCCTACGCCCGGTATTCGGAGCGCGGGCCGGACTACATCTACAACATGGAGCGGCTGCTGAAGAAGTTCGCGACCGCGGCCACCCTGGTGCCGCAGCCCGTGCTGCGCCCGGCCGCCAAAAAAACCGACCTTGGCGTGATCTATTTCGGTTCGACCAGCCCGTCCATGCACGAGGCGCTGCAAGCGCTGGAAGAACGCGGCATCCACCTGGACGCGCTGCGGCTGCGCGCCTTTCCCTTCCCGGACAGCGTGGTGCAGTTCCTGGCGCAGCACGCGCAGGTGTTCGTGGTCGAACAGAACCGCGACGCCCAGATGCGCAGCCTGCTGGTCAACGAGCTGGACGCCGATCCGGCCCGGCTGATCCGGGTACTGCATTTCGATGGCACGCCCATCACGGCGCGCTTCATCGTCCAGGCCATCAGCGCGCACCTGCAGACGCAGGCGGTCGGCGCCGCTACGAAGGAGGCTGCATGACCTACCTTGCCAAGCCCCGGCTGCACCATCCGACCCTGGCCATCAACAAGGTCGGCTACACGCGGCGCGACTACGAGGGCAAGATCTCCACCCTGTGCGCCGGGTGCGGCCACGATTCGATCTCCGCCGCCATCATCGAGGCCTGCTGGGAGCTGGACATCGAACCGCATCGCGTGGCCAAGCTCTCGGGCATCGGCTGCAGTTCCAAGACGCCGGATTATTTTCTGGGCGCATCGCACGGCTTCAACACGGTGCACGGCCGCATGCCCAGTGTGCTGACCGGCGCCAACCTGGCCAACCGCGACCTGCTGTACCTCGGCATTTCGGGCGACGGGGATTCGGCTTCCATCGGCCTGGGGCAGTTCGCCCACGCCATGCGGCGCGGCGTTCGGATGGCCTACATCGTGGAAAACAACGGGGTCTACGGCCTGACCAAGGGCCAGTTTTCGGCCACGGCCGACCAGGGCTCCAAGAGCAAGAAGGGTGTTGTCAACACCGACAGCCCGGTCGATCTGGTCGCCATGGCGCTGCAGTTGGGCGCCAGCTACGTGGGGCGGGGGTTTTCGGGCAACAAGGCGCAGCTGGTGCCGCTGATCAAGGGTGCCATCTGCCACGGCGGGGCCGCCTTCATCGACGTCATCAGTCCCTGCGTCGCCTTCAACAACCACCCCGGCAGCACCAAGAGCTACGACTACGTCCGCGAGCACAACGAGGCGGTGAGCCGCATCGACTTCATCGGTGGGCGCGAGGAAATCACCGTCGACATGGGGCCGGGCGAGGTGATGGACGTGCGCCAGCACGACGGCACATTGCTGCGGCTGCGCAGCCTGCACCCCGACTACAACCCCGGCGACCGCTTCGCCGCCATGGCCTACATGCAGCGGCACCACGAGATGGGGGAGGTGGTGACCGGGCTGCTCTACGTCGATCCGCTGGCCACCGACCTGCACACGGCACTCAACACCACCGACCGGCCGCTCAATGCGTTGGGGCCGGCCGAGCTTTGCCCTGGCGCCCAGGCGCTGGAACGGCTCAACGACTCCTTGCGCTGAGCGCAGGCCCGCGGCACCATTGGCCACCACTTCCGGAGGCGCACCATGGCCGAGCGCACCGTTTTTCAGTCCATCTCCCGCAAGCACGTGATCAGCCTGGGCCCCCAGGCCAGCGTGCGGGATGCCGCCTGCGTGATGACGCGCGCCAATTGCGGCAGCGTGCTCGTCATGGAGTTGCCGGACACCCTGCTGGGCATCCTGACCGAGCGCGACCTGATGACCCGGGTGCTGGCCCGGGGGCTCGATCCCGATCGCACGGCGGTGCGCGAGGTCATGACGCCCAACCCGATCTGCGTGCCGCCCGAGACTCTGGTGTCCGACGCGGTGGTGCTCATGCTGGAGCGGGGTTTCCGCCATCTGCCGCTGGTGGCAGGGGCGAAGATCCTCGGCGTGTTCTCGGTGCGCGATGCGCTGCCAAGGGAGATCGGCGCGGCCCTCAGCCAGACCGAGTTCAACGAGCAGGTGAACGATGTGCTGGGCTGAGGAATGACACTCGGGGCGTCGCGCGGCGTCGACGGATCTGTGTCGCGCAGGCCCAGCGCAGTGCGTTCATCCTTCGGAGTTGCGATCTGCTGGACGCTTGCAGGCTGCGCCGGCCTTGGCGTGCGGGTCGCTTTGCCCGATCAGATGACTGACTCGGCCGGCATTGCGCTGGTGCGCGTACCAGCGGGTGAATTCCTTATGGGGAGCGAAGAAGTGCCGCAGGCGCTGGCGGCCGCTTTTCCACAGTACGACCCATCTCGGTTTGGCAAGCTGGGGGATGAAAGTCCGGTTCACCGCGTGCGCATCACGCGCGCGTTTTGGCTCGGTCGCACCGAAGTCACCGTCGGTCAGTTCCGGCGCTTTGTCGAAGATTCCGGCTACGCGCCCGAATCGGAAGCCGACGGCAGCGGGGGCTATGGCTTCAATGCTTCGTACGACCCGGCTACATCACCGCGCGGCGACGCCTTCGAAGGCCGCGATCGCAGGTATTCGTGGCGCAATCCTGGCTTTCCGCAAGGCGACGATCATCCGGTGGTCAACGTGACTTGGAACGACGCCGTTGCCATGGCGCGATGGTTGAGTGCCCGGGAAGGTGCCACCTATCGACTCCCGACTGAAGCGGAATGGGAGTACGCGGCCCGAGCCGGCACGCGCTCGCGCTTCCATACTGGCGATGATCCTCAACGACTGCTGCGCGGCGCCAACGTGTTCGACCAAGCCTCGGCGGCGCATTGGCCAAAGTGGAGTGCATTCGCCCTGGATGGCCGAGATGCCTTTGCTTTTGCCGCGCCTGCAGGGAGTTTCGCTCCCAATGCATTCGGCTTGCAGGACATGCACGGCAATGTCTGGGAATGGTGCGCCGACTGGTATGGCGAGGACTACTACGCGCGGTCTCCAACCGACGATCCGCGGGGGCCGCCCGACGGGACGGAGCGTGTACGGCGTGGCGGATCGTGGCATACATGGGCGCTCTACGCCCGTTCATCGTTCCGGAACTGGAACAACCCGGAGACGCGCTATACGTTGCTCGGTTTCCGGTTGCTGCGGGAGGCGCCCGGCGTCGCCGCGCAATGAGGCGCGGCGGGTGGTTTCAGCCCACGCCGAGCAGCATGTGCAGCCGCGTGCTGGTGGTCGTGTACTGCAAGGGAATCGCCTTGCCCGGGAACACGATGGCGGTGGCCGCCCATGCGGCCAGTGTGGCCTCGTGAAAGCCGCAGACGATGAGCTTGCGCTTGCCCGGATAGGTGTTGATGTCGCCCACCGCGAACACGCCGCGTTCGCGGGTTTCGAATTTCTCGGTGTCGACCGGCACCTGCTTGCGCTCGAGTTCGAGGCCCCAGTCGGCGATCGGCCCGAGCCGCGGCGAGATACCGAGGCAGGCGACCAGCGCATCGACCGGTAGTTCGATGGTCTGCGCGTCGGGCGTGGACACCAGCAGGCGGGTGCCATCGAAGGCAGCCGGCTGGCCGACGACGAAGCGCATGCGGCCATCGGCCACCGCGGTGCGCATGCGCGCCACCAGCGCCTCGTCGGCCTGGAAGCCGTCGCGCCGGTGCAGCAGGGTGACTTGCTTGGCGATGGCGGCGAGCGCCAGCGCGGTTTCCAGCGCGATGTCGTCGCCGCCGTTCACCACCACCGTCTGGCCCGCGAAGCGGTCGAGCGATTCGGGGTGATGGAACACGCGCGTGCCCTCGAAGCGCGCGATGTCGTCGAGCGCGATGTGCTTGGGCACGAACGCGCCGACCCCTGCGGCGATGAAGACGGTCTTGGCCAGGAAGGTCTTGCCGCCGGAGGTCGTGAGCCGAAGCCGTTCGTCCGGCTGGCGCGCCAGCGTGGCGACCTGTTCGCCAAAATGGAACTGCGGCTTGAAGGGCGCGATCTGCTCCAGCAGCGACTCGGCCAGGCCGCGGCCGCTGGTGCGCGGCGTGCCGGGAATGTCGTAGATGGGCTTGTCGCCATAGAGCTTCACGCACTGGCCGCCTGCCGCGGGCAAAGCATCGACGATATGGCAGGAGATTTCGAGCAGGCCGAGCTGAAAGGCCTGGAACAGCCCGACCGGGCCGGCACCGACGATCAGCGCGTCGGTTTCAATCGGTGCAGGGGCTGTGCTCAGCGCACCAACTCCCCGATCTTGTCGGTCTTGTCTTTCCAGTCGTCGGCATCCGGCGGCGCCGGCTTGCGCTTGGTGATGCTCTTCCAGCCGTCGGCCAGTGCCAGCTCGGCATTGAGCTTGATGAAGGCCATCTGATTGGCCGGCAGGTCTTCCTCGGCATAGATCGCGTTGACCGGGCACTCGGGGATGCAGACCGCGCAGTCGATGCACTCGTCCGGGTCGATCACCAGCATGTTGGGGCCTTCGCGGAAGCAGTCCACGGGGCACACGTCGACGCAATCGGTGTATTTGCAGCGGATGCAGGATTCGGAGACGACGTGGGTCATGGTCTTGGCAGCAGGCGGAAGGTGATCGGGGAAACCCGTAATTTTAGGCGTTTGCGACGGCGGCCTGCACCAGCACGGCTGCCGCGGTCTTGTGCGAGGCCGTATCGACCAGCACCAGCGAGCCGAGTGCGCGCGATTGTGCGAACGGCAGGACGGCCAGCGGCTGCTGCAGTGCCAGCACCACGTCGCCGATGGAATTGGCCTCGAGCTGCGAGGTCGGCTCGGATTCGAGCGTCGTGATGTTCACGCGATCGATGATGCGTGCCACCTTGGCCTTGACCCAGCGATGGCCCTGCAGCGCCCAGTAGACACGGCCGGCGACGAGCGGCTCGTCGTCGAGCCAGGCAATGGTGGCGGTAATCTCGCGCACCGGCTCGAAGGCCTCGGGTTCCAGCAGCCAATCGCCGCGCGACACGTCGAGTTCGCGGTCGAGCACGATGCCCGCGCTGTGGCCCGCGTGCACGGTCTGCGGCTGGCGCACATGGTTCAGCACCTGCGCCACCGTGGCCGTCTGCTTGCTCGGCAGCACCGTCACGCGCTGGCCGGGCGCCACATGGCCGCTGGCAACGCGGCCCCAGAACACGCGGCGGCCCTGCGAAGTGTCGGCCGAGGCCGAGAACTTCTCGACCCACTGCACCGGAAAGGCGAAAGGCACGGCTTCGTCCTGCGCCGTGACGGGCAGGGCTTCGAGCAGTTCGAGCAGGCTCGGGCCCGCGTAGCCGGCCCAGTCGGCCTGCGCGGTGCAGCGCGAGGCTGCGTTCCAGCCCTTGAGCGCCGAGATCGGCACGATGGCCGCCACCTGCACGCCGGCCGCTTCGGCAAAGGCTTCGAGCGCCGTCGAGATGCGCTCGAAGGCCACTTCGGCATCGTCCATGGCGTCGAGCTTGTTGACCGCAAACACGATCGACTGCACGCGCAGCAGGTTGCACAGCAAGGTGTGGCGGCGGGTTTGCGGCAGCAAGTCCTGCTTGACGACTTCGCCGTCGGCCACTTCGCCGGCCCAGGGCAACTTGGTCGCGTCGACCAGCACCACCGCCGCGTCGGCGGCCGAAGCGGCGGTCACCATGTTGCGGGTGTACTGCTCATGGCCCGGGGCATCGCCGATGATGAACTTGCGCTTGGCAGTCGAGAAGTAGCGGTACGCCACGTCGATCGTGATGCCCTGCTCGCGCTCGGCCGAGAGGCCGTCGGTGAGCAGTGCAAGGTCGGTTTCGCCGCCGCGCTGCACGCCGGCCAGCTGGTCTTGCAACACGGTCTTGCTGTCGACCAGCAGACGGCCGATCAGCGTGCTCTTGCCATCGTCGACACTGCCGCAGGTGATGAAACGCAGGGCGGTGCCGGTGTCGGACGAGCCGGCGGCGGCGGTGGGCGAAGCAGTGGAAATGACAGCAGCGTTCAATGAGTTCTCCAATTCGTGAAACACCGCGGAACCGGCTTTGCCGGGCCGCTGGTGTTGCCCCCTGCAAGGGGGTGGGCGTAGCGACACGAAGTGCGCGAAGCCTGGGGGCGTGTCAAAAGTACCCGTCTTTCTTGCGCTTCTCCATCGAAGCCTCGGAAGTCATGTCGTCCATGCGCGTGGCGCCGCGCTCGCTCACGTCGACCGTCAGCGTTTCGACCACCACGTCGCCGGCATCGGCGGCCAGGCTTTCGACCGGGCAGGTGGTCGTGATGTCGCCCACGGTGCGAAAACGCACGTCGCGCACCTGCACCGTTTCGCCGTCGCGCGGCGGCGTCAGTTCGGTCACCGGCACCAGCAGGCCGCGGCGTTCGACCACTTCGCGCTTGTGTGTGTAGTAGATCGACGGCAGGCCGACGTGCTCGCGCTCGATGTACTGCCACACATCGAGCTCCGTCCAGTTCGAGATCGGGAACACGCGGAAGTGTTCGCCGGGTGCCAGGCGCGTGTTGAAGAGCGTCCAGAGTTCAGGGCGCTGGTCCTTTGGTTGCCACTGGCCGAACGAATCGCGGTGCGAAAAGATGCGCTCCTTGGCGCGGGCCTTTTCTTCGTCGCGGCGCGCGCCGCCGATCAGTGCGTCGAAGCGGAATTCCTCGATCGCCTCGAGCAGCGTCACGGACTGGTGCGCGTTGCGCGACTCGCCCGGATGGGCCAGTCGCACGGTGCCGCGGGCCATCGAGTCTTCGACGCTGCGCACGATCAGCTCGGCGCCGAGTTCCTGCGCGCGCTGGTCGCGATAGGCCGTCACTTCAGGGAAGTTGTGGCCGGTGTCGATCATCAGCAGCGGGTAGGGGATGCGGCCGCTGCCGAAGGCCTTTTCCGCGCATTTCAGGAGCACCAGCGAATCCTTGCCGCCGGAGAACAGCAGCGTCGGGCGCTCGAATGCGGCGGCCACTTCGCGCAGGATGAAGATGGTTTCTTCCTCGAGCGCATCGAGATGGGTGTTGGAAAGGCGCGCGGGGGAGTGCATCTGTTGCAGCAGTTCGGTGTCGGTACGGGCGTTCATCGGATGGGTGGAGGTCGGGCGGCGTTTGCTGTCAATGTGCGAGATGCAATCCGCACTCGCGGTTGTCTTCGCCTTTGGTCGGATCCACGTAGTCGAAGTTGTTGGGCAGGCCATGCGCCTCGCAATAGTCGTGCAAATCCTTGGAAGACCAGTGCAGCAGCGGCGCAACCTTGACCAGGCCGTCCGGGTTGAGGCTGACCGGCTCCATCTGCGCACGCACGGCCGTGTCGGTGGCCCGCAGCGCCGTGAACCAGACCTTCGGCGCCGTCTCGCGCAGCGCGCGTGCGAAGGGCTCCAGCTTCACCTCCTCGGTGAAAGCGGCATGGCGCGGATCGTCGAGCCCGGGGGTGGAGCCCTCCACTGCTTCGCGATGCGCACGTGAGCGGCGCGGCAGATAGATATGCAGATTCAGACCCAGCTGCTTCGTCACCTCGTCGGCAAAGCGGTAGGTGGCCTCGGTGTTGTAGCCGTTGTCCATCCAGACCACGGGCACGTCAGGCTTCGCGCGCGTGACCATGTGCAGGATCACGGCTTCGAAAGGGCGGAAGTTGGTGGTGACGATCGCGGGCTGGCCCAGGCCGATGGCCCAGTCCACGAGGCCCTGCGGATTGCGGCCAAGTTCGGCGTTGACGTGTTCGAGGGCGATGCTCATGTGACGAAGAATTCGGTAAACAAACGATCTTTTGGGTCGCGCTTTGTGCTGGTCTGCAGTCAGGCGCTGCCGGCCGCGAAGTGCGGCGCAGTTTCAACCGCGTCGCCCTGGTAGAAGCGCGGAAAGCGGTCGAACTGGCGCTGCGCATCGGAGGCGTCCACGCCTTCCTTCAGTACGGCACTCGAAAAGCCGGTGCGCTCCATCTGCACCAGCTGGTCGATCAACACGTCGCCGGTGGCGCGGATGTCGCCCTTGAAGCCGAGGCGGCGTCGCAGCAGGAAGGCCTGGCTGTAGGCGCGGCCATCGGTGAACTTCGGAAAGTTAAGGTCGATGCGCTCGATGTCGGCCAGGCAGACCTCGATCGCCTGCGGGTCGGCGTCATTGGCGAGCTGCAGCACCTTCGGGTCGCCGTCGTCGATGTGGTCTTCGGCCGCCACCAGCTTGAGTGTCTTGTTCATTCGGAAACCTCCGCGCTACGCGCTGCGGTATTCGCCTTGGGAGCGGCCCGGCGGCTCATGCCGTGGCCTCCGCCTTGATGCGCGCACCGTTTGCCGAGGCCTTGAACGGATCGTGGCCAACGCGGCGCAGCGTGTCGATGAAGGTCTCGCCGGCATTGCGGGTGTCGCGGTATGTGCCGAGCACGGCCTCGATCACATCGGGCACTTCGGCCGCCGAGAACGAGGGCCCGACCGCCTTGCCGGCCTGCGGCGTGCCGCTGAGCGCGGAGCCGTCGGAGCCGCCGAGCGAGACCTGGTACCACTCCTTGCCGTCCTTGTCGACGCCGAGGATGCCGATATGGCCGCTGTGGTGGTGGCCGCAGGAGTTGATGCAGCCGCTGATGTGCAGGTCGATCTCGCCGAGGTCGTCGAGCTCGTCCAGATCCTGGTAGCGCTCGGTGATGGCCTCGGCGATCGGGATCGAACGCGCATTGGCCAGCGAACAGAAATCGCCGCCAGGGCAGGCGATCATGTCGGTCAGCAGGTGCACGTTGGCACTGGCGAAGCCGGCCTCGCGCGCCGCGTACCAGAGCGCATGCAGGTCTTCGGCATGCACCCAGGGCAGCACCACGTTCTGGTCGTGCGTCACGCGGGCTTCGCCGGCCGAGAAGCGGTCGGCCAGCTGCGCGATGGTGTCGAGCTGGTGGGCATCCGCGTCGCCCGGTGCCTGGTGCAGGCGCTTGAACGACAGCGTCACGGCGCGCAAGGCCGGGTTCTTGTGCGGCGCCACGTTGCGCGCCAGCCAGCGTGCGAAGCGCTCGTCGTCGGCTGCGAACTTGCGCAGGTCGGCATCGGTCTGCTCGGCGCTTTGCAGCACGCGGGTGGCTAGCTGCGGCGGCACGAAGGAGGCGGCCACGCGGTCGAACTCGGCCTGCGTGATGGTGTGCGGCGCGCCGTCGTGCTCGACGATCTGCTTGTACTCGGCCTCGACATCGTCGATGTAGCGCTGGCCTTCGGCCTTCACCAGGATCTTGATGCGCGCCTTGTAAATGTTGTCGCGCCGGCCGTAGCGGTTGTAGACCCGGATCACCGCTTCGAGGTAATTCATGATCTGCTGCCAGGGCAAAAATTCGCGCAGCACGGTGCCGATGATCGGCGTGCGGCCCATGCCGCCGCCGACCTGGACACGGAAGCCCACATCGCCAGCCTCGTTCTTCACCACGTGCAGGCCCACGTCGTGCCAGCCGGTGGCGGCGCGGTCTTCGGTGGCGCCGGTGATCGCGATCTTGAACTTGCGCGGCAGGAACGCGAACTCGGGGTGCAACGTGCTCCACTGCCGCATGATTTCGGCAAAGGGGCGCGGGTCGGCGATCTCGTCGACCGCGATGCCGGCGCGCTCGTCGCTCGTGATGTTGCGGATGCAGTTGCCGCTGGTCTGGATGCCGTGCATGTCGACCGAGGCCAGCAGATCCATCACGTCGGCCGACTTGGCCAGCGGAATCCAGTTGTACTGAACGTTCTGGCGCGTCGAGAAGTGCGCGTAGTGCGTCGGCAGCTTCTGCGTGCCGAGCTTGCCCTGCGTCTTGAGGGCGTTTCTGTAGACCTCGACTTCGGGCTCGTCGTACTCGCGGGCGATCTTCGCCAGCACGCGGATCTGCTTGCTCGAGAGCTCGCCATACGGCACCGCGACGCGCAGCATCGGCGCGTAGCGCTGCACATACCAGCCGTTCTGCAGCCGCAGCGGGCGGAACTCGTCTTCGTGCAGCTTGCCGGATTGCCAGCGTTCGAGTTGGTCCCGGAATTGCGCCGCGCGCTGGTGCACGAACTGGCGGTCGAAATCTGTGTATTGGTACATCGTGATAAAGGTTCTGGGGGCGGCGCGTCCGTAGCCAGCCAGGGAGCCGAACTGTAAAAGCGCGCCTTATGGAAGCAAACTATTTTTTGGTTCGCGCCTTATGCGGATAAGCTTATTCACCAGTATCCATGCGGGTTTCGGGGCGGTTGGATGCATATTCTGGATAAGGGGAGAACCCTTGCATCGGGCGCGGATCAGGTGGCCAGCGCCTTGTCGACGATCGCCTGCGCCTCGGTCACGATGCGCTGCAGGTGGTCTTCGCCCTTGAAGCTTTCCACATAGATCTTGTAGATGCTCTCGGTGCCGGAAGGCCGGGCTGCGAACCAGCCGTTGGCGGCCATCACCTTGATGCCGCCGATCGCTGCGCCGTTGGCCGGTGCGTTCGTCAACACCTGCTCGATCTTCTCGCCGGCCAGCTCGGTGCTGGTCACCTGCTGCGGCGTGAGCTTCGACAGCCTGGCCTTCTGCTCCGGCGTGGCCGGCGCCTCGACGCGGTCGTAGGCCGGGTCGCCGAAAGCCTGGGTCAGCTCTTTGTAGATCTCGCCCGGGTCGCGGCCCATCACCGCAGTGATCTCGGCCGACAGCAGCGCCGGCGCCAGCCCGTCCTTGTCGGTAGTCCACACGGTGCCGTCGCGCCGCAGGAACGACGCACCCGCGCTCTCCTCGCCGACGAAGCCGAGGCTGCCGTCCATGAGGCCGTTGACGAACCACTTGAAGCCGACCGGCACCTCCTGCAGCGGGCGCCCAAGCCGCGCCGCCACGCGGTCGATCATCGAGCTGCTCACCAGCGTCTTGCCGACCGCGGCCTGTGCGCTCCAGTTCGGCCGATGGCGAAACAGGTAATCGATCATCACGGCGAGATAGTGGTTGGGCTGCATCAGTCCGCCGCTCCGGGTCACGATGCCGTGCCGATCGTGGTCGGTGTCGCAGCCGAAGGCCACGTCGAAGCGATCCTTCAGGCCGATCAGGTTGCGCATCGCATGGCCCGACGACGGATCCATGCGGATGCGGCCGTCCCAGTCGAGCGGCATGAAACGGAAGGTGGCGTCGACCTCTTCGTTGACGACAGTGAGGTTCAGCTTGTACTGCTCGGCGATGCGCGCCCAGTAGTGCACGCCGGCACCGCCGAGCGGATCGACGCCCATGCGCACGCCGGCCGCGCGGATCGCGTCCATGTCGACCATGCTGGCGAGGTCGGCCACGTAGTGCGTGAGGTAGTCGTGCCGGTGCGTGGTGGCAGCGCGCAGCGCCTGCGAATACGGCATGCGCTTCACGCCCTGCAGGCCGGCCTTGATGAGCTCGTTGGCGCGGTTCTCGATCCACTTGGTGACATCGGTGTCGGCCGGGCCGCCGTTCGGTGGGTTGTACTTGAAGCCGCCGTCTTCGGGCGGGTTGTGCGAGGGCGTGATCACGATACCGTCGGCCAGGCCGGCAGTGCGCGCCTTGTTGTAGACCAGGATCGCATGCGAGATCGCGGGCGTGGGCGTGTACTCGTCGCCGGCGGCCAGCATCAGCTCGACGCCGTTGGCGGCCAGCACCTCGATCGCACTCGCCGCCGCCGGCTCCGACAGCGCATGCGTGTCGATGCCGAGGAACAGCGGCCCGTCGATGCCCTGTTGCGCGCGGTACTGGGCGATCGCCTGCGAGATCGCCAGCACATGCCATTCGTTGAAGGCGGCGTTGAAGGCCGAGCCGCGGTGGCCTGAGGTGCCAAAGGCCACGCGCTGCGCAGCGGCCTCGGGATCCGGCACCTGCGCGTAGTAGGCGGTGACGAGGCGCGGCAGGTTTGCACGCATCGATGCGGGCGCGGGCTGGCCGGCGAGGGGGCTGTCTGCCATGGTGGGATTTTCCTTGGTGGAATGGTTCAGGCGGCGGCCCGCAGCGACGCCAGGTCGTGGCGAGTTAGATCGCCGATGGCTTCGATTGTCACGTCAGCCGGTGGCAGGGACTGGACAACCTGCGTATCAAAAGCGTAATGGCCCTGGCGCACGAACACGGTGGTGAGCCGGCTGCCGAGCACGGCCTTCATGGCGGTCAGGATGCGCAGCTTGTCGTCGACCATCACATAGTGCCGCGCGGGGTGGCAGCGTTGCAGGTCGTCGAGCATCAGTTCCTTGTGGATGTAGATCAGCACGCGGCCCTCGACCACATGCCAGAGCCCCGAACGCTGCACCTTGCGCGGCTGGAACACCACGTCGCCGTCGGACAGGATCACGGTCGGGCCCGATTGCCGCGCATGCGCGAGCGCCTGCAGCGCACCGGGATACACGCGATCGGCGAACGGGTAGTCGATCAGGAAGGCCGACATAAGCAGCAGCCGCGGGTCGTTCAGCGCATCGAGCCGGTAGCGCTGCAGCGCGCCGAGGTAGTCGACATAGCCGAGCTCGACGCGCAGCTGCTCGAGGATCGCCCAGTAGCGGTCGGCGGCGGCCGGCCCGAATGCGCTGGCCAGGTGCGCCGCGAGGTCGGCGCGCACGCGGTCGTTGTCGAGCAGCGTGTTGTCGACATCGAACAGGTAGACGGTTTCGGGGATGGCTGCCATGGCCAGAGGTTAGCGGTCAGGCGCCGGCGCTGCGGGGCGCGCTGGCCTCGGCGATCTGCAGGAGCCGATTGCCGCCCTGGCGCTCGAGCATCCAGGCGGGGTATTCGGCGGGCAGGCGGCTTGCGTCGTCGAGCTGCTGCAACTCGGCCGCGCCCAGCACGACCCGGGTGGCCGCCATGTTGTCGGCGAGCTGTTCGGGCCGCTTGGCACCGACGATCACGCTCGTGACCTGCGGCTGGTGCAGCAGCCAGGCCAGGGCGATCTGCGCGACCGACACGCCGTGCGCTTCGGCAATCGGGCGCATGGCGTCGACGCAGTCCCATGCGCGCGCCTTGTTCACCGGCGGAAAGTCGAAACCGGTGCGGCGGCTGCCTTGCTCGCCCTGCTGGTCGCGCCCGTATTTGCCGCTCAGCAGGCCGCCGGCCAGCGGGCTCCAGACCATCAGGCCGAGGCCTTCGCTCTTGAGCATTGGCACCAGCTCGCGCTCGAGATAGCGGCCGGCCACCGTGTAGTAGGCCTGCAGCGATTCGAAGCGCGACAGGCCCAGCCGCTCCGCAATGCCGAGCGCCTTGACGATCTGCCAGGCGGCCCAGTTCGACACGCCCACATAGCGCACATGGCCGTGGCGCACCAGTTGATCGAGTGCGCGCACGGTTTCCTCGATCGGCGTGGCCGGGTCGAAGCCGTGGATCTGGTAGAGGTCGATGTGCTCCAGCTGCAGCCGTTTCAGGCTGGCCTTGATGCCGTCCATGATGTGGCCGCGCGTGGCCCCGCGCGCGTTGGGGCCGGTGCCGGTTTCGCCGAACACCTTGGTCGCGACCACGACGCTGTCGCGCGGCACTTTCAAGTTCTTCAGCGCCTGGCCGGTGATCTGCTCGGACACCCCACCGGAATACACGTCCGCGGTGTCGATGAAGTTGATGCCGCCGTCGAGTGCGGTGCCGATCAGGCGTTCGGCATCGGCCTGCTGCAGATCGCCGATCTTGTTCCACATCTCGCCGGCACCGCCGAAGGTCATGGTGCCAAGGCACAGCTCGGAAACGTAGAGGCCGGTGCGGCCGAGGGGGTTGTGACGCATGTTGGCGGGGCTCCGTTGGAAGCCCGCCAGCATAGGCGCCTGCCGTGAACCTTGCTGGCGGGTCAGTCCGCCGGCCACCAGCTGCGCGCGGTGACGCTCAGCACGCGTGCGGCTTGCAGCCTGATCGATTCACTCGCGGCATCGCGCGGCGAGGGCTGGAAAGGGCGGACGGCATTGTGCGCCACGCTTTGGCGAAGGGGAAAGGGAATTACCAGCGAGCGCGCCGGCACCGGGGTGGAAAGCTGCATGACAGGCGCCTTGTGTTCTTTTTGGAAGGCAGCCCATCGTACCTGTATATCCATACAGTTGTCGGCGAAATTTCTGCGGGCTTCCATGACGCAAAGGTAGCGAGCAAGTGGCGTGCCCGCCATTGCGCTTTCGGCGTATTCAGGACGAAATGCGTCGCACCTGCACCGTTGCCACCATGCCCTCATAGGCCTCGGGATCCCCGAACCAGCTGCCGGAGATCGGCGCCGCCTGCGACGGGTCGCGCGCCACGCCGACGCGGATCAACTGGCTGCCTCCCATGATGTTGTTGGTAGGGTCATAGGCCACCCAGCCGGCGCCGGGCAGGTAGGCGTGCAACCAGGCGTGGGTGGAGCCGGCGCCGACCGTCGCTGCACCGGCGTCCTTGACGTCCTTCGCGGCCTTCGGCCGGGCCGTGGTGTCGAGTGCGGCGTCATACAGGTAGCCGGAGACGAAGCGCGTTGCGACGCCGAGGCGCCGCGCCGCTTCCATCATCAGCAATGCGTAGTCGCGGCAACTGCCGCTGCCGAGGTTCAGCGTTTCGAGCGGGCTCTGCGTTCCTTCTTCGTCGCGCGCCTGGTACTTCAGGCTCTTGCCGATGTGCGCATTCATGCGCGCAAGCACCTCCCGGGTGCTGTTGGGCTCGTCGCTGTACAGAAACTGGTGCGCCCAGCGGATCAGCGTGCCATCCGGGTCGGGGTGGTACGGACGCAGATAGTGTTCGAGGTCGAGCCGATCCTGGATCGAATAGGCAAACGGCAGGAATTCGGCGGCGGGGTCGATCTCGAGCAGCAGGTCCTCCGACGGCGGCACCTGCTCGATGGTGAAGGAGCACACCACCTTGAGCTCGGTCGCCTTGCCCATCGGCTGCACCAGCGCGACCGAGTTGGAATGCGGATCCTGAATCAGCCGCACGTTCGAGGTCGGGCTCACCTGCAGGTCGGTTGCCAGCACCCGCAGGTCGTGGCTGTCGCGCGGGCGAAACATGACGCGGTGCAGCCCGAAGGTCACGGGCCGCTTGTAGCGGTAGACGGTGGTGTGTTTGATGTCGTAGCGGATGGCCATGACGGATTCTCCCCGTTCCCCGTGTCAGAGACGACGCGTGTCGAGCGACTTGGCGAGCGCAGCCGGCAGCGGCAGCGGTTCGCCATGCCAATGCGCCGCCAGCAATTCGGCGCAGAGCGCGGCAAACGTCAGGCCGCGTGAACCGAGCGCCGTGCAGACCCACAGGCCCTGCTGATCCGGCGCCGGCCCGACCAGCGGCCGGCGGTCGCCGGAAGCGCACCGGACGCCAACCCAGGGTGCGGCGGCATCGAACGAGCCGGCCAGTAGCGCGGCCGCGTCCGGATGCAGGCGCGCGAGCCGTTCGCGGTTGGCGGCGGTATCGGCGGCGCGCGGCGTGGTGTCGATGCTGTCACGGTCGAAGGTGGCGCCACTGAGCCACAGCGCGCCGTCGCCGTCGGGCACTTGGGCGATGAGGTGGCCATCGCCGTTGACCGGCGCCTGCGGCAACGCGGCATTCGATGCCACGCGGCCCCATTCGATCTGCCCGCGCACCGGCTGCAGCGGCAGTGATGCGGCAAAGCGGCCGCTTTCGAAGCCCGCGGCAACAACGATGCGATCCGCATCGCCGAGCCGCTTGTCGTCGGCACCGAACAGCTGCCAGCCCACACCGGAAGGCGCGATCCGGGCGACCTCGCAGTCTGTCTGCAGCCGGACACCCGGTTGCGCCAGCCACGCGTCGACCAGTGCGCGCGGCCGCACCCAGCCCGCACGCCGGTGCCACAGCGCAGCGGTGTCGGCAGGCAATTGCGCCGAGGCAAGCTGCGCGGCATCGGCCGGCCACGAGAGGTTCGGCCCTTCCAAAGTCCACCCTGCGGGCAGACGCACGTCGCCATCGGGCCGGCGTTCGATCACGCCGCTCGCGCGCCAGTCGCGGCCTTCGGCCAGCAACGCCGCGAGTTGCTGCCAGGTCGCGCGGATGCCGGCGCGCGTCAGGCGCGAGAGCAGGGCGTCGTCGGGCGAAACATGCGGGGCCAATACGCCGACCGGCAGGCCGGAAGCCCCCGCGGCCGGCCGGTCGGCGCGATCGAACACATCGACCTGCCAGCCGCGCCGCGCCAGGCTTGCCGCCACCGCCGCACCTGCCAGGCCGGCACCGATCACCGCGCAGCGCCCCGGCGCGGCACGTTCGGCCGCCGGAGCGCGGCGCCGCGGCGTCCACGCGGGATCGAACACGCCACGCAGGCAATCGCGCTTGGGCGGCAGGCCGGGCGCCTTGCGCACCTGAAAGCCGCATTGGGTCAAGGCATCGCGCACGGCACGCGCGATAGTCCAGGTTGCGATGCCGGTGCCGCGCCGCGCAAAGCGCGACACGCTCTTGAGCGTGTCCGGCGACCACATCACAGGGTTGCGATCGGGGCTGAAGCCGTCGAGAAAAATGCTGTCGGCCTCGAAGCGCTGGGCGCGCAACATGGCCTGCACGTCGCCCACGCACAGCGTCAGCAGCACGCGGCCGCCGTCAAAGCAGAGGCGGTGAAAGCCGGGCAGCAATTCGAGCCATTGCGCAGCCAGCAGTTCGGCCAGCTCGTGCAGTTCCGGGTAAGCCGCCGCGGCGCGCAGCAGATCGTCACGCGCGACCGGATGCGCCTCGATCGAGACGAAGTGCAACATCCGTGGTCGGGCCGGATCGGCGCGCCAGGCCTGCCAAGTTGTCAGAAAATTGAGGCCAAAACCGCATCCAGTTTCGAGAATCAGCCATTGCGGCTGCCTGGCCCATGCCTCGGGCAGGTTGCACCCACCCAGGAACACGTGCCGCGACTGCGCCAGCGCGCCGGTTTCGGTGTGATAGATATCGTCGAAGCGGGCGCTGCGCGGCACGCCATCGGCGCGCCAATCCACTGGCTCAGCCATGGGATGGACCTGCTTCGTGAAACACCGCGGAACCGGCTTTGCCGGGCCGCCGGTGTTGCCCCCGGCGAGGGGGTTGGCGAAGCGACACGAAGTGCGCGAAGACTGGGGGTGAGCCTAGTTCGCCGGGGGAACGTAACCCTGGGCCACGTCGGCGCCGTCGCCGAAGAAGTGCTTCTCCATCTGGCGCTTGAGGTATTCGCGGGCACGCTGGTCGGCCAGGTTCAGGCGGTTCTCGTTCACCAGCATGGTCTGCTGCTTGAGCCAGGCGGCCCAGGCTTCCTTGCTCACGTTCTCCCACAAGCGCTTGCCGAGCTCGCCGGGGTAGGGGGGGAAATCGAGGCCTTCGGCTTCTTTGCCGAGCTTCACGCACTGAACCATTCGCGTCATCTGGGGTTGCCTTTAGTTAGTTTGGCTATTTAGAACTTAGAAAACGGTAGTTCCAGTTATTGAGGGGGGCTTCCAGAATCCACAGCTTCTTACTGCAGATTGCTTTTCGAAAGACCCCCATGAGCCTTCGCCGCGACTTTATCAAGCTTTCCCTCGGTGCCACCCTGGGTGCCGGCATGGCCCTGACGGCGCTGCCGTCGTTCGCCCAGACCATCAACCTGCTGAACGTGTCGTACGACCCGACGCGCGAGCTCTACGTCGACTACAACAAGGCCTTTGCGGCCTACTGGAAGGGCAAGACCGGCCAGACCGTGGTGATCAAGCAGTCGCACGGCGGCTCGGGCAAGCAGGCGCGCTCGATCATCGACGGCCTCGACGCCGACGTGGCCACCCTGGCGCTGGCCGGCGACGTCGATGCGCTGCACAACAACGGCAACTGGATCCCGGCCGACTGGCAGAAGCGGCTGCCGCTGGGCGCGTCGCCGTACACCTCGACCATCGTGCTGGTGGTGCGCGCCGGCAACCCGAAGGGCATCAAGGACTGGGACGACCTGGCCAAGCCCGGCGTGAGCGTGATCACACCCAACCCCAAGACCTCGGGCGGTGCACGCTGGAACTACCTCGCAGTCTGGGAGTACGCCAAGCGCAAGTACGGCGGCGACGACAAGGCGCGCGACTTCGTGCGCAAGGTCTACGGCAATGTGCCGGTGCTCGACACCGGCGCCCGCGGCTCGACCATCACCTTCGCGCAGCGCGCCCAGGGCGACGTGCTGATCGCTTGGGAAAATGAGGCCTATCTGCTCGAGAAGGAGTTCGGCAACAAGGTCGACTTCGTGTACCCGAGCCTGAGCATCCTGGCCCAGCCGCCTGTGACCGTGGTCGACAAGAACGTCGACAAGAAGGGCACCCGTGCCGTGGCCGAGGAATACCTCAAGTACCTCTACAGCGAAGAGGCACAGGACATCATCGGCAAGCATTTCTACCGCCCGACCTCCGCCAAGGCGCAGGCCAAGTACGCCAAGCAGTTGCCCAAGCTGCCGCTGTTCACGATCGA
This sequence comes from Variovorax nitratireducens, assembly GCF_051216545.1. Lineage (NCBI taxonomy): Bacteria > Pseudomonadati > Pseudomonadota > Betaproteobacteria > Burkholderiales > Comamonadaceae > Variovorax > Variovorax nitratireducens. The sequence continues at coordinate 152,955 of NZ_JBPJZO010000005.1, forward strand.
CGAGGCCTTCGGCGGCTGGGCCAAGGCCGACAAGGCGCACTTCGCCGACGGTGGTTCCTTCGACCAGATCTACACGGCGAAGCTGAAGTAGGCCGTGACTGTTCTTTTGATTTCCGGCAGCCCGTCGGCGCCGTCCCGCTCGACCGCGCTGCTCGAAGCGGTGGGTGAGCGGCTCGCACGCCGCGGCGCCCGCATCGAACGCGTGGCCGTGCGCGAACTGCCGGCCCAGCCGCTGCTGCTGGCCGAGTGGGCCCACCCGGCCATCGCGCAGGCCATCGAGAAGGTGGCGCAGGCGCGCGTGGTGGTGGTGGCCACGCCGGTCTACAAGGCCGCCTACAGCGGCGTGGTGAAGGTGTTCCTGGATCTGCTCTCGCAAGGCGCGCTGAAGGGCAAGACGGTGCTGCCGCTGGCCACCGGTGGCAGTCCGCACCACATGCTGGCGCTGGACTACGCCTTGCGGCCGGTGCTGCAGGCGCTATCGGCGCGGCACATCCTGCCGGGCGTGTACGCCACCGACGCGCAGATCAGCCTGACGCCCGACGGCGCCTACCGCGTGCATGACGAGCTTTCGCTCCGGCTCGACGAGGCCGCCGAAACGCTCGCGGCCGAGGGGCTGAAGCTGCCGGCCACCCACGGCTTCGAGCCGGTGCATTTCTCGCGCGTGCGATGTAGCGTCTGAGCGACGGCAACCTGCCCGCCACCGCCGCTCCCCGAGCGGCATAGATCCCCCATTCCTGTTCGTTCCGCTTTTTGCCGCCGCTGTGCGGTGCGGGACAACGCACGCCTGAAAGACCTTGTCATGACCCGTATTCCGATTTCGCGCCGACGCCTGATCCAGGGCGCCGCCGGTGCCATCGCCTTGCCTTCGCTGGGCGTCCTGGCGCAAACGCCGCGCACCCTGCGCGTGGGCAACCAGAAGGGCGCGTTGAGCGTGCTCAAGGGCCGCGGCACGCTCGAGAAGCGCCTCGCACCGCTCGGCGTATCGGTCACCTGGACGGAGTTCAACGCCGGCCCGGTTCAGCTCGAAGCGCTGAACGTCGGCTCGATCGACTTCGGCGATGTGGGCGAGGCGCCGCCGATCTTCGCCCAGGCCGCCGGCGCGCCGCTGGCCTACGTGGCCGCGACCGTGCCGCGACCGGCGGCCGAGGCGGTGCTGGTGCCGAAAGACTCCGCGATCCGGAGCGTGGCCGATCTCAAGGGCAAGAAGATCGCGCTCAACAAGGGCTCCAACGTTCACTACTTCATCGTCAAGCTGGCCGAGAAAGCCGGGCTGCGCTACAGCGACCTGAGCGTGGTGTTCCTCGCGCCGGCCGATGCGCGCGCCGCATTCGAGAAAGGCTCCATCGATGCCTGGGTGATCTGGGATCCATTCCTCGCCGCCGCCGAACTCGCGCTGGGCGCGCGCGTGCTGGCCGACGGCCGCGGCGTGGTCGGCAACCGCGGCTACTACTTCTCTTCGCTGCCCTATGTCGCGAAGAACGCTGATGTGCTCAAGCTCGTGGTCGAAGAGATCGACAAGCTCGACCAGTGGGCGGTGGCGAACAAGAGCGCCTACGCCGGCGAACTCGCCACGCTGTGGGGCCTGCCCAAGCCGGTGGCCGACCTGTCGGTGAGCCGCGCGGCCTACGGCACCGGCCCGATCACCAAGGCGATCCTCGGCGAGCAGCAGCAGATTGCCGACACCTTCTTCGAGCTCAAGCTCATCCCGAAAAAGATCAACCTGCTCGAAGCGGCGGGCGCGGGGCTGGCATGAAGCGCAGGAACGCGACGGTGGCAACACCGGCGGCCCGGCAAAGCCGGTTCCGCGGTGCTTCCTGAACAACGGGCCTACAGGATTTTTTTATGAACATCTTCTGGTTTCTTCCCACGCACGGCGACAGCCGCTACCTGGGCACCGCCGAGGGCGCACGGCAGGTCGATCTGGCCTACCTGCAGCAGATCGCTGGCGCCGCCGACCGGCTCGGGTACGAGGGCGTGCTGATCCCGACGGGGCGCTCCTGCGAAGACCCGTGGGTCATCGCGTCGAGCCTGATCGGTGCGACGACCCGGCTCAAGTTCCTGGTCGCGGTGCGGCCGGGCCTGCACCAGCCGAGCCTGGCCGCGCGCATGGCGGCGACCTTCGACCGGCTCTCGGGCGGGCGCCTGCTGGTGAACCTCGTGACCGGTGGCGACCAGGCCGAGCTCGAAGGCGACGGCGTGTTCCTCGACCATGCGTCGCGCTATGAACAGTCGGCCGAGTTCATCCGCATCTGGCGCGAGATCATCTCGCGCAGCCACGACGGCCAGGCCTTCGACTACGACGGCAAGCACCTGAGCGTGAAGGGCGCCAAGCTGCTGTTTCCGCCTGTGCAGGCGCCGTATCCGCCGGTGTACTTCGGCGGCTCGTCGGAAGCGGCGCACGAGCTCGCGGCCGAACAGGTCGATACCTATCTCACCTGGGGCGAACCGCCGGCCGAGGTGGCGAAGAAAGTCGCGGACGTGAGGGCGCGTGCGGCGCGCAAGGGGCGCACCGTCCAGTTCGGCATCCGCCTGCACGTGATCGTTCGCGAGACCGAAGACGCTGCCTGGCGGGCGGCCGAAGACCTGATCAGCCGCGTCAACGACGACACGGTGATCCGCGCCCAGGCCGCCTTCGCGCGCATGGATTCCGAAGGGCAGCGCCGCATGGCGGCGCTGCATGCGGGCGGCAAGAAGCGAAGCCGTGCCGACCTGGAGATTGCGCCCAACCTCTGGGCCGGTGTCGGCCTGGTGCGCGGCGGCGCGGGCACTGCTCTGGTCGGCGACCCGAAGACCGTGGCGGCGCGCATCGAGGAATACGCGGCGCTCGGGCTCGACAACTTCATTCTCTCGGGCTACCCGCACCTGGAAGAGGCGTACCGCTTTGCGGAGCTGGTGTTTCCGCTGCTGTCCCTCGGCGCACGCAAGCAGCTCGCCGGCGGCTCGCTGAATGGCCCATTCGGCGAAGTCGTCGCCAACCTCGACGCGCCCTCGCGCCTTCATTCGCAAAGCTAAAAAAATGTCGCACACCCCCAGTCTTCGCGCACTTCGTGTCGCTCCGCCAACCCCCTTGCAGGGGGCAACACCTGCGGCCCGGCAAAGCCGGTTCCGCGGTGTTTCTGGCCTTCTGGACTCCTTCGTGCCATGGCTGGTGCCGGTTGGGCTGATCGTTGCCTGGCAGATCGCTTCGTCGCTCGGCTGGCTATCCACACGGGTGCTGCCGGCGCCGGTCGACGTGGTCAAGGCCGCATGGTCGCTGGCCGTGTCGGGCGAGCTTTGGACGCACGTGAAAGTGAGCGCGGGCAGGGCGCTCGCCGGCCTCGCCATCGGCGGCGGGCTGGGCCTGGCGCTGGGGCTGCTCACCGGCTCGGTCAGGTTCTTCGAAACACTGCTCGACTCGACCATCCAGATGGTGCGCAACATCCCCGCGCTGGCGCTGATTCCGCTGGTGATCCTGTGGTTCGGCATCGACGAGACGGCCAAGCTGTTCCTCATCAGCGTGTCGGTGTTCTTTCCGATCTACCTCAACACCTTTCACGGCATCCGCAACGTCGATCCGCAGCTCATCGAGATGGGCCGCACCTACGGCCTCAGCCGCTGGCAGCTCTACAAGGAAGTGATCCTGCCGGGCGCGCTGTCGTCGATCCTGGTCGGCCTGCGCTTCTCGCTCGGTCTCATGTGGGTGATCCTGATCGTGGCGGAAACCATTTCGGCCCAGGCCGGCATCGGGTACCTCACGATGAACGCCCGCGAGTTCCTGCAGACCGACATCGTGCTCGTGGGCATCCTGCTCTACGCGCTGCTCGGCAAGCTGGCCGACCTGTTCGCACGCGGACTGGAGCATTGGTGGCTGCGCTGGCATCCCGGCTACCAGAAGCACAAGCGCGCGGCCTGAACGAAGGAACACCCATGACCGAACCCACATCCCTCATCGGCGGCGTGAAACTCGAAGCGCGCGGCCTGCACAAGTACTACGGCGAGCGTGAAGTGCTGCGCAACACGCAACTCACCATCGAGCCGGGCCAGTTCATCGCGATCGTCGGGCGCAGTGGCTGCGGCAAGAGCACCTTGCTGCGGCTGATCGCGGGCCTCGAAGAGGCTTCCGACGGCGCGCTCTACACCGACGGCCGGCCGATTGATGGCCTGCACGACGACACACGGATCATGTTCCAGGAGGCACGCCTGCTGCCCTGGCGCCGCGTGCGCGACAACGTCACCCTCGGACTGCCGGCCGCTGCCCGGCATCGTGGCAGCGAAGTGCTGGCCCAGGTCGGCCTGGCCGACCGCGAGAACGAGTGGCCGGCGCGCCTCTCGGGCGGGCAGCGCCAGCGTGTGTCGCTGGCCCGCGCGCTGGTGCACCACCCGCGGCTGTTGCTGCTCGACGAGCCGCTGGGCGCGCTCGACGCGCTCACGCGCATCGAGATGCACCGGCTGATCGAAGACCTGTGGCTGCGCCACCGCTTCACTGCGCTGCTGGTGACGCACGACGTGCAGGAAGCCGTGGCGCTGGCCGACCGCGTGATCCTGATCGAGGACGGCCGCATTGCGCTCGACGAGAACATCGCGCTGGCCCGGCCGCGCTCACAGGGCGATCCGGCCTTTGCCGCCATCGAGAAACGCATCCTCGACCGGGTGCTGCAGAAGCCCGATCCGCAAGACGTGGAGCCCGCCAACGACACCCGCTGGACAGACGGCCCTGCGCATGTGCTGCGCTGGGCGCTGTAGATGTGCTCGCCCCCAGTCTTCGCGCACTTCGTGTCGCTGCGCCAACCCCCTGACCGGGGGCGATACCGGCGGCCCGGCAGAGCCGGTTCCGCGGTATCCCTGGCAATGCGGTATCCCTCTTTTTTTTAACACTTTTTCTTTTTTTACTCAGGAGTTCACCATGTCCATTCAAGCCATCAACGTCCGCAACCAGTTCAAGGGCAAGGTCAAGGAAATCATCCGCGGCGACGTCGTCTCCGAAGTCGATGTTGAAACCGCCTGGGGCATCGTCACCTCGGTCATCACCACGCGCTCGGTCGACGAGCTGCAACTGAAGCCCGGCTCCGACGTGGTCGCGCTGGTGAAGTCGACCGAAGTCTCGATCGCCAAGCTCTGAGCCGCAGCCAGCGGGGGCGACGCTGCACGACGCGCGGCGCCTGCCGCGCTATTCGGCCGTGATGTTGGCCTTCTTCACGATGCGCGCATAACGCTCGACCTCCGCGCGCAGGAACTGCGCCGAGGCCTCCGGCGTCATCGGACTGATGAGATTGCCCTGCTTGCCCATCGCCTCCATGGCTTCGGGCATGGCAAAGGCGGCGACCACGGCCGCATGCAGCCGCTTGACCTCGGCGGCCGGCAGTTTGGCCGGGCCGATCACTGCGAACCAGCCGGCTACGTCGAATTCCGGGAAGCCCTGCTCGGCGATCGTCGGCAAGTCCGGCAAGGCCGGCACACGGCTCTTGCCCATCACGCCAATCGCGCGCAACGCGCCGCTCTTGAGATGGCCCTGCGCTGCCGGCAGGGCCACCACGCCCATTTCCACCTGGCCGCCGATGATGTCGGCCACCATCGGGCCGGTACCCTTGTACGGAATGTGCCGCACGTTGACGCCAGCGGCGTCCATGAACATGGCACCGGCCAGGTGGATGATAGTGCCGTTGCCGGACGATGCGTAGTTGTAGGCGTCGGGCTTGGCCTTCAGCATCGCCTGCAGTTCCTTCGCGTTCTTTGCGGGCACCTTGGCCGGGTTCACCACCAGCAACAGCGGCGTGGCGCCAACCACCGAGATCGGCGTGATATCGGCGATGGCATCGAACGGCATCTTGGCGAACACGCTCGGATTGACCGCGTGGTTGTTCGACACGACACCGATGGTCAGGCCGTCCGCGGGCGCCTTGACCAGCGCGCTGGTGCCGGTGATGCCACCGGCGCCCGGCAGGTTCTCGATCACCACGGGCTGGCCGCCCAGCGCCTTGGTGAGCGAGGGCGCCACGGCACGCACGATGGTGTCGACGCCGGAGCCGGCACTGATCGGCAGGATCACGCGCAGCGGCTTGTCGGACGCGCGGGCCGCGCCGGCGCCCAATGCGCCGACTGCGCCCAGCACGAAGGACGTGGCGAGGAATGCGGTCATGCCGCGGCGCTGGAAGCTGTGGGTGGCGATGTTCATTTTTGTCTCCTTGGCTTTTCGGGATGGATGCGGGGTCAGGCGGCGACCGGCCGGGTCAGTCCGGCCAGCACCTCGTCGGTGTGCTGGCCGACGCGGGCCAGCGCCTGCCGCACGCCCGGGCGGCGGCCGCCCATCAAGAGCGGCAGCAGCACGACGTCGGTGGTGCCGCCGTCGTCGGTCTCCATCGGCACGAGGCCGCCGCTGGCCCTGAGATGCGGATCGTCGAGCAACTGGTCGGGCCGCATGATCGGGGCGTAGGGGATGCCCGCGGCCTCGAGCTTGGGCGAAAGCTCGTCGACGCGATGGTGCACAAGGATCTCGCCCAGGCGCTGCAGCAGAGCCGGCCGAACCGCGACGCGCTTCGCGTTGTCGGCCAGCGAAGGATCGGCCGCCAGCTCGGGCGCTTCAATCACGCGGCACAGGGTCTGGAACTGCTTGTCGCTGACGGCGCCGATGAAGAGCTGTTCGCCATCGGCGAGCGTGAACACGTCGTACACGCTCCAGGCCGAGACGCGCGAAGGCATCGGCGGCGCCGGCTCGCCAGTCATCGCGCATTGCTGCATGTGCTGCGACGAGAGGAACACGCAGTTCTCGAACAGGGCGCTCTGCACCTCCTGCCCGCGGCCGGTGAGTTCGCGTTCGCGCAGTGCGGCCAGCACGCCGATGGCGCCGAACATGCCGCCCATGATGTCGTTGACCGAGGTACCCGCGCGCAGCGGGCGCCCGACCGGGCCGGTCATGTACGACAGCCCGCCCATCATCTGCACCACCTCGTCGAGTGCGAGCCGTTTTTCGTAGGGGCCGGGCAGGAAGCCCTTGTGCGTGACGTAGATCAGGCGCGGGAATTTCTTCGACAGCGTTTCGTGATCGAGCCCGAAGCCCGCCATCAAGCCCGGACGGAAGTTCTCCAGCACCACGTCGCACTGGCCCGCCAGTTCGGTTGCGGTGGCGCGGCCTTCTTCGGTCGCAATGTCGATCACCACGCTCTTCTTGTTGCGGTTGAAGGAGCGGAAGAAGCCGATGCCCAGCCCGGGCAGCTTGCGCGTCTTGTCGCCGCCGGGCGGCTCGACCTTGATGACCTCGGCCCCGAGATCGGCCAGGATCATGCCGCAGGTCGGGCCCATGACCATGTGGGTGAATTCGAGGACGCGCACGCCCGCCAGCGGCAGAGGCGCTTCACGGTGAGCGCCGGCGAGAGGAAGGGTGTCTGGCATGAAGGCTTTCAGGCGGCGAGCGCCGCGGAGGAAGAGACGGGAAAGGTCTTGGGCAGGCCGGCCTGCCAGAGCGCGCCGTGCAGCGTCTCACCCGCGAGCCAGTCCGCGACGCGCGCACGCAGCGCCAGCAGCTGGGCGATGTCGATGCCGGTCGCGATGCCCATGCTGCCGAGCATGTAGGCTAGGTCTTCGGTCGAAACGTTGCCGCTTGCGCCGGGCGCGTGCGGGCAACCGCCGATGCCGGCCAGGCATGCGTCGAAGCGGGCCACGCCGACTTCGAGCGCGGCGTACACGTTGGCCAGGCCAAGGCCGCGGGTGTCGTGGAAGTGGCCGCACCAGAAGCGGTCGCCGGCGATCTGCAGGGCCTCTTCGAACAGCTCGCGCACCATGGCCGGGTCGGCATAGCCGACGGTGTCGGCCAGGCTCACGCGGTCGGCACCGGCGTCGAGCAGGGCCTGCATCAGGCGCAGCACTTCGCGCTTGTCCACATCGCCTTGCAGCGTGCAGCCGAACGCGGTGCCGACGCCGCCTTCGATCAGCGTCTTGCTGCCGGCGGCATCGCGCGCGGCGCGGATCTTCGCGACCTCTGCGACCACGTCGTCGGGTGTCTTGCGCAGGTTGGCCAGGCTGTGCGCGTGGCTGGCCGAAAGCGGCACGATCATCAGGTCGGCTTGAGCGGCGAGGGCGCTTTCGGCGCCGCGCAGGTTGGGCACCAGCACCGAGACGAACAGGCCGGGCAGCGTCTTCGCAAAGGCCACGAGCTCGGCCGTGTCGGCCAGTTGCGGCAGCAGCCGCGCCGGCACGAAGGAGCCGACCTCGATCTCGCGCTGGCCGGCTGCATGCGCCGCGCGGATCCACTCGCGCTTGTGCTCGGTGGGGAGGATCGTGGCAATGCTTTGCAGGCCGTCGCGCAATCCGACTTCGCGGATCACGGCGGCACCGGGCAGGCGGTGGCTGGCGGGGTTCATGGTCTTGTCTCCTGGAAGCTGGACTTTAGGGATTCCCGGTTCGATGCAAAAGCGGTAATCTGGAATGTCTGGCGTTCCAATCCGGAACTTCAAAATCCGTGGATCCATGCGCGACCTCGACCTCACCTCCCTGCGCCTGTTCGTCAGCGTCTGCGAAACCCGCAACATCGCCCGCGCCGGTGAACAGCACCACATCGTGGCCTCGGCCATCAGCAAGCGCCTCGCGCAGCTCGAAGCCGTGGTCGGCAACACACTGCTGGAGCGGCGCCGGCGCGGCGTGGTGCCCACGGCGGCCGGCGAGATCCTGCTGGAGCACGCACGTGCCATGCTGGCCGGCGCGGATCGCGTGGCGCGCGACATGGCGGCTTACGGCAAGGGCATCAAGGGGCAGGTGAGGGTACTGGCCTCGGTGTCGTCCATTGCCGAGTTCCTGCCCGACGACATCGCGGGCTTCCTGCAGGTGCCTGCGCACCGCGACATCCGCATCGACATCGAAGAGGCGGTGAGCCGCGACCTGGTGCGCGGCATCCGCGAGGGCATTGCGCCGCTCGGAATCTGCTGGGATGCGGCCGACCTGGAAGGCCTGCAGACGCGCAGCTACCGGCGCGACGAGCTCGCCATCATTGCCCACCCCTCGCACCCGATCGCCCGCCTGAAACGCTGCTCCTTCGAGCAGACGCTGCCGTTTGACCATGTGGGATTGCCGGCACCCACGGCGGTGCATACGATGCTGGCGCGCGCGGCCGCCATCATCGGCACGCCGGTCAATTACCGGGCGGTGGTCAGCACCTTCGACGCGTCCGTCCGCTGCGTGCGCGCGAAGCTGGGCATTGCGGTGGTGCCGCGCGAGGTGGCGGAGCCGGTGGCTGCCAGCTTCGGTTTGAAGGTGCTGCCGCTCACCGATAAATGGGCGCAGCGGCGCTTTGCGATCTGCTTTCACGACGAGAAGAAGCTGTCGCCCGCCGCACGGATGCTGGTGGCGCACCTGGAGGCGGTGGCCGCCGCCGCGCGCTAGGGGCGCGGTTCAGCGGCGCTGCGCAGGCCGTCGAGGACGCCGTACCCATTGCACAAGGGCCCGCCGTGGCAAGGCCGCTCGAACAGTGCGATGCTTCGCGCATCCGAACTGAGACGAGAGGCAAGGTATGGCGGATTTCCAGGTCGACGAGATCGTCACCTCGCTGCAGCAGGTGCGGCGCGAGTGGCGCGAGGGGCAGCAGCGGGCGCAGGAGGGCGGCGAACGCGAATTGCCGTCGCGCGACGTCATGGCCGAGGTGGTGGAGTCGCTCACCGGCGCGCTGTTTCCGATGCGGCTCGGGCCGACCGATCTGCGCCAGGAAAGCGAAGACTTCTATGTCGCCCACACGCTCGATGCGGCGCTGCACCATCTGTTCGCGCAGGCCACGCTCGAACTGCGGCACGAGCGGCGCCGCACGGCAGCCGAGCTGGCCGAACTGAGCGCCGACGCGCAGCAGCGCGTGCGCGCCTTCGCCGAGGCGTTGCCGGGCATTCGCCGGCTGCTCGACACGGACGTGATGGCCGCGTTCCATGGCGATCCGGCTGCGCGCAGCGTCGACGAGGTGCTGCTGTGCTATCCGGGCGTGCTGGCAATGATCCACCACCGCATGGCACACCAGCTCTACCAGCTGGGCCTCATGCTGCTGGCGCGCATCGTGGCCGAGCGCGCGCACGCGCAGACCGGCATCGACATCCATCCGGGCGCACAGATCGGCGCCGGCTTCTTCATCGACCACGGCACGGGCGTGGTGATCGGCGAGACCGCCGTCATCGGCGAGCGCGTGCGGCTCTACCAGGCCGTGACGCTCGGCGCCAAGCGCTTTCCGATCGACAGCGACGGCCATCTCAAGAAGGGCTTGCCGCGGCACCCGGTGCTGGAAGACGAGGTGGTGATCTATGCGGGCGCGACCATCCTCGGGCGCGTGACCATCGGCAAGGGCGCGACCATCGGCGGCAACGTGTGGGTCACGCAGGACGTGCCGGCCGGCTGCAGCGTCACCCAGGCGCTGTCGCGCGAGCTCGCGCGCGACACGGCGGCCGCCCCGGCGAAGTAGCCGCCCGGGACATACTCGGGCCCTGCCGTTGTCGTTGTTGTTTTGAAAGATTGCGCATGAACACCCCCTTCAATCCAGCCGCCGTGCTGGCCGTGGATCCCGCCACCGACCACACCCGCGGCCCGGCCGCAGCCCGTGTCACGCTGGTCGAGTACGGCGACTTCGAGTGCCCGTCGTGCCGGCAGGCGCATTCGGCGCTGAAGATCCTGCTGGCGCACTACGGCGAGCAGGTGCGCTTCGTGTTCCGACACTTCCCGCTGCGCGAAGTGCATCCGCATGCAGAGCTGGCGGCCGAGGCGGCCGAAGCAGCGGGCGCGCAGCACGGGTTCTGGCCGTTCTATGAGCTGCTGTTCGCCCATCAACTGCAGCTCGACGAGAAACACGTGCGTCGCTATGCCGAAGAGGCCGGCCTCGACATGGCGCGCTTCACGAACGAAATGCGCGACCACGTCTATCTGCAGCGCGTGCAGGAGCAGGTCGAAGGGGGGCGTCGCCTCGGCGTGCGCGGAACGCCGGCCTTCTATGTCAACGGGGAGTTCTGCGACGTGTCGTTCGGGGTGAACCACCTGCACACGGTGATCGACAAGGCGCTGGGCCGATGAGCGAGGCGTCCTCTACACAAGACTGCGACGTGCTGGTGGTCGGCGGCGGACCGGCTGGCTCCACCATCGCCGCCCTGCTGGCCCAGCAGGGGCGCGACGTGGTGCTGGTCGAGAAGGCGCACCACCCGCGTTTTCACATCGGCGAATCGCTGCTGCCGGCCAACGTGGAACTGTTCGAGCGCCTCGGCGTGCGCGACCAGGTCGACCGCATCGGCATGCCCAAGTTCGGCATCGAATTCGTTTCGCCGGAGCACGACCACACCAGCGCGGTCGAGTTTGCCGACGCCTGGAACAAGACCATGCCCTCGGCCTGGCAGGTGCGCCGCTCCGAGCTCGACGAGATGTTGTTTCGCAACGCCGCCACGCGCGGCGCACGCACGCTCGAGGGTTGCCGCGTTCGCGATGTGGCTTTCGACGCCGAGGGCGCCACGGTTCAGGCCGAACTGGACGACGGCACACGCCGCAACTGGCGCACGCGCTTCGTGGTCGACGCCACGGGACGCGACACGCTGCTGGCCAACAAGCTGCGCAGCAAGCGCAAGAACCCCGACCACAACAGCACCGCGCTGTTCGGCCATTTCACGAATGCCGAACGGCTCAAGGGCAAGCTCGAAGGCAACATCAGCATCTGCTGGTTTGCCCACGGCTGGTTCTGGTTCATTCCGCTGGCCGATGGCACCACCAGTGTCGGCGCAGTCTGCTGGCCCTACTACCTGAAGACGCGCGACAAGCCGATGAAGGAGTTCTTCACCGACACCATCGCGCTGTGCCCCGAACTCGCGCGCCGGCTCGAAAAGGCCACGCTGGTCGACGACGCGGTGCACGCCACCGGCAACTTTGCCTACAGCAGCGACCACGCGAGCGGCGACCGCTACCTGATGCTGGGCGACGCGTTCACCTTCATCGACCCGATGTTCTCGTCGGGCGTGTACCTCGCGATGCACAGCGCCTTCGACGGCGCCGACGTGGTGGCCACCCGGCTCGACCGGCCGGCCGAAGCCGACAAGGCGCGCGCGGCCTTCGAGGCCATGATGCGAAAGGGGCCGCGCGAGTATTCGTGGTTCATCTACCGCGTGACCAACCCGACCATCCGCGACATGTTCATGTACCCGGTCAACCCGCTGCGCGTGAAAGAGGCGCTGATGTCGCTGCTGGCCGGCGACATCTTCGGCGGCACGCCGTATTGGGGCCGGCTGCGGGTGTTCAAGATGCTGTACTACGGCATTTCCATCGCCAACCTGCGCCGCACCATCGCCGGCTGGAAGCGGCACCGCGCCAACATCCGCGATATTGGAAAGCTGCAGGACGAGACCATCCAACCCACCCCCTGACCTGACCGCAACGGAGACCCAATGAGCACCACCTACAGAATCGGCGTAGTGATCGGCAGCATCCGCAAGGACTCGCTCAACCGCAGGCTCGCGCTCGCGCTGGCTGCGCTGGCGCCCGAGGGCTTCACCTTCGAGCACCTGCGCATCGACGATCTGCCGCTCTACAACCAGGACGACGACGGCAACCAGGCGGCCTCGGTCAAGCGCCTCAAGACCGAGATCGCGGCCTGCCAGGGCCTGCTGTTCCTCACGCCCGAATACAACCGCTCGATGTCCGGCGTGCTGAAGAACGCGATCGACCACGCCTCGCGCCCCTACGGCCAGAGCGCCTGGGCCGGCAAGCCGGCCGGCGTGATCGGTATCTCGGTCGGCGCCATCGGCACCGCGCTGGCGCAGCAGCACCTGCGCAACGTGCTGGCCTACCTGGACGTGCCGACGCTGGGCCAGCCAGAAGCCTTCGTTCAGGTCAAGGACGACCTGTTCGACGACAAGGGCCACATCGGCAACGCGGGCACGAAGAAGTTCCTGCAAGGCTGGGTCGACAAGTACGTGGCCTGGGTCAAGACGCACAACGCCTGATCCGGCAGCTGTCTGGCGGCGGCCTGTTGCGTTCGGTAGCGCACAGAAGGCGGTTTGGGTTTTGCGCACACTTCGGCATCCAACCAGACCGGACGGAGCCGATGATGAGCATGGATGCGCAGATGCCGACGGCCACCGTTGCGGGGCGTAGCGACTGGTTTTGCCTGGAATCGACTTTTCGCTCCGAGGCCGAGGAGATCGAAGACGATGAGGAGCAGGCGCAGTACCACCTCGCCCGATTGAGCATCGACGACCTGAGCGTGCTCGCTCTGGCATGGCGAATCAGGGCGCAGCGGGGCGACAAGACCACGGCCGCCATTGCCGTGGCCCTGACCCTGGTCGCAGACAGGCGCCGTGATGCCGCAGTCGCCCGACTCCGCATTCTGGCCGCGTATCGCGCGTGGCCGCCGTTGCGCAAGCTGGCCGAGTGGGCGTTCGCGCCTCGATAGGGCTTCAGAGATAGTCCTCGTCCACGACCAGCGACAACACCGACCAGCGCAGCCGTTGCGCCCAGTTCGAATCGGGCTCCCGGTTCAGGATCCACTGGCGGCCGTCGCGCGCGTACCTCCACTGCAACGCGCCGCCGCCGGGTGCGTGGCCGACGCTGAAGCTTGTCGGCATGCGCTCCCTGCGGATCAGGTCGGCCAGTTCGCCCGCCAACGCGGGACTATCGACCACCAGGCCGAGCTCGGTGTTGCAGTTTGCCGAGCGCCGGTCCATGTTCATCGAGCCGACATAGAACCAGCGCCGGTCCACCACCGCCAGCTTGGCGTGAAGTCGGCCGAGCGAGCCGCGCCCTGATCCGGTCTCCACCACCGGATGCGATGCGCTCCTCGGCATCAGCTCGTACAGCGAGACGCCCAGCTTCAGCAGCGCCGAACGGTGACGCATGTAGCCGTGGTGAACCAGCGGCTCGTCGGTCGTCGCCAGCGAGTTCGTCATCACCGAGACCTGGGCGCCGCTCGAACTCGCGTGGCGGAACGCATCGATCATGCGGGCCATCGGCACGAAGTAGGGCGACACGACAAGCACCTCGGAGCGTGCCGTGCGGAGCAGTTCGAGGTTCGCGTTCATCACTGCGCCCTCGGAGCGCCCGGCGCCGCCCGCAGCCGCCTCGGGCCATTCGGCGGCGTCAGCGACCACGCGCACGCTGGCCGGCTGCAGCTCGACATGTCCGGCCCGGAGTTGGCTGCCGACGCCGCCGCGGCCCAGGGAATCGCGCGCACCTTCGGGCAGCACGAAGCGGGCCAGACCGCTCATGAGCGCGCCGAAGCGCGCGCGTGCCACAGCGGGGTCGGCGCGCGCACCGGCGATGGATTCGACCGTGTAGGTGTTCGGGCCGTTCCAGAAGGCATCGAAGGCGGCTGACAGTTCGCGCACCGCGGCGCCCGCGACCAGCACGTCCATGTCGATGAAGTGGGATGGCTCGCTGCTCCCGAAATAAGCGTCGGCGATGTTGCGCCCGCCGCAGATCGCGAAGCTGTTGTCTGCGACGAAGAGCTTGTTGTGCATGCGCCGGTTCACCCGCTCCAGCTGGTGCAGTGAAAGCAGCACCCGTGCGACCGCGCCGCCGGTGCGCACCGGCAGCGGATTGAACAGACGCAGCTCCACGTTGCGGTGCGCGGCCAGGCCGTCCAGCAGTCCGTCGTCGCCGCCGGCATAGAGGTCGTCGACCAGCAGGCGCACGCGCACGCCGCGTGCCGCTGCGTCGTGCAGCTCGCGCAGGAACTGCCGACCCGACAGATCGTTCGCGATCACGTAGTACTGCGCGTCGATGGAGATCTCGGCGCTGCGCGCGAGTGCGATCCGGGCGTCGAAAGCCTGGTCGCCGGCCGGCAGCAGGCGCAGGGCGGACGACTGCGGTCCGGCCGCCAGCGAGGCGGCGGCGACGCGCGCGAGCGTGCTCTGCTCGACATCCGTGCGGGCCTGCGATGCCGTCCGGAGCACGTCCTGCGGCAGCACGGCGCATCCGGTGAGCAGGGAGGCAAGGAGCAAGGCAAGCGCCAGGATCGCGCCGCAGCACCGGCGCGCGGCGCGGCGCCATGCCATGCAAAAGGGAGAGAGAGGCTTGGTCGTCATGGCGCTGTCCTTGCATCGAATGGCCTGCGTGAGCCGATGCCAGGGAGTCTTCCGCGTTGCCCGCGAAGCAACCATTGCGCGCCACGGCTAGGCGGCGCCGGACATCGCAGCGGCCGTCGGACTAGGCCTTCGGCGTAGGTCGCCGCCATCGCTTGTTCGGCGGCTTTGCGCTAACCTGCCGTTGAAGGCAAGGGGGTTCGCGCTGCGATGTCTGGAGCACCCTATGAAGGTTCTGCTGGTCGATGACCACGAGATCGTTTGGAACGGCACTCGCCTTCTGCTGGAACGGATGGCTGCCGAGATCGAGCCCGGTCGGCCCTTCGTGTTCGACGCCGTGCGCGATGTCGAGGCTGCGTGCAAGCTCGCGGCAACCGACCTCGATCTGGTTCTGCTCGACTACCACCTGCCGCAGCTCTCGGGCGTTGCCGCGCTGCGCGCGATCAAGGCGCAGTACGAGGCCACGCCGGTGTGCATGCAATCGGCCGAGAGTTCGCCGCAGCGCGTGCGCGAAGTGATCGAGGCAGGCGCTGCCGGCTTCGTCCCCAAGTCGTACCGCCTCGAGGACATGGAGGCCGCGTTGCGCGTCGTGCTGCGCCATCGCGTCTACCTGCCGGCGGAGTTCGTGCTGGCCGACGACGTGACGCGGGCCCGTGACCAGGACGAGCTGCCGCGCGAAGACCTCGCCCGCTTCCTGCGGGTCGAGCTTTCGCCGCGCCAGCGCGAGGTGCTGGCGCTGGCGATCCGCGGAACGCCGGTCAAGCTGATCGCAAGGCAGCTGTCGATCGCGGAAGGCACGGTCAAGGTGCACCTGTCGATGGTCTATCGCGCGCTGGGCGCGCGCAACCGCACCGATGCCCTGTGCCGCGTGTTCGACGCGCAGGCCGCCTGGGCGCTCGAGCCGGCATGAACGCCCCGGCCGCGCTGCTCGTAGAGGCGTCCGCCGAGCTGGACGAGCGTCGCCTCCAGGTGGTGGCAGAGCAGGCTGTGGGCTTGCGCTGGCAGATCCTGCTGACTGCGACCGTCGTCGCCGCGATCGCCTGGCAGGCCGTGCCCGCGCCGTTGGTGGCCGGCTGGTTCGTGGCGGTGATCGCGAGCCGGGAGTGGCGCGCCGCTGCGCTGGCGCGCATGGCGCGAGACCGTGCACAGCCGATCGCCCGGCGCCTGCGCGCCACCGTGCACTGGAACGTGCTGATCGGCGCCTGCAACGGGTCGGCGGCGTTCTTCATGGCCTGGCTCGATCCGGCGCTCGACGCGGTGCTCACCATGATTCTCGTTTCCTGGGGCGCGGGTGCCGTGTCCACCAGCGCGACGGTGATGCCGGCTTTCCTCGCCTATGCGGGCTTGCTCTTCGTGCCGACCGCCGCGATGTGGATGCTGGCCGGCGGCTGGCTCGGCTGGCTCGGCTGGGGGGTCGGGGCGCTGGTGCTGATGTTCTTTGGCGTGCAGATCCGTTTCGCGAAGCGCAACCTGCAGACCTTCGACGAGTCGTTCGGCATCCGGCTCGAGAACCAGGCGCTGGCCACCACACTGGAGTTCGAACGGGCGCAACTGGCCATCGCGCGCGATGCCGCGGTGCAGGCCAACAACGACAAGAGCCGCTTCCTGGCTGCCGCCAGCCACGACCTGCGGCAACCGCTGCAGGCGATGGCGCTCAACGTCGGGGCGCTGCGCCATGTGCCCATGGCGCCGGACGCGCAGGCGATCGTCGAGGTCGTGGACATCAGCCTGGAGCAGCTGCGCAGCATGCTCGACGCGCTGCTCGATGTGTCGAAGCTCGACGCCGGCGTGGTGGTTCCCCAGCCGAAGCGGGTGCGGCTGGACCGGCTCGTTGCCGCCGTGACGGGCGGCTTTGGCGCCACCGCGGCAGCACGCCGGATCGAGGTGCAGACAGCATGCCCGGCCGGCCTGGCCGTACAAACCGACCCCGACCTGCTGCGCCGGATGCTCGCCAACCTGGTCGACAACGCGATCAAGTTCACGCCCGAAGGCGGCAAGGTCGAGGTGCAGGTCGACGAGCGCGACGCCGAGGTCGGTGTCACGGTGCGCGACAGTGGTCCGGGCATCGCACCCGAACACCACCGGCTCGTGTTCGAAGACCTGGTTCAGTTGCAGGGCCGTGGCGCTGCCCCGGCCGCGGGGCACGGCCTGGGCCTCGGCATCGTGCGCCGCATGGCAGAGCTGCTGAAGGTGTCGGTCGCGCTCGAATCAAGCCCGGGCATGGGCGCCAGCTTTCGCCTCGGCTTGCCGCGCGCCTCGGGCGCCGACGCGGAGGGCGAAGACGCGCGCCTGCCGTGGAGCCTGGCCGGACGTTGCGTGCTGGTGCTCGAAGACGACCCGATGGTGCGCGGCGCCTACCTCAACGCGCTCGGCGCGATGGGCTGCCGCGTGCTGTCGGCCGCCACGATCGCAGAGGCGCTGCGCCACCTGGGCGAAAGCCGGCCCGACGTTGCGGTGGTCGACCACCGGCTGGGCGAAGGACGCTCTGGCTTCGAGGCGGTCGAGTCGCTGCGCGCGGCGCGGGCCGGGCTGCCGGTGGTCATCGTCACGGCCGACACCGATCAGGCGGTGGTCGAGACGGCCCGGCGGCAGGCGTTGCCGCTGCTGCGGAAGCCCGTCGACGACAACGCGCTGGGCCGTGCACTCGTTGCGGAGATCGATCGGGGCCTGAGGGCGCCCGGCCAACCCGTTGGGAGCTGCGCGTGACAAGCGGCAACGGCCACGCCGATGGTGGGCATCGGTGGATTTCGGAGGCGGCCGAAGTGCTCGTCCAGGAGGTCGAGGCGGCACCACCCGGCGCACTGCATTGCGAGGTGCTGGTGATCGGAAGCGGTTACGGCGGTGCGGTCGCGGCGGCGCGGCTGGCGGGCGCACGTCCCAGCGGCGCCCCGGCCGACGAAACCCCGAAGCCGCCGATCCGGGTCTATGTGCTGGAGCGCGGCAACGAATACCTGCCGGGCGAGTTTCCGGCCACCTTCGGCGAACTGCCGGGGCACGTGCGGTTCAGCCGCGGGGACGGACAACCGGCGCGCGGCAATGCCTCGGGGTTGTTCGACGTCCGGCTTGGTGGCAAGGTCAACGCGCTGCTGGGCAACGGGCTGGGCGGAGGCTCGCTGATCAATGCGGCGGTGATGGAGCGTGCGACCACGGACGCATTCGCCGGATCGGCATGGCCCGCCGGCATCGACCGGGGGTCGCTCGCGCCGCACTATGCCTGCGCCGAAGCCATGCTGGGCATCGAGCAGATTCCCGGCAGCGTCTCCAAGCTGGATTCGCTGCTCGCGGCCGGTCGGCAGATGCGCGCCAGAACCCGGCGCAAGGCATGGGTTGCCATTGCCTTCAAGGAGCACACGCGCACGGCCGCCAACGTGGCGATGCATCCCTGCCTGCAATGCGGCGACTGCGTGAGCGGCTGCAACCACCGGGCCAAGAAGTCGCTCGACACCAACTACCTGGCGCTGGCCCGGGCCCGCGGCGCGCGCCTGTTCTGCGGCGCCACCGTGCACCGGATCCTGCCGCTGCCCGCGGACGGCGGCTACGCGGTCGAGTTCTTCTTCACCGACCGGCGCAAGGCGCGCACCGACAACGCGAAACCCTATGTGCTGCGCGCGCAGTGGGTGATTCTGGCCGCGGGGACGTTGGGCTCCACCGAGATCCTGCTGCGCTCGAACAAGCAGGGCGGCTTGGCCGTCGCCGCAAAGGCGCTCGGCGCGGGTTTCTCGACCAACGGCGACATGATCGCCGTGGCCTGCGACCAGAAGCAGGAGGCGCTGTCGAGCGCGCTGGAGGGCGACGCGCCCGCGGAACGCCACATCGGGCCGACCATTACCGGCCTGTTGCGGACAGCTCCGGCGAAAGGGGAGCGTCCGCTGGTGATCGAAGAGTTCGCGATCCCGGCGCCGCTGCGGCGCCTGCTCGCCGAAGTGGTGGCAACGACCGACGCCCTGCAGGGCCTGGCGCGCATGGATTTCGACCTCCATGCGCCGCACGAGCAGAAGCCCGACCCGCTCTGCGTGGACGACGAGGTTCTGCGCCGCACGCCGGTCTACGGAATGATGGGGGACGACGGTGCCGGTGGCACGATCCACTTCACCGGCGACGACATGCCGATGGCCGATGCGCAGGTTCGCATCGAATGGGACGCGGTCGCGGAGCAGCCGGTGTTCCAGGCACAGATGAACGCCCTGCATGCCGCGCACGACGCCTTTCACGGGCTGGGCGGACGCGTGTTGCCGAATCCGTTGTGGAGCCCGCTGCCGCCGTTCCAGGTGCTGGGCGATCCGCCGCCGGCGGTGGGCGCGGTGACGACGGTTCATCCGTTGGGTGGATGCCGTATGTCGGATTGCCGCGAAACCGGCGTGGTGGATGGCTGGGGCCGTGTCTACAGCAGTGAGGGCGCCACGCAGGCCCTGCTGTGCGGGCTGGCCGTGCTCGACGGCTCGATCGTGCCAGTTTCGCTCGGCATCAACCCTTCGCTGACCATCGCGGCGCTGGCCGAGCGCGCGATCCCGGTGCTGGCTGACGACTGGGGCCTGGAACTGCTCGAGGCGACGCAGCCGGCCGCGTCGGAACGCCCCTTGCGGCGCGACCTGACCCGCCCGCGCGCGCCGGCGAAGACGGTCGTCTCGATGCAGGAGCGAATGACGGGCCGCGTCCGCATCGATGGCAGCGACTTCGATCTTTCCGCCGAGGTTGTCTTCGAGCCGGCCGAGATCCAGTCGCTTCGCACCCTGCCGAGGGCACTGAAGCAGACCGCGGTCGTGCGCTTCGGCCGGGGTGACGACGCGCCCGAGGCGCAGTGCGAAGGCATGGCCTCGATTCTCGTGCGCGAGAAGTGCGACGCCATCGTGCGCATCCTTCGCACGCAGCAACTCGCGCGCAGCAAGCTGGGCAAGCTGATCGGCAACGGCGACCTTTCGGGCGCGAGCACCAGCGACTTGCTTGCGCTGTGCTCGCATCTGGGCGCGGTGCGCCTGATCCAGTACGACTGGACGGTGTTGGCTGCCCCGGACGGCTCGCCGCTGCGGCCAGGCGATCGCCTGCGCCTGACCAAGCGCATCGAATTCGTCGAAGGCGGCAACCCGTGGCGGCAGTTGAGCGAGGGCGAGCTCGAACTGGTACGCCCCGCCGGGCCGGAAAGGCTCGGCCGGCTGGTGCTCGATCCCTCCTATTTCGTCGAGAAGCTGCAACCGCTGCTGCGCGTCGAGCGTCAGGAAGATCAGCCGAACCAACTCGGAGATCTGATCGAACTCGCGCTGTGGGTGCTGCGCACCGTGCTGCAGATCCACCTGCTCGATTTCCTGCCGCCGCTTGACCAGTCCAAGCGCGTTGACCAGCGGCTGCCGGGAGCGGTCGGCGCGGTGGTGCCGGATCGGCTGCCGGTCGAGCCGGCCGCAGCCGCGTACGCCGGTCCGCCGGCGCAGCGCCTGCTGTCGCGCTACCGGCCGCCATCGCGCCGCGCCGGCACCCGGCCCGTGCTGCTGATCCACGGCTACGGCGCGAGCGGCTCGACCTTCGCGCACGAGAGCATCCCGGGCAACCTGGTGGCGGCCCTGCTCGGTGCGGGGCGCGAGGTGTGGGTGCTCGACCTGCGAACCAGCATCGGGTTCACGGGCCCGCGGCGCTACTGGTCGTTCGACGAGGTCGCGATGGCCGACATTCCCGATGCCATCGAGACCCTGCGCCGGGCCTATGCGGATTCCGGCGACGGCAAGGTCGACGTGGTGGCCCATTGCATCGGGGCGGCCATGTTCAGCGTGGCCGTGCTGCGTTCGCCGGATCTGCACCAACGCATCGGCGCGGTCGTGCTCTCGCAGGTCGGGCCGCTGGTTCGGGCGACCGGCTTCAACCGCTTCCGCGGTTTTGTCGCCAGCTACCTGCAGCAGTACATCGGCGTCGAGCAGTTCGACACGCGGCCGGCCGGCCTCGGCGCGTCGATGAGTTTCCTCATCGACGGGTTGCTCGCGACCTTTCCCTATCCCGACGGCGACGGCGAGGCCGAGCGCCTCCAGACCGTGCCCGGCTTCGCCGTCGTGCGGCACCGCGCCGACGCCATCTTCGGCCAGACCATGCGGTTGCGAAACGTCGGCGACGCAACGTTGCAGGCGCTGGACGCGATCTATGGCTTCGTGATGGTGCGGGGTCTGGCGCAGGTGGCCCACTACGCGCGCGAGCAGGTTCTGACCGATGCCGGTGGCCAGAACCAGGCGGTCGCCTTCGAGCGCCTGGGCGAACGCTTCGGTTTTCCGTTGCTGCTGCTGCACGGGCGGCAGAACGCCGTGTTCGACTGGCGCGGTTCGTACGACAGCTTCTGGCTGCTCAAGCGTGTCTTCGGCAAGGACGGCGGCCTGCCCCAGAAGCCGCCCGAGCCGCCCGAGGGCGACCTCGCGCTGGGGCAGGGCACGCCGCGCCAGTTGCTGGTGCTCGGCGAGTACGGCCACCAGGACACGCTGATCGGCGAGAAGGCCTGCGACGACGTGTTCCCGCGCATCGTCGGGTTCCTGGACGAGTTCCGCACGTTGCCCGGCTCCGGCAGCCCGAACCCGCCCGATTGGGTCGCGCGCTTGCCCGCGACCGGCCCCTGGCTCGGCCATGTGGCCCGGCGTGCCGACCAGCCGGGCAAGCTCCACTGCCGGCTGGCGCTGCGTCCGCCGCCGGCCCATGCCACCGCCCGCTGCGTGGTGTTCGTACCGGCACGACGCCAGGGCGAACGATGGAGCTTCGATGCCGCGTCGATGGTGGCGATCGAGACCACGCGTGAGACGCTGCTGCACGAAGCGCTGCAGGTCGAACTGTTCGATGCACGGCTGGGCGACTACCAGGGCTTTGCCGTGCTCACCGCGCACGACGACCTGCCGGTCGATCGCAGCGCGGTCGACATCCTGGGTGCCAGGCTGGCCGGCACGCTGTTCGCGCAGCCGGATCGCGCGCCGATCGACGAGATCCGCGTGCAGGTCGAGCGCACGCTCGCCGGCGCGAACGCGCAGCAGCTTGCGTTTGCGGTGATCCGCCTCGATGCCGCATGGATCGGTGCGGCACAGCCGGCCGAAAGCCCCGCGCAGGCGTCGCTGTGCTTCGCGCTAGCGAGTTGCCAGTACGTGCCCGGGCTGGTCGACCGGCTGCCCGCGCAGGCCTCCATGGCACGGCTGGCCAGGCGGCTTGAGGCCTCGTCCTCGTCGGCAAAGCCGCAACTGCTGCTGCTCGCCGGAGATCAGGTCTACGTGGACCAGACCGCGGGACTGTTCGTGCCTGCAGGCGGCGACGACGTCGGCCAGGCGTATGCACTGAACTTCGGGCTGCAGGCGCTGCGCGAGGTGGCGGCGTCTATGCCTTGCTATCCGCTGCTCGACGACCACGAGGTCATGGACGATTGGGAGCCGGGCGCCGATCCCTACGGCGAGCCCGGAACCGCCGCCGCGCTCGGCGCCTATGCCGCGCAGCAGCACAAGCTCGTGCACGGCGCGAGGCCGGACTCGATCGACCAGCGCCCGTTCGACTACCGGATCGCGCCCGCCGGCTTTCCGTTTTTCATGCTCGACACGCGCAGCCTGCGCGAGCGCCGCGCGCTGCGAGACACGGGCAGCGCAAAGCTGCTGGATCAGGCGGCCATCCGTGCCCCATCCGGCATGGACGACCTCCGGAAGTGGCTGGAGGCGTCGCCTGCGGACTTGCCGAAGTTCGTGGTCTCGCCAGTGGCGTTGTTCCCGCTGCCGCGGGCGGCCGCATTCGGCGACCCCGCGGAACGGCTCGGGCTGGACGACTGGAGCGGCTACCCCGCGTCGCAACAGGCCCTGCTGGAGCTGCTGCGCGACAGCAGCGCGCGCAACGTCGTGATCCTTTCGGGGGATCGGCACATGTCGAGCGTTTCGAGCCTGTGGCTCGAAGGCCCGTCCGGCCCGGTGGAGGTGATCTCGATCGTGTCTTCGGGCCTGTATGCGCCCTGGCCCTTCGTCAACGCGCGGCCCGACGAGTTCTGGCTCGACGGCCCGCTCGAACTGCGCTTCCCGACCGCCACGCTGCAGGCCACGATGGCGACCGCGGCGGTTGGCACGCGGGATGGCTATGCGGTCGTCCTTGTCAACCGTGATCCGGGCGGGCACTGGCAGATCAGCGTCACGCTCGACCTCGACGGCGGCACGACCCGATGCACGCGCAGTCTCGATCCGGCCGGCGATCGAAGCTGGAAAGTCGAGGGGCCTGCCCGTTTTGCGCGCGCGCCATCAGCGCGGCAGTAACGCGCCGCCATCGGCGCGGCCGTGGCGCAACACCTTCACGGGCGCAAGGCGCTCCCGCCCGTCAGGCGGCGCGGGCGGCTTCTTCGCGCGAGCGCCGCGCCTCGTAGGTCTTGAGGTGCGCATACGCAATCCGCAGCATCGGCCGGTCTGGCTGCTCGGCCTGCG
Organism: Variovorax nitratireducens; assembly: GCF_051216545.1. Taxonomy (NCBI): domain Bacteria; kingdom Pseudomonadati; phylum Pseudomonadota; class Betaproteobacteria; order Burkholderiales; family Comamonadaceae; genus Variovorax; species Variovorax nitratireducens. The sequence continues at coordinate 176,344 of NZ_JBPJZO010000005.1, forward strand.
CGCCCCGGCTCAGCAGGTCGCCGAGGATGTGGTCGGCTTCGGTCGGCGCGCCGCGCTCGATGTCCTTGAACATCGATGCCGTGAGCGGCGAAGCCGGTGCGCTCACCATCGCGCGGCCCCGCTCGAGCGACGCTGCGCTCGGCGCAAAGCCGTTGTGCGTGGCGATGGCCGCGCATTCGTCCAGCAGCGCCAGCGCCAAGTCTTTGCCGCCCGCGCTCACGATGTCACCGACGCACGAGCGCATCAGGGTCGTGATGCCTGCGAGCGAGGCGATGAACATCCATTTTTCCCACATCGCCTGCAAAATGCTGTCGCTCGCGGTGCTGCTGAAATTGGCGGTGGCAAACGCCGCGGCGATCGCGTCGACACGCGCTGAGCGGCCGCCGTCGAGTTCGCCGAAGTTCAGCGCGTGCATGTCGTTCAGGTGCAAAACGGTGCCGGCATCGTCGAGCACCGCCGAGATCAGGCACAGCCCGCCGAGCACCCGCGCGCGGCCGAAGCGTTCGGCCAGCGCGTCGAGATGTTGCATGCCATTGAGCAGGGGGATGATCACGGTGTCGGGCCCGACGGCGGCGGCAAAGGAGTCGATGGTCTGCGCGAGGTCGTAGGCCTTGCAGCCGACGATGACGACGTCGAAGGGTGCGTCGATGTCGTCGGACAGCACATGGGGCGGCGCGGGGATATGGGCATTGCCCGCGGGGCTCTTGATGACGAGCCCGTTCGCGGCCAGTTGGGCAGCCCGGCGAGGGCGCAGCAGAAAGCTCACGTCCTGCCCGGCCTGCAGCAGGCGGCCGCCGAAGTAGCCACCGAGTGCGCCCGCGCCCACGACAAGAAATCTCATCTTCATTGCTCCTGCGGGCGTTGCGCTGCCCATTCAGTGCCGTTGTAGTCGATCGGCGCGAACGGTGCAGAAGCACCAAGGCAAAAGCCCGCATGCGCGGGCTTTTGCGGGAGCGGGCGGACGACGCTCAGGCGGCGAGGGCGGCCACGTCCTGGTTGGCGGCCTTGTCGACTGCCGCATTGATGTCGCTGCGCGCAGCGGCCAGCGCCGCGGTCTTGGGCGCGTCGCCCATGGACAAGCCTTCAGCGCGCACGAAGCGCACGTCGGTGATGCCGAAGAAGCCGAAGACCACCTGGAGGTAGCTTTCCTGGTGTTCCATCGCACGGCCGCCTTCGCTGGTCGAGTAAGCGCCGCCGCGGGTCGACACCACGATCACTGTCTTGCCGCCGGCCAGGCCGACCGGGCCCTTGTCGGTGTACTTGAAGGTGCGGCCGATCTGGGCCAGGCGGTCGATCCAGGCCTTGAGCTGGCTCGGCACGCTGAAGTTGTAGAGCGGGGCGCCGACCACGATCACGTCGGCCGCGAGGAACTGGGTCACCAGCTTTTCCGACACGCTGTTTTCAAAGCGCTGCGCTTCGGTCGGTTCGGCTTGCACGCCGACCTTGATGCCGAGCGCATCGGCGCTGAAATGGTTGGGGGTGTCGACCGCGAGATCGAGATAGTCGACCGTGGTGTCGGGATGGCTGTTGCGCCATTCGGCGACCACTTCGGCCGTCAGCAGGCGGGAAACGGAATTGGTGCCCAGGACACTGGAATCGACGTGCAGCAGTTTCATGATCTTTCGCTCTCTTTCGATGAAGGTGCCGGCAAAGACGTCGGCTCGGGGTCAATTCTATTTTTGTAGCGATTGATCGATAAGTAGGCAAAAATAGGCCACATCGTTCCACTGATAGGACAACGATCCGTGCAAGATCTCAACGACATGGTTCTTTTTGCCGAAGTCGCCGAGCACGGCGGCTTTGCCGCGGCAGGCCGCTCGCTCGGCGTGCCGAAATCACGCCTCTCGCGCCGTGTGGCCGATCTTGAGGCCCGGCTGGGGGTGCAGCTGCTGCAGCGCAGCACCCGCAGCCTCTCGCTGACGCCGGCCGGCACGATCTATTTACGGCATTGCGCCGCCATGCGCGACGCGGCGCAGGCAGCGGCCGAGGCGGTGGCCCAGATCCAGACGGAGCCGCGCGGCACGGTGCGCATCAGCTGCCCGGTGACGCTCGCGCACAGCAGCGTGGGCCCGATGCTGCCGACCTTCCTGAAACGCTTTCCGCTGGTGCGGCTCGAGATGTGGGTGCTGAACCGGCCGGTCGATCCGATCGAGGAGGGCATCGACATCGCACTGCGGGTGCGGCAAGTCATCGAGGACAGCACAACGCTGGCAGCGCGCAGCTTCGGCGAAAGCCGCGCCCTGCTGGTTGCAAGCCCGGACTTGCTGCGGCGCCACCCGGCGCCTCGGACGGTGGACGATTTGCCCAAGCTCGACACGCTCGCGATGGCCAGCAGCGATGGCACGACCAGCTGGCAGTTGTTCGGCCCCGATGGCGCCACGCACCGGCACGACCATGTACCGCGCTACGTGGCGGACGACCTGCTGAGCCTGCGCTTCGCCGTGTTGCAAGGCGTCGGCGCCTCGATACTGCCCGACTACATGTGCCGCGACGACGTGAAGGCGGGCCGCCTGGTGGAAGTGCTGCCCGGCTGGGGGCCGGCCGCGGCAATCACGCACGCGATGTACCCGCCGCGCCGCGCGCTGGTGCCGGCGGTGCGCCAACTGATCGAGTTTCTGGCCGACAACCTCAACGGAGACGAGCCGCACGACTTCGTGATCTGAAGCCTGCTTATTCGATAAACACCATATTCAAACAATTAGATATTCGTTTGAGTTCCAAGCGCTTGTTCTGACAATGGCTGGCCGTACTGCTATCAGGATCGACCATGGCCACCCTCCGACTCGGCGACACCGCCCCGAATTTCACGCAAGACTCCAGCGAAGGCCCGATCGACTTCTACCAGTGGGCCGGCGACTCGTGGGTGGTGCTGTTCTCGCACCCGGCCGATTTCACGCCGGTGTGCACCACCGAACTGGGCAAGACTGCCGCGCTTTCGACCGAGTTCGCGAAGCGCGGCGTGAAGCCGATCGCCGTGAGCGTCGACCCGGTGGACAAGCACCGCGAATGGATCAACGACATCAACGAGACGCAGAACACCACGGTCAACTTTCCGATCCTGGCCGACGCCGACCGCACGGTGGCGAACCTCTACGACATGATCCACCCGAACGCATCGGCCACCGCCACGGTGCGCAGCGTGTTCATCATCGATTCAAATCACGTGATCCGCACCACGCTGACCTACCCGGCCAGCACCGGCCGCAATTTCGACGAGATCCTGCGCGTGATCGATTCGCTGCAGCTCACCGACAGCCACAAGGTCGCGACGCCGGCCAACTGGAAGGACGGCGACGACGTGGTGATCATTCCGTCGCTGCAGGATCCAGCCGAACTCGCACAGCGCTTCCCCAAGGGATTCAACGCCGTACGGCCGTACCTGCGCTTGACGCCGCAGCCGAACAAGTGATGAGCATCGCGCGGCCGCCTGAAGACGCAGGCTCCCTGGAGAGGGTTGGCGAAGCACACGCAGTGGCAAGCCTGGGGTTGGGCTGGTGACCCGGCTGGTCATCGTTCCGGGCTGGCGCGACTCGGGCCCGGGCCATTGGCAGAGTCTCTGGGCCGAGCAACTGGCAGGTGCCGAGCGTGTGGTGCAGGACGACTGGGTCACGCCATCGCGCGAGGCCTGGATCGGCAACCTCGAAAAGCTCATTCTTTCGCGACCGGAGCCGGTGGTGATCGCGGCGCACAGCCTGGGCTGCATCGCAACCGCACACCTGGGCCACGCGGCCGTGGCGCGCATCGCCGGTGCCCTGCTGGTGGCGCCGGCCGATCCCGAACGGCGCGCGGTGCTCTCGGATTTTGCGCCGGTGCCGTTTGCGAAGCTGCCGTACCGCAGCGTCGTGGTGGCGAGCAGCAACGACCCCTTTTGCCCGGTGCGGCTGGCAGGCGCCTATGCCCGTGCCTGGGGCAGCGAATTCGTCCGCATGCAGAATGCGGGCCACATCAACATCGACTCCGGACACGGCGACTGGCCTTTGGGCCTGGCGCTGCTGCAGTCGCTGACCGACACGCCCGCGCAGCGGCCGGCACGTCGGGATTCCATCGAAACCATGGCCACCCTATGACTTCCAGAACAAAAATCCTTCTCGCCGGCCTTGCCTTGTTCGCCGGCTCCGCCGCCTTTGCGCAGAGCAGCACGCTGCTGAACGTGTCGTACGACGTGGCGCGCGAGTTCTACAAGGACTACAACACCGCGTTCGTCGCCCACTACAAGAAGACCACCGGCAAAGACGTCAAGATCGACCAGTCGCACGCGGGCTCCAGCGCCCAGGCGCGCGCCGTCGCCGACGGCCTCGAGGCCGACGTGGTGACGATGAACACCACCACCGACGTCGAGTTCCTGGCCGAGAAGGGCGTGGTCGCCAAGGACTGGGCCAAGCGTTTCCCCGACAACGCGGCGCCCACCACGTCGACCATGCTGATGCTGGTTCGCAACGGCAACCCGAAGGGCATCAAGGATTGGGACGACCTGGTCAAGCCGGGCGTGCAGGTGGTGATCGTCAACCCCAAGACCGGCGGCAACGGCCGCTACGCCTACCTGGCCGCCTGGGGCTACGTGAAGAAGAAGGGCGGCACCGACGCGCAGGCGGCCGAATTCGTCGGCAAGCTGTTCAAGAACGTGCCGATCCTGGCGCGCGGCGGGCGCGACGCGACCACCGCATTCCTGCAACGCAACATCGGCGACGCGCTGGTCACCTTCGAATCGGAAGTCGTGTCGATCGACCGCGAGTTCGGTGCCGGCAAGGTCGATGCTGTCTACCCGTCGATCAGCGTGCTGGCCGAGAACCCGGTGGCCGTGGTCGAACGCACCACCGCCAAGAAGGGTACCGGCGAACTCGCCAAGGCCTACCTCGACTGGCTCTATTCCGAAGAGGCACAGGAACTCGCCGCGAAGCATGCGCTGCGCCCGCGCTCGCAGGCCATGCTCAAGAAATACGCCGCCACCTTCAAGCCGGTGCAGTTGTTCACCGTCGCGGAACTGTTCGGCAGCCTCAGCGAAGCGCAAAAAATCCACTTCAATGACGGTGGCCAGTTCGACAAACTCTATACGCCCGGCGCCAAGTAACCCATCATGAGTGGAGTCGTTTCTTCGGCGCTGCCGTCCCCGGCAGCGCCGCTTTCGCATGCCGGTGCCACGCGGGCCTCGCGCCGCGTTCTGCCCGGTTTCAATCTGACCCTGGGCTACACGGTTCTGTACCTGAGCCTGATCGTGCTGATCCCGTTGTCGGCGCTGGTGTTCAAGACCTTCACGCTCACCTGGGAGCAGTTCTGGACGGCCGTGAGCGCGCCACGCGTGGTGCACTCCTACAAGCTGACCTTCGGCGCCTCGCTGATCGCGGCGCTGGTGAACCTGGTGTTCGGCCTGCTCGTGGCGTGGGTGCTGGTGCGCTACAAGTTCCCGGGCAAGCGCATCGTCGACGCGCTGGTCGACCTGCCGTTTGCGTTGCCGACCGCGGTCGCCGGCATCTCGTTGACTGCGCTGCTGGCCGGCAACGGCTGGATCGGGCAGTTTCTCGAGCCGCACGGCATCAAGCTCGCGTTCACGCCGGCCGGCATCGTGATTGCGCTGATCTTCATCGGCCTGCCGTTCGTGGTGCGCACGGTGCAGCCGGTGCTCGAAGACACCGAGAAGGAGCTGGAAGAGGCGGCCACCTCGCTCGGCGCCACGCGGCTGCAGACCTTCACCAAGGTGATCTTCCCGTCGATCGCGCCGGCGCTCCTAACCGGCTTTGCGATGGCCTTCGCGCGTGCGATCGGTGAATACGGCTCGGTGATCTTCATCGCCGGCAACATGCCGATGGTGTCCGAGATCACGCCGCTGATCATCATCGGCAAGCTCGAGCAGTACGACTACGCGGGCGCTACGGCGGTCGCGCTGGTGATGCTGTTCTTCTCGTTCGTGCTGCTGCTCGTGATCAACGGATTGCAAGCATGGCAGCGCCGACGGTCGGGAGGTGTGTGACATGAAGTACTCCCCCAGTCTTCGCGCACTTCGTGTCGCTTCGCCAACCCCCTCGCCGGGGGCAACACCTGCAGCCCGGCGAAGCCGGTTCTGCGGTGTTCCGCGCCCGGGCCGCGCATCCGACGCATCGGAGTCACTGAAATGAGTGCGCCTTCCAAAGTGGTTCGCCGTGCAACCTCCGGCACCACCGAATCTGCCTGGGTGCGCTGGACGCTGATCACTGTCGCGCTGCTGTTCATGCTGCTGTTCCTGGTGCTCCCACTGGCGGCCGTGGCGGCAGAAGCGCTGCGCAAGGGCCTGGGCGCCTACATCGAGGCGCTGCAGGAGCCCGATGCCTGGAGCGCGATCGAACTCACGCTGATCACGGCCGCCATTGCGGTGCCGCTGAACCTGGTGTTCGGCGTGGCCGCCGCGTGGGCCATTGCCAAGTACGAGTTCCGCGGCAAGGCCTTTTTGACCACGCTGGTCGATCTGCCGTTCGCGGTGTCGCCGGTGGTGGCGGGCCTGATCTACGTGCTGGTGTTCGGTGCGCAGGGCTGGCTCGGGCCCTGGCTCTCGGAGCACGACATCAAGATCATCTTCGCGGTGCCCGGCATCGTGCTGGCCACCGTGTTCGTGACCTTCCCGTTCATCGCACGCGAACTGATCCCGCTGATGCAGGCCCAGGGCAGCGACGAGGAGCAGGCCGCAATCGTGCTCGGCGCGACCGGCTGGCAGACCTTCTGGCGCGTGACCCTGCCCAACATCAAGTGGGGCCTGCTGTATGGCGTGATCCTGTGCAACGCGCGCGCCATGGGCGAGTTCGGCGCGGTGTCGGTGGTGTCGGGCCACATCCGCGGCCAGACCAACACCATTCCGCTGCATGTGGAAGTGCTCTACAACGAGTACCAGTCGGTGGCGGCCTTCGCCTGTGCGTCGCTGCTGGCGATCCTGGCACTGGTCACGCTGGTGATCAAGTCGGTGATCGAGTGGCGCCACGAGCGCGAAATGAAGGCGATTGCCGCACTGCCGCCCGAACGGCCCCCGGCGGCCTGAAAGAGAGAAGAAGATGAGCATCGAAATCCGCAACATCAGCAAACGCTTCGGCGACTTCCGCGCGCTGAACAACGTCAACCTCGACATCGCCTCGGGCGAACTGGTCGCGCTGCTCGGCCCCTCGGGCTGCGGCAAGACCACGCTGCTGCGCATCATCGCCGGGCTGGAGACGGCCGACGCCGGCAACATCCTGTTCTCGGGCGAAGACACCACCGACGTGCATGTGCGCGAGCGCCAGGTCGGCTTCGTGTTCCAGCATTACGCGCTGTTCCGCCACATGACGGTGTTCGAGAACGTGGCCTTCGGCCTGCGCGTCAAGCCGCGCCGGGAGCGTCCGGGCGAAGCGCAGATCAAGAAGAAGGTGCTGGACCTGCTGAAGCTGGTGCAGCTCGACTGGCTGGCCGACCGCTACCCCTCGCAGCTCTCTGGCGGGCAGCGCCAGCGCATCGCACTGGCACGCGCGCTCGCGGTCGAGCCCAAGGTGCTGCTGCTCGACGAGCCCTTCGGCGCACTGGATGCGAAGGTGCGCAAGGAACTGCGCCGCTGGCTGCGCCGCCTGCACGACGAGCTGCACGTCACCTCGATCTTCGTCACGCACGACCAGGAAGAGGCGCTCGAGGTGGCCGACCGCGTGGTCGTCATCAACAAGGGCCAGATCGAACAGGTCGGCTCGCCGCAGGAGGTGTGGGATCACCCGGCGAGCCCGTTCGTCTACGGTTTTCTGGGCGACGTGAACCTGTTCCACGGCCGCGCGCACGAGGGCGAGGTGCAGGTCGAAGGCATCCGCCTGCATGCGCCCGAGCACAACCTGGTGCAAGACAGCAAGGCGCTGGCCTATGTGCGGCCGCACGATCTGGCGATCACGCGCCATGTGCCCGGCGTCACCAGCGGCATCGTGGCGACGCTCACGCGCGCCATCGTGGTCGGCCCGATCGCGCGGCTGGAACTTGAGCCGGTCGAATCGAATCCAGATAATCCGGGCTCCGGAACCATCATCGAAGCGCAACTCCCTGCGCAACAGTTCCGGGATCTGGGTTTGCGCGAGGGCGACACCGTTGTCGCCACGCCGCGCAAAGCCAGGGTGTTCGTTGAAGACTGGGTTTCCCCTTGATCGATTGGTACTTTGGCGCTCCGCGCCGCGCGTTCGCGCTGATCTGCGTCGCTTGCCTGGCGATGCTCGCCTTCGGCATGTATCTGCAGCATGTGGTCGGGCTCGAGCCCTGCCCGATGTGCGTGGTGCAGCGCTATGCGCTTGTTCTGGTCGCGCTCTTCGCCGGACTGGCGGGCGCTACCGGCAAAAGAAAGTTGCAGATCCCGGCCGCGCTGCTGGCGCTGGTGGCGGCCGCGGGTGGTACCTTCACGGCGGCGCGGCAGAGCTGGCTGCAGTGGAATCCGCCCGAGTTCGTGAGTTGCGGGCGCGACATCTACGGAATGATCGAGACCTTTCCGCTGCAGCGCGCGCTGCCGATGATCTTCAAGGGCAGCGGCGATTGCTCCAAGATCGACTGGACTTTTCTGGGCCTGTCGATCGCCAACTGGTCGTTCATCTCCTTCGTAGTGTTCGGCCTGCTGCTGATCGGCTTGCTGTTCAGCCGCCGCAGCGACGCGCCCGGGTCACTCACCGCCGCCACGGGCGCCTGAGTGCGGCTCAAACGGCATTGAGGCCAGCCGCGCCCGTCGCGCTGCCCTCATTGAGCGGCGGATGGGTCACGATCGATTTCAACTCAGGCCGGGGCACGCTCAACGCCTGCAGATCCGGCCGGGGCCGCGCCAGCGCGGCCGTCGAGGCAAAGGCCTGTTCGAGGCTCCGGGCGGCAGCCAGCAGGGCCGCGTCGCCACGCAGCCGGCCCACCATCTGCAGCCCGAACGGCATGCCGTGCTCGTCGACGCCGCACGGCAGCGACAGCGCGGGGTTGGTGGCGAGCGTCACCACGTAGGTCAGACCGAGCCAGTGGTAGTAGTTGCGCATCGCCTGGTCGTCGATGCGCTCGGCATAGAGTTCCGTCCACGGAAAGGGCGTCACCGGCGTGGTCGGCGCGATGATCAGGTCGAACTGCTCGAACGCGCGTGCGAACTGACGCGCCACGCGGGTCTGTTCCAGATGGGCCCAGGCGCGGTCGGCCAGGGTGATGGCGGCGGCCATCTCGACATTGGCCCGCACGTTCGGGCCCAGCGTTTCGGGTGCTTCGCGATAGGTGTCGGCAAAGGCGGCGACGAAACTCTCGGCACGCAGCGTGTCGAACGCGCGGTCGGCGGCGCCGAGTGCGAGCGCAAGCGGCTCGCAGCGCGCCACGAGCGGGCGGATCGCTTCCACGCGCTGGCGGAACACCCGGCGGATCTCGGGGTCGACGATGCAAAGGCCGAAATCTTCGGTGTAGCCGACGCGCAGTGTCGACAGGTCGACCGACTCGAGCGGCCAGATCGAAGCGCCGTCCACCGGGTAGGAGAGCGGATCGCGCGCATCGAAGCCGACACTCGACGCCAGTTGCAGCGCGACGTCGGCCACGCTGCGCCCCATCGGGCCGAGCACCGAGATGACGGACCAGCCGAGCGGCCTTGCATCGTTGGCCACCAGGCCTGGCGAGGGCCGCAGCCCGACCACGCCGCACAGGGCTGCCGGGATGCGCAGCGACCCGCCCGTGTCCGAGCCGGTGCACAGGGGCAGCATGTCGACCGCCAGCGCCGCCGCCGAGCCGCCCGAAGAACCGCCCGCGTTGCGGGTGGGGTCGAATGGGTTGCCGGTGGCGCCCCACACCGGGTTGCGGGTGTTGGCGCCGGCGCCCATGTCGGGCACGTTGGTCTTGGCGGTGACGATGGCACCCGCGGCCCGGAGCCTGGCCACCAATGCGTTGTCGGCCGCCGGCACATTGCCGCGCAGCCGCACGTTGCCGTAGGTGGTGAGCAGGCCGGCGGTGTCCTGCAGGTCTTTCACGCCCAGCGGCAGGCCGTGCAGCGGGCCCAGCGGTGCACCGCGCATGACCTGCTGCTCGGCCGCACGCGCGCTGTCGAGCGCACGCCCGAAATCGGTGGCGCAGACGGCATTGATGGCCGGATTCAGGGCCTCGATCCGCACGATGCAGGCCTGCATCAGCTCGACGGGCGAAAGCTGGCGGCTGCCGATCAGCCGCCGCAGCTCGACCGCGGAGAGTTCGGGCAGGGCGCTGTCCACGGCTACTCTGCCTTGATCTGCGATTGCTCGGCGATCTTGCGCATGCGTGCCGTATCGGCCGTGACCATGCCGGCCCAGTCGGGAATGGCCTGGTAGCCGGGCTCGAAGCCCGCGTTCTTCATCCTGTCCTGGGTATCGGCCGTTGCCATCGTCGTGGCCAGCGCCTTCTCGAGGTGCGCCTTGACGTCGGCCGGCAGCCCGCGTGGCGCGACCAGGGCGATCCAGGCATTGAGCTCGTAGCCCGGGTAGCCGCTCTCGGCCATGGTGGGAACGTCGGGCATCAGGGCCGAACGCTTGGCGGTGGTGACGGCCAGCACCTTGACCTTGCCGTTCTTGCGCTGCGGTCCGGCCGCCACCACGGTGTCGAAGGACACCGGGATCTGTCCGCCGATCAGGTCGGTCATCAGCGGCGCGCTGCCCTTGTAGGGGATGTGCGTCATCGACAGGCCGGTGCTGGCATTGAACATCGCGCCGGCGAAGTTCGAGCTGGTGCCGTTGCCGAAGCTGCCGTATACGTACTTGTCGGGACTGGCCTTGGCGGCCGCCACCAGTTCCTTCACGCCGTTGGCTGCGACCGAGGGGTTCACCAGCACCGCCAGCGCGACCGAACCGACCATGCCGATCGCGTCGAAGCCCTTGACCGGGTCGTACGACAGCTTGGATTGCAGCGCTGGGTTCAGCGTGAAGGTGGAGTTGGAACTGATGAGCAGTGTGTAGCCGTCGGGCTTGGCATTGGCGACGGCGGCCGCACCGATGGCGGTGCCGGCGCCGGGCTTGTTCTCGACCACCACCGGCTGGCCGAGCTGCTCTTCGAGCTTCTTTGCCAGGATGCGGGCCAGCACGTCGGCCGCGCCGCCGGCCGAGTAGGGCGCCACCAGAACCAGCGGTCGTTCCGGGTAGCCGGCGGCGGACGCGAGCCCGGCGAAGAAGACGAGGCTGCCGGCGAACAGGGTGCGGCGCAATGCCTTGAAGGGAATGTGTTGCATGGTGAGCTCGCTTGATAAAAAGGGTTGGAGAACCTCAGCCGACCGTGGGCAACAGCCCGCGGCGCCCAGCGACGACTGCTTCCAGTGCCGCCACGAATTCATCGGCCTGTGCATCGCCAAACGGCAGCGACAGGGCAACCAGACCGCGGCGCGCCAGAAAGACGCCGCGCTCCAGCAGATCGAAGAACAGCAGTGCCTTGACGCGGTCGTTGGCGCCGGCCAGGTCGGCCGCACTGCGCAACGGACGCGCGGTGGCGTGCAACTGCATCACCGAGCCCAGACCGGTGAACTGCAGATTTACCGCGTGTTGTGCGAACACCGCGTTGAGCCCCTCGCGCAATTGTTCGCCGCGCCGGTTCAGCGCGTCGAGCGCCGCCGGCGTCAACACCTGAGTCAGGCCGGCCAGGCCTGCCGCCATGGTCAACGTGTTGTTGTTGAACGTGCCGGCATGGGCCAGCGCATCCGGCCGACGCGGATCGAAGCGCGACATCACATCGGCGCGCCCGCCGAAGGCGCCGAACGAGAGCCCACCGCCGAAGTACTTGCCAAGCGTGGTGAGGTCGGGCGACAGGCCCAACTGCGCCTGCCGGCCGCCGCTCGACAGCCGCGAGGTCATCACCTCGTCGAGGATCAGCAGGGCGCCGCATTCGTCGGCCAGCGCACGCAAGCCGTGCAGAAACACCGGCTGCCCCGGGATGCAGCCCCCCGCACCCAGCATCGGCTCAACCAGGATCGCGGCCAGATCCGCGCGATGCCTGTGCACCAGTGCCTGTGCGGCCTCCAGGTCGTTGTAGCGCGCGACGAGGAAGTCGTGTGGCACGTTCACCGGCGAGCCACCACCGCCGAAGGACAGTACGCCGCCATGGTAGGCGCCGTCGAACACCAGCACCTTGCGCCGCCCGGTGTGCACGGTGGCTGCGGCCAGCGCCATCAGGTTGGCCTCGGTGCCGGAGTTGGTGAAACGCAGCAGGGCCATGCCGGGAAATCGGCGCTGTATCTCGTGCGCGAGCAGTCCTTCACGCGGCGTGTGCGAAGACAGGCTCAACCCGTCGTGCAAGGCGCTGACGATGGCCTGCTGGATCACCGGGTTCGAGTGGCCGTAGATGCCCGCCGTGAATTCGCCCAACGCATCCAGGTAGCGATGGCCATCGACATCCCACAGATGGCAGCCTTCGCCGCGCGCCATCGCCAGCGGAAAGGGCGTGTGGAACAGCACGCTGCGAGTGTTGCCCGCGGGGAGCACGTCGGCCGCTTCGGCCAGCGCCCTTTCGCTGGCGGGATTGCGGGCGCCATAGCGCGCGGTGGCTTCCGCCAGGGCATCGTCGAGGACTGACGAGCGGGAGGCGGTGGTGTCGTTCATGGCTTGGTGATTCCGGTTCAACGCAGGCGCGCCGGCGACAGCGCTGAAGGCTCGACGCCGTGTCGAAGCAGTTCTTCCGGCAGGGGCACGCCGCGCAACAGCGCATCGGCCAACGCGCTGGCGGCGGCCGCACTCTGAATGCCGTAGCCGCCCTGTGCCGCGAGCCAGAAAAAACCGGGACAGGCGCCATCCTCGCCAATCACCATTTCGCCATCGCGCACGAAAGAGCGCAAGCCTGCCCAGGTGCTGGTCGGGCGGCGAATGCTTAGATTGGAGACGCTTTCGATCTGGTGGATGCCCATCGCGATGTCGATCTCCTCGGGCACCACGTCGTGCGGCACCGTGGGGTCGGCGTTGCCGGGCGAGCCCAGCAATTGGCCGGCATCGGGCTTGAAGTAGTAGCTCTCGTCGACGCCGACCACGGCTGGCCAGCCGGAGGCGTCCGTGCCATCGGGCGCCTTGAAAGTGAAGGCGCTGCGCCGGTGCGGCACCAGGCCGATCGGCGCCGCGCCGAATAGAGCGGCCACTTCGTCGGCCCAGGCGCCCGCCGCATTGACGACGCTGCGTGCTCGAACCGTCTCGCCATCGGGCAACTGCAATTCCCACTGCGTGCCGGATCGCACGGCGGCCTGCGGTTGCACGCCGGTGCGTAGTTCACCACCGAGCTGGCGAAAGCCGCGCAGAAAGCCCTGGTGCAGGGCATGCACGTCGATGTCTTGCGCGCCCGGCTCGAACAGTGCGGCGCACACCATCTCGGGCCGCAGGCAGCCGACCCGGGCCAGCGTCGCGTCGGCATCGAGCACTTCCAGGTCGGGGCAGGCGGGGCCCAGTTCGCTGCGCGTTGCCTGCAACAGGGCCTCCTGGCCGTGGGTGGCGAGGTAGAGCACGCCACGTGGCGTCAACAGGGGTTCGGAGGCGAAGCCGACCGGCGGCTGCTCGTAGAACGCGCGGCTGGCCCGCGTGAGGGCGCGCACCGCGGGCGGGCCGTAGCTTTCCATGAACATCGCCGCCGAACGCCCGGTCGAGTGGTAGCCGGGTTGTGATTCGCGCTCCAGCAGCAGCACGCTGCGGTGCCCGGCCAGGCGGAATGCAGCCGACGCGCCTGCGATGCCGGCGCCGAGGATGATGACGTCAAATTCTCTCATACGAGAATTCTCTCATGCGAGAATCGTGCCACTCATGGGGAAAACGATGCCTGTCAAACCATCCAGCAAGCGTAGTGCGGCGCCGCTGGATCGTGCGCGCATGGGCGAGCGATTGCGCGAGATTCGCAAGGGCCAGCGCTTGACGCTCAAGGCGCTGGCCGAGCGTTCGGGCGTCGCTTTGTCGACGCTGTCAAAGGTCGAACTGGGCCAGATCTCGGTGAGTTACGAGAAGTTCGCGGCAGTGGCGCGGGCGCTCGAGGTGGACATCGCCCAACTGTTCGACCCGCGCGCTCAGGCAGCGTTGGTCGACGGGGGGAAGAGGCCCGTGGTGGTGCGCTCGACGCTGGACGCCGCACCGGGCTATGACAGCCAGAACTACGACTACCGCATGCTCGCGACCGACTTCCCGGGCAAGCGCATGACGCCGCTGCACGGCACCATCGTGGCGCGCGCCTTGAGCCAGTTTCCGGACTTCATCCGCCATGCTGGCCAGGAATTCGTGATGGTGCTGGCGGGCAGCGTGCGCATCCACTTCGAGACGGGCGAAGCGATCGAGCTCAAACGCCAGGAGTCGGCGTACTTCGACAGCGGCGTCGGGCACATCTACCTGTCGACCGGCAAGGCCGATGCGCAGGTGGTGGTCGTGATGGCCGAGCGCTAGGCCTTACAACGGCAGCGTGTCGAACGCGGCGTAAGCGGTTGCCAGCCAGGTCTTGACGCGCTGGCGCTCGAGCAGGCCGAGCGCGTTCGGGCCTTCCTTGTCGTGTACCGCTTTCCAGAAGCTGGTGTTCTGTGCATCGATCTTGCGCATGCTGGCGTCGTGCAGGCGCGGCATCGCGATCACCTGGGCGCCGTTGGCAGTGGCCTTGGCCAGCGACTGCGAGCCAAGCAGCATCGCAAAGTCGCTGCCGCGGCCGTAGTTCTGCACCACGATGTAGTTGGGCCGATCGCCGAAGGTGTCGATCAGGCGGCCGAGCAGGTCGGTCGAGTCGCGGCCATCATCGAGCACGTGCCAGAAGTTGACCGCGATGCCGAGTTCCTTGAACACGTCGAACAAGTCCGATTCCTTGATCCAGCGCGACAGCGGTGCCAGCGTTTGCGCAGCAAGGTCGACGATCACGCTCTGGTGCGGGTTGGTCTCGAAACCGTTCACGATGGTGTCGAGGCCCTCGAAGCTGTCCACCACCACGGGCGAGGCGAAGCCCTCGTAGAAGCGCGTGAAGGAGCTGTGCGACCGGTCGGTGTCGTAGCCCGTGAAGGGACGGCTGCGATCGATGAAGTATTGCGCCAGCACCCGCGCCGTGACCGACTTGCCGACGCCGCCTTTTTCGCCGCCGATGAAATTGATGGAACTCATGAGATGCCCGGAAAGAGTGGAGGGGAGAGGTCGCGGGCATTTTAGGTGCCACGCCGTGCCAGTCCCTGTAAAAAAGGGTGCGCCTGAAGGCGCTTCGACAGCGTGATTTTTCCCTGGGGCAGGCACCGCTTGGGCGCGCCCGGGGGCCCCACTTCGTCAGGGCTTGACCATGGCAAAGAACGGTCCGAGGCTGCCCAGGAACAGGTTCTGGCTGAAATCGAGCGCGGCTCGCCGGTACTTCTCGTCGGCCTGGGCTGCCATCAGGTCGAGCCGGGCCACTACCTTCGACAGCTCGCGGTCGGTCAGCAGGTTGCGCCCGCGATCGCTGATCTCAGTGGCCAGCAGCAGCGGCTGGCCGTCCGGGCCGGTCTTCGAGCTGATCAACCACAGCGAGATCTCGACATTGCGCGCGGCACGGTAGCTGTTCTCGGCATTCACGCCATCGATCATGGTCTGATCCCAGGTGTTGCCGTTGGCCTCCTTGAGCATGCTGGCCCAGCCGACCACGAGCGCGGCGACCCGGTCGCCCTGGAAGGTCTGCGGCCCGGTGTCGAAGGCCATGCGGATCGCGTCGATGCCGACGGCGCCGCGCAACTCCGGCAGCGACGTGCCCTGCATCACCGCATCCCAGGTGCGCTGAATCGCGTCTTCCGGGCTCTTTGCCCATTTGCGCCATTCGCGCGGGTTGCGACGATAGAGCGACAGCTGCACGCGCCGGATCGACTGGAGGTTGTCGCGCAGCGCGAGGTTGGCGATGCGGTTGGCACCCGACTGCAGCCACTCGTTGTTGGCATACGGCTCGGCCCGCTCGGTCGAGTTGATGACGCTGCTGCAACCGGTCAAGCCGAGCAGCCATGCCGCTGCGCCGCACAGCATGGCGGGACGGCTGCTGGAGGGGAAAAGGGGCAAATGGCGCATGGGCCGCACGTTATCATCGTCGCCTCGGATGGCAGCCGCCAGGTTGTGCATTTTTTTCCTTACAAATCAACACCTTGGCAGCAAGCCGAGGGGGCCGACAAGTCGTGCGTCTCAACTCCATCAAGCTCTCCGGCTTCAAATCGTTCGCCGAACCCACCAACTTCCTGCTGCCGGGCCAGCTGGTCGGCGTGGTGGGGCCGAACGGCTGCGGCAAGTCGAACATCATGGACGCCGTGCGCTGGGTGCTCGGCGAATCGCGCGCTTCCGAACTGCGCGGCGAGTCGATGCAGGACGTGATCTTCAACGGCACCACCACGCGCAAGCAGGCGAGCCGCTCCAGCGTCGAGCTTGTGTTCGACAACGCCGACCATCGTGCCGGCGGCCAGTGGAGCCAGTTCACCGAAATTGCGGTCAAGCGGGTGCTCACGCGCGACGGCACCTCAAGCTACTACATCAACAACCAGCCGGTGCGCCGGCGCGATGTGCAGGACGTGTTTCTCGGCACCGGCCTCGGGCCGCGCGCCTACGCCATCATCGGCCAGGGCACGATCAGCCGGATCATCGAATCCAAGCCCGAAGAACTGCGCCTGTTCCTCGAAGAAGCGGCCGGCGTCTCCAAGTACAAGGAGCGCCGTCGCGAGACCGAAAGCCGCCTTGGCGACACGCGCGAAAACCTCACGCGCGTCGAAGACATCCTGCGCGAACTCAACAGCAACCTGGAGCGCCTCGAAAAGCAGGCCGAGGTGGCCGCGCGCTACAACCAGCTGCAGGGCGATGCCACGAAGAAGCAGCACCAGCTCTGGTTCCTGAAGCGCAGCGAGAGCGAAAACGACCAGTCGAAGATCAAGGCCGACGCGGAAAAGGCGATCAACGACCTCGAAAGCAGGACGGCCGACCTGCGTCACATCGAGTCCGAGCTTGAAACCGTGCGCCAGGCGCACTACGCGGCCGGCGATCAGGTGAACCAGGCGCAAGGCAAGCTCTACGAAGCCAGCGCCGAAGTGGGCCGGCTCGAAGGCGAAATCCGCTTCGTGGTTGAAGGGCGCCAGCGTGTCGAACAGCGCCTGGTTCAGTTGCGCGAGCAGGTCGCACAGTGGGGCACGCGCCGCGAAGACGCGGAGGCCGAAATCGAAACGCTGGCCGGGCAGGGCGTGGACGCCGAAGAACAGGCCGTGTTGCTGGCCGCGCAGCTCGAAGAGCACGACGCGCGCATGCCCGAACTCGAAGAGGCGCAGCAACGCGCGCAGGACGAGGCAAACGTGCAGCGCACCGGCGTCGTCCAGGTGCAGCAGCAGATCCAGGTGCTGGCGGCAGACCAGCGCAACATCGACGAGCAGTCGCGCCAGCTGCAGCAGCGCAGCGAGCGCCTGCGCACCGACCAGCGCGCGCTCGACGCCCCCGATGAAGCGCGCCTGGTCGCGCTGCAGGAGCAACTGGCCGCCGGCCAGGAAGCCGCCAGCGAAGCCGACGCGCGGCTGCACGAGCTGCAGGAATCGGTGCCGCAACTCGACGACGACCGCCGTGCGCGGCAACAGGCCGTCAACACCGAGGGCGCGCGCCATGCCGAGCTGTCGGCCAGGCTCGAAGCGCTCAGGGCGCTGCAGGAAAAGGTCAAGACCGACGGCAAGCTGGCCCCCTGGCTGGCCAAGCACGGGCTAGACGGCCTGCAGGGCCTGTGGAGCCGCATCCACATCGAGCAGGGCTGGGAGAACGCGCTCGAATCGGCGCTGCGCGAACGCATGGGCGCGCTCGAAGTCAGCCGGCTCGACATGGTGCGGGCCTTCGGCGCCGATGCGCCGCCGGCCAAGCTGGCGTTCTACACGCCGCCCAGTGCCGGCCCGGTGCAGGGCACGTCCGCCTTGCCGCGGCTTTCGGATCTGCTGCGCCTGAGCGATGCCGGCTTGCAGGCCCTGCTGGTCGAGTGGCTGCATGGCTGCTACACCGCCACCAGCTTCGAGGAGGCGCTGGCGCAACGCGACAAGCTGCAGCCCGGCGAAGTGATCTACGTGCAGAGCGGCCACGCGGTCGCCGCGCACAGCGTGGGCTTCTACGCGCAGGATTCCGAGCAGGCCGGCCTGCTGGCGCGCCAGCAGGAGATGGAAAACCTGGAGCGCCAGTTGCGCGCGCAGGCCCTGATCAGCGACGAGGCGCGCACGGCACTCATGCGCGCCGAGGCGGCGTATGGCGATGCGGCCTCGCGCCTCGTCGGTGCGCGGCGCGAAGCGGCCGACACCCAGTCGCGCGCTCACGAACTGCAGGTCGAAACGCTGCGCCTCACCCAACTCGCCCAACAGACCCGCGCCCGCAGCGAGCAATTGGCCACTGATCTCGGCGAGGTCGATGCGCAACTCGAGGAACTGCAGGAACGCCGCATTGCTGCCGAAGCGCGCTTTGAAGAACTCGACATGCAACTGGCCGACAGCCAGGAGCGGCACGCACAGCTGGACGAACGCGTGATCGAGGCCGGCCGGCTGCTCACGGCCAGCCGCGAGCAGCACCGCAGCCTGGAACGGCAGGCGCAAGAAGCCACCTTCGCCCAGCGCACCCTCGAAGCGCGTCGCGGCGAGCTGAGCCGCGCGATCGAAACCGCGGCGCAGCAATCGGTCGCCCTGGCCGACGAACAAGAGCGTGCCCAGGGCGAGCTCACCCGGCTGTCCGATGCCGCCGCGAAGGCTGGCCTGCAGGACGCGCTGGCGCTCAAGCTCGAGCGCGAAACGACGCTCGGCGCTACGCGCAGCCAGTACGATGACCTCACCATCAAGCTGCGCGCCAACGACGAACGGCGCCTGCAGCTTGAACGGGAACTCGAGCCGCTGCGGCAGCGCATCACCGAATTCCAGCTCAAGGAACAGGCTGCGCGCCTCGGCTTCGAGCAGTACGCGCAGCTGCTGGGCGACGCGAAAGCCGACCTCGAAGCGCTGGCGCTGTCGATCGAAACCGACAAGGTGCGCCTGACCGGCCTGCAGAGCGAGATCGACCGTCTGAACCGTGAAGTGGCATCGCTCGGCGCGGTCAATCTGGCCGCGCTCGACGAGCTTGCCATCGCCAGCGAGCGCAAGACCTTCCTCGACGCCCAGTCCGCCGACCTGAACGAAGCCATCGGCACGCTGGAAGACGCGATCCGCAAGATCGATGGCGAAACGCGCGAGTTGCTGGGCGGCACCTTCAAGATCGTCAACGAACACTTCAGCCGCATGTTCCCCGAGCTGTTCGGTGGCGGCACTGCCAGGCTCATGATGACCGGCGACGAAATTCTGGATTCCGGCGTGCAGGTGATGGCCCAGCCGCCCGGCAAGAAGAACCAGACCATCCACCTGCTGTCGGGTGGCGAAAAGGCCTTGACCGCGATCGCGCTGGTGTTCGCGATTTTCCAGCTCAACCCGGCCCCCTTCTGCCTGCTGGACGAAGTCGACGCGCCGCTGGACGACGCCAACACCGAGCGCTATGCCAAACTCGTGACCGCCATGAGCCGCGAAACCCAGTTCCTCTTCATCAGCCACAACAAGATCGCGATGGAAATGGCCGAGCAGCTCATCGGCGTGACGATGCAGGAGCAGGGCGTTTCGCGCATCGTGGCGGTGGACATGGAGGCCGCGAAGTCGCTGGTTGAGGCCGCATGAGCGCGCCCGAGGGCCGCCCCGGGCAAGCTCGCACCGCAGCGCGCAGCGCGGAGGTTTTTCAATGAGCAGCTTGACCGTTGCACTGGCGATTCTGGGTGGACTCGTCCTTGCGGCGGTCATCGGCTACAACGCATGGATGTCGCGCCGCAACGCGCCGCGTCAGCCCGATGCCACGCAGCCCGCGCCGCTCGAAGCCTCGCCGCCGCCAGACGGCTCGGAGCCGGTGCTGCGCATCGACCCGCACTCGGTGCCCGGCAACGAGCGACATGAGCCGTTGTTCGATCCCGATCTGCCGGCGCCTGCAGCGATGACGGCGCCCACGGGTGACCGCAGAGGCGGCCTCGACCCGCTGATCGACGTGATCGCACCCGTCTCGCTCGACGGCCTGGCCTCGGGCGACGCCGCGCTGGCGGCCATGCCTGCGACCCGCCGCGCCGGCAGCAAGCCGGTGGCGATCGAAGGGCTTAACGAATACACCGGTGAATGGGAGCAGCCCGCTCCCGGCCAGCGCTATGGCGCGTTTCAGGTGGGCGTACAGCTCGCCAACCGCACCGGCGCGCTCAACGAGATCGAATACTCCGAATTCGTCGTCAAGGCGCAGGCCTTCGCGGACACGGTCAACGGCGCGCCCGAGTTCCCCGAGATGCTCGACGAGGTGGGGCGCGCGCGCGAGCTCGACCAGTTCGCCAGCTCGCACGATGCCCAGCTTGGCTTCGTGCTGCGTGCGCTGCACGCCGCCTGGAGCCCGGGCTATGTGCAGCAGAACGCGGCCCGGCACGGTTTCGTTGCCGGCATGATCCCCGGCCGCATGGTGCTGCCGACCGGCGAGCCCGGCATGCCGCCGATCCTGGGCCTGTCGTTCGATACGCAGGCCGCACTGGCCGACGACCCGGCCCAGTCGGCCATCCGCGAACTCACGCTGAGCCTCGACGTGCCGCAGGTCGAACGCGGCGAGCGCCCGTTCGAGCGCATGCGTGAAGTGGCCGCGGCGCTCGCGCGCGAGATGGACGGCGTGGTGACCGACAGCGACGGCCAGTTGCTGCGCGACGAAACCATGGACGTGATCGGCGCCGACCTCGAGCAGCTTTACGACACGCTCGATTCGCGCGACCTGGCGGCCGGCTCGCCGCTGGCGCGCAGGTTGTTCAGCTAACCGCTTTCCGGAGACACCAGATGACGAAGCCGGAAGACGCGGCACGCGAAGCCGCCGCATTGGGCGAGCAGTTGCGGCGCCACGCGCACCTGTATTACGTGCTAGACACGCCCGAGCTGCCCGACGCCGAGTACGACAAGCTGTTCCAGCGCCTGCAGGCGATCGAAGCCGAACATCCCGAACTGCGATCGCCCGATTCGCCGACCCTGCGCGTCGGCGGCAAGGTGCTCGACGGCTTCGTCAAGGTGCGGCACCGGGTGCCGATGCTGTCGATCCGCACCGAAACCGACATCACGGCCAGCGGCGCCAGCGCTTTCGATGCCCGCGTCCGGCGCGAACTGGGACTGGCCGAGGACGCACCGCCGATCGACTACGTATGCGAGCTCAAGTTCGACGGCCTCGCGATGAGCCTGCGTTACGAAGACGGCGTGCTGGTGCAGGCCGCGACGCGCGGCGACGGCGAGATCGGCGAGGAGGTGACGCAGAACATCCGCACCCTGCAGCAAGTCCCGTTGCGGCTCAACGGCAAGGCGCCGCCGGTGGTCGAGGTGCGAGGCGAGGTGTACATGCGGCGCGATCAGTTCGAGGCGCTGAACGAACGCCAGCGCGAGAAGATCGCGGCAGGCCTGAAGAACGAGAAGGTGTTCGTCAACCCGCGCAATGCGGCAGCCGGCGCGGTGCGGCAGCTCGACCCGGCGATCGCGGCGGCGCGGCCGCTGAGCTTCTTTGCCTACGGCCTGGGCGAGGTCACGCCGCCGGAGCAGGGTGGGCCCGACTGCGCGACCCAGTTCGACTGGCTGCAGCAGTTTTCCGCATGGGGATTTCCGGTCGCGGCGCAGACGGCGCGGGCCAGCGGCGCGGCCGAACTGGTTGCCTTCCACGAAGCGATGGGCCACCAGCGCGATGCGCTGCCCTACGACATCGACGGCGTGGTCTACAAGGTCGACAGCATCGCCCTGCAGCGCCAACTCGGCTTCGTGTCGCGCGAGCCGCGCTGGGCCGTGGCGCACAAGTACCCGGCACAGGAGCAGCTCACCGAGGTGCTGGCCATCGAGGTGCAGGTCGGCCGTACCGGCAAGCTCACGCCGGTGGCCAAGCTGGCGCCGGTGTTCGTGGGCGGCGTGACCGTCACCAATGCCACGCTGCACAACGAAGACGAGGCGCGGCGCAAGGACGTCCGCATCGGCGACACGGTGATCGTGCGGCGTGCCGGCGACGTGATTCCCGAAGTGGTTGGCGTGACGCCCGTGAGCCTGGCCAAGGCCGACGATCAACGCGGCCCTCAGTTCACCATGCCGCGCAAGTGCCCGGTCTGCGGTTCCGATGCGGTGCGCGAGGAGGGCGAGGCCGACTACCGCTGCACCGGCGGCCTGTTCTGCGGCGCGCAGCGCAAGGAGGCGATCCTGCACTTCGCGGCGCGCCGCGCGGTGGAGGTCGAAGGCCTCGGCGACAAGCTGGTCGAGCAGTTGGTCGACGCCAACCTGATCCGCACCTTGCCCGACCTCTACAAGCTGGGCTTCACGACCCTTGTCGGGCTGGATCGCATGGCCGAGAAGTCGGCACAGAACATCGTGGCGGCGCTCGAAAAGTCCAAGAAGACGACCTTGCCACGCTTCCTGTTCGGCCTCGGCATCCGGCACGTGGGCGAAAGCACGGCGAAGGATCTGGCCAAGCACTTCGGCAAGCTCGACGCGATCATGGACGCGCCCGAAGAGCAGCTGCTCGAAGTCAATGATGTCGGCCCGGTGGTGGCGCAGAGCCTGCGCACGTTTTTCGACCAGCCGCACAACCGCGAGGTGGTCGAACAATTGCGCGCCTGCGGCCTGCACTGGGAAGAGGGCGAGCCGGCCTTGCGCGCGCCCAAACCGCTCGCGGGTAAGACTTTCGTAATTACCGGCACTCTTCCTACGCTTGGCCGTGACGAAGCGAAGGACAAACTGGAATCGGCCGGTGCCAAGGTGGCCGGCTCTGTGAGCAAGAAGACGAACTATGTCGTGGCAGGCGCCGAAGCCGGCAGCAAGCTCGACAAGGCGCGGGAGCTGGGGGTCGAGGTGATCGACGAGGCACAGATGCTGGCGCTCCTTGCCGCCGCGGACTGACGCTTACCGCAGGTTACGCGGCTTCACACAAGCGCAGTCAACAAGGCCCGCCGTGGGCCGTTTATCAGGGTGACACAGGAGTCTTTGCCATGAACACACTTCGCTCGCTCGGCCTTTTCGCCGCTGTTGGTACCGCAACGGTGCTCACCGGATGCGTGGCTCCCGGCCCGTATTACGGCGACGTCGGCTATTCGCAGCCTTACTACGCCGAACCCGCACCGGTAGTGGTCGGCCCGCCGGTCGTGCTGGGCATCGGCGTCGACTCCGGCCCGCGCTATTGGGGCGGCCGTCCTGGCTACTACGGCCCGGGTTACGGCCCCCGACGGGGTTACGGGCCAGGGCCCGGCTATCGTTCGGGTTACGGGCCAGGACCCGGATATGGTCCGGGTTACGGGCCTGGGCCGCGAGCGGGCCATGGCCCGCACCCAGGTTTCGCCCCGGGTCCGGGCGGGCGATCGGGCCCGGCGGTGCTGCCGCCGCGTTTCGGCGGCCGGCCCAACCTCGGCGACGGCTCCCGCCAGCAGAGGCCCGACGGCCCCTGAGGCCCATTCGATCCAGGCGCTCGCGATAATGGCCGTATGACCCTTCGCGAGATCCTGAGGATGGGCGACCCGCGGCTGCTGCGCATTGCGCAGCCGGTCGCCGCCTTCGACACCGACGAACTGCACATGCTGGTGCGCGACATGTTCGAGACTATGCACGCAGTGAGCGGAGCCGGCCTTGCCGCACCGCAGATCGGCGTCGACCAACAGTTGGTGATCTTCGGCACCGACACCGTCAATCCCCGCTATCCCGACGCGCCGGTCGTGCCGCGCACCGTGCTGCTCAACCCCGTCATCACGCCGCTGGGCGATGAAGAGGAAGAGGGCTGGGAGGGGTGCCTGTCGGTGCCCGGACTGCGCGGCGTGGTGCCGCGCTTTGCGAACATCCGCTACACCGGCTTCGACCCCTATGGCGACCCGATCGACCGTACCGTGGACGGCTTTCATGCCCGCGTGGTGCAGCACGAGGTCGATCATTTGCTCGGCAAGCTGTACCCGATGCGGGTGCGCGATTTCTCGCGCTTCGGCTTCACCGAGGTGCTGTTCCCGGGCCTTGACGCGAGCGCTGACGACTGAGCGTCAGTTGTGTCAGTTGTACTTGCCAGCGGTTCCGCCAACACTGAACCGCCCGGCACCCAGAAAGGCGACTGCCAGCGCGGCGAACAGGAACATGCCCTGCAGCTCGAGCGCCCAGCCCCCGTTCTTGTCGAGCATCGTCAGTTGCTTCATGTGAACCAGTCCGATTGCGAACAGCATGTTGATCACCATGACCCATGCCGCCGGCCGCGTGTAGATGCCGACAATGATCATCACCGGCGCAATGATTTCGCCGATGTAGACCAGGTAGGCCAGCGCAGCGGGCAGGCCGTGCGCCACCAGCTGGCTGGACACGAAGCCGACGCCCGAGCTCAGCTTGGCCACGCCGTGCAACAGGATCAGGATGCCCAGCGCGAGGCGCAGGACGAGTTTGCCGGTGTCATCGGAACGGATCATGAGCAGTACCTTTTTCTGTGAGTTGAAAGAGGCGCGATTGTCCACGAGTCCGCGCACATTTTCCCGATTGGGCGGCCAGCGAATGAGTCTTTGGCCCCCGGGGCGGGGCGCTCAGGGCGCGAGCGCTTCGAGCAGTTCCGTCTCGATCGCCAGTTGCGCGCGCTGCCCCTGCAACTCCGGCCCGCTGATCAGGAACGTGTCTTCCACCCGTTCGCCCAGCGTCGTCACCTTGGCGAGCTGAAGGCTCAGGTTATGTCGCGCCAGCACGCGCGCCACCGAATAGAGCAGGCCCGCACGGTCGCTGGCCGAGATGTTGAGCAGCCAGCGCTGCGCCTTCTCGTCCGGCAGCAGGCTGATGCGCGGCTTGATCGGAAAACTGCGCACCCGGCGCGACACCCGGCCTTTGCTCGGCGCGGGCAGGGCACCGGCCTCGTCGAGCGTCTTGCTCAGGCCCGATTCGACCATGCTGATCAGATCGCGGTAGTGCTCGGGAATGAAGGTGGTGATGACCTGGAAGGTGTCGAGCGCATAGCCGTTGCTCGTGGTGTGCACCTTGGCATCGAGGATGCTGAACGAGGCCTGGTCGAAGTAGCCGCAGATGCGCGCGAACAGTTCGGCCTGGTCGGGCGTGTAGACCACCACCTGCAGGCCTTCGCCGACCGGCGACAGCCGCGCCCGCACCAATGCGGCCGCCTTCGGGTCGATCGGCACGCCCGGCAGCGGCACGCGGCGTGACATCTGCTTGGCATGCCAGGCGATCTCGCCGGCGTCGTGGCGCATGAAGTAGCCGACATCGAGCGTGTCCCACAGCGCCTTGTGTGCGTCGGTCGGCTGTGCGTAGAGCGCCAGCTGTACCAGCGCATCGCGCTTGCGGGCCTCGATCTCGGCGCTGGCGTCGGGCATGCTGCCGCCGAGCGTGCGCAGTGTGGCCTTGTAAAGGTCTTCGAGCAGCTTGCCTTTCCAGGCATTCCAAACGCGCGGGGAGGTGCCGCGGATGTCGGCGATGGTCAGCAGGTACAGCGCGGTCAGATAGCGCTCGCTGCCGACGCGCTTGGCAAACGCGCCGATCACTTCGGGGTCGCTCAGATCCTGCTTCTGCGCCACGGTGCTCATGGTCAGGTGCTCTGCCACCAGGAATTCGATCAGCCGGGTGTCGTCGCGCTCGATCTCGTGCTGGCCGCAGAAGCGCCGCACGTCGAGCGCGCCCAGGCGCGAATGGTCGCCGCCCCGGCCCTTGGCGATGTCGTGGAACAGCGCCGCCACGTACAGGATCCAGGGCTTGTTCCAGCCGGCCGCCAGCTGCGAGCAGAACGGGTATTCGTGCGCGTGCTCGACGATGAAGAATCGCCGCACGTTGCGCAGCACCATCAGGATGTGCTGATCCACCGTGTACACATGGAACAGGTCGTGCTGCATCTGCCCGACGATGCTGCGGAACACGCGCAGGTAGCGACCCAGCACCGAGGTCTCGTTCATGAGCCGGAACGCATGCGTGATGCCGCGTGGCTCCAGCAGTATGCGCATGAAGGTGACGTGGTTCACCCGGTCGTTTCGGAACTTGCTGTCCATCACGTGGCGCGCGTTGTAGAGCGCGCGCAGCGTGCGGGCCGACAGCCCCTTCACGCCGATGGTCTTCTGGTAGAGCAGAAAGGTCTCGAGGATCGCGTGCGGGTCGCGCAGGTACAGGTCGTCGCTTTGCACTTCGATCAGGCCGGCCTTTTCGAAGAAGCGGTCGTTGATGCGCACCGGCTCTTCGCCCAGCGGCTGGAGCCGCTCGGAAATGTTGAGCAGCAGGATGTGGTTGAGCTGGCTCACCGCCTTGGCGGCCCAGTAGTAGCGCCGCATCAGCGCCTCGCTGGCCTTGCGCTGCGATTCGCCCTCGTAGCCGAAGGTGGCGGCCACCGCATTCTGGAGGTCGAACACCAGGCGGTCTTCGCGGCGGTGGGCAATGACGTGCAGCCGTGCGCGGATCAGGCTCAGCAGCGCCTCGTTGCGTTTGATCTGCTGCACCTCGAACGCGGTGGCCAGGCCGTTCTTCGCCAGGTCGTCCCAGCGCTGGCCGAAGCCGGCGGCCTTGGTCATCCACAGGATGGCCTGCAGGTCGCGCAGGCCGCCCGGCGACTCCTTGCAGTTGGGCTCGAGCGCGTACGGCGTGTTGTCGAACTTCTGGTGCCGGTGCCGCATTTCCTGCGACTTGGCGAGGAAGAACGCCTGCGGGTCGATCGCGGCCAGGAAGCGCTTGCGGAACGCGGTGAAGAGTTTCTTGTCGCCAGTGACCAGTCGCGCCTCGAGCAACGACGTTTGCACCGTCACATCCTTTGCGCTTTCGGCCAGGCACTCGTCGACCGTGCGCACGCTGGAGCCGATCTCGAGCCCGGCGTCCCAGCAATGGCCGATGAAGGCCTCGATGCGTTCCGGCGCCACTTCGCCCTGGTGTGGTTCGGGCAGCAGCAGCAGCACGTCGACATCGGAGTACGGAAACAGCTCGCCGCGGCCGAAACCGCCGACCGCCACCAGCGCGAACTGGTTGCCGAAACCGGCGTCGTTCCACAGGGCGCACAGGGTTTCGTCGGCCAGCGCAGCAAGCTGGCGCAGCACCGCATGCACGCTGCGCGTGGGCGCGCGCGCGAAGCGCAGGGTGTCGAACAGCGACATCTTGTGCGCGCGATACGCATCGCGCAGCATCGGAACGTCGACCGTGGCGGCTTCGATCACGACGATGTGTCGCCGGTCAAGTTCGGGTCGCGGTGACGAAAGAGGGCAGGGGCGGGCTGCCGGCCGACAGCGTCAGCACCTCGTAGCCGGTCTCGGTGACCAGCACCGAGTGCTCCCATTGGGCCGACAGCGAGTGGTCGCGCGTGACGATGGTCCAACCGTCGTACTGGCCGCCCTTGGCGTCTTCCTTGATCTCGCGCTTGCCCGCGTTGATCATCGGCTCGATCGTGAAGATCATGCCGGGCTTGAGCTCTTCCATCGTGCCCGGGCGGCCATAGTGCAGCACCTGCGGCTCTTCATGGAAATGGCGGCCGACGCCATGCCCGCAGAACTCGCGCACCACCGAATAGCCGTTGCCTTCCGCGAATTTCTGGATCGCATGGCCGACGTCGCCCAGGTGCGCACCAGGGCGCACCTGCAGGATGCCGTGCCACATCGCCTCGTAGGTGACGCTGCAGAGGCGCTTGGCCGCGATCGAGGCGTCGCCGACGATGTACATGCGGCTGTTGTCGCCGAACCAGCCGTCCTTGATGACGGTGACGTCGACATTGAGGATGTCGCCCTTCTTGAGCGGCTTGTCGTTCGGGATGCCGTGGCATACCACGTGGTTGACCGAGGTGCAGAGCGACTTGGGGTAGGGGGTGCTGCTGGCGCCCATGTAGCCCACCGTGGCCGAGGTGGTGCCCTGCTTGACCATGTATTCGGCGGCCCAGCGGTCGATGTCGTTGGTGGTGACGCCGGGCTTGATCAGCGGCGTCAGGTAGTCCAGCACCTCGGAGGTCAGCCGGCCCACCAGACGCATCGCGGCGATGCCTTCGGCGTCGTTGTAGGTAATGCTCATAGCCCCGAATTATCCCATTGCGCCCGTTTAAAATCGCCGGCTGATGCGGATGGCCCCAGTCAGCGGCCAGTCGCCCCGTTTCCCTTTCAGTCCCATTCCAAACGCGGCCTTCGAGGCCATCCCGACCCGTGACGCAGCCAGTGACTCCGCCCCATCCCCTTGTCGTGACACGTTTCGAGGGCGGCGACGCACTCAGCGATTTCCGGGCGCGCCAGCTGCTGCCGCGGCTGCAGGCGGTCGACGCGCGCATCGACGGCGTTTCGGCGCGTTTCGTGCATCTCGTGGCAACCGACACCGCACCCGACGCAGCCCGGCAAGCCGAACTGCAGGCGCTGCTGAGCTATGGCGAGCCTTTCACCGCGCCGCATGCCGGCGCCTCGCTCGTGGTGGCGCCACGGCTCGGCACCGTCTCGCCCTGGGCCTCCAAGGCCACCGACATCGCCCACAACTGCGGTTTCGCGGTGCGGCGCATCGAGCGCGTCACCGAGTTCCAACTGTCGCTGAAGAAGCCGTTGCTCGGCAAGGCGCCGGCGCTCGACGCGGACGCACTCGTCGGCGTGGCCGCGCTGCTGCACGACCGCATGACCGAATCGGTGCTGCCGACGCTCGATAGCGCCGCCTCGCTGTTCGCCGAGCTGCCGGCCCAGCCGATGGCCCATGTCGACGTGCTGGCCGGCGGCCGCAGCGCACTGGTGGCAGCCAACACCCAGTTCGGGCTGGCGCTGGCCGAGGACGAGATCGACTATCTGGTGGCCGCGTTCACGCGGCTCGGCCGCAACCCGAGTGATGTCGAACTCATGATGTTCGCGCAGGCCAACAGCGAGCATTGCCGCCACAAGATCTTCAACGCCGACTTCGTGGTCGACGGCGTGGCGCAGCCGCAGAGCCTGTTCGGGATGATTCGCCACACCGAGAAGCAGAACCCGCAGCACACGGTGGTGGCCTATGCGGACAACGCGTCGATCATGGAGGGCACGCAAATCGAGCGCTTCGTGGCGCGCGGCGAGGGCGGTTACGCCAAGGAAGAGGCGCTGAGCCATGTGCTGATGAAGGTGGAGACGCACAACCACCCGACCGCGATCTCGCCGTTCCCCGGTGCCTCGACCGGCGCTGGCGGCGAAATCCGGGACGAGGGCGCCACCGGCCGCGGCTCCAAGCCCAAGGCCGGGCTGACCGGCTTCACCGTGTCGAAGCTCTGGCCCGACGAAGGCCACTACGGCAAGCCCGCGCACATCGCGAGCCCGCTGCAGATCATGACCGAAGGCCCGCTCGGCGGCGCCGCGTTCAACAACGAATTCGGCCGTCCGAACCTGCTGGGTTACTTCCGCGAGTACGAGCAGGCGATCGCCAGCGACGTCGACACCGTGCAGCGCGGCTATCACAAGCCGATCATGATCGCTGGCGGCCTTGGCAGCATCGATGCGACGCAGACGAAGAAGATCCTGTTCCCGGCCGGCTCGCTGCTGATCCAGCTCGGCGGCCCCGGCATGCGCATCGGCATGGGTGGCAGCGCCGCCAGCTCGATGGCGACCGGCGCCAACGCGGCCGAACTCGACTTCGACTCGGTGCAACGGGGCAACCCCGAGATCGAGCGCCGTGCGCAGGAGGTCATCAACCATTGCTGGCAGCAGGGCGCGGCGAACCCGATCCTCGCCATTCACGACGTGGGCGCGGGCGGCCTGTCCAACGCGTTCCCCGAGCTGACCAACGACGCAGGGCGCGGCGCGCGCTTCGACCTGCGCGCGGTGCCGCTCGAGGAGTCGGGCATGGCGCCGAAGGAAATCTGGTGCAACGAGAGCCAGGAACGCTATGTGCTCGCGATCGCGCCCGAGTCGCTCGACGAGTTCACCGCGTTCTGCGAGCGCGAGCGCTGCCCGTTTTCGGTGGTCGGCGTGGCGACCGAAGCGCGCCAGCTCGAGGTGGCCGATGCTGGCGCAGAGACGCCGGTCGACATGCCGATGGACGTGCTGCTGGGCAAGCCGCCGAAGATGCTGCGCGACGTGCAGACGGTGGCGCGCCGGTTCAAGCCGCTCGACCTGACCGGTGTGGCGTTGCAGAAGGCTGCGATCGACGTGCTCTCGCACCCGACGGTCGCGTCCAAGCGCTTCCTCATCACCATCGGCGACCGCACCGTGGGCGGCCTGTGCCACCGCGACCAGATGGTCGGCCCGTGGCAGGTGCCGGTGGCCGACTGCGCCGTCACGCTGGCCGACTACAAGGGCTTTGCCGGCGAGGCCATGAGCATGGGCGAGCGCACGCCGCTGGCCGCGCTCGACGCGCCGGCTTCGGGCCGCATGGCGGTGGGCGAGGCCATCACCAACCTGCTGGCCGCGCCGATCGAACTATCGCGCGTCAAGCTGTCGGCCAACTGGATGGCGGCCTGCGGCGAGCCGGGCGAAGACGCGGCGCTGTACGAAACGGTGAAGGCTGTCGGCCTCGAACTCTGCCCGGCGCTTGGCGTGTCGATCCCGGTCGGCAAGGATTCGTTGTCGATGCGCACGCAGTGGTCGGACGGTGCCGAAAAGAAAAAGGTCACCTCGCCGGTGAGCCTGATCGTGACCGCCTTCGCCACGCTGGCCGACGTGCGCGGCACGCTCACGCCGCAACTCGACGCGCTGGAGCCCGACACCACGCTGGTGCTCGTGGATCTCGGCCGCGGCCAACACCGCATGGCCGGCAGCATCCTCGCGCAGACGCTAGGGCAGAGCGGCGACACGGTGCCCGACCTCGACGATCCCGCACAGTTGGTCAGCCTTGTGCAGGCCGTCAACGTGCTGCGCGCCGACGGCAGGATCCTCGCAATGCACGACCGCAGCGACGGCGGCCTGTTCGCCGCGGCCTGCGAAATGGCCTTTGCCGGACACGTCGGCGTGGCACTCAATGTCGACATGCTGGTGACCGAAGGCGACGGCATCTCGGACGGCCGCATGGAAACCGGTGACGCCAAGAACTGGGCGCAGCAGGTCAGCGCGCGGCGCGAAG
Source organism: Variovorax nitratireducens (assembly GCF_051216545.1). NCBI lineage: Bacteria > Pseudomonadati > Pseudomonadota > Betaproteobacteria > Burkholderiales > Comamonadaceae > Variovorax > Variovorax nitratireducens. The sequence continues at coordinate 207,224 of NZ_JBPJZO010000005.1, forward strand.
AACTCACGCTCAAGGCCCTGTTCAACGAAGAGCTCGGCATGCTGCTGCAAGTGCGCACGGCCGAGCGCAACGACGTGATGCAGGTGCTGCGCGCCCATGGCCTGAGCGCCCACAGCCACTTTGTCGGCAAGACGCGGCCGGCGGCGTCGGCCATGGAGGCAGGCAAGGGCAAGGTCGAAGTCTGGCGCGACGCCAAATCGGTGTTCAGCGCGAGCCTGCACGACCTGCACCAGGTCTGGGATTCGGTCAGCTGGAAGATCGCCCGCGAGCGCGACAACCCGGCCTGCGCCGATGCCGAACACGCGGCGGCCGGCCTGCCCGGCGACCCCGGTGCGCACATCGTGCTGGCGCCAGGCGCCGTCGAAACCATGGCGGCGCCCTACCTCAATGCGGCGCGGCCCAAGGTCGCGATCCTGCGCGAGCAGGGCGTCAACTCGCATGTGGAAATGGCCTATGCGTTCACCGAGGCCGGCTTTGAAGCCTTCGACGTGCACATGACCGACCTGCAGACGGGCAGGGCGGATCTGGCCAATTTCCAGGGGCTGGTGGCCTGCGGCGGCTTCAGCTACGGCGACACGCTCGGCGCCGGGATCGGCTGGGCCCGCAGCATCACCTTCAACCCCAGGCTGTCGGCGCAGTTCCAGGCCTTCTTCGGCCGCGGCGACACCTTCGGCCTCGGTGTGTGCAACGGCTGCCAGATGTTCGCCGAACTGGCGGACATCATTCCGGGCGCCGAAGCCTGGCCGCGTTTCACGACCAACCAGAGCGAGCGCTTCGAGGCGCGGCTGTCGATGGTCGAAGTACTCGAATCGCCCAGCATCTTCTTCGGCGGCCTGGCTGGCAGTCGCCTCCCGATCGCGGTGGCGCATGGCGAGGGCTATGCCAACTTCAAGCACCGCGGCGATGCGACGAAAGCCATCGCCGCGATGCGCTACGTCGACAACCACGGCCAGCCGACCGAGCAATACCCGTTCAACCCGAACGGCAGCGCCGGCGGGCTGACCTCCGTGACCACGGCCGACGGCCGCTTCACCGCCGTGATGCCGCACCCCGAGCGCGTCTTCCGCAACATCCAGATGAGCTGGACGTCGGGCGACAAGAGCGATTTCAGCTCGTGGATGCAGATCTGGCGCAACGCGCGGCGTTGGATTGGCTAATGCTGAATCGTCGTCATCTACTTGGCGCAACGCTGGTTGCATCTCTGCCGCTCTCCGACGCGTTTGCCGCCGAGCCGTTCCGGTCGCTGAAGAAGTCGCCGCGGCTGCCGGTGCTGTTCGTCGGGCACGGCAGCCCGATGAACGCGATCGGCGACAACGCCTACCGGCGCAGCTGGCAGGCGCTGGGCGCGGAGTTCGGTGGCAAATACCCGGCGCCGCAATTGATCCTCTGCGTGTCGGCGCACTGGCTCACGCGCGATGGCTGGTATCTCACGGGCATGGCCAAGCCCAGGACGATCCACGACTTCGGCGGCTTTCCGCAGGCGCTGTTCGACCAGCAGTACCCGGCGCCGGGCGCGCCGCAAGCTGCGACGGACATTGCGAAAGCGCTGCGGCAGCCGTTCAGCGGCGCGCCCGTCGGCCTCGACGCGGCCGACTGGGGATATGACCACGGTACCTGGTCGGTGCTGAAACCGATGTTCCCCAAAGCCGAGATTCCGGTGCTGCAGCTCAGCATGGACTACAGCCGCTCGCCGGCCGAGCACTACCAGCTGGGCCAGCAACTCAGGATGCTGCGCGAGCGCGGCGTGCTGGTCGTCGGCAGCGGCAATATCGTGCACAACCTGCGCGTCACGCGGCGCGAGGCGGCACCGCACCAGGCTTACGACTGGGCGATCGAATTCGACCGCGTGGTTGGCGCGCAGATCGAAAAAGGCCAGCTCGCCGCGTTGCCCGACTTCAAGTCGCTCGGCTCGATGGCCGCGCAAGCGCATCCCACGCACGAGCACTACCTGCCGCTGCTCTATGCGGCGGGTGCGGTGCACGCGGGCGAGGCGCCGCGTTTTTTCAACGCCGACTTCCAGTCGGCCTCGATCTCGATGCGCTCCGTACTCTGGAGCTGAACCGGCCGCGTTGCCCGGCGACCGGCCGAGCTGCAGGGCTTTCGCGGAGCACCCGTTCCAGCCTCAGTCTTTCGGGGAGGCCGCGTCAGTCGGCAGTCGCTACCAAGGAAAGGTCGCGGGCAGCCTGCAGCATCAATTCGCGTGCGCGGTCGAGCGACGGGGTTGGATGGCGATCGATGCGTCGAATGTAGGGTGTGGTCAGCACGGCGAGCGCGTAGCCATGCGGGCCAAGGATCGGGCAGGAAATGTCGATCACTCCAAAGTACTGCAGGCTTTCCCGCTGGCGGTAGCCCGTTGTACGGATCGCTTCCAGCATGGTTTCCAGCTCGCTCGGCGGTATCTGGACCTCGCCGTCCAGTGCTACGTGCTCAGCCACCATCCGGGGCCGCCGCTCTTCTGCTTCGCATGCCAGCAGAACCTGGCCAGAACCTGTATCCATCAAATTGACTCGCGTGCCCGGCCGCACCATCAAACTACTGGCAGAAGGGCTGCTGACCTGCGCAATGATCTGCACGTTGCCACGGTCATACACACCCAAATGGCATGACTGCTCGGCGTCCCTGACGAAGCGATCCATGATCGGAAGCGCATGCGCCACCAGCCGGCTGGTTGGCGGATACCGGTGCGCCAAGTCAAACATCTTGAGGCTCAGGCTGTAGCGATCTCCGGCCAGCGATCGCACCACGTAGTGCCGAGCGACCAGCCGCTCCAGCATCCGATAGATCTCGCTGGGGCCGCGCTCCAGCGCTTTGACGATTTCGCCGCGCGTCAAACCATCGGGCTGATCGGCCAGCAACTCGAGGATGTCCAGACCTTTGTCCAGAGCAGGGGCTCGATAGCGATCCCCGTCGTCAGCGGGTGTTGCCGGCGCAATGTCGGAGCGAAGCAATTTGTGCATCCGGATTCAGCAGAAAGTGGGCGAGTTTCCCTCACCAGGAACCACTAGGGGAAAGCCACTATGAAAGTCATGCCCAGCAAGGTAGTTTGCATATGAATAATCAGTGCATTGGTGAATTATGAGGCGGATTGCTGCACAGAGACCATGATCCAGCGCATTGACTCGCATCAGCACTTCTGGCGGCCCGCACGGGGCGACTACGCATGGTTGCGTGCCGATGTGCCCGCCCTCGCGCCGCTGGTGCGCGACTTTCTCCCCGAGCACCTCGCACCGACGCTGCAAACCCACGGCGTCGACCGAACCGTGCTGGTGCAGGCCGCCGAATCGGAAGCCGAGACGGACTTCATGCTGGAACTGGCCACCGCGCACGACCTGATTGGCGGCGTGGTCGGCTGGGTCGACCTGAGCAGCGCCGATGCCGTGGTTTCGCTCGAACGCATGGCGCTGCATCCCAAGTTCAAGGGCGTGCGGCCGATGCTGCAAGACCTCCCCGATGACGACTGGATCGCGCGCATGCCGCGTCCCGATGCGGTTCAGGCGTTGGTGCGCCTGGGCCTGCGCTTCGATGCGCTGGTGAAGCCGCGGCATCTGCCGGCGCTGCTGCGCTTCCTGAAAGACTGGCCGCAACTGCCCGTGGTGATCGACCACGCCGCCAAGCCGCCCGTGGGCGCGCATGACAGCGCGGCCTTCGCAGCCTGGCGCAAGGACATGACTGAGATCGCCGCGCTGCCGCAGGTGTGCTGCAAGTTCTCCGGACTCTGGGGCGAAGCGCCGCCATCAACACATGGCGATGTCAATGCGGCGGTGCGTGCCGTGCGCCCCGTGTGGGATCAATTGCTCGAAAGCTTCGGCCCCGCGCGCCTGATGTGGGGCAGCGACTGGCCCGTGCTCACGCTGGCCGGTGACTACGCGGGCTGGGTCGCGGTCAGCGAGGCTTGCATCGGCCGCCTGTCGGCCGGGGAGCAGTCGCAAATCTGGCGCGGCACCGCGCAAGGCTTCTACGGGATCTCGACGGGCTGAACGCGCCATGCAACCCATCGTCACCATCCGCGACCTCTGCAAGTCCTTCGCCGGCGTGCGTGCGCTCGACAAAGCGCAGTTCGATCTGCTTCCCGGCGAGGTGCATGCGCTGATGGGCGAGAACGGCGCGGGCAAATCCACGTTGATGAAAGTGCTCGCAGGCGTCTATCGCAAGGACGCCGGCGAGGTGATGTTCGACGGCCAGCCCGTCGATATCGCGAGCCCGCGCGCGGCGCAGGCCCTGGGCATCGGGATCGTCCATCAGGAGCTGAACCTGATGAACCACCTGAGCGCCGCGCAGAACATCTTCATCGGCCGCGAGCCGCGCGGGCGCTTCGGCGTTTTCATCGACGAGGACGCGATGCGCACCGAGGCACAGCGCATCTTCGAGCGCATGCACCTGCGGCTCGACCCGAACACGCCCGTGGGCGAACTCACGGTGGCCAAGCAGCAGATGGTGGAGATCGCCAAGGCGCTCTCGTTCGACTCGCGCGTGCTCATCATGGACGAACCCACCGCCGCGCTGAACATCGAAGAGGTGGCCGACCTGTTCCGCATCATCGGCCAGCTCAAGTCGCAGGGCGTGGCCATCGTCTACATCTCACACAAGATGGATGAGCTCAAGCGCATTGCCGACCGCGTGACCGTGATGCGCGATGGCCAGTACATCGCCACCGTGCCCATGGCCAACACGCCGATGGACACCTTGATCGCCATGATGGTGGGGCGCCAGCTCACTGAGGTGGAGAACGATTTTCCGGACACCTCGGGCAACGAAATCGTGCTCGAGGCCCGGGGCATCAACCGCGGCGCGATGGTGCGGGATGCGAGCTTCGTCTTGCGCCGGGGCGAGATCCTGGGCTTTGCCGGGCTCATGGGCGCGGGCCGCACCGAGCTTGCGCGCGCCGTGTTCGGTGCCGATGCCATCGATTCGGGCGAGGTTCGCGTGCGCGGCAAGAAGGTGTCGATCAAATCGCCCGAAGATGCCGTGTCGCACGGCATCGGCTATCTCTCCGAAGACCGCAAGCACTTCGGCCTGGCCACCGGCATGGACGTGGAAACCAACATCACGCTGCCGAGCATGAAGAAGTTCCTGTCGATGGGCGTCTTCGTCGACCAGTCTGCCATCGAGGCGGCCGCCGAGCGCTATGTGAAGCAGCTCAACATCAAGACGCCCTCGGTGCGCCAACAGGTGCGGTTGCTCTCGGGCGGCAACCAGCAGAAGATCGTCATCGCCAAATGGCTGCTGCGCGACTGCAGCGTGCTCTTCTTCGACGAGCCCACGCGCGGCATCGACGTCGGGGCCAAGGCAGAGATCTACCGCCTGCTGAATGCGCTGGCCGAGCAGGGCAAGGCCATCGTGATCATCTCTTCGGAGCTGCCCGAAATCCTGCGCATAAGCCACCGCGTGCTCGTGATGTGCGAAGGCCGCATCACCGGCGAACTGGCGGGGCGCGAAGCCTCGCAGGAAAAGATCATGCAGCTTGCCACCCGGCGCGAGGCTGCCCCCGCAACATGACGACTGGAGACGACCCTTTGACGACCCGCACCGCCACCGCACCCGCACCCGCACCCGGCTTCTCGCTGAAGGCGCGGCTCTTCAGGCCCGCCACGCGGCAGAAGGTGCTGGCCTTTGCCAGCCTGATCGCGCTGATGGTGTTCTTCAGCTTCGCGTCGCCGCAGTTCCTGCGGGCTGACAACCTCGTGAGCATCCTGCAATCGACCGCGGTGAACGGCGTGCTGGCCATTGCCTGCACCTTCGTCATCATCACCGCGGGCATTGATCTTTCGGTGGGCACGCTGATGACCTTCTGCGCCGTCATGGCCGGCGTGGTGCTCACATACATGGGCATGCCGCTCGCGCTGGGCATCGCGGCTGCGATCTTGTTCGGTGCGTTGGCCGGCTTCGTCTCGGGCGTGCTGATCGCCAAGCTCAAGATCCCGCCCTTCATCGCCACGCTCGGCATGATGATGCTGCTCAAGGGCCTGTCGCTCGTGATCTCGGGCACCAAGCCGATCTACTTCAACGACACGCCAGACTTTCCGGCGATCTCGCAGGACTCGCTGATCGGCTACTTCATTCCCTCGCTGCCGATTCCGAATGCGGTGCTGATCCTGTTCCTGGTGGCGATTGCCGCGAGCATCGTGCTCAACAAGACCATCCTGGGCCGCTACACCTTCGCGCTCGGCAGCAACGAGGAGGCCGTGCGCCTCTCGGGTGTGAACACCGATTTCTGGAAAGTCGTGGTCTACACGGTGAGCGGCGGCATCTGCGGTATCGCGGGCCTGCTGATCGCCTCGCGCCTGAACTCCGCGCAGCCCGCGCTGGGGCAGGGCTACGAGCTCGACGCGATTGCGGCGGTGGTGATCGGCGGCACCTCGCTAAGCGGCGGGACGGGCACCATCGTCGGCACGATCATCGGCGCCTTCATCATGAGCGTGCTGACAAACGGCCTGCGCATCCTCTCGGTCGCGCAAGAGTGGCAGACGGTGGTCACAGGCGTGATCATCATCCTCGCCGTGTACGCGGACATCCTGCGCCGGCGCAGCGGCAGCAAGCACTGATTCGATTTCTACAACCAACAGGAGACATCGCATGATCCAGAGAAGAGCAGTCACAACCACGATCGGTGCAGCCCTCGTCGGCCTGTCGGGTGTTGCGCAGGCGCAGGCACAGCAGACGCAGGAGATCTACATACCGCTCGTGTCCAAGGGCTTCCAGCACCAGTTCTGGCAGGCCGTGAAGTCGGGTGCCGAGCAGGCCGCGAAAGACCTCAAGGTGAAGGTCACTTTTGAAGGCCCGGAAACGGAGGCGATGGTCGACAAGCAGATCGACATGCTCGCCGCAGCGCTTGCGAAGAAACCCCAAGCCATCGGCTTCGCTGCGCTCGACAGCCAGGCCGCCATCCCGCTACTGAAGAAGGCGAAGGCCGCGAAGATCCCCGTGGTGGCTTTCGACTCGGGTGTGGACAGCGACATTCCCGTGACCACCACCACGACCAATAACAAGGCCGCCGCCGCGCTCGCCGCCGACAGGATGGCCGACATGATCGGCAAGGCAGGCGAAGTCGCGCTGGTGGTACACGACCAGACCAGCCGTACCGGTGTGGATCGGCGTGACGGCTTCGTCAACCGCATCAAGGCGGCCCACCCGAACATCAAGATCGTGAGCGTGCAGTACGGGGGTGGCGACCAGTTGAAGTCCACCGAGATCACCAAGTCGATCCTGCAGGCCTACCCGAACCTGAAAGGCATCTTCGGCGCCAACGAAGGCTCCGCCATCGGCGTGGTCAACGGGGTGAAGGAGATGAAGCGCAACGGCAAGGTCGTGATCATCGGCTACGACTCCGGCAAGCAGCAGAAGAACGCGATCATCGACGGCAGCATGGCCGGCGCCATCACGCAGAACCCGGTCGGCATGGGCTACAAGACAGTGGAGATGGCGGTGAAGGCGATCAAGGGCGAGAGGCTGCCCAAGGTGGTCGATACCGGGTACTTCTGGTACGACAAGACCAACATTGCCGATCCGCAGATCGCTGCTGTGCTGTATGACTGACCTCCGCAGCACCTCTCGATGCCCGAATCGCTCGAGCGCTATCGCTTTCGTGGTTAAAGAAAAAAGGCATCGCACAACATGGATCTGAATCTGAAGGACAAGGTGGTGCTGGTCACCGGCGGTGGCAGCGGCATTGGCGCGGCTATTTCGCTCACGCTCGCGCGCGAGGGAGCGGTGCCAGTGGTCTGCGGCAAGAATCCGCTCGATGCGTCGTTCGAGGAGGAACTGCGCGCATTGCAGCCGCGGGCGCGATTCCTTCAGTTCGAGCTGATGGAAGAAGCGGCGTGCGCCAAAGCCATCGAGAGCACTGTTGCGGAGTTCGGTCGCATCGACGGTCTCGTCAACAACGCAGGTGTGAACGACAGCGTCGGCCTCGAAGCGGGGCGCGAGGCCTTCATCGCATCGCTGGATCGCAATCTCATCCACTACTACGTGATGGCGCATTTCAGCTTGCCGCACCTGAAGGCCAGCCGCGGCGCCATCGTCAACATCTCGTCGAAGACCGCGCTGACAGGGCAGGGCAACACCAGCGGCTATTGCGCCGCCAAGGGCGCCCAGTTGGCATTGACGCGCGAGTGGGCCGCAGCGCTCGCGCCGGACGGCGTGCGCGTCAATGCCGTGATACCGGCCGAGGTCATGACGCCGCTGTACCAGCGCTGGATATCGGCATTCGACGAACCCGACCAGAAGCTGGCCGCCATCACCGACAAGATCCCGCTCGGCCGCCGCATGACCACGCCACAGGAGATTGCGAGCACGGTTGTGTTTCTGCTGTCCGAGCAGGCCACTCACACGACGGGGCAGTGGGTGTTCGTGGATGGGGGGTATACGCATCTGGATCGGGCGCTGACCTGATCTTCCACTTTTCCTCTCTCTCATCACTACTGGATCGAACGACCCATGCGCCACTGCCTTGCCCTTGATCTGAAAGACGACCCGACGCTGATCGCGCAGTACGAGGCGTATCACCGCAACATCTGGCTCGAGGTGCGCACGCACCTGTATGCGCACGGCGTGACGGGAATGGAGATCTATCGGCTCGGCACGCGGATGGTGATGCTGATGGAGACGGACGACGCGTCGTACGACGCCGAGGCGATGGCGGCTGCGGCGCGGGACGATCCGAAGATTCGGGAGTGGGAAGAATTGATGTGGAAATTCCAGGCGCCGACGCCTTGGACGCCCGAGGGGGAGAAGTGGGTGGGGATGAGTCGGATATTCGAGTTGTAGGAAGACAGGCCTAGGACAGATCACTCCGCGATGAGCGGCGGGCGCTGACGGCCTGGCCGACTTCGGACATTCGCTCTCAATATCTAGCTTATGCCGACTCGTTGATTTGATTTAACATAATATACATTGTATAACTACAACGTGTAGGCCCCAAACAGTGATGTCCCGTTTGGCCCGAATAGAAATGTCGCATCGTTGCCCCGATCCAGCTCCTGGGTCCGAGGCACAGCGATGGCAGCACCGGCGGCAACTATCACCATGTCGACCTCAGTCGACGGCAGCTTGAGCGTCTGATCCAGGGGTTGTCGTCTCAAACCTGCATGTTGCGTGAGGGCTTGGATCATGCGTGTCCACCCCGATGCCGGATTGAACTCATGCTGACACCGCCGGATTGCTTCCCTTGGGCGAAAGGACTTCTCGATGAACGAAACGGAACCGGAGGATATTTCCATCTACTTGCGGCGGCTGGGCTATGGCGCGCCGCCGCCGCCGACGCTGGAAACACTGCGCGCACTGCAAGCCCGCCACACCAGCACATTCCCCTTCGAGACGCTGTCGACGATGCTGCGCGCTCCCGTTCCGATCGACCTTCCGTCCCTTGCGAAGAAGATGCTGCACGATGGGCGCGGCGGCTACTGCTACGAGCTCAACCGCCTGTATCTGGCGCTGCTTCGACGCCTGGGATTCGATGCGCGGGGCATCACCGGACGCGTCGTGATGGGCGGCCCCGAGGACGCATCGACGCCACGCACTCACATGCTCGTGACGGTTTTGCTCGACGGCAGTCGCTACATCACCGATGTCGGTTTCGGAGGCATGGTGCCCACAGGACCTCTGCGCGTGGACACCGAAGAAGAACAGGCCACTGCGCATGAACCCTATCGCTTGACCCACCACGAGGGCAGCTACACCCTTCGGGCACTGGTCGCCGGCAGCTGGCGCGCCATGTATGTATTCGACCTGCAGCCGCAGACCGACATCGACTACGTCGTGGGCAACTGGTACGTGTCGACGCACGAGGACTCCCCATTCCTCGGCCACCTGGTGGCGGCTCGCACCGGGCCCGGGCTTCGCCGGACGCTCGGCAATGGCAGCTACGCCATCCACCGATTGGGTGTGGCCAGCGAGCGACGGCAACTCACCGAGGTCGACGCCGTCATCGACGTGCTGCAAAGCGACTTCGGCATTCGCATGCCTCAGCATCCGGATCTGCGGGACATCGTTGCGCGGCTTATCGCAGACCCTTGAGGCGTCCGCGCGCATAGAAATGCCGCATCGTTCCCACGATTCAGTTCTGGATCTGAGTCGGAATGGGGCAATTCGCCGACCTCGCTCCCTGACGCCGGCCTACGAGGGATCCGCTTCGCCCGGCTTGCAATGCCGCCACCCCACCGACACGAAGAAGTGCGCGACGTGCGGCTGCCGTGTTGGGCAAGGAGCGAGACATGCGCGACGCCAATGACGCTGACCAACCCGAACCCGACGCGGATTCAGAACGGCGACCCCCCTTCGGATCAGAGCCCTCCCGTCGCTCGCTCATACGGGGCGCGATTCTCTATGCGATGTTCGTGGGCACCGGCGTCAGCGTGTCCGGCTGTGGCGGCGGTGGCGGGGACGGCGGCGGTTTCGGCGGTGGCGGGGGTGGCGGGGGTGGCGGTGGCGGGCCGCCCGGCGCAACCACGAGCCCGTTTGTGCACGGGGTGGCAAGCGGCGACCCCCTGCCCGACCGTGTCATCCTGTGGACCCGCGTCACCGTGGCGAGTCCCGGCACGCTGAGCCTCGGCTGGGAAGTCGCGAGCGATGCGAACTTCGGCGCCATCGTGGCGCGCGGCACCGTCAGCACGGGCCCCGACCAGGACTACACCGTCAAGGTCGACGCCACCGGCCTGCTGGCCGCCAGCGTGTATTACTACCGCTTCTACGTCGGCTCGGAGCCGTCGCCAACCGGCCGCACGAAGACCTTGCCCGTGGGCAATGTGCCGCTAATGCGGCTGGGGGTGGTTTCCTGCTCGAACTTCCCGGCCGGCTACTTCAACGTGTACGCGGAATTGGCCAAGCGCCCGGATGTCGATCTGGTGCTGCACTTGGGTGACTACATCTACGAGTACGGGCCGTTGGGCTTCGCGTCGCAGCTCGCGATTGCGATCGACCGCGAATCGCAGCCGCCGAATGAGTTGTTGACGCTCGACGACTACCGGCGGCGCCATGCGCAGTACCGCACCGACGCGGACCTGGTCGCGCTGCACGCGAAGATGCCGGTGATCGCCGTGTGGGACGACCATGATGTGGCCAACAACGCGTGGTCTGGCGGCGCTGCCAACCACGATCCGGCCACCGAAGGCAGCTTCGCTGCCCGACGTGCCGCGGCCATCCAAGCCTATCGCGAATGGCTTCCCGTACGGATGCCCGACCCCGCCAATCCGTTGAAGATCTACCGCTCCTTCGACTTCGGTACGCTCGCGTCGCTGCACATGCTGGACACACGGCTGTTCGGACGTGACCAGCAGGTCACGCTGGACCAGTACCTCGACGGCGCAGCCAGCAGCGCATCGCGTCAGCTCCTGGGCACCGAGCAATCGGATTGGTTGTCGGCGCGAATGGCCGCCTCCGGCGCCACCTGGCAGGTGCTCGGGCAGCAAGTCCTGATGGCACGCATGGAGATACCGCTGAGCGTTGCGAGCGCGTTCACGGCGGAGACGGTGGGCGAATTCCTGCTGGCGCAATCAACGCCGGAGCCCTTGCGCAGCGACAGCCAGCGCGCCCTGCTGGCACAGCAGCGGGTGCCCTACAACCTCGATGCATGGGATGGCTATCCCGCCGCGCGCGAGACCGTGCTGGCCGGCGCCCGCTCGATGGGCAAGAACCTCGTCGCACTGGCCGGCGATACGCACAACGCATGGGCCAGCAACTTGACCGATGTCACCGGCCAGCGTGTCGGAGTCGAGTTTGCGTGCGCCTCGATCAGCTCGCCCGGCCTCGAAATTCTGCTGCCACTGATTTCCGGCCCGGCCTTGACGGAGGCGTTTCCCAAGATGGTGAAGGACCTGCGCTATGCGGAAACCAACAAGCGTGGTTACCTGGTGTTGACGCTCACGCCCTCCGAAGCCCGTGCCGACTGGACGGAGGTCAGCACCGTATTCAGCCGCTCCTACACTGCGCGCGTCGCGAAGAGCCTGCACGCCTTGCCGGGTGCGGCCAATCTCGACGTACTGCCTGTGTGAGCATCACCCGCCTTGCCACGTGAGCAAACAACTCAAGACCGCCGTCTGGACCTTCCTGCTGAGCGTCGCGGCGACGCTGCTGGTGCTCAACTTCACCAGCGGCGAAAAGAAGCTCGACGAGCAGATCAAGCGCGAGTACGGGCTGCACGATGCCCAGTATCAGCGCGCCCTCGGTGTGCTGCTCGGCCCGCCGATCCTGCAAGGCAATCGCTTCGAAGCTCTGCACAATGGCGACCAGATTTTCCCCCCCATGCTGGCGGCCATCCGCAGCGCCAAGCAGTCCATCACTTTCGAAACCTATATCTATTGGTCGGGCGAGATCGGCAAGTCGTTCGCCGATGCACTGTCCGAGCGCGCCCGCGCCGGCGTCAAGGTTCACGTGCTGCTTGACTGGGTGGGCAGTTCGAAGATCGAGCAGGCGTTTCTCACCGAGATGGAATCGGCCGGTGTCGAGATCCGCAAGTTCCACAAGCCGAGCTGGTATGACATTACGCGCCTGAACAATCGCACTCACCGCAAGCTGCTCGTCGTCGACGGGCGCATCGGCTTCACCGGCGGCGTCGGCATCGCCCCCGAATGGACCGGCCGCGCGGAGGACCCGCAGCACTGGCGCGATTCGCACTTCCTGCTCGAGGGACCTGCAGTGGCGCAGATGCAGGCCGTTTTCATGGACAACTGGATCAAGGCGTCTGGCGACGTGCTGCACGGAGAGCGCTATTTTCCGGCCTTGGCCGAAGCGGGCCAGGGACGCGCCCAGATATTCAGCAGCTCGCCTTCAGGCGGTAGCGAAAGCATGCGCCTGATGTACCTGCTGTCAATCGCTGCAGCCACCAAGAGCATTGACTTGTCGAGCGCCTACTTCGTGCCCGACGACCTGACCGTCGACACTCTCGTCGCCGCCATGCGCCGCGGTGTACGCGTTCGCATCATCACACCGGGACCGATCATTGACTCGAAGACCGTGCGGGCGGCCTCACGCGCCAGTTGGGGGCCCCTGCTCGCAGCCGGGGCGCAGATAAGCGAATATCAACCGACGATGTTCCATTGCAAGGTGTTTACGGTCGACGGACTGCTGGTGTCAGTGGGCTCCACGAACTTCGACAACCGCTCTTTCCGTCTGAACGACGAGGCGAACCTGAACATCTACGACGCGGATTTCGCCGCGGCGCAGACCGCGCAGTTCGAAGCCGACCTCAGGCAGTCAAAACGCGTCACTCTAGAGGATTGGCAGAAGCGCCCCCTGCGCGAAAAGGCCATGGAGCGGCTGGCCTCGCTGTTTGCCATGCAACTCTGACGGCGCGGAACGGGAACCAAGTTCGTTCACTGCTGCAGATCTCGAGGCGGCGATCCGGGTGATCGGGCGCCCCGCCCTGCCCCTCCAGTCTCGACGCGCCACCACGCTGGCAGCAGGCGGCGAATCTCGGGCCGCGCAAAGCGATCGTCCATCAGATGAACCACGCCCGCATCGTGTTCTGTCCGGATGACGCGACCTGCGGCCTGTACGACCTTGCGCAACCCCGGAAACAGGTAGGTGTAGTCGTAGCCAGCGCCGAACAACACCTCCATTCGGGCGCACATCACCTCGTTCATGGCGTCGTGCTCGGGCAGACCGAGACTGGCGATGAATGCCCCGATCAACCGGTCACCGGGCAGATCCAGCCCCTCCCCGAAAGCACCGCCCAGCACGGCGAAGCCGATGCCTTGGCCACCCGCGACGAACCGTGCGGCGAACGTCTCCCGATCCGCTTCCGGCATGCCGCTCGACTGTGCCCAGGTCGCGACGTCGGGGTGGTGTCGCCTGAACAAGGTGTGGGCCTGTTCCAGGTAGGCGAAGCTGCTGAAGAACGCGAGGTAGTTGCCGGGCTGTTTGCGGAATTGCGATCCGATCAAGGCGGTCAGGGCGTGCAGCGAGCGAGCCCGGTCGCCGAACCGAGTGGACAGGTCCAACGCGACGCGCACATGCAACTGATCCGCCCGGAAAGGTGAAACCACATCGAGTTCAGCGCTGCCGTCCGGCAGGCCGAGAACGTCGCGATAGAAGCCGAACGGCGCGATGGTGGCGGAGAAGCAGACGGTCGTGATCGACGCGGCGAATCTGCTCTTGAGAAACGGTGCCGGCACCAGGTTGCGCAGCGAAAGCGTGCCCTCCCCCTCGGATCCCAGCGCGCTCTCGAACACCGAATGCAGGCCGAAGGATTCAGCCATGCGTGCGAAATGCAGCATGTCGAAAAAGATGCGCAGCAGCGATCCTTCCGTTGGAGGCGGAACAACCGCGAGGTGTTCGGCGATCGTGCTCACGGCAGCTTCGAGCGAACGATGGAATCGCTCGGGTATCGCCTCACGCGCTTCGTAAGCGCACTGCTGGGAATTCTGGACACCCTGCCACTCGCGCTGCACCGCCGCCAGTATGCGCTTGATGGGGCCCGGGGCTGCTCGCTGCGCGCCTGCGAGCAGCCCCTCATTCAGCGTCGCCGAATACATGCCACGCGCGCGTTCGAGCAGGTTGTGCGCCTCGTCCACCAGAACCGCCACGCGCCACTCTTCCTGTTGCGCGAGTGCGTACAACAGCGCGCTGCTGTCAAAGTAGTAGTTGTAGTCCGCGACCACCACGTCGCTCCAGCGCACCATCTCCTGGGCCAGGTAGTACGGGCACACCGAATGCGCCAGCGCAATCTCGCGCAGGCGCGCACGATCCAGCCGGCGCGCAGTTGCTGCCGTCTCGCGCGCGGCCGCCAGCCGGTCGTAGAAACCACGCGCCAAGGGGCAGGACTCGCCGCTGCAGGCGCGGCCCGGGTACTCGCAGGCCTTGTCGCGAGCGGTGAGTTCGAGCACCCGCAGCGCACCGGAGCCGGCGCCGATCAGGTCGAGCGCCTGCAGCGCTACCGCGCGGCCGGGTGTCTTCGCGGTGAGGTAGAAGATCTTGTCGGTCTTGTGGGTCGACCATCCTCGCAGCAGTGGGTAGAGGGTCGCGACTGTTTTGCCGATGCCCGTGGGCGCCTGTGCGATCAGGCAGCGCTGTGCGCTCGCCGCGCGGTAGACACCCTGCGCCAGTTCGCGTTGGCCTGCGCGAAAGCCGGCGTGCGGGAAGGCCAGCGTATCCAGCTGCGCGATCAGCGCGGCGCGCCGGGTCTCCTCTTGCCTGGCCCATCCCATGAACTTCGCGCACAGCGCCTCGAAGTCGGCACGCAGCGCCTCGCGCGTGCAGCGTGCCTCGAGCACCGTCTCTTCGCCCGTCGCGATCTCAAGATAGACCAGCGCGACCGTGATCGAGGCCAGCGACTCCTGCTCGCACAGCATCCAGCCATAGCACCGGGCCTGCGCCCAGTGCAGCGCGCGGTGGTTCGAACGCATGGCCTCGAAGTCGCCGCGGAAGGTCTTGATTTCTTCCACACGGCCCCTGTCCGCATCAAACCCATCGGCACGCCCCCTCACCTGCAGCGAATCGCAGCGACTGGTCAGCGCCACTTCCTTCTGATAGCCAGGACCGCGTCGGGCCTGAACCAGCCTGTGGCCTGCCATTCCCTCCAGCGCGCTCGGCGCAGGCACGAAACGGATGTCCAGATCGCCAGCCTTGGCTGCGAATGCGCAAAGCGTGCGAACCGACACCGTCATGGCGGCGACAAAGGGCCCGGCCGAGGGCACCAAGGCTGTATGCATATCCAGTCATTGTGCCAGCGCATGAAGGCTGAGACGCCCCCGCAGAATTGCACGCCTTGCTTTGGCAACCAACGCCGGCCCGACGCTATGTCGTCTGTCCGGCAATGAACTCGTACCCCAAGTCCAGCCGGAGTGGTGGAACTTTCCCGGCCAACCTGGCAAGGATGTGCTCGGCTGCGAGTTGCCCAATGCGATACCGCGGCGACCTGATGGTCGTCAGCCGCTGTGGCAGGGTTTCGCCTATTTCCAGTCCGTTGAATCCCGCGAGCGCCAGGCGCCCGGGCACCTCCACGCCCTCGACCATGCAATGCATCAGCCCACCGACAGCCATGTCGTCGTTCGAGAAGTAAACGGCATCCAAGTCCGGATGGCGTTCGAGCAGTTGCGCCAAACCGGATCGCCCGAGCAGGAACGACGAGGCCTGCTGCGCCGTGAAGCGGGCCTTCAGTTCCAAGCCGTTTTCTGCCAGTGCTTGTTCAAAGCCCTTTAGCCGCTTGGCGGCGCGCAGGTCTCCACTCAGATCACCGCCTGCGTAACCGACTCGGCGGCGCCCCGTATCGGCAAGAAACTGTCCCATATCGCGGCCCGCTTGGGTGTTCGAGAACCCGACGGACATGTCAATCGGCTCTCCGTCAGAGTCCATCACCTCAACCACTGGACCGCGAACCTCGCGCAACATCTGCTGGGCACGGGGCGTGTGCTCGAGCCCGGCAAGAATCCAGCCTGACGGACGCCAGGCCTGCATCGCGGCAATGATCCGTTCTTCCTTCTCGAGGTCGTAGTCCGAAACACCGATGACAGCCTGGTAGCCAGCGGCTACGAAGCACTCGTTGGCGCCTCGAAGCACTTCCGGAAAGACGATGTTGCTGAGTGACGGGACTATCACTGCAATCAACCGCGTCTTCGCCGTGGTCAGCGCGCCAGCCAAGCGATTTGGCACGTAGCCGAGGGCGGTCACTGCGGCCTGAACCTTTGCTCGGGTCTGCTCGGAGACGTTGACGTGGTCTTGCAGCACGCGCGACACCGTCATGCCGCTGACGCCGGCGAGGCGCGCCACATCCTCCAGAGTGATCGAGGGAGTCGGTTCGGATTGCTCTTTCATTGTTCTCCTGGGTCCTTATTGCTCTAGGCAAGCATAGCGGCCGCATCGGATCAGCCCTTCAGCCTCCTGGATTGATTTCAGGGTTCATACCTATTTGTTTGCGTAAACAATACCACCAAAATGCATTGTTTGCGCAAACAAATGATGTGGTTGCGTAAACAAACTGATGAAACACACACAAGGAGACCCTATGACCGCATTGACCGCAACCTCCGGCAAGGAGGCTGCCCTCGTCGCCGAAACCGACCAAACCTACGCCAAAGTGTTTTGGCGCATCGTTCCGTTGCTCATGCTCTGCTACGTGGTTGCGTACCTCGATCGTGTCAATGTGGGTTTCGCAAAGCTGCAGATGTCTCAGGACCTGGCCTTCAGCGAAACCGTCTTCGGTCTGGGGGCCGGCCTGTTCTTCATCGGTTACTTCCTGTTTGAAGTGCCGAGCAACATCCTCTTGCACCGTCTGGGCGCGCGAGTGTGGATCGCCCGAATCATGATTACCTGGGGGTTGATGTCGGCCGCCTTCGCGTGGGTGCAAACACCAACCACCTTCTACGTGATGCGCTTTCTGCTCGGGATTGCCGAGGCAGGCTTCTACCCCGGCGTGATCCTCTACCTGACGTACTGGTACCCGGCCCAGCGCCGCGCAAAGATCATTGCCCTGTTCATGTCCGCGATTCCCGTGGCGGGCATTTTCGGCAACCCGCTGTCTGGCTGGATCATGGATTTCTTTCAAGGCGCCAGCGGCTTCCACGGCTGGCAGTGGATGTTCATCATCGAGGCCCTGCCTGCGCTGGTGATGGGACTGGTCGTGCTGGCCTGTCTTGACAACGGCATTCGCAGCGCGAAGTGGCTCGATGAGCGCGAAAAGCAACTGCTCGAGCGCGAGATCGCCGCCGATCAGAAGGGCACCGAAAGCAAGCACTCCATTGGCGCCATCTTCAGCGACCGGCGCGTTTGGCTGATGTGCCTGATCTACTTCTGCTTCGTGATGGGCCAATACGGCCTGACGTTCTGGATGCCGACGCTGATCAAAGCCACCGGCGTCACCGGCAACCTCAACATCGGGCTCTTCAGCGCGATTCCTTTTGGCTGCGCCATCGTGGCCATGAATCTGATCGGTCGCAGCGCTGATGCCCGCCGCGAACGCCGTTGGCACCTGGTTGTGCCGGCCTTGTTCGGCGCGCTTGGCTTCGTCATCGCGGCTTCGTTCGTGCACAACACCGTCATCTCCGTCGCGGCACTCTCGTTGGCCGCCGCGGGCGTACTGACCTGTGCGCCGCTCTTTTGGTCGCTGCCGACTTCGTTTCTTTCGGGTGCAGCCGCTGCCGTAGGCATCGCGGCGATCAATTCGGTGGGCAATCTGGCCGGCTTTGTGAGTCCCTACCTGATCGGCTTGCTGAAGGATGCAACGCAAAGCACGCAAAGCGGCATGTATGTGCTGGCTGGCATGTTGGTTGTCGGAGCCGTCGCGGTACTGCGGACGCCGGCCAAGTTGGTAAATCGTTGAGGAGAGAGTACGTGAGCAATATCGGAGTCATCGGTCTTGGCGCCATGGGTTCGGGCATGGCGAAATCATTGCGGCGTGCGGGGCACACCGTGCATGTGTGCGATGCGCGACCGGGTGCGGCCGCGGCATTCGCCCGCGAAGGCGGCGTCGCATGTGCCTCGCCCGCCGAGGTCGCCCGGGCCTGCACGGTCGTGGTGTCGGTGGTCGTCAACGCGCAGCAAACAGAAGCTGTGCTGTTTGGTCCCGACGGCGCGGCCGCGGCCATGGCCGCCGGCAGTCTGTTCGTGATGTGCTCCACGGTGGATCCCAATATGTCGATTGCCTTCGAAGCACGACTCGAGGCCCTGGGTCTGCACTATCTGGATGCGCCCATCTCCGGCGGCGCCGCCAAGGCGGCCTCCGGTGACATGACGATGATGACCTCTGGAAAGCCCGCTGCCTATGCTTGCTGCGAGGGACTGCTGGAAGCGATGGCCGCCAAGGTTTACCGGCTGGGCGACACGGCAGGCAACGGCAGCAAGGTCAAGATCATCAACCAGTTGCTGGCCGGTGTTCATATCGCCGCGGCGGCCGAAGCAATGGCTCTTGGCTTGCGTGAAGGCGTGAATGCCGCAGCCCTGTACGAGGTCATCACGAACAGCGCGGGCAACAGCTGGATGTTCGAGAACCGGATGGCCCACGTCCTGAAGGCCGACTACACGCCGCTCTCCGCCGTCGACATCTTCGTCAAGGATCTCGGACTGGTGCTCGATACCGCGCGCGCCAGCAAATTCCCGCTGCCGCTCGCGAGCACGGCGCACCAGATGTTCATGCAGGCATCGACGGCCGGCTATGCGAAGGAAGACGATTCGGCGGTGATCAAGATCTTCCCCGGCATCGAACTGCCGAAAGGCGAGGAATGAACGAGCGCCAACGAAAACCCTTGCTCGGCTGCATTGCCGACGACTTTACCGGCGCCACGGATCTGGCCAACAACCTGGTGCGGGGCGGCATGCGCACCGTACAGATCATCGGCGTGCCCGAGGACGAAGCGGCAGCGGTCGAAGCCGATGCGATCGTGGTCGCGCTGAAATCGCGCACCGTTGCGCCCGCCGACGCAGTGGCCCAATCGCTGGCCGCGCTGCGCTGGCTGCGTGCTCAGGGCGTGCAGCAGGTCTACTTCAAGTACTGCTCGACCTTCGACTCCACGCCCGAGGGCAACATCGGTCCCGTCACCGATGCGCTGCTGGATGCATTGTCCGATTTGCAGGAAGGCGGCTTCACTATCGCCTGCCCGGCATTTCCGGAGAACCAGCGCACCGTCTTCAAGGGCCATCTGTTCGTCGGCGACCAACTGCTCAGCGACAGCGGCATGCGCAACCATCCGCTGACGCCGATGACGGATGCCAACCTGGTGCGCGTGCTTCAGTTGCAGACTAAGCACAAGGTCGGCCTGGTGGCCTATGACGTGGTCGCGCAGGGTGCGCACGCCATTCGCGAGCGCTTTGCGGCGCTGCAGGCTGAAGGGGTTCGGATTGCGGTCGTCGATGCGGTCTCGAACGCGGACCTGATGCACATCGGCGCGGCGTTGCAAGGCATGCCCCTGCTGACCGCCGGTTCCGGCGTGGCGATCGGTCTGCCGCAGAACTGGCCTTCCGTTAGGCGGGATGCTGCGGGCGCACGGGCCGACACGCTGCCGCCGGCTGCTGGTTTTCGGGCGGTCGTATCGGGGAGCTGCTCGCAGACGACGAACGCGCAGGTGCTGCACTTCAAGCGCAGTGGGCGGCCGAGCTTTGCGGTCGACCCGCTGGCGATAGCTGCCGGCGATGACGTGGTCGGCGAGGCTTTGGTCTGGGCCGCCCGGCATGTGTCCGAGGGGCCGGTGCTGGTGTATGCCACCGCCGAGTCGGCTGCGGTCAAGGACGTGCAGGTGCAACTCGGTGTCGCCCGGGCCGGCGAGATGGTCGAACAGACTCTGTCGAGCATCGCGCTGGGCCTGGTCGGGCGCGGCGTGCGGCAACTGGTTGTGGCCGGCGGCGAGACGTCGGGCGCCGTGGTGCGCGAGCTCAAGGTCCGCCAGATGAGCATCGGCCCGCAGATCGACCCGGGCGTGCCGTGGACGGCCGTGCAGTCGCCGGCTTGTGCTGGCGAGACGCTGCATGTGGCATTGAAGTCCGGCAACTTCGGAACCACGGACTTTTTCACCAAGGCCTTCGATCGGCTGGAGGCGGCATGACCAGCGCCCTGCGCGAGGAAATCTGCCGCGTCGGCGCATCGCTGTTCGCTCGTGGATACGTGCATGCCACGGCGGGCAACATCAGTGTGCGCATCGACAGCGGCTTCCTGATCACGCCGACCGACGCCTGCCTGGGCAGCCTGGACCCAGCGCGATTGGCGGAGGTCAACCACGATGGCGTGCAGACAGGCGGCGACCGCGCATCCAAGACGCTGACGCTGCATCGCCGCATCTATGCGGCCGATCCAGATGCGCGCTGCGTGATCCACACCCACTCGACCCATCTGGTTGCACTGACGCTTGCGGGCGTCAGCAATGCGGATGACGTGGTTCCTCCCATCACGCCCTACTTTGTGATGAAGGTTGGCCACGTCCCGCTGATCCCCTACTGCCGGCCAGGCGACCCTGCGATGGGTGACGAGGTGGCCCGGCGCATCGAGCACATGCGTGCGGCCGGCACGCCAATCCGCGCCGTGATGATGGAGCGCCTCGGTCCCAACGTGTGGCACTCCGATCCGGCGCAGGCCAGCGCGGTACTCGAAGAACTCGAGGAGACCGCGCGGCTTTGGCTGATGACGCGCCCCACACCCCTGACAGGCACGCAGATAAATGAACTGCGCAGCCACTTCGGCGCGCAGTGGTGAGCACGCCCTGCCCCGCGACTTATAGGAGAACGACGAGATGAAATCGATGACTTTTTGGCGCAGCCGGATCGCACGACTGGGCTGTGGCTTGTTGCTGGGGCTGACGGCCCTGAGCGGCAACGCCGCCGACTTCCCCACGCCCCGCGAGGGGCATTGGGTGGCTCGGGACTTCCGCTTCCAAAACGGCGAGGTGTTGCCCGAACTGCGTCTGGCCTATACGACTGTGGGTGACCCGAGCGGCGAGCCAGTGTTGATCCTGCACGGCACCACCGGGTCTGCAGGCAGCTCGCTTGCGCCGGACTTCGCGGGTGAGCTCTTCGGTCCGGGTCAGCCCCTTGATGCGGCAAAGTACTTCATCATCCTGCCCGATGCCATCGGCACCGGGGCGTCGTCCAAGCCCTCCGACGGGTTGCGGACCGCGTTTCCGCACTACAACTACGACGACATGGTGACGGCCCAATACCGACTGCTCACCGAACACCTCGGCGTGCGGCATCTCAGGCTGGTCCTCGGCAACTCCATGGGCGGCATGCAGACCTGGATCTGGGCTCAAAAGTACCCAGGCTTCATGGACGCGGCCGTTCCGATGGCGTCATTGCCCACAGAGATGTCCGGTCGAAACTGGATGATGCGGCGCTTGATCATCGACTCTGTCCGCAACGATCCGGCCTGGAAAAATGGTCAGTACACCGAGCAGCCCCCCAGTCTGCGGTTTGCTTCCGTTTTCTTCGCCATCGGCACCAATGGGGGCGATCAGGGCTTGTACAAGTTGGCGCCTTCCCGCGAGAAGGCAGATGCGGTGCTTGACCAGCGGCTGAAGGCGCCGTTTCGCGGTGACGCCAACGACCACCTTTATCAGTGGGAGGCGTCGCGCGACTACAACCCGTCGGCCGGCCTGGAACGCATCGAGGCCGCCCTGCTGGCGATCAACTCGACCGACGACGAACGGAACCCGCCGGCGCTCGGCGTGCTTGAGCGTGAGATCCGACGCGTCAAGAATGGCCGTGCCCTGTGGATTCCGGGCACTCCCGACACCTTTGGCCACGGCACTACGGCGCGGGCCAGGTTCTGGAAGCAGGAATTCGAGGCGTGGCTGCGCGCCGTGCCCCGCGCCACGCGCTGAAGCAGGCGTCCCATCTTTTTATACCGGAGTTCACCGATGCCACGTTTTGCCGCCAATCTCAGCATGCTGTATCCCGAGGTCGCCTTTCTCGACCGTTTCCGGGCGGCCGCCCAGGACGGCTTTACCGCGGTTGAGTACCTGTTTCCCTATGCCTTCCCGGCAGAAGTTCTGGCTCGGCAACTGGCCGACCACGGATTGCAGCAGGTTCTGTTCAATGCCCCGCCCGGCGACTGGGATGCTGGCGAGCGCGGCACGGCCTGCCTGCCTGGTCGCGAGGCCGAATTTCGCGCGGGATTTGCACAGGCGCTTGAATATGCGCAGGTGCTGGCCTGCCCTCGCGTCCATGTGATGGCAGGGCTTGCGCCGGCCGGCGAGGAGCGGGCGCGGCTCCAGGCGACCTACGAGGCCAACCTGGCTTGGGCTGCCGAGTTGGCCGCGAGCGCCGGCTGCGATGTTCTGATCGAGCCGATCAACCCGCGCGACATTCCTGGCTTCTTCCTGAACCGGCAAGACGACGCCCACCGCGTCGTGCAAGCGGTGGGCGCGCGCAACCTAAAGGTGCAGATGGATCTGTACCACTGCCAGATAGTTGAAGGTGACGTCGCGATGAAGCTGCGCCAGTACCTGCCGACCGGGCGGGTCGGCCATCTGCAGCTTGCCGGCGTACCCGAACGCCACGAGCCTGATCTCGGCGAACTGAACTACGACTACCTGTTCGACGTGATCGATGAACTCGGATTCGACGGATGGGTCGGGTGTGAGTACAGGCCCAAGGAAAACACCTCGGCGGGCTTGCGTTGGCTCACTCATCGGCTCGAACGCAGCTCCTTGAATTCTCCGGCGCCCGCTCCCCGAGCCGGCGCGATGCCGAACACTTGAGAGGGATTCTTGAGCCTCCAGAACACGACGACGACCGGAGAACAAGCCGGGGAAAAGAAGCTAAATGCAAGCCTACGTGCATTTCTACACAGTCGCATCCCCGCCGTGACCGAGCAGCGATTCTTGCAAGGAAGGTTCGCGCTTTAAGATGAATCTGCAACCTTTTATTACCATGAGACACAAAAAGATTCATCTTCTGGCTTCGGCCCTCACCGCTTTCGTCTTCGGATTTTCGGCGGCGGCATCGGCGCAAACCCAGCCGCTCGTGATCGGGCAAACCTACGTGCAGACCGGCCCCTTGGCGTCATTGTCGACCGAGCCCCTGGTCGGCATCCGTGCCATGTTCACGACGCTGAATGCGAATGGAGGCATCAACGGCCGGCCGGTCGAGCTGCGCCAGCTCGACGACGCCTACGACCCTGCGAAGGGCTCCGAGAACGTCAAGACCTTCGTCAAGGATGGCGCCGTCGGCATCCTGATGCCCATTGGCACATCGTCGACGGCCGGCGCCCTGAAGGCGGCCAACGAACTCAAGGTGCCCGTCATCGGCCCTTACACCGGCGCGGGCCCGGTGGTGAAGTTCTCCGAATACGGCTTCCCGGTGCGCATCAGCTTCGACGAGGAGTACAGCCGCATCGTGAACCACCTGTTCACGATCGGCATCTCAAGCATCGCCTTCGCGGCAAACGACAACCCCGGCGCCCGCTCGGCGAGGGACAGTACGGAAAAGTTCATTGCCGAGCGCGGCGAGAAAATGGTCGGCAGCGTGGCAATCAAGAACGACGGCTCCGACGCCGCCGAGCGCGCCGCGGAGTTGGTCAAGCTCAAGCCCAAGGCGGTGGTGCTGGCGGCAACCAACGAAGTGGCGGCGAAGTTCATCACCGCCTACCGCGCGGCTGGCGGCCAAACGGCCTTCTATTCGTTCTCTTTCCTGAACGGGCAGAAGCTGTTCCAGGATATCCAGAAGGACGTGGCCGGCGTGGTCATCTCCCAGGTCGTGCCCTCCCCATGGAACAGCGCGATGCCGGTGATTGCCGAGTACCAGGCGGCCATGAAGAAGATCGGCGCGGCCGAGTTCAGCTATGCCAGCCTGGAGGGCTATGTAGCGGCCAAGGTCATGGTCGAGGGGCTGAAGCGGGCCGGACCGAAACCGACCGCGGAGTCGCTGCAGAAGGGCCTCGAGTCGTTCAAGACGCTCGACATCGGTGGCATTGCGGTGTCGTACCGGCCCGGGGAGCACCGCGGCCTGACATTCTCCGAACTGTCGATGCTCAAGGCCGACGGGCGCTACCTTCGCTGAGCCCTTGCGGGTTCGAGACCCGACGATCAGGGCGATGACACGGGGCATGGCGCGGCTTGGGGAACCGCGCCCGGCGCGAGGGCCAAAATCCCGGAGATGCACCAAGCCAGCACCCCATCCCTGCGTTCCTCCGGCCTTGGCGTCATGACGCTCGCCGTCGCTCTCCTCGCGGGCTGCGCGTCTGCGCCGTCAATGGCACCCTCACAGCCGCCCGGTTCAGGTTCGGGCTCCCGACCTGCAGCAACCCCCTCCACGCCGCCGTCCGCTGGTACCGACGAAGCAGAGCTCCAGCAGCGGTTTGCAAAGTGGATTGCCGACTTCCGCGCCGCCGCGCGCGCAGGCGGCATCAGCGAGGCGACGCTGCGCGTTGCCTTGGACGACGTCCAGTACCTGCCGCGCGTCATCGAACTGGATCGTGCGCAGCCCGAGTTCACGCGCACGGTCTGGGGCTACCTCGACAACAGTGTGACGCCCCAGCGCGTTGCGATCGGCCAGGACAAGCTCCTGCAGGTTCGCGGCGAAGCCGACGCAGCCGCCGCGCGCTACGGCGTTCCGCCGAACATCGTGGTCGCCATCTGGGGCATGGAAAGCAACTACGGCAGCAACTTCGGCAGCACCCCGACCATCGACGCGCTGGCGACGCTGGGCTTCGAGGGCCGCCGCGAGGCCTGGGCGCGCCGCGAGTTGCTGGCCGCGCTGAAGATCCTCGACAACGGCGACATCGACCGCCAGCACATGGTCGGCTCCTGGGCGGGTGCCATGGGCCAGACCCAGTTTCTGCCATCGAACTTCCTGGCGTACGCAGTGGCGCCGACGGTGATGGCCGGCGCGACATCTGGGGCAGCATGGCCGACGTGATCGCCTCGACGGCGAACTTTCTCGCTCGCGCAGGCTGGCAGGCGGGCAAGCCCTGGGGCGCCGAGGTTCGGCTGCCGGCCGGCTTCGACTACGGTCGCGCCGACACCGTCGTGCAGCCTACCGCGCAATGGGCCGCCGAGGGGTTGCGAGCCGTCGATGGCCAGCCGCTGCCGGAGTTTGACGACGGCACGATCCTGCTGCCTGCAGGCGCCCGCGGGCCGGCGTTCCTGGTGGGGCCGAACTTCCGCGCGCTCTTGCGCTACAACAACTCCACCAGCTACGCGCTCGCGGTCAGCCTTCTGGCGCAGCGCCTCGGCGGCGGCCCCGACGTGCAGACGCCCTGGCCGCGGGATCTGGCCGCCCTCCCCCGCAGCCAGATCATCGAGTTGCAAACCGCGCTGAACAAGCGTGGCTTCGATGCCGGAGCCCCCGACGGCGTGCTGGGGCCAGCTACCCGTGACGGGTTGCGGCGTTACCAGCGCAGCGCCGGCTTGCCCGCAGATGGCTATCCGAGTGCTGAGTTGATCCAGCGGCTGCAACAGCCTTAGCCCGGCAGTTGATGTTTCCGGAGATATTCGGCGAGCAACGGATCGTCCACCGCGACCGGCGCGTTGGGCATCCTGCTCACCAGGTTGATGCGCAGCAGCCGATCGATGGCCGAGCGCACCTTGGCCACGGTGGCCGGCCCCGCGCCGAGTTGTCCGAGGAGCTCGAGCGTTTCGCGGCCCATCGGAGGCAGGCCGCGCGCGATCACCACCAGCACCGCGCGATCGAATGCGTCCAGGGGCTGCAGCAAAGCATTCCAGATCGTCGCCTGCGCGGCGAGAAACTGGTTCACGCCGACCTCGACATCGACCTCTCCCTCGGCGGACATGCCCTTCACCACGTCCTTCAGGAGGCCCGGCTTGTGGCCGATGCGGACGTACAGCTTTCGAAGCGCCTCGATCGGCAGGATCTTGCCGGGATGGATGCTGCCGAAGTGATCGACCAGCAGCTGGAGGTACTCGTCGCCCAGCGGCGGAAAGTCGAGCAGTTGCGCGAACTGGTACATGGGCGCGCCTGCCGTCGAGAACATGCGCGCGAGTCCTTCCTGTGAAGAGCCGGTGAACACGGACTTGAGGGCGTCTCGCCGCTTGTGCAGCACCGCCCGCAGTGCGGCAATGGCGCTATCGCCCCCTTCTGCATCGCCCAGGGTCTGCACCTCGTCGAGCATCAGCAGAACGGGGCGTTCGGCAGCGTCGACCAGACGCATGACCAGCGCGTCGAGCCGCAACTGGGGCACCGTCGGCAGCGCGCGACGTGCTGGCGCGTCGCCGAGATCGAGCGACGCGCCGATCAGGCCGATCTTCTTGACCGGAGTTTTGCCGAGGCGCGCGACCCGGCCCTTGGGCACGTTCAGGTCGTCGAGTGCCTCTTCGAGAGCGTGATTGATGGCTTCCAGCGGGCTGGCCTTATGGTTCCAGAGATCCGCATAGACCGGCAGCAGGCGGTGTTGCACCGCGGCCGGCGTGAGGTCGTGGTCCAGGAAGTGCGTCTTGCCGATGCGGCGGGCCGCGAACATTGCCAGCGGGCGGCCGGGCTGCGCATCGAGCAGCGCGAGGTAGCTTCTGGCCAGTTCGGGCCGACGCACCTGAAGGTCGTCAAACGTCGCCATTGTTGCTCGTTGTCGTAAAAGCAGCAATTGTCGCATTTGCAGCAATCGCCAACAACGAGGTTCGCGTAGCGCAGACCTGCCGAACTCAACCTTCCGCCCGGCCTATTCAATCCGCAAACTCCACAACAACCCGCCGCACCTCGCTTGGCAGAAACGGCTTCTCGATCAGCGGTCGACCGCTGCATGCAACAAATTCGCGCAATGCGGTCGTCAACATGTCGCCGGTGACGAAGACGACGCGCTCGGCTTGGTGCGGCCAGCGCTTTTCGATTTCGCGGTAGAGCGCACGGCCGTCGAGGTCGGGCATTCGCATGTCGGCAAAGATGACGTCGTAGCGCTGCAAGGCCATGCGCTCGAGTGCCTCGCGCCCCGAGGCCGCAGTGACGACGCGATGGCGCGCGCCTGCCAATATCTCTGCCAGTGTCTCGCGAACCTCTTCCTGGTCGTCGACGACCAGGATCGTGCGCGCCTGCGCGATAGGGTGTGCGGGCGGATCCTCTGCAGGGCCGCCCGTGCCGGCTTCGCCGACCGGCAGCGAGATCAGGAACGCGGCGCCGGTTTCTTTCGATTCCAGCGTGAGCGTGCCGCCGTGCGCTTCGACGAAGGCTAGGCTGACCGCAAGCCCGACGCCGGTGCCGACGCCGGTGGGCTTGGTGGTGAAGTACGGCTCGAACACGCGCGCGCGTGCCGACTCAGGAATGCCCGGCCCGTTGTCGGCCACGGCAATCAAGACCCGGTGCGTCGCGCGGTCGAAGCGGCCGGAGATGTCGATGCAGCGTGGCCCCTTGAGGTCTTGCAGCGATTGCTGCGCGTTCAGGATCAGGTTGAGCAGCACCTGATGAAGCTGGTCGGCATCTGCGTCGATCATCGGGATGTCGGCGGCCAATTCGATGGTCACCTTGATGCCGGTGGCGCGGACGGCATAGCCCGCGATGTCGAGCGCCGCGGTGATCACGTCTTCGATGGCGACCGGGCCTCGCTGTGGCGGCTCCTGCCGCGCCATGGCGAGGAAGGTGCGCACGATGCGCGCACAGCGCTCGGCCGCTGCACGGATCTTGGCCGCGGCGACCTGCGTATCCGGGTTGCCCTGTTCCTCGAGCAGCACCGCGCGCGCGACGACCACCGACAGGGGATTGTTGAGCTCGTGGGCAACGCCGGCCAGCAGCGAGCCCAGCGCGGCGAGCTTCTCTCGCTCATACGAAGACTCGCGCTCGCGCACGAGGTCGGCCTGCGCACGCTTCTTGTCAGTGATATCCCGCGCAAGTGCGAGTACCCGGTCGCGGCCATCGATCGTGACGCGCTTGCCATACAACTCGTGCCAGCGCAGCTTGCCCGAGCGGGTTCGGCACTGCCACTCGACGTGCATCGGCTCGCCGGCGACCACGCGCTCGAAATGAATCATGGCCTGTTCCTGCGTGTACGGGTAGTTCCCGGCACTGAGCGCGCCGATCGACAGCTTCCTGAATTCCTCGCGCGTGTAGCCAAAATCCGCGCAGGCCCTGGCGTTGACGTCGACGATCGCTGCGGTCTCCAGGTCATGGATGAAGATCGCGTCCTCGGTGGCGTCGAAGATCGCCCGGTAGCTTGCCTCCGAAGCGCGCAGCGCCTCGTCGGCGCGCTTGCGCTCGGTGATGTCGGTGGCGATCCCGCAAACGCCGTGGGCCCGGCCCTCGGCATCGTGCAGCGGGAACTTGATCGAGATATAGGTGTGCAGCCCGTCCTCGCGCGGCAGGGTCTCCTCGAACTCCATCGTCATGTTGCAGTCGATGACCAGTTTGTCGTGGGCGCGGTACGCCCGCGCGCGTTCCTCGCCACGCACGTCGCAGTCCAGGCGTCCGACCACGTCGGCCGATTTGAGGCCGAACACCCTTTCCCACTGCCGATTGACGAACAGGAAGCGGCCCTCGGCGTCGCGGGCGAAGATCACGGCTGTCGAGTTGTTCAAGATCTGCTGCAGCCGCTCGTCCATGGCTTCCAGCTCGCGCTGCACCTGCGCCCGCACAGCGATGTCATCGCGCAGCCGGGTCTGGGTCTGGGCGACCTGCAGCGCCATGGAATCGAACGCGCGGCCGAGCCGTCCGAGCTCGTCGTTGCCGCGCAGCCCGCTGCTCGCATCGAGGCGCCCGGCCGCCAGTTGTTCGGCGGCGCGCATGAGCCGCGCGGTGCGGCGCGTCAGCAGAAAGTGGAATACCGCCCACATCGCGAACGCGAGCATGGTCACCCAGCCGGCCCAGTACAGCGACTGCTGGATCACCTGCTCGCGTGCTTCCGCCTTGTAGCGTGCCAGGTCGTAGGCCACCAGCAGACTGCCGCTGCGCGACGGGCGCAGCGTATCGCCCTCGCTGCCGACCAGCACTGCGGCGTGCCCGATCAGCGAATTGCCGCCGGGCCCGATATCGATGCCCCAGCGGCCTTCGCGCAGCGCGCCGGCCACCTGTTCGAGCCCTTCCTGCGGGAGCACCTCGCCGATCGGCCGCCCGAGCCATGCGCGACGCGTCGCGGTGATCACCCGGCTGTGATCGTCGGTCAGCGCGGCGACGATGACGTCGTGGTTGTGGGCCAACACCGAGATCTGGTGCTGCGCCGAGGCGAGATCTCCCTTGAGCAGCAGATACTCCAGCGTGCTCTGGAGTCGCGACATCTCCTGCGCGAGGCGCTTGCGGCTGTCTTCCTGCGCCACCTGCTCGGCCTGCGGCACGTGGTAGAGCAGGTTCACCGTTGACAGCACCGCCGCAAACACCAGCAGGATCAGCGGTACCGTCACTTTCAGCGAGGTCATGGCAACAGCTTCGACAACGGCTCCGGAGCAAGCAGGCTCTCGACGTCCACGGGCGCCCGCAGGAGCTTCGCTTCGAGCATCAAATTCATCAGACGGCGGCCGCTCTGGGCCAGGGTCGGTGCCGAGCCGCCGAGCATGGCCAGATTCTCGGCCTGGTTCGGTATGCGCAGGCCCTGCAGCGCCTGCAGGAATTGATCGGCGCCGGTCTGCATTCGGATGCCCATGCGTCGCGCGGCGTCCTTCGGGTCATTGCGCATGAAATCGACCGCCGCGAACCAGCCGGTCAGAAGCGCTGCAATCGCGGGCGCGCGCTCCTGCAGCAGGCTCTTGCGCACCGCCACCAGGTCGACAATCTCGCCCGGGATCTGCGTGCTGTCGAACAGCGTGTGGCCGCCGGCACGCAGCATCTGGACGCGGTAGGGATCAAACGTCACCGCTGCATCGACCTGGCCCTTCTCGAACGCGGCGGGCTGCTCATTCGATTCCAGGTGCACCACCTGCACGTCGCCGGGCTGCATGCCCGACAGGGCGAGCGCGCGGCTGAGCACGTACGCGCCGAGCGCGCCGCCTTCCACTGCCACCGACTTGCCGGCCAGATCGCGCATCGATTTCATGCCGGCGCGGCCGATCACCGCATCGGCGCCGTGCGAGATGTCGACCACCAGCACTGCCCGCGCATCGAAACCGGCAGCGGCGAGGCCGAACAACTCGTCAAGGCTGATCACCATGCCATCGATCGCCTGGTTGCGAAATGCGCGCAGGACTTCGCTGGCCGAGGGGTACTCGACAAGCTGCACATGCGCCGGGTCGAGCCTGCCCAGCTCGCGCGCGAGGTAGAGCGGTTCGCAGCCGATCCAGACATTGGTGCCGATGCGCAGCCCGGGCTGCGCCGGGCGAGTGCAGCCACCGAGGGCGGCCAGTGTCATCCAACCGGCGCCAGCGAGCGTCCAGCGGCGGCGCGCAAGGTCGAGCGGGTCGTCCATCACATCAGTTCCCTTCGGGCACGAAAACATAGCCCTCGTTGCGCACCGTGCGGATGAAGCGCGGGTGGTCAGGATCGGGCTCGACCTTCTTGCGCAGGCGCATGACGCGCAGGTCAACACTGCGGTCGAACGGATCCCACTCGCGCGGCCTTCCCAGGTTCAGGATGCGTTCGCGCGACAAAGGACGATTCGGGTGCTGCGCCAAGGCCTTCAGCAGGTCGAACTCGAGCGGAGACATCGCGACCTCGGCACCGGCCTCGTCCGTAAGCCGGTGCGCGGCCACATCGAGCACGCAGCGCCCGATGCGCACCCGCTCGGCGCCGATCTCGGCACGGTGTGCCGCGGCGGTGCGCCGCAGCACGCTCTTGACGCGGGCTACCAGTTCGCGCGGGTCGAAAGGCTTGGGCACGTAGTCGTCTGCCCCGACCTCAAGCCCCACCACGCGGTCGACCACGGTCGCCGCGGAAGTGAGCATGATGATGGCGATCGCGGCATAGCGCTCGCGCAGATGGCGCGCGAGACTGAGACCGTCCTCGCCAGGCATGTGAATGTCGATCAGCGCGAGGTCGACCGCGCGCTCTGCCGCGTGCGTTCGCGCAGCCGCCGCGCAATCAGCACCGATGGTCGCGTAACCGTGGGCGGCGAAGTACTCCTCCAGCACCTCACGCACATCGGGCTCGTCGTCAACGATCAGGATCGTGGGCTTCGCGGGTTCTGCGGCTTGCATCTGCATGACGTCTCCTCGCTCTCCTGAAGCATATGCCTGCGCGACGCGGCCGAAAAGGTGCGCACTCTCTAGCGAAACGAAAGAAACAAAACGCCCGGGCGCCGGCCGCCCCCATCGACGGCGCTTGAAACACAAGAAACACGAGGCGTGGCCCGGCGAAATGCGGTTGCTACACGGTCTGCCTAGATTCACCAGACCCCCCAACAACCCGAGGAGCCCGTCATGAACACCGCAACCTTGCCGCAAACCATTTCCTACACCACGCTCAACCAGGACATCGGGCAAATGCCGGCATCCGATGCCCAGGCATTCGCCGCGCAGATCACGGGCGAAGTGCTCGTGCCTGGCGACGAGGCCTACGAGGAAGCACGCAGGGTGTGGAACGCAACGGTCGATCGGCGGCCAGCGCTGATCGCTCGCTGCCTGTCGGTGCGCGATGTGCAGGCCGCCGTGCGCTTTGCAGCGGCGCATCGCATGCTGCTCAGTGTCCGTGGCGGCGGCCACCACATCGCCGGCCATGCGGTGGCCGACGGCGGCCTGATGATCGATCTGTCGGGCCTGCGCGAGGTTCGTGTCGACCCGGCGGCGCGCACGGCCCGCGTGGACGCCGGCGCGCTGCTGGGTGATTTCGACCGCGCTGCGCAGGCGCACGGCCTTGCCACGCCGCTGGGCATCAACTCAACCACCGGTGTGGCCGGCCTCGCGCTGGGCGGGGGCTTCGGATGGCTGACCCGTCGCCATGGCATGACCGCCGACAACCTGGTCGGTGCCACCGTGGTCACCGCGGATGGGCGTGCGCGCACCGTGTCGGCCGAATCGGAGCCGGATCTGTTCTGGGCCCTGCGCGGCGGCGGCGGCAACTTCGGCGTCGTCACCTCCTTCGAGTTCCGGCTGCATCCGGTGGGCCCGCAGGTGTACGCCGGCCTGGTCGTCTACCCGTTCTCGCAGGCCACGAAGGTGCTGCGGGCCTGGCGTGATTTCTGCGCCAGCGCGCCCGACGAACTGAGTGTGTGGGCGGTCCTGCGAAAGGCACCTCCCCTGCCGTTCCTGCCGGCCTCCGTGCACGGCAGCGAAGTGGTGATCTTCCCGCTGGTGCACTGCGGAGCGACCGACGCCGGCGAGCGTGCGGTGGCGCCTGTGCTCGCGTTCGGCGAGCCGATTGCCGCGGCGCTGGGCCCACAGCCGTACAGCGCGTTCCAGACCGCGTTCGACCCGCTTCTTGCGCCGGGAGGCCGCAACTACTGGAAGTCGAACAACTTCAGCCGGCTCGACGACGCTGCGCTCGACGTGCTGGTGGACGCTGCCGGCCACCTGCCGGGGCCGGAGTGCGAGATTTTTGTGGCCCAGCTCGGCGGCGCGATGTCACGCGTGGATGCGGCCGCAACGCCCTTCGTCGGCCGGGATGCGCAGTTCATCATGAACGTGCATGGCCGCTGGTCGGATCCCCGCGACGACGAGCGGGTGCGTTCATGGGCGCGCCGTACCTTTGAAGCGGCGGCGCCCCATGCCACTGGAAGCGGCTACGTCAACTTCCTCACCGAAGACGAAGCCGAAAGGGTGAGCGCGAGCTACGGCGCCAACTACGCCCGGCTGCAGGCGTTGAAGCACCGCTATGACCCGGCCAACCTGTTCCGCATGAACCTGAACATCACTCCGCGGCACATGACGCAGGGCGCCGCGGTGCCCTGGAAGGCAACGCCATGACCCCCTTCGACTCCCGCGGCTGTCAGCTGTCCGGCGCCACGCCGGCCGCGCTCGCGGCCTACGAACTCGCGCTCTCGGATTTCCTGTCCTGGCGCAGCGGCGCCGCCGAGCCGCTTGATCTGGCCTTGGCGGAAGCGCCCGGGTTCGTGATGGCGCGGGTGCTCCAGGCCTACATGCGGCTGGGCAGCCGCGACCCGCGGCGCGTGCGCGAGGCGGGGCCGCTGCTCGCGGCGACCGCCGGGCTGCCGGCCAACGAGCACGAGCAGCGCCATCTTGCGGTCATCGCGCGCGTGCTCGCCGACGACTACCGCGGCGCCGTGGGCCTGCTGGACGAGGCGCTCGCGGCCCAGCCGCGCGACCTCCTCGCGCTGGCGGTAGGCCATGGCTTCGACTACCTGAGCGGTGAGACCGCGCACCTGCGCGACCGTATCGAAAGCGTCCTGCCGGCCTGGCCCACCGACCTGCCGGGCTATCACAGCGTGCGGGCGATGCACGCCTTCGGGCTGGCCGAATGCGGAGACTACGAACACGCCGAAGAAGCGGCATGCGCCGCGCTGGTTCTGAACGAGAACGACGCACGCGCCCACCACGCGATGGCGCACGTGTTCGAGATGACCGATAGACCCGACGCAGGCGTGCGCTGGCTGAACGCGCACGCGCAGCGCTGGAGCGTGGCGACGGTCGTGGCGACGCACGGCTGGTGGCACCTGGCCCTGTTTCACCTGGCGTGCGGCGAGGCCAAGAGCGCAATGGCCTTGTATGACGGCCGCATCCGGGCCGGCGGCTCGTTCGACGTGGCCGATCTGATCGACGCAACCGCGTTGTTGTGGCGCCTGCATTTGCGCGGTGTGGATACCGGCACGCGCTGGAACGAACTGAGCACGGCCTGGGAGCCGCACATTGACGATGGCTTCTGCAGCTTCAGCGACCTGCATGCGATGCTGGCCTTCGTCGGCGCCCGCGACTGGACGCGGGCGCAGCGCCTCGAGCATGCGCTGACGCGCGCCCAATCGAAGCCGACGCGCTACGGCGAGACCACGCGCCAACTCGGCCTGGCGGGGTGCCGCGGACTCATCGCTTTCGGCCGCGACGACCATCCGATGGCCATCGCGCTGCTGGCCAGCCTGCCCGGCCAGGTTCATCGCCTGGGCGGGAGCCACGCTCAACGCGACGTGCTGCACCTCACGCTGCTGCAGGCGATCGATTGCATTCGCCGTCCAGCGCGCCGGCCGTCGACGCTGCGATTCCAGAGCGCAACACATGAAACAAGACTGGCTGCTTCGCGAAATGAGGCGGCGACACCCGCGCCCTAAATTCGTTCCTACCCCTTGCTTACCGATCTGAAAGCCCTGCCATGAAGCTCCACCCAATTCTCCTCACGCTCTCGACACTCGTCGTCGCACTCGCATCTGCTGTGCTGCTGGTCACCGCCCAATCCGGGGTGATCGGCATGCAGATCCTCGCCGTTGCCCACTTCAGCGACTCATGACCGCCCATCGCTCAGTCTCCCTTTTTGAGGCTTCTCTTCCAACCGCCAATCCTTTGGCGTGGCGCATCATGTTGGAACGATTCGTTTACCCACTCTGGCGGCAGATCTCGATAACCCTGTGGGGTATTGGATCCGCCCCGGTACTGCCAGGGCGCTGGGTCTGCGCTGTTGCATGCCTGGTCGGTGTGCTGCTGGGCGGTTGCGCAAGCCTTCCGGATCAGGTGGTTCGGCGGTACTCCGAGGCGCATCGGGATGTTGCCGATTCCGCGCTGGCGCGTATTGCTGCTGCGACGCTGGCCGAAACGGGCGACCCGTCGACGCCAGCGGAGCCCAGTGCGGTGTCTGGCCTGCGCTTGCTCCCGGACGGCGATGACGCGTTCGAGGCCAGACTTGCGCTTGTGAGCGCGGCCGAGAAGAGCATCGACGCGCAGTATTACCTGGTGGCCGACGACCGCTCAGGCCGCCAGTTCCTGCGCGGTTTGGGTGATGCGGCCGCGCGCGGCGTGCGCGTGCGGCTACTTGTCGACGACCTCAACGCCGGTGCCACCAAGGGATTGCTTGCGCAACTTGCAAGCCTCAACAACGTCGAGTTGCGCATGTTCAACCCGCTGCCGGTGCGCACGGGCTCATTGCACTCCCGGGTGCTGCTGTCGTTGCACAAGCTCGACCAGGTCAACCGGCGCATGCACAACAAGCTGCTTTTGGCAGACAACAGCTTCGCCATCACCGGCGGCCGCAACATTGCCGATGAGTACTTCGGCCGCAGCAAGCCCGCCAACTTCATCGACATGGACGTGCTGATCGCCGGCTCGGCTGTGCGTGAGCTCTCCGATGTGTTCGACACCTACTGGAACAGCGCGTTGGCCTATCCGTTGCAAAGCCTCATCGATGTGGAAGGAATAGCGAAGAAGCGCACCGCCGTGCAGGCGGGCCAGCCCATGGAGTTCGTCCCGCGCGCCGCGCAGGACGACATGGAACGCGACGGCCTCGGCGCGCAACTCGCGCGGCAGCACGTCCCATTGCAGGCAGCGCGCGTGCGCGTGATTGCCGACACGGCCGCTCATCCGGAGCCAGGAACCCCGGTCGTTGCCATGCGAGAGGGCTCCGTCATGCGCGCCAACCTGGAACTGTTGCAGTCAGCGCGCCAGGAGGTACTTGTGGTTTCGCCCTACCTGATTCCGATGCCGAGCATGCTGGATGCGTTCAACGCCGCAAGCGCGGGCGGCGCCCGGATTTCGGTGGTAACCAATTCACTGGCCACGACGGACGAGCCGCTCGCGCACTATGGCTACGCACGCTATCGCGAAAAGCTCGTGCGGATGGGCATCGCGCTTTACGAGTTGATGCCGGTGAACGATCCGCGCATCGACAACTACAGCGGTACGCATCAGGGATCGCTGGCCCGCCTCCACGCAAAACTGGCAGTGGTGGACCGGCGTTGGTTCTACGTCGGTTCCATGAACATGGACAGGCGCTCGGCCCACTGCAACACGGAGTTGGGCTTGGTCGTCGAGAGCACTGCCATGGCGGGCGACCTTGTCGACATGATCCACCGCGAGCACTTCGGCGGGAGCTACAGCGTGCGCCAGCGGTTGGAGACTGGTGGAATCGAATGGGCAGCCCCCGATGGTGGGCAAGAACTCCGGATGACGCGCGATCCGGTGATCGGCTGGGCACGGCGGTTCGGCTGGTCCCTGCTTTCGTCGTTGATCGACGAAGACTATTTGTAGGCGTGCCTCACGCTCACCACTTGCCGTCCTTGGGCAGCTTCTTTTGCATGGCCGCCCCGATCAGGGTGGCCGCATCGGTGCGGTTGGCACGCCGCGCGAAATCGACGGCGGTCAGGCCTTGCTCGTTCTTCATCATCGGATCGGCGCCTTCGTCGAGCAGCAGCTTGACGCTGTCGAGCGAGCCGTACATCGCGGCCATCATCAGCGGCGTCGTGCCGTTCGGCGACTGGGCATCGATGAAGGCGAATTTATCGAGCAGCAACTTCATGATCGCGACCTGGCCGCTGGTGGCTGCGTAATGCAGCGGCGCCCAGCCGGTCTTGTTGACGTCGGCATCGCGTGCCAGCAGGCGCACCACGATGTCCTGTTGGCCCTTGATCGCGGCCAGCATCAGCGGGCTTTCGTCCTGGCTGGTGCGCGCTTCGACATTGGTTTGGGGCGAATCGAGCAGCACCTGGATCACCTTGGGTGACGGCTCGCGCAAGGCGATCAGCAGCCCGGTCTGGTTGTGCTCGTCGGGCGTGTTCGGATCGAATCCGCGCGCGATCAGGTCGCGCACCGCACCGGCGTTGTCGCCCCGCACTGCGCGAAAGAAGTCGTCATACGTTCCCGCATTCACCGCGAAAGAAACCAGAGCAAAAACAAATAGATACGAGATCTTTTTAAACAAATACTTCATGTATTGACGGCGCTGAAAAGGGTTTCGAAATTGCGGCTGGTGGCCTCGGCCACGGCCTCGACTGGCATGTGCCGCAGTTCGGCGATCTGCCTCGCCACGAAAGGCACATAGGACGGGTTGTTGGTCTTGCCGCGGTAAGGCACCGGCGCCAGATACGGGCTGTCTGTTTCGATCAGCATCCGATCCATCGGCACGAAGGCTGCCACATCACGCAGATCCTGGGCCTTCTTGAAGGTCAGGATGCCCGAAAACGAGATGTAGAACCCCAGATCGAGCGCTGCGCGTGCCACCTCGGCGGTTTCGGTAAAGCAGTGGAACACGCCACCGGCCGCATTGCCGGCGCCGGTCTCGCCCTCCTCCCTGAGGATCGCCAGCGTGTCGGCCGAGGCTTCGCGCGTATGGATGATCAGCGGCTTGCGCGTCTGCTGCGCAGCGCGGATGTGCACGCGAAAGCGGTCGCGCTGCCATTCCATGTCGGCCACGCTGCGGCCGCCCTTGCGCTCTTCCATCTGGTAATAGTCGAGGCCGGTTTCGCCGATCGCCACCACCTTGGGCAGCGCTGCGCGGCGCACCAGGTCGTCGACGCTGGGCTCCAGGATGTCTTCGTTGTCGGGATGCACGCCGACGCTGGCCCAGAAGTTGTCGTACTGCGCGGCCAGTGAGTGCACCGCATCGAATTCCTCGAGCTTGGTGCAGATGCAAAGGGCCCGGTCAACCTGCGCGGCGGCCATCGCGGCACGGATCTGCGGCAGGTCTTCGATCAGTTCAGGAAAAGTGAGGTGGCAATGGGAGTCGGTGAACATGCCCCATTGTCGCCAACTCCGCAGACCCGGCCGGGCGTGCGGACGAGCCTCAGATGGTCTGCGTGGGCCGGTCGGAAGCCATCGTGCTGCCGAGAGCTTCTTCGATGCGCGCCTTCAGCTGGCGCGATTTTTCATCGGACGGAAAGCGGATGCCGACACCCGGCGCCCGGTTTCCGGCGGCGCGCGCCGGCGTGATCCAGGCAACCTTGCCAGCCACCGGGTAACGCTGCGGATCGTCCGGCAGCGTGAGCAGCACGTAGACGTCGTCGCCCAACCGGTACTCGCGCGAGGTCGGGATGAAGATGCCACCTTCGGCAAACAGCGGAATGTAGGCCGCGTAGAGCGCGCCCTTTTCCTTGATGGCCAGCTGGATCACGCTGGGCCGCGGGGCATTGGGAGCTTGGGGTGCGGTGGTGGTGTTCATGGACGGCGTGGGGACGAGTGTAGGGTGGTTCGCGCCTCGCTCACAAGCGCCTCCAGCATCAGGCCTGCGTTGAACGGATGCTCCGCAGTTCTGGCCGCGTTCGCGAGTGACTTGGACCAGCGAGCAAGCGCCATGCCGGTCGGTGCCGGTGGCAGATCGGCCGGCTCGAAAAAGCGCGGCGCTGCGCCCTGGCCCACCGCCATCAGGTCGTGGCAGAGCTTTTGCAGTGCATCGATGGCCCGGGCCGGCGCCTGGTCGGCCAGTGCCGCCACGTCGCCGCGCGCCATGGCTTTGGGCAGCAGCGACCACGCCTTGGGCGAGCCACCGGCGCGCGCCTGGCGCAGCGCGTCGCTGGGCCGGCCGCCGGCAGCCCGCAGCAGGGCGCTCGCATCGTTCGCGGCAACGCCCTGCTCCACCAGCCAGGCCTGGCCTTGCTCGGCTGCGGGCCAGGGCAGCGTGAAGCCGATGCAGCGGCTGCGAATGGTCGGCAGCAACTGCCAGGCCGCTTCGCTGGCGAGCACGAAGCGCACGTCGCCGACCGGTTCTTCAAGGGTCTTGAGAAGTGCGTTGGCCGTGATCGCGTTCATGCGTTCGGCTGGGTACACCAGTACGACCTTGCCGCGGTCGCGCGCGCTCGTGCGCTGGGCAAAGCCAACCGCCTCGCGCATGGCCTCGACGCGGATCTCCTTGCTGGGCTTGCGCTTCTTGTCGTCGATGTCGGCCTGCGATTTCTCGTCCAGCGGCCAGCCCAGTTCCATCATGGCGACCTCGGGCATCAACACGCAGAGGTCGGCATGGGTGCGCACGTCGATCGCATGACAACTGCCGCAATGGCCACAGGCGCCTTGCTCCGTTGGCTGTTCGCAAAGCCAGGTGGCGGCGAGCGCAAGCGCCAGTTCGTACTGGCCCAGCCCTGACGGGCCCTGCAGCAGCCAGGCGTGGCCGCGCTGGCGCAGCAGTTCGACCAGCGGTGGATGCAGCCATGGCGACAGGTTGCTCATGCCAAGCCCCGTGTCGCAAGGGTGGCTTCGATCTGCTGCCACACCTGTTCGCGTGGGCGGTTCGCATCGATGCGCGCAAAGCGCACGGCGCCGGCCGCGCGATCGGCATAGCCCTGCGCCACGCGGCGGAAAAACTCCACCGGCTGCGACTCGAACTTGTCCGGCAGGCGTGCGCCGGCAAGCCGTTCGGCCGCGATTTCGGGCGGAAGGTCAAACCACAAGGTGAGCGCAGGTTGCAGCAGCGCATCGGGCTCCGGTGCCCGCCCTGCCTGCACCCAATGCTCGAGCGTCGACAGCACATCGAGCTCGAAGCCGCGCCCCGCGCCCTGGTACGCGAAGGTCGCATCGGTAAACCGGTCGCACAGCACGACGTCGCCGCGCGCCAGGGCCGGCTCGATCACCTGCAGTACATGCTCGCGCCGCGCGGCAAACACCAGCAGCGATTCGGTCAGCGCGTCCATCGGCTGCGTGAGCACCAGCGTGCGCAGGGTTTCGCCGAGCGGCGTACCGCCCGGTTCACGGGTGCGCGTCACCGCGCGGCCGCGGGCCCGGAACAGCGCCTCGAGTGCATCGATATGGCTCGACTTGCCGGCACCGTCGATGCCTTCAAGCGTCAGGAACAGGCCTCGGGTCATTGACGGTTGCGCTGGTAGCGGTTGACTGCGTTGTTGTGTTCTTCGAGCGAATTGCTGAACTGGCTGGTGCCGTCGCCACGGGACACGAAGTACAGCGACTTGCCCTGCGCCGGCTGCACAGCGGCCAGCAGCGCGGCCTTGCCGGGCATCGCGATCGGCGTCGGCGGCAGGCCGCTGCGGGTGTAGGTGTTCCAGGGCGTATCGGTCTGCAGGTCTTTCTTGCGCAGGTTGCCGTCGAAGCGCGTGCCGAGGCCATAGATGACGGTCGGATCGGTTTGCAGCGGCATGCCGACGCGCAGGCGGTTCGCGAATACCGAGGCGATCTGGGCCCGCTCGCTGGCCTTGCCTGTCTCCTTTTCGACAATGCTGGCCAGAACCAGCACCTCATCGGCCGATTTCAGCGGCAGATCGGAAGCCCGGGCGGCCCAGGCGGCTTCGAGCTTGCGATCCATCGCCCGCATGGCGCGCTGCAACAGCGCCAGATCGGTGGAGTTCTTGGAGTAGGTGTAGGTGTCCGGGAAAAAGCGGCCCTCGGGATGCTGGCCCGAACGGCCGAGCTTTTCCATGAGTGCCTGGTCGCTGAGTCCGACCGTTTCCGGCTTGAGCTGGTCGGCCTTGGCCAGCGCCGCGCGCACCTGCCGGATGTTCCAGCCTTCCACCAGCACCAGGCTGCGGGTGGCTTCCTCGCCGCGCACCAGCACGTTAAGCAGCGTGCGCGGCGTGATGCCGCGTTCCAGTTCATAGCTGCCGGCACGGATCTGCCTATCCTGCCCTGAGAACCGGAACCACCAGTAGAGCAACTGCGGCTGCACGGCCGTGCCCGTTTCGGCCACCGCCTGCGCAATGGCGCGCGGCGTGCTGCCGGGCTCGATCGACAGATCCACACTCGGGGCCGGCAGCTTGAGCGGCTGGTTCACCCACCAGAGCCCGAACGCGCCCGCGCCGAGCGCGGTCAGTGAAACGAGCAGGAACAGGGTTAGAAAGAAGCGGCGCACGGTGGAGGATGGAAAGCGGCTGGAGCGGCTCGATTGCAGACCCCGACAAGGTAGCCCTGCAAGCCGAAAGGAACGAGGCGACCATGATAATTCAGCGATGAGCTCCCCCGTCCTCCAAGGTGTCACCCCCCTCCTCTCCCATCTCGGCGTGATCCGCGCCGAGGGGCCCGACGCAGCCAGCTTCCTGCACGGCCAGCTGACGCAGGACTTCGCGCTGCTGGGTGCCGGCGAAGCCCGGCTCGCGGCGCTCTGCACGGCCAAGGGCCGCATGATCGCCAGCTTCATCGGCATCCGGCCCGAACCCGATCGCGTGCTGCTGGTCTGCAGCAAGGACATCCTGCCGGCAACGCTGAAGCGCTTGTCGATGTTCGTGCTGCGCGCCAAGCTCAAGCTCAGCGACGCGAGTGCCGAGTTCTCGCTGTACGGCCTGGCCGGCAGCGCATTGACCGCGAACGGCGTCGACGCGATGGCCGCGCCGGGCCAACGCACTGCCGTTGGCGACGCCAGCGTCGTCGCGCTCTATCCCGCCGACGGCGTGCCCCGCGCCCTGTGGATCGCACCGGCCGGCAGCGCAGCCCCGACCGGTACCACGCTCGACGCCGCCCTCTGGCAATGGAGCGAGGTGCGCAGCGGCATCGTGACGCTGACCACGCCGGTGGTCGAAGCCTTCGTCCCGCAGATGCTCAACTACGAGTCGGTCGGCGGCGTCAATTTCAAGAAGGGTTGCTATCCGGGCCAGGAGATCGTCGCGCGCAGCCAGTTTCGCGGCACGCTGAAGCGCCGGGCCTACCTGGTGACGGCAGCAGCGCCGCTGAGCACGGGCCAGGAGGTGTTCGCCCTCAACGACGCCGAGCAGCCGGTCGGCACTGTTGCGCAAGCGGCCCCCGGCCCCGATGGCCAATGGGCCGCGCTGGTGTCGATGCAGATCGCCGCACTCGACGCGGGCGGCCTGCAGGCCGGCGGCAGCGCGCTCACGCTGGAGCCGCTGCCCTATCCACTGCTCGAAGACATCTAGGCTGGATTGGCCAGCGACCGGCGCATTTCCTGGTGCGCAATGCCGGCCTCTTCGAACGGTGCCCCATGCGGCAGATAGCCCAGCCGCGCATAGAAGCGCTCGGCCGAACGCTGGGCGTGCAGCATCACCGCGGTGTCGCCGCGCGCAGCCGCCGAAGCTTCAAGCGCACGCAGAACCGCTTCGCCATGCCCGCCGCTGCGCAGTGCGCGATGCACCGCCATTCGCCCGACCCGCGCCAGCCCCGGCGCCTCGCTGACCAGGCGTCCGGTCGCGATCACCTGCCCCAACCTGTTGCGCGCAACCGCATGCACGGCCGTCAGATCGTGCTCGTCCCATTCGAGCTCGGCCGGGATGCGCTGCTCTTCAATGAACACCGCGCGCCGCAGCGCGCCGGCATCTTCGCCCAACGCGGCCCAGTCGCCGGTGGTGACATCGCGCAGGGTTTCGCCGGCCTCGTAGGCCGCGAAGATCTCGCGCAGCGCGGCGGGCACCGGCCTGGAGGTCTGCGTGGCCGGATCGGCGAACACGTAGACCAGCTCACAGCTCACGAGTAGCTCGTCGCCCCGGAACAGGCCGCCGTGGAACACGATGGACGAATTGCCCACGCGCATGGACTTCATGCCGACATCGAGCACATCGTCGACGCGTGCCGAGGCGGCGAACTCGATCGTGGCCTTGCGCACGTAGAGGTCGCCGCCCAGGCTCTCCATGGCATCCTGGTAGGGCAAGGCCAGCGCACGCCAGTAGTCGCTGATGGCGGTGTCGAAGTACATGAGGTAGTGCGCGTTGAACACGATCTTCTGCATGTCGACTTCGGCCCAGCGCACGCGCAGGCGGTGGAAAAAACGGAAATCACTGCGGGGCATCGATGTCTCCAGAGGCTCGGGGTTGTGGCAAATCGCGGCCGATTTTCGTCGAGACCACAATCGGCGGCACGACCAAGGAGACTACCCACATGCTGAAGAAGACCATGGCCGCGCTCGGCCTGCTGTTGCTGGCTGCCATTGCCTATCTCGCGCTGTGGCCGGTGCCCGTGAAGCCTGTCGCTTGGGTTGCGCCTGCTGCGCCGGGCTATGTGGGCGTGCATGCCGTCAACGACCGGCTGGCGCATCTCAACATGATCGATCTGGGCCGCGAGGAAGGCCCGGAGCACATCGTGATCGGCCCCGACGGCAAGCTCTACACCA
This sequence comes from Variovorax nitratireducens, assembly GCF_051216545.1. NCBI lineage: Bacteria > Pseudomonadati > Pseudomonadota > Betaproteobacteria > Burkholderiales > Comamonadaceae > Variovorax > Variovorax nitratireducens. Next base: position 250,295 of record NZ_JBPJZO010000005.1, read on the forward strand.
CGGTGGCCAGCGGCAACATCCTGCGTATGAACACCGACGGCAGCGCGCAGGAGGTGTTCGTCAACACCGGCGGCCGCGTGCTGGGTTTCGACTTCGACGCTGCGGGCAACCTGGTTGCCGCCGACGCCGTCAAGGGCTTGCTCTCGGTGAGCCCGGCAAGGCAGGTCACGGTGCTGGCCGACAAGGTGAATGGCCAGCCGATCCGCTATGCCGACGGCGTCGTGGTGGCGCGCAACGCGGGCGGCAAGATGTATTTCAGCGACGCGTCGACGCGTTTTGCGCCGGCCGACTGGGGTGGCACTTTCGAGGCGAGCGTGCTCGACATCGTCGAACAGGCCGCCACCGGCCGCGTTCTCGAATACGACCCGGCCACCAAGGCCACGCGCATCGTGGCCCGCGGCCTGGCGTTCGCCAACGGCGTGGCGCTGAGCGCCGACGAAAAGAGCGTGTTCGTTGCCGAAACCGGCAAGTACCGCATCTGGAAGATCAACCTCCAAGCCCGCGACCTCGACCTCGGCGCCGGCACCAGTCCTCAAGCCGTTGTGCTGCTCGACAACCTGCCCGGCTACCCCGACAACCTGATGCGCGGCCTGGACGGAAAAATCTGGGCCGGCCTGGTGAAACCGCGCAACCCGACCATCGACGGGATGGCCGACAAGCCCTTCCTGCGCAGCATGACCTTGCGCCTGCCGCGCGCGCTGTGGCCCGTACCCAAGGCGTATGGCCATGTGATCGCGTTCAACGAAGACGGCCGCGTCGTGGCCGATCTGCAGGACGCGACCGGCGCCTACCCCGAGACCACTGCCGTCACGGAAACGCGCGAGCGGCTCTACGTGCAGAGCCTGCATGCCAAGGGGCTGGGCTGGTTGAAGCGCTAGACATGACGGTCGTTCGATCGGCGATTGAGCAGGCCGGTCAACCTTGCGCAAAAATTCTCACCAGGGTCTGACGCAGCCAGCGGTTGCCCGGGTCTGACTCGAAGCGCCGGCTTGAATGCAGCGCCACGCTGAAATCCCGCAGCGGGAATGGCGGCTGGATGATGGCGTAGCCGCCCTGCTCTGCAAACCCCATGGCAATGTTGTACGGCATCACCACCGCGAGGTCGGTGGCCCGCACGATGGCGGGCAGCACCATGAAATGCTCCGTCGTCAGGCGCAGCCGGCTCTCCAGCTTCAGCATTTGCAGGATACGCAGCGTGTCGGAATGGCTGCGCACCGCCACGAATTCCAACTGATGCAGGGACTCGAGCAGTGCGGCGGGCGGGCGCTTGCGGCGGTTGAACTCCAGCGCGAACGGGTGCTTTTCGCGCAGCAGCACGATGTAGCGGTCGGTCAGCAAATGCTGGCGCTGCGTGTCCTTGACGGTGGGCAGAAAGCCGAACGCGAAGTCGATGCGGCCGCGATCCAGCGCGTCGGCAATGTCATCGGCGGGCACGGGGCTGGTCTGGATGTGTACACCTGGGGCCAGAGTGCGCAGCGCCGACATCAGTTCAGGCAGGAAGCGCGCCTCGCCGATGTCGCTCATGTGGATGCGGAAAGTCCGCTGGGACGCCAGGGGATCAAATTCCGCCAACTCGTTGAGCGCCTGCTCCAGCGTGGCCAGCGCATTGCGCACCGCGTCGGCCAGCCGCTGCGCCATGGGCGTGGGTGCCACGCCGCCGCTGGCGCGCACGAACAGCGGATCGTGCAGCAGTGCGCGCAGGCGCGTCAGCCCCTGGCTCGCCGCGGGCTGGGTCAGCTCCAATTGTTCGGCGGCCCGGCTCACGCTGTTGCAGCGGTAGACCGCATCGAACAGACGCAGCAAGTTCAGGTCAATGTCTTTGATATGCATTGTGCGCATATTACATAGTCATCTCATCTAATTGATTTATGGCCTGAGAGCGCTGAAGATGCGACCGCATTGAAACGGTGCACCGACAAATCGGGGCGCCACAGGAGACACCTATGAGCCTCAACCTCACCACCAGCGGCCAGATCACCGTGCGCGCTGCGGTACTCGACCTGCTGCGCGCCTTCGGCATGACCACCATGTTCGGCAACCCCGGCTCCACCGAACTCGCCCTGTTCCGTGACTTCCCTGCCGATTTCCGCTACGTGCTGGGCCTGCAGGAATCGGTGGTGGTGGGCATGGCCGATGGCTACGCGCAGGCCACGCACAACGCCAGCTTCGTGAACCTGCACTCGGCCGCCGGCGTGGGCCATGCGATGGGCAACATCTTCACCGCACACAAGAACCAGACGCCGATGGTGGTCACCGCCGGCCAGCAGTCACGTTCCATCCTGCCGTTCGACCCCTTCCTGTTCTCGGGCCAGGCGACGGAACTGCCCAAGCCCTACGTCAAATGGAGCGTGGAGCCGGCCCGCGCCGAAGACGTGCCGCTGGCTCTCGCACGCGCCTACTACATCGCCATGCAGGAGCCGCGCGGTCCGGTGCTGGTGTCGATTCCCGCCGATGACTGGGACTGCCTCACCGAGCCGGTGCTGCCGCGTGTGGTGAGCACCGAGTTCCGGCCCGAGCCCGTGGTGCTTGGCCAGATCGGCGACGCGCTGGACGCGAGCCGCCGCCCGGCCTTCGTGGTGGGCACGGCGGTGGATCGCTGCCAGGCCTGGGATGCGGTGGTGGCCCTGGCCGAACGGCACAACGCCAGCGTATGGGTGGCGCCGATGTCGGGGCGCTGCGGCTTCCCCGAAGACCACCGCCTGTTCGCCGGCTTCCTGCCGGCCATGCGCGAGAAGATCGTGGAGTTGCTCGGCGGGCACGACTACATCTTCGCGGTCGGCGCGCCCGCCTTTATCTACCACGTGGAAGGCCATGGGCCGCACGTGCCCGCCGGCGCCACGCTGGGCCAGCTGATCGACGATCCGACCATCGCCGCCTGGACCCCGATGGGCACCTCCGCCGTGGGCAACATCCGCCTGGGCGTGCTGGATCTGCTGGCCCGACCCGCCCCCGCGCTACGCGCCCTGCCCGCCCCGCGCGCCGCCCGGCCCCTGGCCACCGCGCCCGAGAGCGGCGAATTGATGTCGGTCGCCTATGTGCTCCAGACGCTGGCCGGCCTGCGCGCGCGCGACAGCATCGTGGTCGAGGAGGCACCCACGGCGCGCTCGGTGATGCATGCGTACCTGCCGATGCTCGAAAGCGGCGGCTTCTACACCATGTGCAGTGGCGGGCTGGGCCACAGCATGCCTGCCGCGGTGGGCGTGGCACTGGCCGAGGCACAGGCGAACAGCGGGCGAAAGGTGATCGCCGTGATCGGCGACGGCTCCAGCATGTACTCCATCCAGGCGCTCTGGAGCGCGGCTCAGCTGAACCTGCCGATCACCTTTGTGATTTTGAAGAACGGCCGCTACGCCGCCTTGCAAGACTTCGCGCCGGTGTTCGGCTTCCAGCCCGGCGAGGTCCTGCAGGGCACCGACCTGCCCGGCATGGATTTCGTCGCGCTGGCGCGTGGTCAGGGCTGCGAGGCGGTGGCGGTGCGCGACGCCGGCCAGCTCGCCGACGTCCTGCGCGCAGCCCTTGCCGCGACGCGTCCCACGCTGGTCGAGGTGGAGGTGGCCTGACGGCTGCCCCAGTTTTCTTTCAACTGACAACCGAGACAAACAAAGATGACCGCCATCCGGCTAATGATCAACGGCGAAGCCACCGCCGCTCGCAACGGCGCTACCTTCGAGCGCCGCAACCCGTTGGACGGCAGTGTGGCCACCGTTGCGCCAGCTGCCACCGTGCAGGACGCGGTGGCCGCCGTGGAGGCCGCTGCCAAGGCATTCCCAGCCTGGTCGGCCAAGGGCCCCGGTGAACGCCGTGCGTTGCTGGCCAAGGCCGCACACGCGCTCGAAGCCAAGGCCCCGGCCTTCATCGCCGCCATGGCCGCCGAAACCGGCGCCTCCGGCCTCTGGGCCGGCTTCAACGTGCACCTGGCCGCGGGCATCCTGCAGGAAGCCGCTGCGCTGACCACCCAGATCAATGGCGAGGTGATTCCCTCCGACGTGCCAGGCAGCCTGTCCATGGGCGTCCGCCAGGCCGCTGGCGTGGTGCTGGGCATGGCGCCGTGGAACGCGCCGGTGATTCTGGCCACGCGCGCCATCGCCGTACCGCTGGCCTGCGGCAACACCGTGGTGCTGAAAGCCTCGGAACTCTGCCCCGCCACCCACGGCCTGATCATCGAGGCGCTTCAGGAAGCCGGTCTGCCTCCGGGCGTGGTCAACTTCATCACCAACGCCCCGGCCGACGCTGCGGCCGTGGTCGAGGCCATGATCGCCCACCCGGCGGTGCGCCGCGTCAACTTCACCGGCTCCACCCACGTGGGCCGCATCATCGCTGGCACCTGCGCCAAATACCTCAAGCCGGTAGTGCTGGAACTCGGCGGCAAGGCCCCGCTGCTGGTACTGGACGACGCCGACCTCGACGCCGCAGTGAACGGCGCGGCCTTCGGCGCCTTCGCCAACTCGGGCCAGATCTGCATGTCCACCGAGCGCATCATCGTTGACGCCCGGATCGCCGATGCCTTTGTCGCCAAGCTTGCAGCCAAGGCCTCCGGGCTGCCGCTGGGCGATCCGCGAGACAGCTCCAAAGGCCCTGTCGTGCTCGGCTCGGTGGTCGACATGACCACCGTGCAGCGCTGCAACGCGCTGATCGACGACGCGCTGGCCAAGGGCGCGAAGCTGCTGTGCGGCGGCAAGGCCGACAACACGTTGATGCCCGCCACGCTGCTCGACCACGTCACGCCGGAGATGAAGATCTACAGCGAGGAATCCTTCGGCCCCGTGAAAGGCATCGTGCGCGTCAATGGCGTGGACGAAGCCGTGGCCTGCGCCAACGACAACGCATATGGCTTGTCCAGCGCAGTGTTCGGTCGCGACGTGGCGCGTGCGCTGCAAGTGGCGGGCCGCATCCAGTCGGGCATCTGCCACGTCAACGGCCCCACCGTGCACGACGAGCCGCAGATGCCGTTCGGCGGCGTCAAGGCCAGCGGCATCGGCAGTTTCGGCGGCAGGGCCGGCATCGAGGCCTTCACCGATCTGCGCTGGATCACGGTGCAGACCACGCCTCGCCATTACCCGTTCTGAGACCTGCCCGGTGCCCGCTTCCACCAACCCACGCCGGATCGGGATCCTTGGCGCCGGCGCCATGGGCACGCTGTTCGGCGCGCGCCTGGCCAGCGCCGGTTTTGCGGTGACCCTGGTCGACGTGAACGACACGCTGCTCGCCACGCTGCGCCGCGAGGGCGCACGCTGCACCACCGACGACGGCCTGCTGCGCGCGCCGGTCGAGGCACTGCGCGCCGATCAGCTCGAGGCCGGCCCCGCGCTGTGGCTGGTGTTCACCAAATCAGCCCACACCCGCGCGGCACTGCAGAGCATCGCCCACCTGGTCGATCCCGGCACGCATTTCCTGAGCCTGCAGAACGGCATCGGGCACGCCGAGGTGCTGCAGGATTTTGCTGCCACCAACCGCATCGCCGTGGGCGTCACCACCTGGCCGGCACGCCTGCTGGGGCACGGCGAGGTCAGTTCGCTGGGCCAGGGCGGCATCCGCTTCATGCCCTCCGACGGCCAGCCCAGCGCCGTGTTCGCGCAACTCGCCGCCGACCTCAATCTGGCCGGTCTGAACAGCCGGCTCGACCCGCAGGTGCGGGAAGCCATCTGGGAAAAGCTGGCCTTCAACGCCGCCTTCAACGGCGTTTGCGGCGTCACGCGCCAGACCGTGGACGGCCTGGCCAACCCAATGGGCCAGGGCTTGCTGGACAGCGTGCTCGACGAGGTGCTGGCGGTGGCCCAGGCCCATGGCGTGGCTGCCAGCGCCGAACGCGTGCGCGCCGCGGTGCAGGATGCCCTGATCCACCATCAGGGCCACCAGCCCTCGATGCTGCAGGATCTGCTGGCCGGCCGCGCCACCGAGGTTGGCGCCATCCACGGCGCCGTGCTGCAGGTGGCCGAGCGCCTGGGCATCGCCGTGCCGGTGACGCGCACCCTGTACCAGCTCGTGAGCCTGTGCGAGCGCGCGCCGCCGCGCCCGGGCGGCTGAGCCGCTTCCGTGCCCGCTTTTTCCCGACAGCAGATTCGCATCAGCAACCCCCAAGGAGACAAAGAAATGCGCAGAAACCTACTGAAAGCCGGCTTGGCGCTGGGCGTGCAACTGGCGCTGGGCGGCGGGGCCGCCCTGGCCCAGGGCTCGGACAAACCCATCGAATGGGTGGTCGGCTTCGCCGCCGGCGGTGGTTCCGACGCGGTCGCCCGCTCCGTGGCCGAGGCCATGGGCAAATCGCTCGGCCGCGGCATCATCGTCACCAACAAGCCAGGCGCTGGCACCAACATCGCCGCCGAATACGCGGCGCATTCGCGCGACTTGGGCAACATCGTCTTTACCGCCGACTTCGCCACCCTGGCGGCGAATCCGCATCTGTTCAGCAAGCTCGCCTACAACGCGGAGAAAGACTTCGTACCAGTCGGTCTGCTGGCGCGTTTTCCGCTGTTCCTGGCGGTCAACAACCAGTTGCCAGTGCAGAATTTCAAGGATTTTCTGGCCTGGGCCAAGGCCAACCCCACCCAACTCAACTACGCCAGCCCTGGCCTGGGTACGCCGCACCACCTTGCCACCGAACTGCTGGCCCAGCGCCTGGGCCTGAAGATGTCGCACGTGCCCTACCGCGGCGGCGCACCGGCCATCCTGGACGTGATCGGCGGGCAAGTGCCGTTCATGCTGATCGACAGCGCCAGCGTCGTGCAGCACATGGCAGCGGGCAAGGTGCGCGTGATCGGCGTGGCCAATGCCCAGCGGCTCAAGGGCTACCCGCAGATTCCGACCCTGGCCGAGCAGGGCGTCAGCGACTTCGAAGCCTATGCCTGGCAGGGCCTGGTCGCGCCCACCGGCACCGCGTCCGAGACCGTCAACACCTGGTCGCAGGCGCTGCAAACGGCGCTGAAGTCACCGGCGGTGCTTGCCCGCTTCGACGCGCTGGCGCTGGAGCCCCTGCCCGGCACCCCGGCACAGATGCTGGCCTACTGGCGCAGCGAGCGCAGCAAGTGGGGCCAGCTCATCCAGAGCGTCGGCATCAAGCTCGACTGATGCGCGCCTGCGGGCACCCTGACCGGCACGACCACCCCCATGCTGCTGAACACCCACGACTACCACCGCCTGGCGCGGCGCCGGCTGCCGCGCTTCGTCTACGAGTACCTGGCCGGTGGCGCCGAGGATGAACACTGCCTGCGCCGCAACAGCGAAGACCTGGCGCGGCTCCAGCTGCTGCCCACCTGCCTGCGCGACACCAGCAGCGTCGACACAACGATCGAGCTCTTCGGCCAGCGCTGGCAGGCGCCGTTCGCGCTCGCTCCGATCGGCCTGTGCGGCCTGGTGCGCCCCGGCGGCGACCGCATGATGGCCCGGGCCGCCGCGGGCGCGGGGGTACCGCACATCCTTTCCACCGCGTCCAACGCGCGGCTCGAAGCACTGCACGACGGCCCGGCACCGGCGCTGCAGTGGATGCAGCTCTATGTGATGTCCGAACGCAGCATCGCCGCGCAGATCGTGCGCCGCGCCAAGGCCGCAGGCTTTGGCGCACTGGTGCTCACGGTCGATGTCCCCGTCAGTGGCGCGCGAGAGCGCGACGCACGCAACCATTTCAAATTGCCGTTCCGGCCCACGCCGGGCCTGGTGCTCGACATCCTGCGCCACCCCGGCTGGCTGTGGCGCCTGGCGTGCGGCGGCGCGCCGAGCTTCGTCAACATGTCGGCCGACGGCGCCCCGGGTTCGACGGAGGCGCAGGCCGCGCTGCTGGCGCGCGAGATGGATCGCCGTCTGGACTGGGACAGCCTGCATTGGCTGCGCCGGCTGTGGGACGGTCCGCTGCTGCTCAAGGGTGTGCTGCATCCGGCCGACGCGCGGCGTGCCCTGGCGCAGGGGGTGGACGGTTTGATCGTCTCGAACCACGGCGGCCGCCAGTTCGATGCGGCGCCTTCCAGCATCACTGCGTTGCCCGCCGTCCTGGATGCCGTGGGCGCACGCATGCCCGTGCTCGTGGACGGCGGTTTTCGCCGCGGCAGCGACGTGGTCAAGGCGCTGGCCTTGGGGGCCAAGGCTGTGCTCCTGGGACGCCCTCCGGTTTATGGCCTGGCCAGTGGCGGCGAACAAGGCGTTGCGGCGGTGCTGGCTCTGCTGCGGCAAGAGATCGAACGCAGCATGGTGCTTCTTGGCGCAGCGTCCATTGGCGATGTGGGCCACCATCACATGATGGCAGCGATCCCGTCACACACCTGAAACCGCATTCCCCCGACAAGGAGACTTCCATGTACAAGGCCCTTTCCCAACCTCGCCGCACACTGGCCGTGGCCGTTGTTGCACTGCTTGCCGCCGCCTTGGGCGCAGGGGTGCACACCGCGGCCATCGCTGACACCTGGCCCACCAAGCCGGTACGCCTGATCGTCAACTTCCCCGCGGGCGGCGCGGCCGACCAGATCGCGCGAGCCATCTCGCTGCCCTTGCAGGAGGCGCTGGGCCAACCCGTGCTGGTCGACAACCGCGGCGGCGCGGGCGGCAACCTGGGCGGCGACATCGCGGCCAAGGCACCGGCCGACGGCTACACGCTGCTGATGAGTTCCGGCGGCATGGTCTCGGTCAATCCCCACATCTACGCCAAGATGCCGTTCGACCCGGCCAAGGATCTGATTCCCGTGGCAGCCGCCGCTCGTGTGCTGGTGTTCCTGGAGACACGCAGCGACCTGCCGGCCAGAACCGTGAAGGAGTTCATGGCCTATCTGAAGGCCAACCCCGGCAAGCTGTCCTATGGGTCGCCGGGCAACGGCAGCTCGCCGCATTTGGCGGGGGAGCTTTTCAAGGACATGGCTGGTCTCTACGCCGTCCATGTTCCCTACCGTGGCGCCGCGCCCGCCATGCAGGATCTGCTGGGCGGCCAGATCGACTTCATGTTCGACCCGGGCATCGGCCTGAGCCAGGTTCGCGCCGGGAAGCTCAAGCTGCTGGCCGTGGGCAGCCTCAAGCGCTCGCCGCTCTTCCCCGACGTTCCCACGCTCGATGAAGTGGGTCTCAAGGGATTCGACGCCGACACGCTGTTCGGGGTCTATGCTCCGGCAGGCACCTCCCCCGAGATCGTCAGCCGGCTCAATCGCGAGATCAACAAGATCCTGGCGTCACCTGCCTTCAAGGACCGCATCAGCGCGATGGGCGGTGCCCCAGCCCCGATGAGCCCGGCCGAGTTCGGTGCACGCGCTGCAGAAGATGGCGTGCGCTTCGGCAGCCTGATCAAGGCGCGTGGAATCCGTGGCGATTGATCTGATCAAGCTCGACAGCTAAGGCGCGAGCGCCTCGCGCAGCGCTCGCGCCGCGTGGGCCTGCGCGGTCAGCGCCTCGGGAATGGCGCGGCCCATCTTGACGAACTCGTGGATCACGCCGCGGTAGATCTCGATGTCGACCGGCACACCGGCCGCGCGCAGCTTGTCGGCATAGGCAATGCCTTCGTCGACCAGCGGATCGCATTCGGCCAGGCCGATCCAGGCCGGCGCGACGCCCTCCACATCGTCTGCATGGAGCGGCGCGAAGCGCCAGTCTTCGCGGTCGGCCCGGCTGCGCACATAGCCGGCGAAGAAGTAGCTGATCAGCGCTTCGGTCAGCAGCGGGCCGTTGGCAAAGAGGCGGTGCGAGCGGGTGTCCTGGTGCGCTGCCAGGCCCGGGTAGAGCAGCAGTTGCAGCGCGACCGGCAACCCGGTATCGCGCGCCATGATCGCCCCCGCCGCGGCGAGCGTTCCGCCGGCACTGTCGCCGCCCAGCGCAAGCCGGCGGCTGTCGACGCCGAGCTTTGCGCCCTGCTTCGCGATGAACTGCACCGCATCCCACGCATCGTCCGACGCGGTCGGAAACTTGTGTGCCGGCGCAAGCCGGTAGTCGACCGAGACCACGGCACAGCCGCTGTCGCGGCTCAACACGCGGCACAGCGTGTCGTGCGTGCGGATGCTGCCCACCGTGAAGCCGCCACCATGGAAGTACACCAGCACGGGGAGCACGGCGCGTGAAGGCGCATAGAGCCGGGCCGGAATCGCGTGGCCGTCGCGCGCCGCGATGCTGAAATCGTCGACCCGATCCAGCGCGGGCTTCGGAACCTCGAGCACGCCCGCGCCCTTCTCGTATGCCGCCTTGGCCTGGTCGGGCGTGAGTGCGTCGAGCGGCGGATGGCCGGCGCGCGCCATGCGCTCGACCACGCCCGCCATCTTCGGCGTCAGCGGCGGAATGCGGCCGCTCACCTGAAATTCACCGCCACCGGTTGCGCGCCCGGCAGGCCGTCGTAGGTGGCCTGCACGCTGAGGCCGGGCCTGGGCGGCGTGAGCGGCGAGAACGAGCCCAGGCTGATCAGGTCGCCCGGCTTCATCGCCAGGCCCTCCTTGCCCAGCGCGTCGGCCAGCCACACCACGGCGTTGAGCGGATGGTCGAGGATGTCGGAGCCTTTGCCGCGCGAAATCTCGGCGCCGCTCTTGCCGTCGGTCAGGCGCACCGTCATGTCGCGCAGCGCATCGAGCAGAAAGGCCTGCGCGAAATCGGCCTGCGGCACCAGGATCGGCAGCCCCTTCACGCCGAGCCGCGCGCCGACGTTGATGGCTGCCACGCCCGGGCCGTTGAGCTTGGGCGGCGCCTGCACGACGAGATCCGGCAGCTCGATGAAGGGAATGATCTGGTCGATCGCGGCCAGCACCTCGGCCGATGTCCTGGCGCGGTTGATCGCTTCGCTTTTCACGCGCACCAGCAGGTCTGCCTCGAACAGCGGCCGCGCGCCGAAGCCGGCATCGACCACCGCGCCGGTGTCGAGCAGCATGCCCTGGTAGAGCACGCCCCAGACCGGCTTGTCGTAGTTGAAGCGCTTCTGCACGGCAGGGTTCGTGAGCCCGGCCTTGTAGCCGATCACGGCGCCGTAGCGCGCTGCCAGCAGCTTGTTGAGCTTGGCGCGCGTGCAGGTCGCGTCGGCCTCGCTGAAATCTTCGGGCGGGTTGGCGGCCGGCGTCTTTGCAGCCATGGACGCCGCCAGCTCGCCCACCGCGGCATCGCTCAGGCACTCGGCCCGGGCGCCGGCGGCAAGAAGTGTTCCGAGCGCGACAGCGGCAAGGGTATGTTTCGGGTTCACGCCAGCCTCCTCTTTGTTAGATTGGACGGCCCGCATCGTACCGTTCGGCTCCTCCCCCGCATTCCCCATGGCCCTCATCCAGTACCTCACCCAGATCCAGTTCGAATTCGGCGCCATCAAGCTGCTGTCGTCCGAATGCGCCCGCATCGGCATCAACCGGCCGATGATCGTGACCGACGCCGGCGTGCGTGCAGCGGGCGTCCTGCAAAAAGCGCTCGATGCGCTGGGCGATCTCGAGGTGGCGGTGTTCGACCAGACGCCCTCGAACCCGACCGAAGCCGCAGTGCGCGCGGCGGTCGAGTTGTACCGCAGCCAGCGCTGCGACGGGCTGATCGCGGTCGGGGGCGGCTCGGCCATCGACTGTGCCAAGGGCGTGGCGATCGCGGCCACGCACGAAGGCCCGCTCACCACCTACGCCACCATCGAAGGCGGCTCCCCGAAGATCACCGAGCGCGTGGCCCCGCTGATCGCCGTGCCAACCACCAGCGGCACCGGCAGCGAGGTGGCGCGTGGCGCCATCATCATCGTGGACGACCACCGCAAGCTGGGCTTCCACAGCTGGTTCCTGATGCCCAAGGCCGCCATCTGCGACCCCGAACTCACGCTCGGCCTGCCGCCCCGGCTGACCGCCGCCACCGGCATGGACGCGATTGCGCACTGCATGGAAACCTTCATGTCGGCCGCCTTCAACCCGCCGGCCGACGGCATCGGCCTCGACGGCCTCGAGCGCGCCTGGCTGCACATCGAGCGCGCCACCAAGGACGGCAGCGACCGCGAGGCGCGCATGAACCTCATGAGCGCCTCGATGCAAGGCGCGATGGCGTTCCAGAAGGGTCTGGGCTGCGTGCACTCGCTGAGCCACAGCCTCGGCGGCGTCGACCCGCGCCTGCACCACGGCACGCTGAACGCCCTCTTCCTGCCTGCGGTGATCCACTTCAACTCGGGCGCCGAGTCGGTGCAGAAAGAACAGCGCCTGCAGCGCATGGCACAGGCGATGCACCTCGACTCGGCGGGCGATCTGGGCGACGCCATCCGCGACATGAACGCGCGGCTCGGCTTGCCCGGCGGGCTGGCCGAGGTCGGCGTGACCAGCGACCTGTTCGAGAAGGTGATCGACGGCGCGATGGCCGACCACTGCCACAAGACCAATCCGCGCCTCGCGACGCGCGACGACTACCGGCAAATGCTGGAAGCGTCGATGTAGCCGATCAGGCGGCCACCCCGAGGCCGATCGGCGCCGGCACCATGTTCACGATGCGCGTGAAGAGCGCGCGATAGTCGGTTTCAGGTTCGCAGCCGGTCATCGGATCCCGGTTGGCAAGGAACGCGGCGTCGACCTCCGACCAGTCCGCATCCGTCAGCACGCGCTCGGCCAGCGGCAGGATCTCGCGCTCTTCCAGCGCCATGTGGGCGAGGTAGAAATCGGTGTAGCGCTCCATCGCTTCTTCGAACTCCGCGCGGCGCGGCTCCCCGAGCATCTCGAAGCCCAGCAAGGCGTGTTCGACGTTGCGGATCTTGCGCTCGCCGCGTGCGTGGTCATCGTCCAGGCGGTCGAGCAACTCGCGCGAGAGCGGCGTGCGCGCGCGCAGCTTCGGAAACAGCAGTTCCGACTCCTTGCGGTGATGGCGTTTCTCGGGAAATTCGTCGACATAGAACAGCATGGCCCGCAGCGCAGCGAAGTCGGGCAGCGTGCCTTGCCGGCGATGCTGGGCCAGCAGCAGCAGGATGGAACGCAGCATCGCCGCCAGGGCGGCATGCTCCTCTCGGATGATGGTTGTAGCGCGATGGGTCATGGCGGGTCTCCGGGTGTAGAGCACAGCCTCGCAGATCCGCCGCCGCCCGGTACTGCGGTAGATCAACAAATGAGCTTGTGGCCGGATACAAAAGCCGGCGTGTTCCAAGACACTGTCGATGGCGAGTATTCGACCGTGGTTGCCGCTTTAGGCGGCCCGGCGCACTGCACGAATCGGCGCATCGGACGCGCGGCCCGTGATCACCCAGAAAATCAGGAGCAGCACCGCGCCCGACATCCCGAACACGCCCAGCGCGATGTTCGAGCCGCCGATGACGAAGGGGTTGACCGGGGCCTGCGCGGTGCAGACCATGTCGGCCGCCATCATCCCGACGTAGTGCATCGAGCACACAGCCACGCCCATGACGGCGGCGGCGACCACCTGGTCGATCACCTTCGTGAGGTTGAAAGCCAGCCACAACGCAGCGCCAGCCGCGCCGACGGCGATGACCGCCGAGCCCGCGACGATCATCGGGTCGAGCGTCATGGTCGCCCGCATGTTCATGGCGAACATGCCCATGTAGTGCATCACGCACACGCCCACCCCGGCCAGCAGGCTGCCGAACAGCCAGCCCTTGTGCCGCCCGACGCCATGGCCCGACGCCAGGTACAGCGCGATGCCGGAAATGACGATCGCCGCCACCAGCGACAAGGCGGTCAGCGGGATGTCGTACGCGATCGAGATGGGCAAGCGGTACGCGACCATGCCGATGAAGTGCATCGACCAGATGCCGATGCCGCCCAGGGACACGGCGGCGCACGCCAGCATGCCCTTGTCGAGCGATCCGTCGCTGCGCACCAGCCGGTGCGCGCACAGCAGCGCCACCAGCGACCCGAAGAACGAGATCACGTACGAGAGAACCGACGTCCCGATGGAATATTGGGGTGTCAACACTTGACCGATGAGCGAGTCCACAGGCGTTCCTTTCGAGGGTGGCAGAAGCTAGGCAAAGCCAGTCTGTAACACTTGTAAATGAAAGGCAATTAAGCCGTTGGAACTCATACCGGCGCCAATGTGTGACGTATTCCTCGCTTTTGCGGGCGCCCCGCGCTTTACAGCGGAAGAACTTCCCCGATGTCGTTGCCTTGCAGGCGCTGCGCGAGTTCGTCGGCGAGCCGCTGGGCCTCGCGCGTGGCACGCGCCCAGGCGCTGATTCGCGCGCCGGTGTCGTTTGCGAAGCGGATGAAGTCGTTGCGATCCGGCAGCTTTCCGTTGGGCAAGGTGCGGATCCATTCGGGGTCGGGCGCGAGCACCACCATACGGTTCAGGAAACCGGTGGAGCGGTGCCGCCATTTCAGGCCCTTGTCGAGCCAGCCGGGCACCACGGCCTTCTGGAAGTGCGGGTAGAGCACGATGCCGTCGGCGTTGTCGTAGTCCAGGTGCAGGTGGTAGTCGGTGATGCCGCCATCCCAATAGGCACCGGGCGGCGCACCCGGGATGTCGTGCACGGCTTCGAGCATGAACGGGATCGAGCACGACGCCTGCAGCGCCGGCTCAAAGTTGGCTTCCTGCAAGGCAACCTGCCGCGTGCGGAAGTCGTTGGTGCCGAACGGCAGCGCTGCGCCGGGGCTGGAAAACACCACGCGCTCCAGCCAGGCGCCGAGGCTGCGGCGGTGCACGCTGTTGGTGGCGAACGCGCCGAGGTAGCCCACCGGCGTGCGCACCCTGCCCTCGCGTCCGAGGATGTGGCGCCCGCGCGAGGCGATCACATGCAGGCGAAAGCGCGGGTGGCTCAGCACCTCGGCGGCGCGGCCGCCGTAGAAGCTGCGCAGCCCTTCGCCAAACTGCAGGCTCACCTGCCTGGCCGTCATGCGCTTCTGGCCCGCCGGCACCTCGAAGTGCTGGCGGATGTAGCCATGTTCGAACTGCTCGAACGCGGTCTTCGCATCGTTCAGGCAGGCATTGGCCAGCCGCCACGCACCAATGGATGCGCCCACCAGGTGGACAGGCTGCGTCGATTGCGGCAGCCACTCACCGAACAGGAAGCGGTCGATCGGCCCGAGGATCAGGCCCTTGGGCCCACCTGCCGCACCGGGAATGGTGCGCACGTGTTGCGGCAGCAGGCCGTGCCGGGCGATGTGCTCGCGGGCCAGTGGGCCGGCGTAGATGCGGAGCGCTTTCATGCGAATCTTCTAGCAAGAAACGGCCGCAGTGTCGCGTTCACCGATCCGGGCCGGCCGTAGCGCTACTTGCGCAGCCTTTGCAGCTTCGCGAACGCACTCGCCATCTGCCCCGCGGGCGGCGGCGCATTGTCGCGGCGCGAACCGTGCTGCTGCTGGCCGCGGCCCGCGCCTTCGAAGCGATTGTCGCGCGGGCCGTCGCGGCGGGCCGGCGTGGCGTCGAGCTTCATCGACAGGCCGATGCGCTTGCGCGCCACGTCGACCTCCATCACCTTGACGCGCACGATGTCGCCGGTCTTGACGATCTCGCGCGCGTCTTCGACGAACTTGTTGGCGAGCTGGCTCACATGCACCAGACCATCCTGGTGCACGCCGATGTCGATGAAGGCGCCGAACTGGGCGACGTTGCTCACCGTGCCTTCGAGCACCATGCCTTCGACCAGATCCTTGATGTCTTCGACGCCGTCGTTGAAGCGCGCCACCTTGAAGTCGGGACGCGGATCGCGGCCGGGCTTTTCGAGTTCGCCGAGGATGTCCTTGACCGTGACGACGCCGAACTTCTCGTTGGCGAACAGCTCCGGCTTGAGTGTCTTCAGCATGTCGGCGCGGCCCATCAGCTCGGAGATCGGCTTGCCGGTCTTGACGATGATCTGCTCGACGAGCGGATAGGTTTCGGGGTGCACACCGGTGACGTCGAGCGGATCGGCGCCGCCGCGGATGCGCAGGAAGCCGGCACTCTGCTCGAAGGCCTTGGGGCCGAAGCCGGTGACGTCGAGCAACTGCTTGCGCGTGGCGAAGGCGCCGTTGGCCTCGCGCCAGCGCACCACGGCTTTCGCCACGCTGCCCGACAGGCCGGAAACCCGGCTCAGCAGCGGCACGCTGGCCGTGTTGAGGTCGACGCCGACCGAGTTCACGCAATCCTCGACCACCGCGTGCAACGTGCGGGCCAGTTCGCTCTGGTTGACGTCGTGCTGGTACTGCCCGACGCCGATGCTCTTCGGGTCGATCTTCACCAGTTCTGCCAGCGGATCCTGCAGGCGGCGCGCGATGCTCGCGGCGCCGCGCAGGCTCACGTCCACGTCGGGCATTTCCTGCGAGGCGAACTCGCTGGCCGAGTACACCGAAGCGCCGGCCTCACTCACCACCACCTTGTCGATCTTCATCTCGGGCGCGCCGGCCTGCGCGGCCATCTTGCCGAGCAGCTTGATCAGGTCGCCGGCCAGCTTGTCGGTTTCGCGGCTTGCGGTGCCGTTGCCGATCGCGATCAGGTTCACGCCGTGTTTGGCGCACAGCTTGCCCAGCGTGTGCAGCGAACCCTCCCAGTCCTTGCGCGGCTCGTGCGGAAAGACGGTGGAAGTCTCGACCAGCTTGCCGGTGCCGTCCACCACCGCCACCTTGACGCCGGTGCGAATGCCCGGATCGAGCCCGAGCACGACGCGCGGGCCGGCTGGCGCAGCCAGCAACAGGTCGCGCAGGTTGTCGGCGAACACCTTGATCGCCACCTTCTCGGCGTCTTCGCGCAGCCGCGTGAACAGGTCGCGCTCGGTCGAGAGCGACAGCTTCACGCGCCAGGTCCAGGCCACTGCCTTGCGGATCAGGTCGTCGGCCGGCCGTGCCGCGTGGCTCCAGCCCAGGTGCAGCGCGATCTTGCCTTCGGCGATCGACGGCTTGCCCGGCTCGGGCTCGACCGGCAGCACCAGCTTGGCGTCGAGGATCTCGAGCGTGCGCCCGCGGAACACTGCCAGCGCCCGGTGCGACGGCACGCGGCCGATCGGCTCGTCGTAGTCGAAGTAGTCGCGGAACTTGGACACGTCGGCGTTGTTCTCGTCCTTGCCGGCCATCAGGGTGGACTTGAGCAGGCCTTCGTTCCAGAGCCACTGGCGCAGGCTTTGCACCAGTGCAGCGTCTTCGGCCCAGCGCTCCGAGAGGATGTCGCGCACGCCGTCGAGCACGGCCGGCACTGTCGAGAAATCGGGGCCTGGCTTGCCGTCGTCCAGAGTGGTGGCCGGCTTCAGGAAGGCCTGGGCCTCGGCAGCCGGGTCGAGCGTCGGGTCGGCCAGCAGCTTGTCGGCCAGCGGCTCGATGCCGAACTCGCGCGCGATCTGGCCCTTGGTGCGGCGCTTCTGCTTGAACGGCAGGTACAGGTCTTCCAGCTCCTGCTTGGTCGGCGCGAACTCGATCGCGGCGCGCAGTTCGGGCGTGAGCTTGCCCTGCTCATCGATGCTCTTCAGAACCGCGGCGCGCCGGTCTTCGAGCTCGCGCAGGTACGACAGGCGCGCCTCGAGCTCACGGAGCTGGATGTCGTCGAGGCCGTCGGTGGCCTCCTTGCGATAGCGGGCAATGAACGGAACCGTGGCGCCGCCGTCGAGCAGGTCGATGGCGGCCTTCACCTGGTGCTCGCCGACCTTGATCTCGGCCGCGAGCTGGCGAATGATTTTCTGCATGTCTGAGGCGTGTCCCTGGGCGCGCGCCGCCAAGCGCAGCGCGGGTAAAGCGTGGAAGTTTGCCATAGCCATCCTGCTCGGCGGCCGCTCCCTGTTCGGGGTATGAATGAGTTCACCGGCAACCGCTTCCGAGCGCTAAAGTGTTCGTCCGACCTTGTGAAGGAGCGCGCAATGAGCAGGATGATCGGCCTTCGTGGCGAGCGTGTGGCTGCATGGGTTGGCACCGGCGCATTCGTGGCGCTGCTCGCGCTGGCGGGGTGCGCGGCCAAAAAGCCTCCGCCGCCGGTGGCACCCCCGCCGCCAGTGGCCGCTGTGGTCACGGTCGCGCCGCCGCCTGCGACGCCAGCCGCCCCGCCGCCCCCGGTCGCGGTGGCTTATGAGCAGGCGGTCGCGCAGGCGGCCCGCGAGGTCTTCGGAAACGCGCAGCTAGCACCGGGCCAGACCTACACCGTCGTGGTCGATCCACTGGTCGACGGCACCACCGGCATGCAGACCGTGGGCACCGCGGCGATGGAGAAACGCGTGGCGGCCATCGTCGCGAGCGACTATCCCCGCTACGAGATGAAGGCCTTCAATGCGGCCAACGTGGCTGCCGCGCCGCTGATCTTCATCGGCACCTTCACGCCGATCAACCTGCTGGGCAAGAGCGACGGCGAGAAGGATGCCTACCGCATCTGCTTTGCGCTGGCGGATCTCAAGAGCGGCAAGATCGTCAGCAAGGGCTTCGCACGCTCGCAGACGGCGGGGGTGGATGCCACGCCGCTGCCCTACTTCAAGGATGCGCCGGTCTGGGTGGCCGACAAGATCGTCGAAGGCTATGTCAAGACCTGCCAGGGCACCAAGGCAGGCGACCCGATCAATGCGGCCTACTACGACAAGATCAGCGCCGCGACGGCCATCGACGGCGCCATCTCGGCCTACAACAGCAGGCAGTACCGCGAGTCGCTCGCGCTGTTCACCGCGCTGTTGCGCAACCCGGCCGGCGACCAGCCGCGCGTGCACACCGGCCTGTATCTCAGCAACTACCGGCTGGCCCGGCGCGAGCCGGCCATGCGCTCGTTCTCGCGGCTGGTCGAGTACGGCGTCGTCAACAACCGGTTTGCGGTGAATTTCAACTTCGAGGCCGGTGCGGCCAGCTTTGCGCGCGACCGTGTGCCCTATGACAGCTGGCTGCGCGAAGTGGCCCGCCAGACGACACGGTCCACCCCGAGCTGCTACGAAATTGCGGGCCACACCAGCCGCACGGGTTCGGCGGAACTGAACCAGCGCCTTTCCCTGCAGCGCGCCGAGTACGTCAAGCAGCGCCTGGTGCGCGAGCGCAGGGATCTTGCGACGCGCTTCTACGCACAGGGCTATGGCTCGCGGCAACCGTTGGTGGGCACCGGCAAGGACGATGGCTCGGATCTGCTGGATCGCCGCACCGAGTTCAAGCCGCAACCGTGCACAGCGACATGACGTGACTCACATTGCCTCGAAGTCATCCCGGTTCCGCCATTGGCTGGCCGGCGCATGGCTGGCCGGCACGGTAGCCGTCGGCCTGGCGCAGACGGGCAGCAGCGCCGGGGCACCGCCCCAATTGCGCATCGAGACCGGCGCCCATTCGGGCGCCATCCGGGCCATCGCTTCCGACGCCGCCGGGCGCTACGTGGTGACCGCGGGCGAAGACAAGACAGCCCGCGTCTGGGAGAGCGAAACCGGGCGCCTGCTGCGAACCCTGAGACCGACGTCGGCGGCGGGCAACGACGGCAAGCTCTTTGCCGCAGCCATCGCGCCGGATGCGCGCGTGGTCGCGGTGGGCGGCTGGTCGGCCACCAACGATGTGTATGTGTTCGATCGCGGCTCGGGCGCGCTGGTGCAGCGCATCACCGGGCTGCCGGACGTGGTGACCCGCCTTGTCTTCGCACCGGACGGGCGCGCACTGGCCATCAGCCTGTGGGGCCGCAATGGCGTGCGCCTGTATTCGAGCACGGACGGTTGGCGCACCAGCCGCGAAACGGCCAGCGACGCCGGCTACGGCGCTGAATCCTATGGCAGCGCGTTTTCCGCCGATGGCCGCCAGTTCGCCACCACCAGCTTCGACGGCCAGGTGCGCAGCTATGCCGTCTCGGGTGGTGCCGAGCGACGCCTGGCCCTGGTCAAGGCGGTGCGGGTCGAAGGCGGCATGCAACCTTTCGGGATCGCGTTTTCGCCAGACGGCCAGAGCCTTGCGCTTGGCTTCGGCGACGCGCCGGCCGTGCGGCTGCTGGCGTCATCGACCCTGGCCCCGCTGCCGCCTCCTTCTGCCGCCGGCAGCGCCGAGGGAAACGCCGGCGGCGCGCTGAGCACGGTGGCTTGGTCGGCCGACGGCCGCACGCTTTACGCGGCCGGCACCTGGAAGCGTGGCGATGGCCGGCATTTGCTGCGACGCTGGCCGGTGGCCGGCGCGGGTGCGTTCGGCGCGCCGGCCGACACACTGATTGCGCGGGATTCGGTGGCCGGCCTCGCGCCGCTGCCGAACGGACGCATCGCATTCGCGGCGACGGACGCGTCCTGGGGCCTGCTGGGCGGCGCCGGCGAGCCTGTCGCGTTCCAGACGGCAACTGCTCCTGCCGGCGCCACGCCGCAGGCGGGCACGGTGGCGAGCGGCCTGACCGATCTACGCGGCCCGCGCTCGGGCTTTCGCATCGCCCGCGACGGCGGTGCCCTCGCGTTCCCGGTCGGCACTGCGGGTACGCGCGCCTTCGACCTGCGCAATGCCGAATGGTCCGAAACCGATCCGCAATGGAGTTCGCCACAGGCCAGCGCGCGCGGCGTTACTCTCGAGCAGTGGTTCGAAAGCCAGCAGCCCATGGTGAACCGCAAGCCGCTGCCGCTGGCCGACAACGAGCTCTCGCTGAGTGCCACAGTGGCGGGCGACGGCAGCGCCTTTGCCCTGGGCACAAGCTTCTTCCTGCGCTACTACCGGGCCGACGGCACGCTGCAGTGGCGCACCCCTGCGCCCGGCAGCACCTGGCAGGTCAACCTCAGCGCCGACGGGCGCTGGGTGGTCGCGGGCTTCGCGGACGGGACTGTGCGCTGGTATCGCACCAGCGACGGCAGCGAGCAGCTGGCGCTGCTGCCGCACGCCGACGGCAAGCGCTGGGTCGCATGGACGCCGCGCGGCTTCTATGCCGCCAGCCCGGGCGGTGAGGATCTGTTCGGCTGGCAGGTAGACAACGGCCCGTCGCGTGCCGCCGATTTCTTTCCGGGCTCGCGCTTCCGGGCGAGCTACTTTCGGCCCGACGTGATCGCACGGGTGATCAGCACCAGCGATGCGCAGACCGCGGTCGCCGCTGCCAACCAGGAGGCTGGCCGCAAGCAACCCGTGGCGGTCGCGCAGACGCCGGTGGCCGAGGTGCCACCTGTAGTGACGGTGCTGGCGCCGGGCGACGGCGGCGTGTTCAACAGCCGCGAAGTCATGCTGCGCGTGGAGGTGCGCACCGTGCCCGGCGCGCCGGTGCTGGAGCTCGCTGCGCGGCGCAATGGCCAGATCTTCAAACTGCCGGAAGCGAGTGCTGCGGGCTGGCTCGACAAGGCCGTCGATGGCGATGCACTGCTGCGACGCTACGAACAGCGCATCGTGCTGCCGCCCGAAGACGCCGAGCTCATGCTGTTCGCCGAGAACCGCAACGGGTTCTCGACCCCCGCGACCGTGCGCCTGCGCTGGAGCGGTGCGCGCGCACCGGCCGAGCCGGTTGCCAGTGCCGCGCCGCCGGCGGCGGTGGCGGTGGCGCCTCCCGCTGCAACTCCCGTTGCACCTTCTCCTGCTGCACCGCCGCCCCCGCGTGTCGCACCGTCCGGCGACGGCGACCTGCGGCCGGCGCTCTACGTGCTGGCCATCGGCGTCAGCAAGTACGCCAGCCCCGACTATCAGCTCGACTACGCGGCGAAGGACGCAACCGATTTCAGCCGCGTGTTCCAGCAGCAGGAAGCCCAGCTGTACCGCAAGGTGGAAGTGCGCCTGCTTACCGACGGCAAGGCGAAACGCGACGATGTGCTGGAAGGCCTGGAGTGGATCCGCCGACAGGCCACGGCGCGAGACGTGGCGGTGGTGTTCCTGGCCGGGCACGGCGTGAACGACGACGACGGCGTCTACTACTACCTGCCGCAGGACGCCGATGCGGATCGGCTCAAGCGCACCGGCGTCATCTTCACCGAGATCCGCAACACCGTCACGGCGCTGCCGGGCAAGGTGCTGTTCTTCATCGACACCTGTCACGCGGGCAATGTCTTCGGCACGGCCCGGCGCGCGATGCCGCGCGATCTGACGGCGATGGTCAATGAGCTCTCGAGCGCCGAGAACGGCGTCATCGTGTTCGCCGCCTCCACCGGCCGGCAGTTCGCGCAGGAGTCCACGCGCTGGGGCAACGGCGCCTTCACGCTCGCAGTGGTCGAAGGCATGAACGGCAAGGCCGACTTCGCCGGCTCCGGCCGCGTCACCCACAAGATGCTCGACCTCTACGTGTCCGAGCGAGTGAAGGAGATGACCCGCGGCAAGCAGTCTCCAGTGACCATCGTGCCGCAGGGCGTGCCGGACTTTCCGGTGGCGGCGGTGCGGCCTCGCGCAGGCTAGCGGCTTGCCTTCGAGGCTTTTGCGCACCCCCTCGATATCAACGTGCACCTCGGGCCGAATCCGTAGGCTGCGGCGCAGCTAAGCTGCCTCCATGGAACCCTCGCCCCGCTCGCCGCTTCGCAGCTTGCTGCGCGCCGTGCTCACTGCCCTGCTGGTGCCGGTGCTGCTGTTCGAGGAATGGGGCTGGGCACCCTTGGCTGCCTTGGTGGGGCAGCTCGCGCGGTTGCCGCTGTGGGCCCGGCTCGAGCGCAAGGTGGCCGGGCTGCCGCCCTGGGGCGCGCTGCTGGTGTTCGTTGCGCCGGTGGTCGCGCTGTTTCCGGTCAAGCTGCTGGCGCTCTACCTGTTTGGCCGCGGCCACTACACCAGCGGCTTGGTGCTGTTGATCGGCGCCAAGCTCGCAGGCACCGCGGTGGTGGCGCGGCTGTTTCAGCTCACGCTGCCTGCGCTGATGCAGATTCCGCTGTTCGCGCGCTGGTATCCGCGCTGGAAAAACTGGAAGGACAGCGTACTGACCGCCGTTCGCCAAAGTGCGCCCTGGCGCGCGGTGCGGGCGCTCAAGGCTGGTGTGCGGCGTTGGTGGCGCGTGTTGCTCGGGCGCACCAACTGAATCAAGGCTGCATTTAGTTTTACCCGGGTAGATTGAAAATCACGTTTTGCCCGGGTAAAATTCGGCGGATGTTGATCGAACCCCCTTCCCCCACCCTCACCGCCTTCGCAGATTTCCACCGCATTGCCGCCGGAACGCGCGCCGAGGTGATCACCCAACTGCGGCACCGCGCCGACACGATGCCGGTGTTCGTCTTCGATGACACCACCGGTGAACCGCTCGATCTCGATCTGCGAGACGACGCGCCTGCTGTGGCAGCCGACAGCGCCGAGCCCTCTGCCCGTGCGGTCGGCCGGCCCAAGCTGGGCGTGGTGCCGCGCGAGGTCACCCTGCTCCCGCGCCATTGGGACTGGCTGAATCGCCAACCCGGCGGCGCCTCGGTCGCGCTGCGTAAGCTGGTCGAAGATGCACGCCGCGTCCACGCCGACCGCGACACGGTGCGTGCCTCGCGCGAAGCCACCTACCGCTTCATGAGCGCCATCGCGGGCCACCTGCCGGGTTTCGAGGAAGCCTCGCGGGCCCTGTTCGCCGGGCAACACGAACGCTTCGACGCGCTCGTTGCCGACTGGCCGGACGACGTGCGAACGCATCTGAACAAGCTCTCGGCCGCCGCCTGGGGCGAAACCGCATGAAGCGCCGCGACGAACTCGAGCCCGCCGACCTACGCGTTGCCGGAAAAATCGCCGAGCAGCCACGCAGCCGTGGCGACGTGCCCGGTCGTCCGCTCTGGAAGACCTTTCTGGTGTTCCTGGCGCCGATGCTGGTCAGCAACATCCTGCAGTCGCTTTCGGGCACGCTGAACAACGTCTACGTCGGCCAGATGATCGGCATCGGCGCGCTGGCGGCGGTGTCGAGCTTCTTTCCGGTGATGTTCTTCTTCATCGCCTTCACGATCGGCCTTGGCGCCGGCGCGTCGGTGCTGATCGGCCAGGCCTGGGGCGCACGCGATACCGCCAAGGTCAAGGTCGTGGCCGGCACCACGCTCTCGGTCGGCATCGCCTTCGGCCTGCTGGTGGCAGTGTTCGGCGGCGCCTTCACCACCCCCTTGCTTGCCGCGCTCGGCACCCCGCCCGACATCCTGGCCGACGCGACGCTCTACGCCCGCATCATGCTGATCGCGATGCCGGGGTTGTTCGTGTTCCTGCTGTCGACGGCCATGCTGCGCGGCGTGGGCGACACGGTCACGCCGCTTTTCACGCTGCTCATCTCCACCTGCATCGGGCTGCTGCTGACGCCGGCGCTGATCCAGGGCTGGGGCGGTTTGCCCCGGCTCGGTGTGGCGAGCGGCGCGGCAGCGACGGTCGTTTCGTTCGTGGTCGCGACCACTTGGCTGGGCTTTCGGCTGCGCGCCAGAAAGAGCCCGCTTGCGCCCGATGCCGAGTTTGCGCGGCACCTGCGCATCGATCCGAAGATCCTCAAGACAGTGCTCAAGGTCGGCGTGCCGACCGGCGTGCAGATGATCGTGATCTCGCTGGCGGAAGTGGCGCTGCTCTCGCTGGTGAACAGCTACGGCTCGAACGCCACGGCGGCCTACGGCGCGGTCAACCAGGTGGTGGCGTATGTGCAGTTTCCGGCGATTTCGATCGCGATCACCGCGTCGATCGTCGGCGCGCAGGCGATCGGTGCGGGCCGTGCCGACAAACTCGGTGCCATCGCGCGCACCGGCTTGATGATGAACCTGGTGCTGACCGGCGGGCTGGTACTGCTCGGCTACCTGTTCTCACGCCACCTGATGGCTTTCTTCATCACCAGCGAGCCGGTGATCGAAGTGGCGCAGACGCTGCTGCACATCATGCTGTGGGGCACCGTCGTGTTCGGCATGGCCTCGGTGCTCTCGGGGATCATGCGGGCGAGCGGCTCGGTGCTGGTGCCGACGGCCATCGCGATCTTCTGCATCGCCTTCGTCGAGGTGCCGGTGGCCTGGTTCGCCAGCCACCGCATCGGCCTGAACGGCATCTGGGTGGCCTACCCGGCCGCGTTCGTGGCGATGCTGGCACTACAGACCGCCTACTACCGGCTGGTGTGGCGCAAGAAGGCGATCCAGAAATTGGTGTAACGACGGCAAAGCGAGTGAGCCCCATGAAAAAAGCCGCTGACAGCGGCTTTTCTCGCGGGGTCGGCGGACGGATCAGCCCTTGATGGCTTCGTCCAGCGCCTTGCACGAGGGGGAGCACACCGCCTGCGACTTGCCAAGCAGGCGCTTCATCTGCAGCGATGCGCGCGCACGGTGCTTGCCGCACATGTAGCACGACATGGTGCTGCCGCCGAAGGACGAAACCTCGGCATAGGGCGAGCCCGAAGGCTTGGATTTGTAGCGCAGGCCGCCTTCGACCACGGCCGTCTTCGTTTCAGCTTTGGCCATTGGTGGCTCCCGGGTTCAGGGGACGCATTGCGCGGGCAATGGCTTCCCTGGCTTTCAATTCAGCGCCAAGCGCCACGTCCAGCCCGCTGCGGCAGAGGCCCGCGTGCTGGTAATTCAGGTTTTCGTACACCTCGGCCGCAGCCGGGTGGGTGTCGAGCAGCACGCCCAACGCCGGGTCCGGCGTGACGTCGTTGAACTCGTGCACCAGATGCGTCACCACCGCGCGGTACTGCTCGGCGGCGACCGGTACGGCGCTGTGCTCCAGTCGCTCGAGCAGGTCGGCGAGCGTGACCAGGTTCGTCATGTGCGCGGCGGTGGTGTGGGATGCGTTCATGCGGGGGAGTTGGGGCCGATTGGCGAGATTCCAAGCGGCGAACCTACGATTGTAACCGGGCTGCTATCGTTTTAAGAGCGCGGCGGGTCTGCGCGGCGTATCCACCACCAGGCACTGAGTGCGCTGAGCAGCGCCAATACCGCGCTGATGCCCATGATCCAGCGAAAGCCCGCCACGAAGGCGCCCTGCACCACCTGCCGCAATTGCGCTGCCGTCGCCGCGTCGGTGCCCGGCGGCAATTCGATGCCAGCCAGCTGGCTGCGCCGGGCCTGCAGGTAGCCAATGGTCTCGGGTGTTGCGCCCACCGCCTGCAGGCCTTCGGCCAGCCGCGCATCGAAGGCCCAGGCCATGACCACTCCGAACACTGCGATCGCCAGCACCGCAGCCGCCCGCGACACCGCGTTGTTGACGCCCGAGGCCGTGCCGGCGAGCTCCGGCCCGACCGCGTTCATGACCGTGGTGGTGAGCGGCGCCACCGTCACGGTCATGCCGAAACCGAGCACCACCACACCCGGCAGAAACCCAGTCCAGTAGTTGACCTGCAAGCCCGGCAGCGCCAGCAGTGCGAACCCGACGCCCGCGACCGCCGGCCCGACCACCAGCGGCAGCCGCGGCCCGAACCGGTCGACCAGCTGGCCGGCCCAGCCCGAGAGCAGGAACATGAGCAGGATGAACGGCAGCAGCGCCGCGCCGGCCACGGTGGCCGAGTAGCCCTGCACCTGGATCAGGTTCAGCGGCAGAAAGTAGAGCCCGCCGCCCAGCGCCGCGTAGAGCAGCAAGGTCAGCAGGTTGGCCGCGCCGAAGTTTGCCAGGCGGAACAGGCCGAGCGGCAGCATCGGCGCCCGGCTGCGCCGCTCCACGGCCACGAACGCCGCACTGGCCACAAGGCCAAGCAGCCCTGCACCCGCCACGAGTGGGGCGCCCCAACCCTGCGTCGGCGCCTCGATGAAGGCATAGACGATGCCGCCGAGCGCCAGCGTCGCCAGCACGGCGCCTCGCCAGTCGAGCGGGCTCGATGTGTCGGGGCCATGGCTTTCCGGCACATGGCGCCAAACGATGCCCAGCACCAGCAAGGCCATCGGCACATTGACCAGAAAGGCCCAGATCCACGAATAGTGGTCGACCAGCCAGCCACCAAGCACCGGCCCAATCGCGGCCGTGATGCCGCTGAAGCCCGACCAGGTGCCGATCGCCTTGCCGCGCTCCTTCTCCGGAAAGGCCGCGCTGATCAGCGCCAGGCTGCCCGGCACCAGCAACGCCGCACCGACGCCCTGCACTGCCCGCGCCGCGATCAGGTGCTGCACCTCGGTGGCGAGTGCGCAGCCGGCCGAGGCCAGCGCGAACAACGCAACGCCGGCCGCAAAAACGCGCCGCCGCCCGAAGCGGTCGCCGAGCGAACCGCCGACCAGCAGCAGCGCCGCCAGAAACAGCGCATACGCCTCGACCACCCACTGCGCCTGGAAGGCGGTCGCATGCAGATCACGCTGGATCGCCGGCAGCGCCACATTGACCACGGTGCCGTCGATGAAAGCCATGCTGGAGCCGACGATCGCGGCGGCCAGCACCCAGCGCTTGGAGCCCTCCGGGCAAGGCGTCGCCGGGGCCGCGTGCTGGATCAGCGTGTTGTCGCAGGGCGCCTTGCCAATCCCGATCATGCTGGCCCGCTATCGAATTGATAGCCGCCAACGCCCGGCACGCGGGCGTTGGCGGCGCAGATTGCTTAAATCGGACACGCTGCGTCCGGATTCTGCTGCAGCGCGGCCACGCTGCGCGCGATGGCCGCCGAGACGTTGGCCGTGAGCCGCTGCGCGCCCTGCGCGACGGCATCGATGCCCGTGCCGACGACCGGCTCGCTAAGGCTGATCCGGCACACCATCGAGCGCGGCTGCTCGGCGCGCCGCAGCGTCCAGCCAAGGTCGGCCTCGACCTTGCTGCCTTCGACCGCGTCGAACTGCCGCACCTGCACCGCGATGCGCGTAACCGGCGCTGCGGCCGGCCGGCCCCCGCGGGTGCCGTCGAGCGCGCCCAGCCGTGCAGCGATGCCGCTGGCCAGCGCATCGCGCAATTCGTTCTCGAACGACGAGGCCCAGCGGTGCTGCTCCAGAATCTCGACCTCCGCCCGGCTGCCGTCGCCGGCCGGGCGCACCACGAGTTGCGGCCGGGCCAGCCGCTCGGGCATGCCCAGTGGCGCGAGCTCGATCCACAGCGGCGCGGCTGCGGCAGCCGGCGCAGCCGGCACCACCGCCGGCAAGGGAGCAGCCAGCGTGTAGTAGCGCGTCGGCGGGCTCGCGCAGCCGGCCAGCACCAGCGTCGCCATGGCCGCGCAAAAGGCGGTGGTGGTGATGAACTTCATTTCTTCTTGTCGTCCGGTTTGCCGCGCAGCAGCGACTCGGGGTGGCGCTCGAGGTAGTCGGTCAGCACGCGCACCGAACCGGCCGCGCGGGTGAGTTCCTGCAAGGTCTGGCGCATGTCCTGCTGCAGCGGCGAATCTTCCGACAGCGTGCGGTTGGCGCTGTCGACGGTCTTGCGCACGTCCTTGAGTGCCGCCGTGATTTCGGGCGATACATCGTTGTTCAGCGTCTTCGCCAGTTGCTCGGCACCCGTCAGCGTCTTGTTGAGCGTGGCGAGCGACACGCGCATGTCCTTGCCCAGTTCCTCGAACGGAATCTTGTTGACCTTGGCCGCGATCTCCTGCACCTGCGTCTGCAGGTCTTCCAGGCTGCCCGGGATCGTCGGCAGCTCGACCGGGGTCTTCGACACGTCGACCTTGACCGGCGGCGCCTTCGGAAAGAAGTCGAGTGCCACATACATCTGGCCGGTCAGCAGGTTGCCATTGCGCAGTTGGGCGCGCAGGCCCTTGCCGATCAAGAACTGCAGGCGCTGCTCCTGCGAGTGGCGCGATTCGGGTGCCGTGTCGCCCGCGCGGCGCCGCAGCCGGTCGGGGTAGATCTGCACCAGCACCGGCATGCGGAACTCGCGCTCGCTCCGGTCGAACTCGACGCCGATCGACTTGACCTCGCCGATCACCACGCCGCGGAAGTCGACTGCCGCACCCGGCGTGAGGCCGCGCAGCGACTCATTGAAGTACATCAACGTGGGCTGCGAAGGCCCGTCCGGCGGCTTCATGGCCAGCGACTCGTCCTCTGCCAGCGTGTACGCGGTGTTTTCCTTGGCGACCGGGCCCATCGCGTCCTCGGGCGCCTGGAATGCGATGCCGCCGAGCAGGATGGTGGCGAGCGACTGGGTGCGCAGCTTCACGCCGCTGGCGGTGACCGACGCATCGAGCCCGCTGGCATGCCAGAAGCGCGTGTTGACGCCGACGAACTTGTCGTACGGCGCGTTGACGAACACCCGCAGCGTCACGCCGCGCCCGTCGCCATCGAGCCCGTAGGCCGCGACCTGCCCGACCTTGATGCGGCGGAAATACACCGGCGAGCCGACGTCGAGCGAGCCGATGTCGGTGGCGCGCAGCAGGTACTGCTGGCCGGAGGCGTCGCGCGTGACGATCGGCGGCACCTCGAGGCCGGTGAATTCGCTGGCGCTGTCTTCCGAGGTGCCGGCATCGGCGCCGATGTAGGCGCCCGACAGCAGCGTGCTGAGGCCCGAGATACCCGAGGTGTCGAGCCGCGGCCGCACCACCCAGTAGCGCGTGTCGGCGGCGGTGAAGCCGTCGGCCTCCTTGGTGAGCTGCACCGTCACGCGCACGTGCGAACGGTCGCGCGCGAGCCGCAGCGACTGCACGATGCCGATCTGCACGTCCTTGTACTTGACGGCGGTCTTGCCGGCCTCGAGGCCTTCGGCGGTCTTGAAGGTGAGCACGATCTCGGGGCCGCGCTGCATCAGGATGCGCGCGACCAGCGCCACGCCGACCAGCGCGGCAACGATCGGGATCAGCCAGATCAGCGAGGGCAGCCAGTCGCGCCGGCGCACCACCTTCGGTGCGGGCGGTGCGCTCGGTTCAGGGGGCGGAGGTGGCGTGGTTGGTTCACTCATGCAGTTGCGGTTTTCTTCTTTTCAACTTCATTGTCACCGGCTGGTGTTACTGGCTTGTCGTCCCAGGTGAGCCGCGGGTCGAAGCTGATCGACGCCAGCATGGTCAGCACCACCACCGCGCCGAAGGCCGCGATGCCGACGCCGGCCGTGATCACTGCAAAACCCTGGATCTGCACCAGCCCTGTGAGCAGCGACACGACGAACACATCGAGCATCGACCAGCGGCCGATGATTTCGATGATGTGATAGAGCCTGGCCCGCTCGGGGCGGCGCCAGTCGGTGCGGCGCTGCGCCGTGATCAGCAGCAGCATGAGCGCAGTGAGCTTGAACAGCGGCACCAGGAAACTCGCGACGAACACGATCGCCGCAAGCCCGTACGCGCCCGACACCCAGAAGTAGATGACGCCGCTCAGGATGGTGTCGTTCTGCGTGCCGAACAGCGTCTTGGTGATCATCACCGGCAGCAGGTTGGCCGGTATGTACATGAGGCAGGCCGCGACCAGCAGCGCCCAGGTGCGGTTGAGGCTGTCGGGCTTGCGCCGTTGCAGGTGCGTGCCGCAGCGGCCGCAGGCGGCGCCCTCCTCCGCCTGCGCCCACACCGTGCCGCAATGGTGGCACGCCAGCAGGCCAAGGCCGGCCGCGGTCGGCACGGGGGCTTCTTCAGGGTGGCCGTGGGGGTTCATGCGCCCTCCTGCCGCTGGAACACCAATTCCCAGAAACCGCGCGGGTCGAACGACAGCACCGACGTCAGCAACACCGTGAGCGCCATGAACGCATAGAGCGCCGGCCCGGCCACCACCGTGGCCATGCTCGACAGCTTGACGATCGCGACCAGCACGCCGAGCAGGAACACCTCGATCATTCCCCACGGCCGCAGCGACTGCATTGCGCGCACCAGCCAGGCGAAGCCGGGCGCCTGCCGGTCGCGTGCCAGCGGCACCAGCAGCCACACCAGGATGCAGAGCTGCAGCAGCGGAAACAGCAGCGTCGTGGCCAGCACCAGCATGGCCACCACCGACATGCCCTCGGCCATCAGCGCCATCACGGCACCGGCCAGCGTGGTCTGGCTGCGCAGGCCCTGCAGCTCGATCTCGACGATCGGAAACAGGTTGGCAATGGCGAACATGATCAGGCTGGCCACCGCGAGCGGCAGGATGCGGCGGCGCTGGTTGCCGGCATGGCGCTCGAGCTCGGAACCGCAGCGCGGGCAGCGTGCCACGTCGCGCGGCTGCAGCGGTGCGCGCCGGTACACGGCGTCGCAGCCTTCGCAGACGATGGTGTCGGGCACCTCACGCACGGTGCTGCGGCACTGCGGGTGCCGTCGTCCGGAGGCGCAACGTGCTGAACACTGCAGCCGCACCGGCGCAGCAGGCCGCCAGTACCAGCGCGATGACCGGGCCCGTGCCGCTCAGCGGACTCCAGACACTGAATACCGCCGCCACCATCACCGCGCCCGCGGTCTGGCCGGTGAGCCGAGCGGTGCCCAGCATGCCGCTCGCAGCGCCGCTGCGGTGCGCCGGCGGCGCGGTCACGATGGTGTGGTTGTTGGGCGACTGGAACAGGCCGAAGCCGAGCCCGCACAGCGCCATGCGCCAGACGATGTCGGCATTGGCCGGGTGCGGGGGCATGGCCGCCAGCAGCGCAAGCCCGCTGGCCAGCAGGCCGAGGCCGATGCCGCCGAGCAACCCGTCCGGGTAGCGGCCGATCAGGCGCCCCGCCACCGGTGCCATCACCACGATGGCCAGCGGCCAGGCGGTAATCAGCAGGCCGGCCTCGATGTGGCTGCGGCCATAGGTGTCGAGCAGCAGGAACGGCAGCGCGATGTACGACAGCATCTGCGCCGCGAAGGCGGCGACCGAGGCGCCCATCGACAGCGCGAACACCGGGATGCGCAGCAGATCAACCGGGAACAGCGGCAGTGCCAGCTTGCGCTGCCGCCGGATGAACACAAAGCCCACCGCGATGCCAGCCAGCAGCAGGCCCCAGGCCATCGGCGACGTGCCCTGCGCGGCCTGCTGCTCCTCGCGCACGCCGAGCCGGTCGACGCCCACGAAGATCAGCGAGAACATCAGGATGTTGAGCACCACGTCGACGAGCGAGAACCGTGCCCCGGCCGGCGGCGGTGCGCTGTTGGCCGGCAGGGAGCGCGTGGCCAGCGCCAGCACGACGATGCCCAGCGGCACATTGAGCGCGAACAGCCACGGCCACGAGGCCACCGACAGGATCGCCGCTGCTACCGATGGCCCCGCCACCGCCGAGGTGGCGACCACCATCGAATTGAGGGCCATGCCGCGCCCGAGCTGCGCCCTTGGGTAGATCAGGCGCACCAGCGCCGAGTTGACGCTCATGATGCCGGCCGCGCCCAGGCCCTGCAGCGCGCGTGCCGCGATCAAGGTGCCGAGCGAGTTGGAGAAGGTTGCGGCTAGCGAGGCCACCGTGAACAGCGCGATGCCCGCGATATAGATGCGCCGGTAGCCGACGATGTCGCCCAGCGTCGCCAGCGGCAGCAGCATCACGAGCGTGGCGATCTGGTAGGCATTGACCACCCAGATCGAGTGCGAGGCCGTGGCCTGCAGCTCGCGCGCGATGCCGGGCAGCGCGAGGTTGACGATGGTGCCGTCGAGCACCGCCACCGTGATGCCGAGGATGATGACCGCCATCGCACGGCCGCGTGCCGGCCACGGCAGGCCATCGACGGCCACGGGAAGTACGGAAGAAGGAGGCGCCATGTTCTGCAGCGAGCCTAGCGTGCCAGAGAAGGCTCGGCACGCCGGCCGCCGAGCGTGAGCCACGTCAGCGCCAGCGCCACCAGCGCGCCGGCCGCCATGCCGACCACCATCGGCAACGGCCGCCCGTCGGTGAACAGGCCCACCAGCGCCATCATCAGCGCACCGGTGAGCATCTGCAGCGTGCCCATCAGCGCCGATGCAGTGCCGGCGATGGCGCCATGCTGCTCCAGCGCGAGCACGCCGGTGGTCGGAATCACCAGGCCCATGAAGCCGCTGGCAATGAAGTACAGCACGATCAGCACCGCCAGGCGGTCGCCGCCCATCGCGTAGTAGGCGAGCATGACCAGCATCACCACACTGCTGGCCAGCACGCCGAACTGCACCAGCCGCACCAGCCCGTAGCGTTCGCCCAGCGTGCCGGTGAGCTGCGCAGCGGCAAAGAACGCCGCCGCGTTGACGCCGAAGGCCACGCTGTACATCGTGGGCGACAGCCCGTAATGGTCGATCAGGACGAACGACGAGTTGGCCAGGTAGGTGAAGAAGCCGGCCATCGCGAACGCGCCGATGAACACCAGCCCGAGATAGTGCCCGTCGCGCAGCAACAGCCAGTAGCCGGCCAGCGCGCTGCGCAGGCCGCTGTCGA
The DNA here is from genome assembly GCF_051216545.1 of Variovorax nitratireducens. Classification (NCBI taxonomy): domain Bacteria; kingdom Pseudomonadati; phylum Pseudomonadota; class Betaproteobacteria; order Burkholderiales; family Comamonadaceae; genus Variovorax; species Variovorax nitratireducens. Next base: position 283,033 of record NZ_JBPJZO010000005.1, read on the forward strand.
CCCGCTGCGCCGGCAGCCGCGTTTCCTGCAGCGACGCGAACATCATCACGAGCCCGGCAATGGCCGCCAGCGTCACCGCCCAGAACACGCCGCGCCAGCCGGCCAGGGCGATCACCCCGCTGCCCGCCAGCGGCGCCAGGATCGGCGAGATGCTGAACACCAGCATCAGCAACGACATCAGCCGCGCCGCGTCGGTGCCGGTGTGCAGATCGCGCACCACCGCACGCGAAATCGCCATGCCGGCCGCAGCGCCCAGCCCCTGCACGAAGCGCAGCGCGATCAGCGTCTGCACGTCGGTCGCCAGCGCACAGCCGACGCTGGCCAGCGCGAACAGCACGAGGCCAAAGTAAAGCGGCGGCTTGCGCCCCACCATGTCCGACACCGGCCCGTAAAACAACTGGCCGGCGCCGAGCGAGAGGAAGAAAGCGGTGAGGCTCATCTGAACCGCACCGATGCCAGCTCCGAGGCTTTGTCCGATTTCCGGCAAAGCCGGCAGGTACATGTCGATTGCGAACGGGCCGATGGCGGAAAGCAGGCCCAGCAACAGGGCCATCTTGAAGAAGCGGGAACTCATTGGGTTGATTGTGGCGAAGGGGGGATGGGCGTGCTGGCCAGGCCGACAAAGGCTAGGAAAAAGTCATGGGAGTGGACTTGAACTTGACGTGTCGCCCGAATTCCGGACTTTTCAAACCTGGAAGTACGGGTGCTTTCCGGTAGGCCCGAAAGGGCTCCCAGGCAGGCGCCCTGGGATGTGCCAACTTGGCCGGGCATCAGGCGTCATCGCAGCCCTTCTTGCCGCCCTCCCCGGGCGCGCAGCACTCCCGTAATGTGAAAAATCTCACGAAGGCTCGTGGGAAGCGGCCTTGCTGCTACATAAATCATAGCGTTTTGGCCTCAAGGCACAAGTCTGTAACCGATTGTGTGAACTTCTTCCTTAAGAAATGAATACCTTCGACCTAAAGTCGAAAGTATTCAATTTCCGCTTCGGCGGGGCGATTGCAACCTCGGAAGGAACGACATGAACTGCGTTTACAGGATCATCTGGAATTCGGCGAAAGGCCTTTGGGCCGTGGCATCGGAGCTGGCAACCGGCGTGGGCAAGTCGGCGAAAACCGGTACTTCCATGCCCGATTCGCAACTCCAAACGCCTGAGTTTGCGCGGGCCAAGGGGCTGCAGGCTTGTGTTGCGGTCGCACTTCTCGCCTTGGCGGGGGTCGCCCCGGCGGCGAACTGCGGCAACGACAAGGACGTCGGCAAGGCCACCTGCTCGCCACCCGCACCGGCGCCCGCTCCTGCTCCTGCTCCTGCTCCTGCTCCTGCTCCTGCTCCTGCTCCTGCTCCTGCTCCTGCTCCTGCTCCTGCCCCTGCCCCTGCTCCTGCTCCTGCTCCTGCACCGGCACCGGCACCCGCTCCGGCTCCGGCTCCGGCTCCGGCTCCGGCTCCTGCACCGGCTCCGGCTCCGGCTCCTGCACCGGCTCCGGCTCCGGCCCCTGCTCCGGCTCCTGCACCGGCTCCGGCGCCCGCTCCGGCTCCTGCCCCTGCTCCGGCTCCGGCCCCTGCTCCGGCTCCGGCCCCTGCTCCGGCTCCGGCTCCGGCTCCGGCTCCGGCCCCTGCCCCTGCTCCGGCTCCTGCTCCTGCACCGGCTCCGGCGCCCGCTCCTGCACCGGCTCCGGCGCCCGCTCCTGCTCCGGCGCCCGCTCCGGCACCGGCACCTACATCAGAGGAGGCCAAGAGTCCCGCACCGGCAACCGCCGCCGAGCCGGCGACCGTGGAGCCCGAAAAGAAGGTGATTGAGCCCGCCCCGGTCGCACCTCCTTATCGGAACGAGATGCCGCTCCTCGCCGCCCTCCCGGCGCAAGTTCGCCAAGCGGATCTCGCGATGCTGGGCAACCTGAACCGCCGGGTCGGCGATTCGGGGCCTGCCCGCGAAGCCTGGGTGCGTGCCGTCTACACCAACCTCGACATTCGCCAGGACAGCAGCGCCGCACCGCACAGCCGAGGTCATGTGAGCGGCCTGCAGGCAGGCGCCGACCTTCTGGCCGGCAACAACTGGCGCGCCGGCATCTATGTCGGCTCCCTGGATGGGGGCGTCGACGTCAGCGGCAACGCGCGCGGCACCTTCGGCAGGGTCGGCAACACCGATCTGCAGTCGCGCTACCTTGGCGGCTATGCGACCTGGAGGGATGCGAGCGGCTGGTATGTCGATGCCGTGCTGCAAGCGGGCAGCCACCGCTATAGCGTGCGGCCCGACGGCAGTCTCACGGTGTCGGGCAAGGCACGCAGCTTCTCGGCATCGATAGAAGCCGGCAAGTCCTTCGCCCTGGCCGATGGCTGGAGCATCGAGCCGCAAGCACAGCTCATCCGCCAACGAACACGTTTCGACGACGTGTCGGTCGCCGGCGCGCGCGTCCATCAGGACGCCGAAGGAGGCTGGATCGGCCGCCTCGGTGTGCGCGTCAAGGGCGACATCTCCACCGGGGCGGGTCGGCTGCAGCCCTATGCACGGGTCAACGTGTACCGCGCGAGTTCGGGGGCCGATGTGGCGACTTTCATCGGCACGGCCGCCAGCACCCGTATCGCCAGCTCAAGCGGCTACACCTCGACGGAAGTCGCGGCCGGCTTTTCGCTGGCGCTGACGCCGGTCACCACGGTATTCGGCGAGCTCGGGCGCACCTTCGGCACCGGCGGCGACGCCCGGGTGAAGTCGTCGGTTCAGGGCACGGTCGGCCTGCGCGTGACTTGGTAGGAAAGTGACGCCCCCCGTGGGCGTGACTTCTTGCGCGGAACGATTAGCAAATAGTTACAAAAAGTCTATTTTGTTAACCTAAGTAGTAAAATGTGACGTTCTCACATACGCGTTCTTTCGCGCGAAATGTGCCTACAAGACCCATCGATGACCCCATCGTTGGGAGGAGGAGACGCCAATGCTTGTGCACAAGCTGGACAGGATAAACGCGATGGATACAGGTCTTGCCGCCGACGCCGCCGATGCGCGCATGGTCGCCAGGATGCGGCTCGTGCTGTCCGTCTCTGCCCTCCTCGCGGTTTTTGTCGATCCTTCGGGTTTGAGGGGAATCGGAGGCTTCACGTGGCTCCTGTTCTTCGGCTACATCCTGCACAGCCTTGCCGTCTACATCTCTACGCAGTTCGATGCCTCGTTTTCGCAGAGCAAGCTGATTCACTGGCTGGATATCTGCTGGTATGGGTTGATCGTTCTGTTCACGGACGGGATCCACAGCTTCTTCTTCCTCTTCTTCTTTTTCGCCATCCTCACCTCGTCCTTCCGATGGGGCTTCAACGAGGGCGCGCGCGTCACCCTCGCTTCGGTCGGATTGTTCGCCGCCTGCGGACTGGGAACGACCACCGAACAGGATCTGCCCCGCCTGCTGCTGCGAGCCACCTTCCTGCTTGCGTTCGGCTACATGAGCATCCATTGGGGCGGCTCGAAGGTCGAACTGAAGCGGCGGCTCGCGCTGCTTCGCGACGTCAGCCGCGTATCGAATCCGCGCTTTGGCGTCGATCACACCGTCACCAGCGTCCTGGAGAAGACACAGGTGTTCTTCCAGGGAAGCTGCTGCTTGCTGATTGTTCGGGACAAGGAGTCGGGCGCCTATTTCCTGCGCACCATCAGGGAGGGCGACGCGAAGCATTCGGTCAATGCCGAATGTATCGACGCCGAAGCGGCCGCGCCGCTCGTCGCGCTCCCACAGAACCGCATCGTTGTCCATAACAGCGCGATCTGGCCAAAGTTGTCCTCGTTCGCCGGAGCCGCGGTGTACGACAGCACCGAGGGAAGATGGAACAAGCACGAGCAAGCGGCCTGCGAAAGCCTGGCCGAGCTTCTGGATGCCCGTTCGTTTATCAGTGCACCGGTGTCGCTCCGAAGAAGCGAAGGCCGCATCTATGTGTTCTCCCGCCAGACCGGTTTCAGAAAGGCCGACGCGCTCTTCCTGAGCCATATCGCTGCCCAGGCCTTCCCCGTGATCGAGAACATCGAACTGCTGGACCGGATGGCCTCGGATGCAGCTTCGCAGGAACGCCAGAAGATCGCGCTGGATCTTCATGACACGGCCATCCAGCCCTACATCGGACTGAAGATGGGCCTGAGCGCGCTGCGCAAGAAGGCGGCCGCCGACAACCCGCTGATCGAGGATCTCGACAAGCTGGCGAGCATGGCCGCCAAGGTCATCGGCGACTTGCGCCGCTACGCCGGCACGGTCAAGAACGGCCTGGGCAAGACGGAGCAGGTTCTTCTCTTGGTCCTGCGCCAGCAGGCAGCGCAGGCAAGAGATTTCTACGGGATCGACATCTCGGTCTGCGTGCAGGGCGAACTCAACGTGAGCGATCGGCTGACCGCGGAGATATTGCAGATCGTGCGCGAGGGCTTGAGCAACATCTGCAGGCACACGTTTGCGCACCACGGCGCCGTCAGGCTGGAATGCGCGAACGGCTTGCTCAGGATCCAGATCGAGAACGAATGCGACGGAACACAGTCGGTCGAATTTCAGCCGAGGTCGATCACGGAACGCGCCACCGCGCTCGGCGGAAACGCTCAGGTCATGCGGAAAACAAGCGGCGGCACCTCCGTGCACGTCGAGATACCCATCTAGGAGGTGGAACATGCAGCCAGTCGAAAAACCCATCGGTGTCATGCTTGTCGACGATCACCAGACGATGCTGTGGGGATTGTCCAGATTGATCGACGGCGAGAAGCCGCGAATGCATGTGGTCGGGACGGCTAGAAGCTGCGAAGAAGCGCTCGAGCAAGTCGACCAGGTGATTCCCGACGTCATCCTGCTGGATCTCGATCTGGGCGGCAAATGCGCGCTGGACATTCTCCCGGGCCTGCTGTCCAACTCGGTCTCCCGCGTAATGATCCTGACCGGCGAGCGCCAGCAAAAAACTCTTGACCTGGCAGTCCTCGGCGGCGCCCGGGGTGTGCTGCGGAAAGACGCAGCCGCGGACCAGGTGCTCCTTGCGATCGAAAGAATGCACAAGGGCGAGCTGTGCGTGGACAACGAAACGATGGGCCGCGTGTTCGCGGAGTTCGTCGACTCCAAGCGTGCGCACAAGGCTGATCCCGAAACGGAGAAGCAGTCGACCCTGACCTGCAAGGAACGAAAGATCATCTACGCGGTGGTCGAGGGCAGCGGCGCATCGAACAAGGCGCTGGCCGAGCGGCTGTTCATCACCGAACACACCTTGCGCAACCACCTGACCTCGATCTACCAGAAGCTCGAGGTGAGCAATCGGCTCGAGCTGTACGTCTACGCCGTCAAGCGCCACCTGGACAAGCTGCCGTCCTGAGGGCGGCGGCGCCTTTCTGTCACCGTCCGCCGAACATGGGGACGAGGGTTCGCATGATCTGAATGGCGGCCGGGCCAAGGATCACCATAAGGATTGACGGGAATATGCACAAGACCAGCGGAATGAGCATCTTGGTCGGAATCTTGGCGGCGATCTCCTCCGCACGCACTTGCCGTTTATGTCGCAGATCATCGGAAAAAACTCGAAGCGATTCGCCGATGCTCGTTCCGAACTTGTCGGCTTGGGTCAGCATGGTGGCAAAGATGCCGATTTCCTCGACGCCCGTGCGAATGGCCAGATTGCGCAGCGATTTCTCGCGCGTCCCGCCGGCCCGCATCTCGAGATTCGTCCAGTGGAGTTCTTGCGCCAGGGCGACGCTTTTCATCTTGATTTCATCGGTAACCTTTACCAGGCCGGCATCGAGCCCCAGGCCTGCCTCGACGCAAACCAGCATCAAGTCGGCAGCGTCGGGAAAGTTCTCGAAGATCTCCCGCTTCCGGTTTCTCGTCAGCAGGTACAGGGCGAAATTCGGCAGATAGCAGCCGATCAATGCCGCCACGGCGAGGTACATCACCAGCGTCAAGCCTGTCGTTTGATTGGACGATCTCAGGGCAATAAAGGCCAGCCCGGAGAGAACGAGCGGCAGCAGCGTCTTGGATCCGAAGAAGATCAGATGCGCGTCGGGGTGCCGTATGCCTGCGTTGAGAAACTTGACGCGCAGCGGCGATGCCTGACCGTCGATCGGCGGCGCCGAAAGCTGAGCGAAGGGGCCGACGATTTTCACCACGGATTCCGTCCACTGCGACTTGCCTGTCGGATTGGACATGGCTTGCAGCCGCTGTTCTGTCTTGCTGGGGGTAAGCCAGAGGAACATCCCGCCGAGTGTCAAGACCACGGCGAAGAAGATGAGCGCGGGAAATAACATCATTTTCGTTCTCCTCTATACCCGGATCTTGATGATTTTTCTGATAATCAAGACGCCGAAAGCCATCAGGATGAGCATGTACTTGATGATGGAAATGCCGATCGGGTCTTTCCACAAGGGCGACATGAAGTCCGGATTCACCAGGTTCAACACGCCCGCCAGCGCAAATGGCATCGAACCCACGATCCACGCCGACAGCCGTCCCTCGGACGACAAGACCCTGACTTTTGCATATAGCTTCAGCCGCTCGCGAACCAGACGGCTCAGATTGCCCAGCACTTCCGTGAGGTTGCCGCCGGAGTCACGCTGGACCAGTACCGCCACGACGAAATAGCGCAAGTCGGTGAGCGGGACTCTTTCGCTCAGGTTGGTCAGCGCCTGCTGCAGCGATACCCCGAAATTGACTTCGTCACTGACGATACGGAATTCGTTGGCGATGGGCTCCGCCATTTCTTCGCCGATCATTTGCAAACCGGACGAAAACGAATGTCCGGACCGCAGTGCCCGGGTCACCAGATCGAGCGCGTCGGGCAATTGACGCTCCAGTTTGTCCAGCCGGGTGCTTCGCTTGTGCTGCAAATACAGAAGCGGCAGCGCCGCCAGCACTGCACCGACCGCAGCGCTCAGCAAAAGGGTTTGATGAGCCACGCCGGCAATCAGGACGAGGCCGATCACCCCGAATCCTGCGCATATGAGCAGCAGCTTCGAGACCGTCCAGTCCAGACCAGCCTGGAGGATGAACTTGTCGAGGCTGTGAGCTCTCGGAATGCTGAACAGAAGCCGCTGGAAAGCCGGCACCTCGCTCAGCATTCGCTGCTTCAGCAACTGCGCCTGAACGGTTGCGTCATGGGAAGCGGACAGCGCCTGCAGTCGCTTTTCGAGCTTCTTGGCCTCGGGCCCTTTGTACGTCTTCCAGATCAGATACAGGGCTTCCAGAAGAAGAAGCACGGCCACGAAAACCAGTATTGCAACGACCAGGAAGGCATTGCCCTCGATGTCTTTCCACATGATCGACTCCTTTACTCGTAGCGCTTGGTCGGGTCGAACATGGCGTCCGGCAGCAGGACACCGAACGACCGCAGGCGCTCGGCGAATTTCGGCCGGACGCCGGTCGCGTGGAAGTAGCCCTGCACTTCGCCCTCGGCTCCCACGCCGGTTTGCTTGAAAGCGAAGATCTCCTGCATGGTGACGACATCGCCTTCCATGCCCGTGATCTCCTGGATGCTGGTGATCTTTCGCTTTCCGTCGATCAGTCTCAGCCCCTGGATCACGACGGTGATGGCCGAAGCGATTTGCTGACGCGCCGCGTGGTGCGGCAGGTTGAGGTTGGCCATCCCGATCATGTTTTCCAGCCTGGACAGAGCGTCCCGCGGCGTGTTGGCATGGATCGTCGTCAGCGAGCCCTCATGGCCGGTGTTCATCGCCTGCAGCATGTCGACCGCCTCGGCGCCGCGAACCTCGCCGATCACGATGCGGTCGGGTCGCATACGCAGCGCGTTGCGTACCAGGGCGCGCTGTGTGATCTCGCCTTTGCCTTCGATGTTCATGGGCCGCGTCTCCATGCGGACTACGTGAGGCTGTTGCATCTGCAGCTCGGCCGCGTCCTCGATGGTGACGATGCGCTCCGATTCCGGGATGTAGCCGGACAGGATGTTCAGCAATGTCGTCTTGCCCGCACCGGTTCCGCCCGAGATGATCATGTTGACCTTGGCCTTGCTCAGGCCTTCCAGCATGAAGGCCATCTGCGGCGTCAAGCTCTTCAGGTCATTGACCAGGTTCTCCATCTTCAGGGGGATATGAGCGAAGCGGCGAATGGACATCATCGGTCCGTCGAGTGCCACCGGTGGAATGACCGCGTTGACGCGGGAGCCGTCGGGCAATCGGGCGTCGACCATAGGGCTCGACTCGTCGATGCGCCGCCCCACCAGCGACACGATCTTGTCGATGATCCGCAGCAGATGCTTCTCGTCGGTGAAGGTGACGTTGGTGAGTTCCAGCTTCCCCTTGCGCTCGACGTAGATCTGCTCGTAGGAGTTGACCAGGATGTCGGAAACGGTGGGATCGGCCATCAATAACTCGATCGGGCCAAAGCCCAGCATTTCATGCTGGATGTCTCGAATGAGGGTGCGGCGTTCGATCTCATTGAGGGCTTCCTGCTCTTCCAGCAGCAGGCGACCGACCATCGCAGAAATCTCTTGCCGCAAGACCTCGGGCGCCAAAGTCTCCAGCGCTGCCAAGTCGAACTTTTCGAGCAGCTTCAGGTGCATCCTGCCCTTCAGCGACTTGTAGGAATCGGTGGCGACCGGATTCCTGAAGACGTCGACCGCGGGCTGAGCCTGCGGGCGCACGATGGGCTCCATCGCGACAGCATCAAGTTTTTCTCGAAATGACATGGGTACCTGCCTTGTGGATTACGGGGGAAGACGATTAGGCTTTCCGAAAGAGACGGGTGAAGAAACTGCCGTTCTGGTCTTGCCGCGGAGCCAACGACAGCGCCAGATCTGCCAGACTCTTGCTGACAGGATTAGTGCGGGAAATTGTCACCAGGGGCACACCGCGGTTGATCGAGTTGTTGACTTCTTTGTATGAGTCCGGGATCGTGAGTAGCGCGACGGAGCCCAGCGAGCGCCGCATGTCGCTGATGCCGATCTCGCTCGTCTTCTCGAAGCGATTGACGATCAGCTCGGTCTTGGTTGCCGGATAGCCCAGCGACTTGAATACCGCCAGCAACTTGCCTGCATTTCGAATCGATGGCAGCCCCGCCTGCAGCACGGGGTAGATCCGGTGAGCACGATCCAGCGCCCTGATCGCCAGTGTGTTCAGATTTCGATCCACATCCAGCAGGACGAAGTCATACAAGGTCACCGCCAGGGCGAGAATGGCATCGACATGTTCCGCTTTGACCTCCATGGCTTTGGACATGTCCTCCGGCGCGGCCAGGATGCTGAAGTTGGGCGCGACCTTGACCGTGCTTGCCACCAGGAAGGAGGCGTCCAGCCTGCTGATGTCGTGCGCGACATCAGCCACCGTGGAAGCGGGCTTGCCATCGCTGACGAACGACAGGGCATCGCCGAACTGCAGGTTTAGGTCGATCAGCAGCACCGAATTGGTTTCGGCCAGCTGATAGCCGAGATTCGTTGCCAGGAAGGTCGCGCCGCTGCCACCCTTGCATGGCATGAATGCCAGCACCTTTCCAGCCGTGGCGCTGTGAAGCCCCAGGAGCTTTGCTGCCATACGGTTCACCGCAGCCTCCAGCGCAGCCGGTGTGGCCGGCGAAGGGAGCACCTCCCGCACACCGGCGCGCATGGAATTGATCAGGAATTCCGGCGTCTGGGTGGCACAAAGCAGAATCACGGCCACTTTGGGGTGATGCGTGGTGACGTATTCGACCAGGGCCAGTTCATTGGGATCGCAGCACATGCCATCCACCACGATCAGATCCGGTTGCTCCTGTTCGGCAACCTGGCGCATTTTGCTTTTTCCGCCGTCGAACAGCACAACGGTGTGCGAATGAGCCTCGAGCACCCGGCTCATTTCCTGCAGATGGTTCTTGTTGGGAGAAATAAGGGCGATTTTCATTTTTTATCCATCAAAAATTCATGAGCAAATCGTTACGCTATTCGGGTCCTGGCGCATGATTTCCCGAGGTAGAAAGGTAGAAAAAGTCGGCATCGGTATTGGCGCAAGCCGGGCCGCACCGGCGATGGGAGAAATCCATTGATAATCAAGACTGGTGATCGTCACCGTGACGCCTTCGCAAGTCGCGGACGTACACCCCGCTGGGGTCCACGCCAGATCGATGGCATTGATCTGCGGCAGCAGCGCCTGCATCTTCGCCAGAACCTGTGCCTCGTTGCTTGTGTCATCGCAAACCACCGCGTACCGAGCGCCGAGTCTTGTCGCTTCGTTCGCGGCGCTCCAAGTGAAAAGCATGCGGCTGAAGTCTGTTATTCCGAATAGGAACATGAAAAAGATGAAGAGGCTCAGAGCGAATTCCACGACGGTCGCGCCGGTTTGTTTTCTTTTCATGTCGCACCTCTCATTGTTGCGGTGATGTCGCTAAAGACAATGTCGCCATTGGCATCGCCGAAGACGACGCCGAAGACACTGATAAAAAGCGAGTGAAACGTGAATCCGCTGATTCGGACGGTCACGGTATTTATCACCGGATTGGTACCCGCCGTCTGCCACGTGCAGCAGCTTGCGGCCGGCACGTTGGCAAGGCTGAGCCCGCGTGCCAAAGGCGCTCCAGTGCCCGCAAGGTTGCCGTAGACCATCAGATTTCGAGCTTCTGTAATTTGAGTGCCCGGCGTCTGCAATGAGAGATAGCGCACGGCGTCCCGTGTCGACTTCGTAACGACGTTGTACTCAAACATCGCGCGTCCGAACTCTGTAGTAATAAAGGTCAGCAGCAACAAAAGGGGAATGATCAAGGTCAGCTCGACCAGCGCCACTCCGGATTCTTTGGTTTTCATATCAAGTCCTTACCTCACGAGAACCGGTACAAGCGGCCCTGCTGCACCACCTGGAAGTCCGCTGGTCGTGCAGGGGCTGTCGGTCGCCGAGGCGTTGCCCCTGAATTCCAGTTGCACGTTCGTCATCGGGATTGATAGAGGCTGCAGCATGAGCATGCATGCATAGTCGACGACTTGGCCGCCGCCATTGATCACTGGTACCGTGACGATGCGTCGATTGCGTCCATATTGCTTATGCCCACCCGGCGTGTTGCCTGGCGCAGCTAGCTTCTGGAAGCCGTTCAACGACAAATAGGGGGCCGAGATCGACTCGCAGCTCTTTGCGCCCTTGACCTTGGTCCCGGTGTCGGCGCAGGAGGCGAATGCCTTGCGCTTGGTCAGGAAATTCTCGGCGGTCGGCGCGGCGGCACCAGGCGCTGGACCATCGTAGGCGCTCTGCCGGGCCGGCCAATTGGTCGCGGTGTAGGCGTAACCGGTGAAGTCCGGGTTGCCCACAGTCGCGGCCGGATCGGCGTTATTCTTGTAGATCCCGAAGCGGTAGTTCCAGGCATCGGCAACGGACGCCTGCACACCAGGCGTTCCCAATGTGTCGCCCACTTTCGTTCCGCAATGACCGTTCAATTCGGCTTCGGTTTCGGACGCGCTATTGGAGCCATCCAGATTGGCCCAGCCGATCTCGCCGCCCTGAGCCCCATTCTGCTCGTTGATCAGGGTGATCCATTCGCCCACAGCGAACCCGTAGTTCGGGGCAGTGCCGCCTGGCTTGGGTTTGAGCCCCACCGGAACAGGGCAGGTGGTCTGCGCGCTGCCGCGGGTGGCGACCGCCGTCGCCGCAACGTTGCGGGTTGCGGGATTGCCTGCCGTGTCGCCCGAGAAGCCGCCCATGGCTGCCAACAGCCACATGTTCACATTCGGCTGCGTGTGTTGGCACTGCGCATACTTGGCGAGCGCGAAATCGCCGGTCGTCACATATGCGGAATCCTTGAAGGTGATGTCGGCATCGACGATTTGGCCTTGGCCGCTCCAGTCGGCAGACTGCATGTTGACGCGGTTCAGATTACCAGCCGTCTTGCCGGCGCTTCTCGCGCGTTCGAATGCAGTACTCTGCCCGTCCAATTCCCCCGCCGCCGCCAATGCACAGCTGTCCATCGCGGTTTGCAATTCTGTTTTGACAACAAAGAGGCGACCAAAATCCAATGCAATTCCCATGAAGCCGAGCAGAAACAGCAGCGCGAGCGCTGTTGTAATGATCACTGCTCCGCGCTGACGGTGGCGGTGGCAATGGTGAATGGCTGGGCGTGGCATGAGAGGTCCTCTGTTGATCGAAACTCGCCATTGAACTACGGGCACGAGACCGCGGTCAGACAGTTGGTCAGTTGTTGGATCAAGCCACCGATGCCACCGCCGAGTGTCAGAGGCTGGAGCGCCACGACCAATACGAGCGATATCACTGCGACGATCAACGCGTATTCCACTATCTGGGCACCTTCTTCGTCCCTGAAAAATGCGGTCAACATATGAACTTCCTTTGTTGATACTCAGCTGAAACCGAGGCCAAATGGCAGAATATTTGAAGAATTCTGCTGTCCATGGGCTGCCGTGGCTGGGCAAACGATGGCGCCGCTAACTTTGGCGCCGCCGTCTACCCTTGCCAAAAGCATCTGATTAATTGCCGCAGTTCGCCCCGTCGGTCAAGCAAGTTCCAACCATTGCGATAAATGTAGTGAACGAACCGCCATTCAATTGCTGCAGTGCGACGATCAGGACGAGCGATACGACAGCGATGATCAGCGCGTACTCAACGATCTGAGCGCCCTCTTCATCTCGCAGAAAGGAACCGATGGAATTACGAGTTGCATTAAGAAAATTGGTCATTTTGAATACCTTTGAATTAATAAAATATTGACTATTTAATTTGATTGGTAGAGGATTTTTTGATACTCAGTTGCCAACTCCTTTCTATTAAATTTTCTGATTCAGAGGGTGATCTGAGGCTACTTGGTGCCGCCGGCAATGTTTCCGCCGATGTTGATGACATTGACTGCAGGTGGCGGCGTCTTGTAGGTTCCGTGGTAAAGAATGATCGTCTCCCGCGCCGCTTTACCGTCCATTCCAACCACCGGGTCGGGATTCTTTCCAGCGTCCGGGTTGATGGTCATTTTTTTCTTGGCGTCGCGCACGGCGTCACCGAAGCGTGCGTCGTAGTTCGGTGTCACCGACGAACACCCCGCCACCAGGCTGAGGAGCAATGCAATTGCAGGAAGCTTCTTGGTCATGACGCCCTCTTTATTTGGTTTCGGAAGCAGGAGGAAATGGAGCCGGCTGGGAGCTTTCCAGGGCACCGTTGAAATAAACCTCGGCGCGGCTGGGCACGACGTGGTTGTCGGTGGGCAGCCTGGGTGTTTCGGACAGCGGCCTGACCAGGCGCGGCGTAATCACGAACAGCAATTCCGTCTGGTCGTTCTGGAACTCGGTGCTGCGAGCGAGGGCGCCCACCACCGGCACCTCGCCGAGTCCCGGAAAGCGCTTCACCGTTTCGGTGACGTTGTTCTTGATCAAGCCTGCGATGACGAAGCTTTGTCCGTCATTGAGCTGCACGGTGGTGTCGGCCCGGCGTACCGTGAGCGAGGGCAACACGGAGGTGACGCCGCTCACGGTAGTGAAAGGCGAGCCGGTCTGCGAGAGATCCGAGACCTCGGACACCATCTTCAAGTTAATCCGGCCGCCGTTCAGCACCGTGGGCGTGAATTTCACACCGATGCCGAATTCCTTTTCTTCCAGCGTGATGGTGGGGATGCCGCCGCTCTGGGTCTGGGAGACCGGGATATAGATCTTGCCGCCCGACAGGAAGCTGGCCTGCTGCCCGCTGATGGCCATGATGTTGGGCTCGGCGAGGACGCGCACCAGGCCATCGTCTTTCTGGCCGTCGATCGAGATGGCCGTCTTGCCAATCCGTAGCGCTTCCGCAAATGCACCACCTCCGCTCAGGAAGCTGGAGATCAGCGTATAGGTGTTTGTGCCGCCGTTGGTGAATCTGCGCGCAGCGATGCTCGACCCCAGCCTGTCAAGCAAGGTCTTGCTGACTTCGGCGATCTTGACTTCGAGCATGACCTGCTGCGGCGACGTGATGCGAAGCAGGTTCACCACCTTCTTGCCGTCGCCGTAGGAGGTCGCCAGACTCATGATGTCGTCCAGCTTCAGCGCATCGCTGACCTCGCCTGTGAGCACGATGGCCCTTTCGGCGCCCCGCACCTTGATGCGGTTTTCCTCGGGCATCAATTCGGTCAGCTTAGCCTGCAGCGCGCCCGAATCGACCGTGACGATGATGTCCTTGATGAAGCAGGCGCCCTGCGCGTTTTGCAGGATCACGTTCATCGATCCCGCGACCTTTCCCCTGAAGAACAGGTCCGTCGGGCTGAGCAGCATGACTTCCATGTCGGCCACGCCGTCGTTTGCACTCGCTTGGGACGCAGGGGCGGGTCGTGCCGGCGCCGCTGCCTGCCCAGGCGCGGTCGCCGCGGCGGCACTGGGTGCAGGAACTCTGGTCGGCGGTTGGCCGCTCACGATGATGCGGGCGACCCGCACATCGAGCGGTATGACAGTCGACTTCCCGAGGGTCACGTAGGTCGGGCGGTCGTCGTGGACCACGGATGTGCAACGCTTGGTGCCGCCGGAACTTGCAGGACTGGCAGGAGCTGCACTGGGGGCTGCCGAAGCGACGGCAGGATCGTCGGCCGAAAAAGATGGGCCCGTCAACGCCAGCGCCGCGAGCAGCACCAGGGACTTGTGTTGGTTGTGCACTTGAACTTCTCCTCTGTGTTCTTCGATCAGAAGCAATTGAGGGCTCGACCGGAGCTCTGAATGACTTCCACGCATTCCATGGCGGGAGCCACGACGGGCTTGCTGATGGATGGCCTGGACTTGGCCGTGGCAGGGGCCGGGGCAGCGGCCACCACCGATATGGGCAGGATTTCCTTGTCGCCAAAGAGCTGGCGCTTGGTGATTCCGTTGGTCGCGACCGTTGTCTTGTCCACCTGGTTGCGCAGCACCAGGGACAGCGTGCCGACGCTGCGGGCGAGGTCGAGCTTTTCGGAATCCTCCGGCGACAACTCGAGCGTCACGGCGTTGACCACCTTGGGCTTGGTGTCGTCGCGGCTCGCTTCCTGTGCGATGGCCAAGACCAGCACGTGCTCCAGCACCGTCTTGCTGATCTGCTTTGCTTCTTCGCCCTTGGCCCTTTCCTGCTGCGCGTTCACCATGACGTCGACGTAGTTGCCGGGGAGCGCGAAGCCGGCGACGCCGACCACGTCGTTGACGCGCACCGTCATGGCCCGCTTGCCGGGGGCGATGACCGCGGAAAGGCCGCCTTTGGTTCCTACCGGCGCCAGCTTTCCTTCGAGGATCGCCTCGCCGCGCAGCACGCCGACTTTGGCGACGCGGTCCTGCACATCCTTGAGGTCGTGGAACGCCCCGACCGGGACAGACCCGCTCGGCCAATCAGTGGTCGACAGCATTTGCGGATTGATCTTGCTGCCGAGTTCAATATCGACCACGGCAACCACTACCTTGTTGGAGGCGATATTTCCTTGACGCGATACCCAGCCCGACGCATAGACGGCGGCAGCCAAGCCGATCATCAATGCCAGAATTAGAAGACCCATTGCCTTGATATTTCTCATTTAATGCTCCACTAATTGATGTTGCGACCTGCGCCGACCTATGCGTAGCCCAATTGCCGGCCTAGCACATACCCTATCGTCCCGATGCTGATGCAAATGCCATACGGGAGTTTTCCGATCGATTGGCTAGCCTCTATTCGAGCGTCGGGTTTGAAGCCCGCGAACGTCGATGCCATCATGCCGAATACCGCTGTTCTTGCGTTGCGTAGCATGCATCCCAGTTTGCCTCTGAGAAATGCAAATCCGACTGCGGCTATTCCCCCTACGATGAAAGCAAAAAGAACGGCCTGGAGTGTTTCGTGGACTCCCAGGAATGCGCCAACCATTGCCATCAGCTTGACGTCACCTGCGCCCATGACACCCAGCACATAGGCCGGCAGCATGATCAGAAAGCCGAGGAAAAGCCCTCCGAACGCCTGCAAGAAAGCTTCTGGCGGCAACACGGCAATGACGGTCTTGTAGACCAGCGCAAAAGCGGCACCGCCGAACGTCAGCCAATTGGGAATTCTGTAGGTGCGGTAGTCGCTGACGGAGGCGACGACGAGCAGCACGAACAGCACCACAATGCGCAGATCGGTCGCCAGCATGGCCAGAAGTTCGAGCAGCGCGTGGAATTCTTGCATTTTCAATGTCCTTCAATTCTGTTTATGCCAAGCGAGCAATAAAAGCATGCAGACGACCATAATCAGGGAACCCACTAGTGCATATTCGATGAGCGAGGCGCCTGCCTCTTCCTTCAACAGATCGGCGAACGTATGCGACAGGCGATTCGCAAATCTCATGCATTTCTCCTGTGTTGCGTTTTCATTGGTAGGCCTGATCTCAATTACCAGTCAAGCGTCTTGCTTGGGGTTAATGTAGAGATACAAACAAATGGATACATGAGCGTTGCGCCCTTATTTGGGCGGGGCAGAACGCCTCTTCCAACGAATTCGCCGCATGACAAAACGCCTACCAAAGTACTCACTTTGGATGCATCTATGGGCTACAGGCGTGAATGAGCCGACCGGCGGCCGCTCGAGGGGAGTCAGGGCGGCGCGGTCGGCGAGCAAAGCGCACGAGAGGTTTGAACCAGGGGGCCTGGCCTGCTGGTTGCAGGGCCTTAGCAGCGCCGATCAGGTGGCGCGCGACCCTCTTCAAGCTGGCGCGACGGTCACTGGCCGGTGATCGGCTGGCAACGCCAGCAGCACTTCCGGCGCCGTGATCTTTGAATCAAATGCTCCCTACGCGGGCATATTCCCAGGCAGCGACGCAGCACGCCCGAGCCTGTAGGCCAGTTGCGCGCGGGTGAGTCCCAGGCGGCGGGCGGCAGCGGCCAGATTGCCTTTGGCTTGTGCGACCGCTTGGTCGAGCAGTTGCCGTTCGACTTCCGCGAGGCTCAACGCTTCGGTTCCCAGGCGCTGCTCCAGCAGCGCCAGCAGATCCGGCGCGACCTGGGTCGGCTGGACGGTCAGGCCGCCGTGCGCGCCGATTGCCAGCAGCGTCTCTTCGGACAACTGCTCGCGCCGGAACATGTGGGGTACGTCGATTGCGCTGCCGTCCTCGGCCGAGATGACGCCGCGCTCGACCAGGTTCTGCAACTCCCGGATGTTGCCGGGAAAGGCGTACTGCAGCAGCGCCCGCACCGCGCGCGGCGTAAAGCCCGCGACCTGGCGGCCGTGGCGCCGTGCCTCGCGTTGCAGGAAGTGGTTCATCAGCAGCGGCACGTCGTCGCGCCGTTCGCGCAGCGGCGGCAGATGGATGGGGAATACGTTGAGCCTGAAGAACAGGTCTTCGCGGAACCGCCCTTCCCGCACCTGCGCCTGCAGGTCGACATTGGTGGCCGCGACCACGCGCACGTCGACTTGCAGGGTGCGAGTGCCGCCCACCCGCTCGATCTCCCCTTCCTGCAGCGCGCGCAGCAGCTTGCCTTGGCTCACCGGGCTGAGCGTGGCGATCTCGTCAAGCAGCAATGTGCCGCCGTTGGCGCGCTCGAAGCGCCCCGGGCGCGAGGCGGTCGCGCCGGTGAAGGCGCCGCGCTCGACGCCGAACAGCTCGGACTCGATCAGCGTGTCCGGAATGGCGGCGCAGTTCACGGCCACGAAGGCCTGGTCGGCACGCGCGCTGATGCGGTGCAGGCGGCGCGCAAAAGCCTCCTTGCCGACGCCCGACTCGCCGGTAAACAGCACGGTGGCCTGGGTGCGCGCCACCCGCTCCAGCTGGTGGCAGACCGAGTTGAAGGCGGACGAGGCGCCGACCATCTCATGCCGATCGAAGGGCTCGGCAGCACGGTCGGACAAGGCGCTTGGCGGCGTCGCGGCAGGTCGGACGGTGGCAGCGGTTGGCTTGGGCGGTTCGGTCAAATCACCCACCTGCAGGTAGCGCAGATCCTCGCTCACGTCGCCCCAGGCTTCGGCGTGTCGCCCGATGACGCGGCAGACGTGCGAGCCCATGGAGCGGCATTCGACTTCGCGGAACACCACGAGCTTGCCGAGCAGGCTGGTCACGTAGCCGGTGGCATAGCCGATCTGGGACCAGCAGGCTGGTTCCGTGCCCAGGCCGTAGGCCGCGATGTGTTCGTCGTCTTCGCTCGAGTGTTCCCAGAGAAACTCGCCTTCGTAGATGCCACGGTCGATGTCGAAGTCGAAGGCCTTCGGAGTGACCTTGACCATGCCCTCGAGCGCGTGCAGCCGCGTGCCGGCCATGAACACCGACGCGGCGTCGCCCTGGGGCCAGCGCTCGCGCACCAACTGGGCATCGCGTGCGCCCGAAACGTAGCCCGAGCGCGTCAGGAGCCCGCGCGCGCGCTCCAGCCCGAGGCTGTCGATCAGTTCGCGCCGCAGGTGGCCCATCGACGAACTGTGCAGCAGCAGCATGCGCTGCTCGTTCAGCCAGATGCGCCCGTCGCCCGGCGAAAAGAACAGCGATTCGGTCAGATCGGCCAGGGTCGGGGCCTGCCCACCATCGAAATGAGCGCTGTCGCCCCGGCGCAGCATGGCACCGGTCTTCAGCGCGACATCGGCCAGGGAAATGCGGGTGGGCTTCTGCATGTCGGATGTCTCCATGTAATTATTGTTTATAACCTTTTAAGAACTTCCCGGCTCGGGAAATTGCGCATATGAGAAGTTTCCTGCCGTGCCCGTACACCCTGTGCAGTGCAGCAATCGACCTGCGGGAAAGTACCGACTTTTCCTGTGAAAAAAGCGCTTGCTGCAAGGCAGCAAATGAAGCCGGCCGCAGCTTCTGGAATATGGATTGCGATGGGTA
Organism: Variovorax nitratireducens; assembly: GCF_051216545.1. Taxonomy (NCBI): domain Bacteria; kingdom Pseudomonadati; phylum Pseudomonadota; class Betaproteobacteria; order Burkholderiales; family Comamonadaceae; genus Variovorax; species Variovorax nitratireducens. Next base: position 301,665 of record NZ_JBPJZO010000005.1, read on the forward strand.
TGCCATCCGCGCCAGCCGCGGCCATGACATTCATCCCCAACCATTCCGGAGATTCCCATGGGCGCTTTCGATACCGTTTCCTTCCTCGATCCCACGCGCTGGCTCAGCCGCGTCTACGCGCCGACCTGGGTCGACGCCCTGGGTGGCATCTGTGAGGTCAAGGAGCCTGCCACCGGCGAAACCCTGACCACCGTCGGCCTGGCCAACGCCACCGACATCGCCGCCGCCACACAGCTCGCAGCCGAGGCGCAGCCGGCCTGGGCCGCGATGGCGCCGCGCGAGCGCGCGGCCATCCTGCGCCGCGCCGGCGAGCTGTTCACCCAGCACATGGTGGAGCTGGCGGTCTACGTGGCCCGCGAAACCGGCGGCATCATGGCCAAGGCACAGCACGAGGTGCGCGAGGCCGCCACGCTGTGCCACCTGGCGGCCGGCATGGTGCTGCAACCGCAGGGTCTGACGCTGCCGACCACGCCAGGGCGCCTGAACATCGCGCGCCGCGTGCCGCATGGTGTGGTGGGCGTGATCTCGCCGTTCAACTTTCCGCTGATCCTGTCGCTGCGTGCGGTGGCGCCGGCGCTCGCGGCCGGCAACGCGGTGGTGCTCAAGCCCGATCCGCAAACGCCCGTGAGCGGCGGCTTCATCATGGCGCGGGTGTTCCAAGAAGCCGGCCTGCCGGCCGGCGTGCTGCAGGTGCTGCCCGGCGGCCCTGAGGCGGGTGAGGCGCTGGTGACCGACCCGCATGTGCGCATGATCCAGTTCACCGGCTCGACCGCGGTGGGCCGGCGCATCGGCGAGCTGTGCGGCAAGCATCTGAAGAAGGTGTCGCTGGAGTTGGGCGGCAAGAGCTCATTGATCGTGCTCGACGACATCACGAGCGAGGCCGACCTCGACCGCGCGGCCAGCAACGTGGCCTGGGGTGCATGGCTGCACCAGGGCCAGATCTGCATGGCCTCGGGCCGCATCCTGGTGCACGAGAAGGTGGCGCCGGCGCTGATCGCGCGGCTGGTGGCCAAGGCCACCCATCTGCCGGTGGGCAACCCCACCACCGGGCAGGTCGCGCTCGGGCCCATGATCAATGCCAGGCAGGTGGCGCGTGCGCTGGCGATCGTGCAGGACTCGGTCAAGGCCGGCGCGAAGCTCGAAGCCGGCGGTACGCATGACGGCCTGTTCTTCAAGCCGACCGTGCTCAGCAACGTGCGCCCCGGCATGCGCGCCTTCGAGGAAGAAGTGTTCGGGCCGGTGGTCAACCTCACCACCTTCAGCACCGACGACGAAGCTGTCGCGCTGGCCAACGACACCGAGTACGGCCTGTCGGCGGGCGTGATTTCCAACTCGATCGCACGCGCCATGGCGATCGGCGACCGGCTCAAGACCGGCATGCTGCACATCAACGACCAGACGGTGAACGACGAGTGCACCAATCCTTTCGGCGGCATGGGCTGCTCCGGCAACGGTGGCCGCGTGGGCGGCCCGGCCGACCTCGACGAGTACACCCAATGGCAATGGGTCACGATCAAGGGCGAAGCCCCGCAGTACCCGTTCTGAACGGAGGAGACACCATGAGCTTCCACGGCAAGACCATCGTCATCACAGGCTCGAGTTCGGGCATCGGTGCCGAAACCGCGCGGCTGCTGCGCCAGCAGGGCGCGCGCGTGATCGGCGTCGATCGCAACGACCCGATGATCACGCTCGACGGCTTCGTCCGCGCCGACCTGTCTGAACCATCGGCCATCGACGCTGCCGTCGCGCAACTGCCTGACCGCATCGACGCGCTGTGCAACATCGCCGGCGTGCCGGGCACTGCCAAGGCGGATCTGGTGGCCCGGGTCAACTACCTGGGCTTGCGCCACCTCTGTCAGCGCGTGCTCGACCGCCTGCCCGAGGGCGGCGCGATCGTCAACATTGCCTCGATCCTCGGGGCCGAGTGGCCGCAGCGCCTGGCGCAGCACAAGGCGCTGGCCGAAACGGCCAGCTTCGAAGACGGACTGGCCTGGCTCGCCGGGAAGCCGGTGCCGCAGGAGACCTGCTACCAGTATTTCAAGGAGGCATTGATCGTCTGGACCGTGACGCAGTCGCAGAAGTGGTTCCTGGAAAAAGGCGTGCGCATGAACTGCGTGGCGCCGGGCCCGGTCTTCACGCCCATCCTGGGCGACTTTGTGGCCATGCTGGGCGAGGAACGTGTGCAGAAGGATGCGCATCGCATGAAGCGTCCGGCGCTGGCCGACGAGATCGCACCGGTGGTGGCCTTCCTGTGCGCGGACGCATCGCGGTGGATCAGCGGCGTCAACCTGCCGGTGGACGGCGGACTGGCTTCGACCTACCTTTGAGCCCACCAGCGCCCCAGGCGGCGCAACAGTTGAACCGGATACCCACCCGTCCAGGCGTCGGGGCAATCCTCGCGATAGCGCGCGCGCTGCGTGGCCGATGCTGCGCGCAGAGCGGCCAGGTTGTTTTCGGTATACCTCCAGATGCCCTGAACCACGAAATTGCCCGGCCTGCTCGAATCCGGCTTGGGCCGAACATTGACGCCCGTAGCACCGATGCTCCTGAGCAACTCGGATCGTGCCGTCGCAACCATCATGCCGTCGCCGTAGATCTCGATCTCGCGCGTCAAGGTAAAGCAAATGGTCTGGATGCTGGGGAAGCACTCCGCCAGAAACAAGGTGACCTCGACCAGCAGGAGCGGGCCGAGGCTGCTCCGCTCGCTTCCCACCGACGGTGAAGCCAGGAAGCGGCTGATGTGAACGATCGACCTGTCTGCGCTGACCTCGATCGGATCGAGCGTGCCAAGGAAGCGGCCCCGGTCATAGACGAGCATGGGCTCGCCCAGTTCGTAGCTCGAGCGTCCTGGGCCCGCGAGGTGGAGTTTCTCGAAGATCAAAATAAATCAGAATCGGTTTCCAGCCAGTCTGCAACTGGATGTCAGCCGAGGATGACACATCCGCGTCAAGATAAACGGGGAACCTTCGCGCCCTGCCCCACCCGAACAGAGCCTTTCAACTCTCAGGAACTCCCGAACGTGATCACCCCTTCCGAAAGCCGTGCCATTGTCACCCTGTGCCTCATGGCCGCCTTTGTCGATGGCGACAAGCATGAGCGCGAGCGAGACGAGGTCAAACGCATCGCCGAAGGGCTGGCACAGGCGGGCCAGGACATCAACCTGCAGTCGCTCTACCAGGATGTGCTGATGAAGCGCGTGTCGCTGGCCGACCAGAGCACCGCACTCACCAGCCCCGAGGCACGCCAGCTCGCCTACGAGATGGCGGTGTGCGTCTGCGATGCCGACGGCGCCCAGTCGCAACCCGAACAGTTGTTTCTGAACGACCTGCGCAGTTCGCTCGGACTCGACGCGCGGGCCACGCAGGCTTTCGACACGCAGGCCGCAGCGATCGCGTCGGCACCGCTGGCCACCGCTGCTGGAGCAGCAGGCGCAGCAATCACCACTGCACCTGCGGTCGACAGCGCCGAACTCGACCAGGCAATCCTCAACGCCGCCATCCTCAACGGCGCGCTCGAGCTGCTGCCCGAGACGCTGTCGACCATGGCCATCATTCCGTTGCAGATGAAGTTGGTGTACCGCATCGGCAAGGCGCACGGCTACGAGCTCGACAGCGGGCACGTCAAGGATTTCATTGCAACGGTCGGTGTCGGCCTGACCTCGCAGTACCTCGAACAGGCCGGCCGCAAGTTGCTCGGCGGCCTGCTCGGCAAAGTCGGCGGCGGGCTGCTGCGCGGCCTTGGCAACCAGGCCGTGAGTTCGGGCATGAGCTTCGCCACGACCTATGCGCTGGGGCACGTGGCCAAACGCTACTACGCGGGCGGCCGGACGCTGTCGACGCAGATGCTGAAAGACGCCTACGCCAGCGTCACGCAGGAAGCCCAGGGTCTGCAGTCGCGCTACCTGCCGGCCATGCAGGAAAAAGCCCGCACGCTCAACCCGGCCAGCGTGCTGGCGATGGTGCGCGGCGGCGCCTGAACCTGTAGGTTTTGGCTGGCGCAGACCTGCGCCAAAAACTGATGCATGGATGCGGCCGGGGGTTCATTCTTGAGGTAAGCCCGGCCCCATGTTGCGATGCCGGTTCACCGATTTTTAGTGAGCCACTCCCATGCCTGCCCTCGCGCCCCTGCCCGCCCGCGCTGCCGACGTCGTCGCGCTGACCGCCAGCCACCGGGTCTACGACAGCGACCAGGAGCATGCCACCCGGGCGGAGGCTGCCCGGCGCCTGGCCGCCCTCAAGGGCGTCGCGTTCCGGGGCGAATACCTGCACGGCCACCCTTACGGTGCACCGCTCTACCTCGTGCCCAGCGACACACTGACAGCGGAGGTGGCGCATGGCTTGGGAGTGCACAGCGCCAGCGATCTTTTCGGCGGGGTGGTGCCGTGGGGCTTCGTCGGCACCAAGGTCATCACGCACCCGCTGGTGCATGCGGCCGCCGTGGCGCCGATCGGCTGGACGCCCGCATTTCCGGAGCGGGTGGCGGAGGCCGTGTTGCGCGGCTTCTCGGTGTTCTCGCACGACGACGCGCGCAAGGCCGGGGCGCTCCTACTTGCCGACGTGCCGGTGCGCGTGAAGCCGGCCTGCGCCACGGGCGGCCGCGGCCAGACCGTGGTGAAAGACGCCGCGGCGCTGGATCGCTGCCTCGCGGAAATGAGCTCGGCGGAATTGGCCGAGCATGGCCTGGTGCTCGAAGAAAACCTTTGCGAGCCGGTCGTCACGCTGAGCGTGGGCCAGGTGACGGTCGGTGACCTGTGCGCGAGCTACCACGGCGTGCAGCGCACCACGCGCAGCAACCACGGCAACATCGTCTACGGCGGTTCGGACCTGACGCTGGTGCGCGGCGACTTCGACGCGCTGCTGCAGCAGCCCGATCTGACCCCCCGGGTGCGGTTGGGAATCGAACAGGCGCGGCGCTATCACGAAGCCGCACTCGACTGCTTTCCGGGGTTCTTCGCGTCGCGCATCAATTACGACGTGGCGCAGGGTCGTTCATCAACCGGTGCCGAGCGATCGGGCGTGCTGGAGCAGTCGTGGCGCCTGGGCGGCGCAACCGGCGCCGAGATCGCCGGGCTCGAATGCTTTCGCGACCGGCCCGACTGCCAGCGCGTCGAGGCCTCTTGCTTCGAGGTGTACGGCACGCAGGACGCGCCACCCGACGCCACCGTCTATTTCCGCGGCGTCGACAAGCAGACGGGGCAACTGGTCAAGTACGCGGTGGTGCGGTGAAATGAGGGTAGATGCCCACTCGCCATAGCACTGTCGACATTGCCGTTGGCACCCACCATATCGCCGGCACCCTGGTTGCGCCGTCTGCCGCCGTTCCCGGCGTGCTGCTGGTGCACGGCTGGGACGGCAGCCAGGCGCAGTACCTCGCGCGGGCGCACGAGATCGCGGCGCTCGGCTGCATCTGCCTGACGATCGATCTGCGCGGCCATGCACGGCACGAGGCGCTGCGCGCAGCCGTAACGCGCGAGGACAACCTGCAGGACGTGCTGGCCGGCTACGACACGCTGGTCGGCCACCCGGCGGTCGATCCGCAGTCGGTCGCGATCGTCGGCAGCAGCTACGGCGGCTACCTGGCGGCACTGGTGAGCGCGCTGCGGCCGGTGCGCTGGCTGGCGCTGCGGGCACCCGCGCTCTACCGCGACGAAGCCTGGGACACGCCCAAGGGCAAGCTGGCGCGCGAGGATCTGATGGCCTACCGCCGCAGCGTGATCGCGCCGGCCGACAACCGCGCACTGGCCGCCTGCGCCGCCTTCAAGGGCGATGCGCTGGTGGTCGAATCGGAGCACGACAAGACCGTGCCGCACCCCGTGATCGAGAACTACCTGACGGCCCTGAAGCGCGTGCACTCGGTTACCTACCGTGTGCTGTCCAACGCCGACCACGCCCTCTCGCAGGAGGCCTCGCGCCAGGCCTACGGAATGCTGCTGGTGAGCTGGATGACCGAGATGGTGCTCGGCGCCAAGGCCGCCACCGGCCTGCTGCGGCCGGCGCCGCACAGCCCGGCCTGAGGGCCCGGATACTCGGCGCATGAACGTACTTCCCACCGCGCACGACGTCGTTGGCTTCTGGCGTGAAGCCGGCCCCCAAAAATGGTTCGCCAAGGACGAGGCCTTCGACACCGCGTTCAAGACCCGCTTCGAAACCCTGCACCATGCCGCGGCGGCGGGCGCGCTGGACGGGTGGGCTGCCGATGCGGAAGGTGCACTGGCCCTGCTGGTGCTGCTCGACCAGTTTCCGCGCAACGCTTACCGCGAGACTGGCCACATGTTCGCGACCGACGGCAAGGCACGGGCCATTGCGCGCACCGCGGTCACGGCCGGCCTGGACGCGCGGGTCGAGGCGGCGCTGCGCCCCTTCTTCTATCTGCCCTTCATGCACTCCGAAGCGCTGGAAGACCAGGAACGCTCAGTGGCGCTGAATGCCGCGCTCGACGCCAACACGCAGCGCTTCGCGGTGCTTCACCGCGACATCGTGGCGCGCTTCGGCCGCTTCCCGCACCGCAACGCTGCACTGGGCCGCGCCAGCACGCCCGACGAGCAGCGCTTTCTGGACGAAGGCGGTTTCTCCGGCTAGGCAGACCGTGCGGCCAGCAGGCCGAGCACGCCCATCGCGAGCGAAGCTCACGCCGCGACAGGGTCGATCGGCATTGGCGGCACGCCGCGCGCCTCGATCGCCTCGCCGGCCGCCAGGCACAGGTCTTCGCGGTAACGTCCGGCCACGAGCTGCACCCCGACCGGGCTCTTGCCGACCATGCCGGTGGTCACCGTGAGCGCCGGCAGGCCGGTGAGCGGCAGGCCAATCATCGTGAGCTGCGCCTGCCAGACCCGCGCATAGGCCGCCGGCCCCTGCAGATCCAGATCGGCCGCGAACGGCAGCTCGGCACAGACGGGCAGCAGCACCACCGGATAGCGCTCCAGGAACAGCTGCCACAGCCGCGTGATGGTGGCGCGCTTAACCAGCGCGGCCGAGAGTTGCGCCGCGGTGATGTCGCGCGTCAGCCCGGCCTGGCCGGCCAGTGCGGTGATCGCGCCCGGGTCGCCTTCGCGCTCGGCGGCACGCACCATCGCCTCGTAGCCATCGCCCATCCACAGCACCACCTGGCTTTCGAGCGCGTCGCGGATCGGCGGAAGCGCGTCGACCTCGTCCACCGTCCAGCCCGCGTCGCGCAGGCGGTCGGCCGCATCGCGCAAGGCGCTGACGATCTCGGGCTGCGTGTCGAGCCCGTCCGGCCGCAGGCAGAGGGCCACGGTGCGCGGCGCATCGGGGCCGACGAGCGGCGCCGGGCACCACCACGGGTCGCGTGCATCGGGTGCCGCCATGGCCGCGAGCCCGAGGCGCAGGTCGTGCACGGTGCGTGCGATCGGGCCCGACATGGCCATGACCTGCCCTCCGATGCTGCGCTCGGGCAAGGCCGCATTCCACGCTGCCACGCGGCCGAGCGAGGGCCGCAGCCCGTGCACGCCGCAGGCATAGGCGGGGTAGCGGATCGAGCCCGCGATGTCGGTGCCGTGCGCCAGGTGCCCGATGCCTGCGGCCACCGCGGACGCGGCGCCACCCGACGACCCACCCGGCGTGAGCGAGGCGTCGCGCGGGTTCAGCGTGGTGCCGTGCAACTGGTTGCCGGTGAACCAGCGGTAGCTGAATGCCGGCGCATTGGTGCGGCCGACGATCACCGCGCCGGCTTTCAGCAGGTTGTCGACCACCGGGCTGCTGGTGGCCGCGACCAGGTCTTTCTGCAGGTTGAGCCCGTTGCTGGTGGCAAAGCCGGCCTGGTCGATGTTGATCTTGACCGTGACCGGCACGCCGGCCAGCGGGCCCGGATCTTCGCCGCGGGCCAGAGCCGCATCGATCGCACCCGCGCGTTGCAGCACCTCGTCCGGCCGCCAGTCGACCACCGCGTTGATCTGCGGATTGACCGCGTCGAGCCGAGCCAGCGCCGCCTGCGCGGCTTCGGTGGCCGAGAGCTTGCGCTGGCGGATCGAAGCGGCGACCTGCGAAGCAGACAAGCGCCAGATATCGGACATGCGTTTTCCTTGGGTTGGTTGTTTGTTTCAGTCGAACAGCGACGGCGTGCCGCCGGGCGCCGCGCCTTCGATGGCCAGCATGCGCAGCTTGGTCAGCGCGCCGCCGCCACCCGAGAAGCCACCGGGCTTGCCGTTGGCCGCGACCACGCGATGGCACGGAACGATCGGTGCGAAGGGGTTGCGGCCAAGCGCCTGCCCGACCGCACGCGACAGTCCCTTGTCGCCGAGTTCTTCGGCCACATCGCCGTAAGTGCGCAGCTGGCCGGGCGCGATGCGGCGCGCGATGGCGTATACGCGCTGGTGGAATTCGGGCACGCCGGCCATGTCGAGCGGCACTTCGCAAAGGTCGCGCGGCGCGCCCTGCATCAGCGCCTGCACGCCTTCGATGGCGGCCTGCACGAAGGGCGGCGGCGTGGTCTCCGGCAGCGCGCCGGTTCCGCGCAACATGCGCTCGCGCGTGCCAGCGGCCGTCGCTTCGGGCAGTTGCACCGCAATGACGGCCTGCGCGTTCCAGGCGATGCCGCAAGTGCCGATGGCGGTGTCGAACACTGCACAGCCGCCGCTTTCCATTTCGTTCATGCCAGCACCACGTTCGCGACCAGGAAATCGAGCAGCGCCCGCACGCGCGCCGGCAGCCGGCCGGGTTTGCCAAGGTAGACCGCATGTATGGGCTCGCGCTCGTGCGGGTTGAATTCTTCCAGCACCGGCACCAGCCGCCCGGCATCGATGTCGGGCTGCACGTGGTAGAGCGACAGTCGCGCAAGGCCGACCCCATCGATCGCCAAGCGGCGCAAGGTGGCGCCGTCGCCGGCACGGGCATTGCCGGCCACCGGCACCAGCACCGCGCGGCCATCGACCTGCAAGGGCCAGTCCGGCAGGTTGCGGCGGTAGCTGGAGCCCAGCCGGTTGTGCGCCTCGAGTTCCTGCGGCGTGCGCGGGGTGCCGCAGCGCGCCAGGTAGGCCGGTGACGCGACGATGGCCTGGCCCGTGTCGCCAAGCCGGCGCGCGACCAGATCCGACGCCGGCAGTTGCCCCCATCGGACCGCCACGTCGGTGCGCTCGTCCATCAGGTCGACCACGCGGTCGGTCAGGGTCACGTCGAGCGTCACCTGCGGATGCTGTTCGAGAAAGAGCGGCACCAGCGGCAGCAACACGAGCTCGCCGAACGGCACGCTGGCATTGATGCTCACGCGACCGCGCGGCGCCGCACCGGCCGCCGCGCAGCGCTCCGCCTCGTCCATGTCGGCCAGCACCTGCACGCTGCGTTCGTAGAAATGCTTGCCCTCGGGCGTGAGCTGCAGCTTGCGCGTGGATCGGTGCACAAGCTGCGTGGCAAGCCGCGCCTCGAGGCGGCCGACCAGCTTGCTCACCGCCGAGGGCGTCATCCCGAGATGCCGCGCCGCGGCCGAGAAACCATCGCGCTCGACCACCTGCACGAAGGCTTCCATCTCGCCGGAACGGTTGACGTCGATGCGGGGCATGGGCTCTGGATATGTGACTTCAACTCACAGCTGTGTGTCTGATCGGGATTCTAGTCATGCAAGGCATTTGTCCGCACAGTAACAAGCATGCCCATCGCCCTCTTCGCCCTCACCGCCGGTGCCTTCGGTATCGGCACCACCGAGTTCGTCATCATGGGCCTGCTGCTGCAGGTGTCGACGGATTTCCATGTCTCCCTCCCGGCCGCCGGCCTGCTGATCTCGGGCTATGCGCTCGGCGTCGCTGTCGGCGCGCCGGTGCTGACCCTCGCCACCCGCCGCATGGCGCGCAAGACCGTGCTGCTCGCGCTGATGGCGATCTTCACGCTCGGCAACATCGCCTGTGCACTCGCACCCAGCTACGACGCGCTGATGGTGGCCCGCGTGATCACCTCGCTGGCGCACGGCACCTTCTTCGGCGTCGGCGCGGTGGTCGCGACCGGGCTGGTGGCGCCCGAGCGGCGCGCTTCGGCCATCGCCATCATGTTCACCGGGCTGACGGCCGCCACAATCCTCGGTGTGCCGGCGGGCGCCTGGCTGGGCCTGCAGTTCGGCTGGCGCTCGGCGTTCTGGGCCGTGGCCGTGATCGGCGTCGTTGCCTTCATGGTGCTCGCGCTGTTCGTGCCGCGCGATGACAAGACCGCAGCCCCGGCCACCGCGCTGCGCGACGAGCTTGCCGTACTGGCCCGGCCGCAACTGTGGCTCGGCCTGGCCATCACGGTGCTTGGCTTTGCCGGCCTGTTCGTGGTGTTCACCTACATCCAGCCGCTGCTCACGCGTGTCACCGGCCTGTCCGACGCGGCCGTGTCGCCGGTGCTGCTGCTGTTCGGCGGCGGCCTGGCCGTCGGCAACCTGTTGGGTGGCAAGCTGGCAGACCGGGCGCTGGTGCCGGCTCTGCTCGGCACGCTGGCGGCGATGGCGCTGGTGCTCGGCGCGATGGATCTCGTGATCCACATGCCGGTGCCCACCATGGTGTTCATCGTGCTGCTCGGTATCGCGTCCTTCGCCACCGTCGCGCCGCTGCAGTTGCGCGTGCTGGAGAAGGCGGCCGGCGCGGGCCAGAACCTGGCCTCGAGCCTGAACATCGCAGCCTTCAATCTCGGCAATGCCCTTGGTGCATGGGTCGGTGGCGTGGTGATCGAGCGCGGCCCGGGCCTCGCGGCGCTGGGCCGGGCCGCAGCGCTGCTGACGCTCGCGGGCCTCGGCGTCGCGCTCTGGAGCCGCGCGCTGGACAGGCGCGGCGCATCGTCGCAAGGTGTGGCGGCCAGCGCCTGAACCTCGGCCTGAACTTCAGGCCTCCAATTCGTCAACGCAAGGAAACTTCATGGAACAACGCCTTCTCGGCAACTCCGGCTTCAAGGTGCCCGCCCTCGGCTTCGGCGCCGGCACCTTCGGCGGGCAAGGCCCGCTCTTCAGTGCCTGGGGCAACACCGACGTGGCCGGCGCGCGCAGCATCGTCGACATCTGCCTCGACGCCGGCGTTAGCCTGTTCGACACGGCCGACGTCTACTCGAACGGCGCATCGGAAAGCATTCTCGGCGCCGCACTCAAGGGCCGGCGCGACCGGGCCATCATTTCGACCAAGCTCTCGCTGCGCATGGGCGACGGGCCGAACGACGTGGGCTCGTCGCGCCACCACCTGATGGAGGCGACGCACGCCGCGCTGAAGCGGCTCGATACCGACCACATCGACATCCTGCAGCTCCACGCCTTCGACGCGATGACGCCGGTCGAGCAGGTGCTGCGCACGCTCGACGACCTGGTGCGCGACGGCAAGGTGCGCTACATCGGCGTGTCGAACTTCTCGGGCTGGCAACTGATGAAGTCGCTCGCGGCCGCCGACCGGCTCGGCCTGCAGCGCTATGTGGCCAACCAGACCTACTACTCGCTGATCGGCCGCGACTACGAGTACGAGTTGATGCCGCTGGGCACCGACCAGGGCGTGGGCGCCATCGTCTGGAGCCCGCTCGGATGGGGTCGGCTCACCGGCAAGGTGCGGCGCGGCCAGCCGCTGCCCGAAGGCAGCCGCCTGCACGAGACAGCCGGCTTCGCGCCACCGGTGGCCGACGAGCATCTGTACCGCGTGGTCGATGCCATGGACATCGTGGCCGAAGAAACAGGCAAGACCCTGCCGCAGATCGCGCTCAACTGGCTGCTGCAACGCCCGACGGTGGCGAGCGTGCTGATCGGCGCACGCGACGCGGTGCAGTTGCGGCAGAACCTCGGCGCATTGGGCTGGCAGCTGACGCCCGACCAGGTGAAGCGGCTCGATGCGGCGAGTGCCACGACGCCGCCCTACCCTTACTACCCCTACTGGAACGGGCAGTTTTCCGAGCGCAGTCCGGCGCCGGTTTGAGCCGGCACGGCGGCTAGAACGAGGGCGCGGCCGGTGCGCCCTCGACGCGGGTCCGGAGCATCTGCTTTTCGACCTCGGCGAAACGGTCGCCGATGTACATCGTCAAGTCGTCGCCCGCGGCCGGAAACTTCTCGGCATCGGAGATGATGCCCATCACGTTCTGGTACGGCGTGGGGTTGGCAGAGGTGGTGGACGTAGCGCGCGCAGCCGTCGGCTGACTGCCTGAAGGGCCGCAGCCCGCGAGGCTTGCCGCCAGCAGCAATGCGAGCGGTGTCGCGAAAAAATAACGTGTGACCATGATGAATCCGGAATGTGTTCGGCCGGTTCGGAGCGAACGGGCATCGATGCGTCGATGGTTCACCTTGTGCGCCCTGCGCGCCAGTCCTCGGACGGCCTACCGCCGATGGGGCGCGTGCTTCGGGCTTGGCGTTTCGGGGTAGGGCCTGTTGGGTAGGGCCTGTGGATAGGGCCGGTGCGGGAGGGCGTTGGGGGTAGGCCGCTGGCGGCGGGTGGCCCCTTCCGCGAATGTCCCCCGGGCTTCGCCCTCCTCCTGATATTGTTCCTCCCGCTCCCGAAGCGCTGAAGGGAGCCCGTCCGGTAAACCCTGTGCTCCTCCTTGGGCTTGCCAGCCCGCAATAAAGACTGGGGAAGCGGACGGATT
>NZ_JBPJZO010000006.1:0-243422 GCF_051216545.1 Variovorax nitratireducens
ATCCGTCCGCTTCCCCAGTCTTTATTGCGGGCTGGCAAGCCCAAGGAGGAGCACAGGGTTTACCGGACGGGCTCCCTTCAGCGCTTCGGGAGCGGGAGGAACAATATCAGGAGGAGGCCGCAGGCCGGGGGACATTCGCGGAGCAGCGTGCCCCGCCGCCCTGAGCCCGCCCCGGACAGAACCTCAGCGCCAAGATCAACGCCGGCTCAATATCTTTGAATGCAACGACCGTATCAGTCGAGCCCATCAAAGTCCGCGTCGTCCGGGCCGATGTGCGCCGGCGAGCGCCACCCAGCGTCGCGCATCGAGCGCGCGACCTGCTTCTCGACGCCCATCAGCACCGCGAACAGCGCCATGCGCACGGGAATGCCGTTGTCGGTCTGGCGGAAGATCGCGAGACGCGGGTCGTGGTTGAGGTCGATGCTCAGGTCATTCGCGCCCGGGCGGCCGTCGCGCGGCAGCGGGTGCATCAGGATGGTGTCGGGCTTGCAGACCGCATCCACCAGCGCCTTGCACACCTGGAACTCGGGCGTGTAGCCCTCGATCTCCTCGCCCGCGAAGCGCTCCTTCTGGATGCGCGTGGCATAGACCACGTCCGCGCCGCGAAGGCCCTCCTGCAGCGACGTGGTCTGCTCGATCACATGGCCGTTGCGCGCCACCAGTTCCAGCAGGTAGGCCGGCATCTCGAGCGACGGCGGCGCAATCAGCGTGAACTTCAGGCCGCGGTAGAGCGCGAGCAGCCGGATCAGCGAATGCACCGTGCGGCCGTACTTCAGATCGCCGACCATCGCGACGTGCGTGCCGTCCACCAGCTTGCCCATGCGTGAAAACTCGCGCTGGATCGTGTAGAGGTCGAGGACTGCCTGGCTTGGATGCTCGCCCGGGCCATCGCCCGCGTTGATGACGGGAATGTTGGTGGCCCGCGCGAACTCGGCCACCGAACCCTGCTCGGGATGGCGCACCACCAGCGCGTCGACATAGCCGCTCATCACGCGGCTGGTGTCGTAGATCGACTCGCCCTTGGCCATCGACGAGAAGGTGAAGCCGGTGGTGTCGCACACCGTGCCGCCGAGCCGGCAGAAGGCAGCGCCGAAGCTCACGCGCGTGCGCGTGCTGGCCTCGAAGAAGAGGCTGCCGAGCACAGCGCCTTCAAGGATGCGCGTGACCTTCTGGCGGCGCGCGATGGGCTGCATGATGTCGGCGACCTGGAACAGGTCTTCGAGGCTGCCGCGGTCGAACTGCGCGACCGACAGCAGCTGCGGCTTGCCTTCGGCCCCGATGCGTTGCGCGAGCGGGCGGTCGTCCGCGCCCGCGGTGCCGACGGCGGCGCCGAGCGCCTCGCGCTGCAGGATTTCGGCGACGAACTTGCCGACCATCTCCGGCATGGCACGCGACTCGCTCGAATCGGCCGGCAGCAGCCAGGTGTCGAGCGCGCGGCGGCGCACGCCCAGCCGCCCCGAAAACGCGTCGCGGGTGAGATTGAGGCGGCGCATCGCGTCGCGCAGGATGTCTTGTTGCTGGCTCATGCGCTGAAATATACGCCATGCGTATTCTTTCGCCAGGTGAACTTACGCAATGCGCATATGCTTTGTCCATCAACCAGCCGAACACGCGGCCGAGGCGCGGTTGCTCGCTTTCCTGCAGCGGCACTGGCGCGCGCAGGCCCGGGCGCGGCCGACTCAGGCCGCGCCGAAGGCCAGGCGCAGCACGTCGCCGTCGCGCCTCACCTCGTAGCCGAGGTCGTCGGCCAGGCTTTGCAGCGCGATCGCGTCGATCGCCAGCGCGCGTGGTGCGCGGTGCACGTGGGCGCTGTCGGGGCCCGCGCCCGCGCCGGGTTCGGGCAAGGCGGTGAGCAGTAGGGCGTTGTCGCCATCGGGCGCGATGACGATAGTGCCGACCGCATCGACACTGTCGTGCAGATGGCCCATGGCACCGAGCAGCATGTAGCGCAGCGCGGCCGCCCGGGGCCAGTGGGGTTCGTCTTCGACCGGCACCAGCGTCGCATCGACCTCGAGCGCAACGCCTTGGAGATCAAAGGCCGCACGCATCAGCGCGACGCAGGCCGCGACCAATCCGGAACGCGTGATGCCGCTGTCCTCGGTTGCCAGCTCCCAGTGACGCAGCAGGCGGATGCCAGCCGTCAGTTCGCCGACCTGGCTGTCAATGAGTTCAACGCGCTGGGCACAGGCGACCGGGTCGAGTTCGGACGCGGCCACCTGCCGCTTGAGCATCAGCAGCCCCATGCGAATGACCGACACCGGCGCGGCCATGTCGTGGCGCAGCGTCGGCAGCGCGCGCGTGAGAAGTTCGTGGCGCACGCCGGCCGCGATCCAGCTGCCTGCGCCGGGCGACACCTTCATGCGGAAGCCCGCTCGCCGGGCGCGGACAGGATGCGGTCGAGCGCATCGAAGTCGATCGGCTTCTGCAGGTAATGGTCGAACAGCGTGCGCGCTTCGGCGCCCGCTGCGTCCTGCGTTGAATAGCCCGAAATGGCGACCAGCAACGGCGGTCGGCTGTCGGCAGCGCTGCGCAGGCGGCGCGCCACTTCGGTGCCGGGCATGTCGGGCAGCATCAGGTCGACCAGCGCGACGTCGTAGTGCTCGCGGGCCAAGGCATCGAGCGCCTGCTGAGCGGTGTAGCAGCAGCGTGCCGTGTGATCCTGCAGCGAAAGCAGTTCCTTCAGCAAGTCGGCCGCGGCCTCGTTGTCGTCGACGATGAGCACGTTCAAGAACTCCTCCGGGGCGTTTTTCTAGAATCCCACAGTATCGGCGCGGCAGCGCACGCCGGGGTGTAGGAGCGAATCCCTACTGTCGCGCGGTGCGGATGTTGGCTGGCAGCGCCTGCGGCCAACTGGTGCGGAACGGGTTGATGTCGAGCCCGCCGCGCCGCGTGTAGCGCGCGTACACGGCCAGCTTGTTGGGCCGGCAGCGCAGCCAGATGTCGTTGAAGATGCGTTCGGCGCAGGGCTCGTGAAACTCGTTGTGGTTGCGAAAACTCACGATGTACGCCAGCAGACCGGCCTGGTCGATCGGCGGGCCGCTGTAGCGGATCTGCACGCTGCCCCAGTCGGGCTGGCCGGTCACCAGGCAGTTGCTCTTGAGCAGCCGGCTGCTGAGCGTTTCGTTCACCGGCGGCTCGTCGATTCGGGCGCTCAGCAGTTCGGGGGCCGGCTGGTAGTGGGTGCATTCGATCTCGAGCCGATCGAGGTTGAGCCCGTCGAGCTCGTGCACCGGTTCCTGGTCGAACGCGTCGGGCGCGATCAGCCGCACGCCGATGCTGGCGCTGCGGTCGCTGCCGCGCCAGGCCGCCTCGGACAAATCGGCCCGCAGCCGATCGCGCACCGCGTCGAGGCTCGCGAACACCGTGCTGTTGAAGCTGTTGAGGTAGAGCTTGAACGACTTGCTCTCGATGATGTTGGGCGTCTCGCACGGCACCGTGAAATGCGCAATGGCCAACTGCGGCTTGCCGCGCGCATTGAGCCAGCTCAACTCGAACGCGGTCCACAGGTCGGCGCCGAAAAACGGCAGCGCGCCGGCTGCAATGCCCATGGCTTCGCGCTGCGTGGCGCGTGCGATCGGGAACAGCAGGCTCGCGTCGTACTGGTCAACGTAGGCCGAACGGCGGCCGAGCTGCGAATCCTGCGGAGTGTTGATATTGGACAAGGTCATGCGGGGCGGCCGGCAGACTTCAGGAACGGAATGATGTGGCCGGTCAGCAGCGCCGACACCTGCGGCGGCAGGTCGTGGCCCATGCCGGGAATCGGCACGAACCGGGCGCCCGGAATGCGCCGTGCGGTGTCTTGCCCGCAGGCGATCGGCACCAGCTTGTCGGCCTCGCCGTGCAGCACCAGTGTCGGGCTCTTGATCTTCGAGAGCATGGTGGGGCGGTCGCGGTCGGCGCCGATCGCAAGCAGCTGCCGCATTACGCCATCGGGCCGGTAGGCGCGCTGGATGCCGGTACGCACGCGCGTCGCGAGCGCCGTCGGCTCGTGGGGATAGTCCGGGCTGGCGATCAGCTTGATGAAGCCGAGGCTGAAGTCCACCAGCGCGTCTTCGCTGCGGCCGGGGGGACGCCGGATCAGCCCGCTCGCAATCTCGGGCCGCGGGCCGGGCAGGCCGCGCGCGCCGCTCGAACTCATGATGCTGGTGAGGCTCAGCACGCGCTCCGGTGCGGTGGCCGCCACGCGCTGCGCGATCATGCCGCCCATCGAGGCGCCGACCACGTGCGCCTGCGCGATACCGAGCGCGTCGAGCAGGCCGAGCGCGTCGTTCGCCATGTCCTGCAGCGTGTAGGCCGAGCGCACGGGCAGGCCGAACCTGGCGCGCAGGCTTTCCCAGACGAGGTTGCGCTTGCCGGCGTGCTCGAAGCCCTCGCTCAGGCCGATGTCGCGGTTGTCGTAGCGCACCACGCGGTAGCCGGCGTCGACCAGCGGCTGCACGAACTCCATCGGCCAGCCGATGAACTGCATGCCCAGACCCATGATCAGCAGCACCACGGGACGCCCGTTCTGGCTGCCGTCGGCGCCGCTGTCGTCGACGTAGAGGTGAATGCCGTTTGCTCTCAGCTTCATGGCCGGTTCAAGAAAATTCGCGTTCGCGCAGCCACTTGGTGGCCACCCATTTTTCGCCCAGCAGCACCGGTGCGCCGCCATGAAGCGTGCGGGTAGCGGGGTCGGGCCGGTCGTAGCTGAAAAACACGCCGGTGCCGCGCACCGGAGCCACTTCGAGCCCCACGTCGGGAAAGGTGGTGGCGCCGCCCTGTTCGGGCGCCTGGAGGTACATAACCAGCGTGGCGACACGCTGGCCACCGCGGCGCAAGATGGTCGGCGTGCCGGGCTCGGCCGGATCGAAGTAGTCGTAGTGCGGGCGGTACTCGGCGCCGGGCCGGTAGCGCAGCACCTGCAAGCCCTCGCCGAACTCGATCGGCCAGCGCAGCAGCGCCGCGATGCGGGCTTCGAGCCGCGCGACGAGGGCGTTTTCGCCGCGTTCGAAGAACATGCCGTCGCTGGTGCGGTCGACATTGAGAACCTCGCCGCCGGTCTGTGTCTCGACCGTGAGCGAGCGCGCAAGCCGCACCCGGGCCGCCGCGATGAGACCGTCGCACTCCTCGTCGGACAACAGGCTGCCGAACACCACCACGCGCGGATTGCGCATCGTCTGCAGCACCTGTACGCGGCGGTCGACGGCCTCGATCTCGAGCGGCGCCGCGGCGAGATCGGGCCCCGGCATCGCACGCTGCGGTTCGACGGGCGCGGCGCTCGCCGTCTGCGACTGGAGCTCGGCCAGCGCCGCATCGGCCACGTCGTCATGCCAGCCGGCGTCGCGCATCGATGCCCTCAGCGCCGGTATCGAATGGCCGGCCGCAAGTTGCGCCGCCATCCATTCGCGCAGCTCCGGGCTTACAAATTGGCCGTTGCTCATGGCACTTTCCTGCGGAACACGAGGCGGTCGGGCTTCGACACCGCGGCATCGAAGCGATAGCCCTCGAGGTCGAATTTCTCCAGCGCCCCGGGCGTCGCAGCCTTGTGCAGCACCGCCCAGCGCGCCATCAGGCCGCGGGCGCGCTTGGCGAAGAAGCTCACGATCTTGTACTTGTCGCCTTTCCACTCCTGGAACACGCACTCGACCACGCGCGCCTTCAGCACCTTGAGGTCGACCGACCTGAAGTATTCCTGCGAGGCGAGGTTGATCACCACCGGCGTGCGATCCGCCATCAGGCGCGTGTTCAGGTGTTCGGCGATGCGCGGCCCCCAGAAGGCATAGAGATCCTTGCCATGGCGGTTGGCGAGCTGTGTGCCCATTTCGAGGCGGTAGGGCTGCAGCAGATCGAGCGGGCGCAGCACGCCGTATAGACCGCTGAGGATGCAGACGTGGTCTTGCGCCCAGCCCAGCTGCTTCGGGGTGAGCGACTTCGCGTCGAGCCCGCCGTACACGTCGCCGTCGAAGGCCAGCGCGGCCGGCTTGGCGTTCTTCGCCGTGCCCCTGGACACCCAGGCCGCATAGCGGGCGAAATTGAGCGCCGACAGCTTGTCCGACAGGTGCATCAGCTCGGCGATGTCTTGCGGCGTCTTGGTACGCAGCAGCTTGATCAGTTCGGCCGCCGGGCCCCGGGGGCCCTCGAACACGGGCTGGGTGGCCGGCAGGTCGCCGATGGGCGAGTCGAAGTCCAGCGATTTGGCAGGAGAGAGAAGAAACAGCATCGCGGAATTATCGGCCGACCGAGGCATCTACCCCCGGACGCGAGTGCCGGGCCCGGTCGAATAAAATCGCGGGCTGTTCCCCCACCCCACGGCATCCTGCGGGATGCCGTTTGTTTTTGCACCGCCATGAGCGACACCCTGCTTCAACCCGGCCTCGAGAGCCTGTCCAAATCGTTCGAACCCGCTGCCCTCGAGGCGCACTGGGGGCCGGAGTGGGAAAAGCGCGGCTACGCGAAGGCCGGCTTTCGCGGCACGCAGCAGCCCAAGGAAGACGCGCCCGCGTTCTCGATTCAGCTGCCGCCACCGAACGTGACTGGCACGCTGCACATGGGCCATGCGTTCAACCACACGATCATGGACAGCCTCGCGCGCTACCACCGCATGAAGGGCGACAACACGGTGTGGGTGCCGGGCACCGACCACGCGGGCATCGCCACCCAGATCGTGGTGGAACGCCAGCTGCAGGAGCAGAAGCTGGATCGGCACGAACTCGGCCGCAAGAACTTCGTTGCGCGCGTGTGGGAATGGAAGCAGCAATCGGGCAACACCATCACCCGGCAGATGCGCCGCCTCGGCGACACGGTCGACTGGAGCCGCGAGTACTTCACCATGGACGACAAGCTGTCGCCGGTGGTCACCGACACCTTCGTCAAGCTCTATGAAGAAGGCCTGATCTACCGCGGCAAGCGTCTCGTGAACTGGGATCCCGTGCTGAAAACAGCGGTGAGCGACCTCGAGGTCGAGAGCGAGGAAGAGAACGGTTTTCTGTGGCACATCGCCTACCCGCTCGAAGACGGTACGGGCTCGCTGACGGTGGCCACCACGCGGCCCGAAACCATGCTCGGCGACACCGCGCTGATGGTGCACCCCGAAGACGAGCGCTACAAGCACCTGATCGGCCAGCGCGTGAAGCTGCCGCTGGTGGATCGGCTGATCCCGGTGATCGCCGACGACTATGTGGACAAGACCTTCGGCACCGGCGTGGTGAAGGTCACGCCCGCGCACGACTACAACGACTATGCGGTCGGCCAGCGCCATGGCCTGCAGACCATCGGAGTGCTGACGCTGGATGCAACCGTCAACGACAACGCCCCCGAAAAATACCGCGGCCTCGACCGCTTCGTCGCACGCAAGGCGATCGTGGCGGATCTCGAAGCGCTGGGCGTGCTGGTCGACACCGTCAAGCACAAGCTGATGGTGCCGCGCTGCACGCGCACCGGCGCCGTGATCGAGCCGATGCTGACCGACCAATGGTTCGTGGCGATGAGCAAGCCCGACGCGAAGGACCAGTCGATCGCGCAGAAGGCGATCGACGCGGTGCAGTCGGGCGAGGTGCGCTTCGTGCCCGAGAACTGGGTCAACACCTACAACCAGTGGATGAACAACATCCAGGACTGGTGCATCAGCCGCCAGCTCTGGTGGGGCCACCAGATCCCCGCCTGGTACGACGAGGACGGCAAGGTCTATGTGGCGCGCGACGAAGCGGCCGCACAGGCCCAGGCGCCGGGCAAGACGCTCACGCGCGACGAAGACGTGCTCGACACCTGGTACTCGGCAGCGCTGGTGCCGTTCTCGACCATGGGCTGGCCTGCGGCCGACGATGCGCCGACCTCCGACTACAACCTCTACCTGCCCTCGTCGGTGCTCGTGACGGGCTACGACATCATCTTCTTCTGGGTCGCCCGGATGATCATGATGACGAAGCACTTCACCGGCCGCGTTCCGTTCAGGCACGTGTACATCCACGGCGTGGTGCGCGATGCGCAGGGCAAGAAGATGAGCAAGTCGGAAGGCAACGTGCTGGATCCGGTCGACCTGATCGACGGCATCGCACTGCCCGAGCTGCTCGACAAGCGCGCGCAGGGCCTACGCAGGCCCGAGACCGCGCCGGCCGTGCGCAAGAACACGCAGAAGGAGTTTCCGGACGGCATTCCGGCCTTCGGCGCCGATGCACTGCGCTTCACCTTCGCATCGCTCGCCTCGCTCGGCCGCAGCATCAATTTCGATCCGAAACGCTGCGAGGGCTATCGCAACTTCTGCAACAAGCTCTGGAACGCGACGCGCTTCGTGCTGATGAACTGCGAGGGGCAGGACTGCGGCCTGAAGGAACACACCAAGGCCGAGTGCGCAGTCGGCGGGCCGGCGCACGGCTACCTGAAGTTCAGCCGTGCCGACTTCTGGATCGTCTCGCAACTGCAGCGCGTGGAGGCGGAGGTGGCCAAAGGCTTCGAGGAATACCGCCTCGACAACGTCGCGAGCACGGTCTACCAGTTTGCCTGGGACGAGTTCTGCGACTGGTACCTCGAGATCGCAAAGGTGCAACTGCAGAACGGCGACGATGCGCAGAAACGCGCCACGCGCCGCACCCTGATCCGCACGCTCGAAGCGCTGCTGCGCCTGGCACACCCGGTGATTCCCTTCATCACCGAGGGGCTCTGGCAGAAGGTCGCGCCGGTGGCGGGACGCGGCGGCGAGTCGATCATGATCGCGGCCTATCCGCAGAGCCAGCCGGAAAAGATCGATGAGGCGGCCGAGGCGCACGTGGCAAAGCTCAAGCAGCTGGTCGACGCCTGCCGAACGCTGCGCGGCGAAATGAACGTGTCGCCCGCCACCCGGCTGCCGCTCTATGCGGTGGCCGACAGCGAGGCCGACGCGGCCTTCCTGCGCGACGCGGCCCCGGTGCTGCAGGCGCTGGCCAAGCTCAAGGAAGTGAAGCTGTTCGACGACGAGGCGGCGTGGGCCGCGGCGGCCGAAGCCGCACCAGTGGCGGTGGCCGGCGCGGTGCGCTTCTGCCTGCACATGGAGATCGACAAGGCCGCGGAGAAGGCCCGCATCGGCAAGGAAACCGCGCGCATCGAAGGCGAGATCGCCAAGGTGCACGGCAAGCTGGGCAACGAGGCCTTCGTCGCGAAGGCGCCGCCGGCCGTGATCGAGCAGGAGCGCAAGCGGCTCGAAGACTTCTCCGCCACGCTGGTGCGGCTGCAGGATCAGCTTCAGCGCCTCAGCTGACATGGTGTTTTGGTCCGGGGGACGTAACATCGCGCAATTGCTACTTTCTTCTGCCATCGACCCATGTCCCAAACGAGCACCATTCGCAAGGCCGTGTTTCCCGTCGCGGGCTTCGGCACCCGCTTTCTCCCTGCCACCAAGGCACAACCCAAGGAAATGCTGCCGGTGGTCGACAAGCCGCTGATCCAGTACGCCGTCGAAGAGGCCTATGCCGCGGGCATCCGCGACATGATCTTCGTGACCGGGCGCAACAAGCGCGCGATCGAAGACCACTACGACACCGCCTACGAGCTCGAAAGCCAGCTCGAGTCCAACGGCAAGACCGCGCTGCTGAACATCGCGCGCTCGGTGATGCCCGACGACATGACCTGCTCCTACGTGCGCCAGCCGCGCATGCTGGGCCTGGGCCATGCGGTGCTGTGTGCCGAACATCTGGTCGGCAACGAGCCCTTCGCCGTCCTGCTGGCCGACGACCTGATGGTAGGGCCCGATGGCGGGGAGCCGGTGCTGGCGCAGATGACTCGCGCATTCGCCAAGCTGCAGAGCTCGGTGCTGGCGGTGCAGGAAGTGCCGCTCGAGCAGGTCAAGCGCTACGGCATCGTCGCCGGTGACGCCGTCGAGGACGGCCTGACCAAAGTCAGCCGCATGGTCGAGAAGCCCAGCCCCGAGAACGCGCCCTCGCGCCTCGGCGTGGCCGGCCGCTACATCCTCACGCCCGCCGTGTTCGCCGAGATCCGCCAGCAGTCCAGCGGTGCCGGCGGCGAGATCCAGCTCACCGACGGCATCGCTTCGTTGCTTAAGAAAGAGTCGGTCTATGCCTATGCCTACAAGGGCACGCGCTACGACTGCGGCAGCAAGGAAGGCTTTCTGCAGGCGACGGTCGAACTCGCGCTGGCGCACCCCGAGGTGGGCGGCGAGTTCCGCGCGTACCTCAAGAGCCTGGCGCTTTGACCTTAGCGATTTGTGACGCGACCAGGTCGGCCACTTCCTGGTCACCGATCGGCGTCACCGCAAGGCCCAGGCCATGCAGGTGCTGCGCCATGGCCTGCGCCCACAACACGTTCCACACCAGGCCTGGATGCTGGTCGTCCAGCAGGGCATTGCCGGGCGCGTCCCCCTTGGTGTTGCGCACCTCCAGCGCGCCGATCGTCACCGTCTTGTAGTCGGGCTCGCCGTTCGGGCCGCGTGACCCCCACCGCTGGTGGAACCACGCGAAATCGTCGAAGAAGCTCGCCTGCGGCGTGCTTGCCGCCAGTTCGCGCAGCCTGGCGTTGAACATCGCCAGTGCGCGCCCGATGTTGGCAGTCGCTGCGGCCGTGCGCCATTTCTCGAAGTGGACCGGGTCGTCGGCTTCGTTGACGTAGCCCACCAGCACGATGCGCATCGCCGGGTACTCGGCAAGAATGGCTTCCATCGCCAGCCGGATCTCGTCGACGCAGAACGCGGCGGCGGCACGCACCTGCGGCGCATCGGGCTCGCGCGACTGCAGGTCGAGCAGCCAGGTCCAGTTGTTCAGGCCGATGCGGATCACCACCACGCCTTGTTGCCAGCGGTCGGGCGCCTGCTTCATTAGCGCCAGCAGGCGGGGCGTCTGGCGAAAGCGGCCGCCATTGAGGTTCTTGCAGGAGGCACCGGAGTTGGCAAAGTTGTAGAGGTAGTCCTCTTTCTTCGGCGCACGCCCCGGGGGCAACCCGACCAGTTCGCGCGCGCGCGCCACCACGCCCGGCCGGCCCCAGGCGACCCGCGGGCCCATGTCGATTTCATTGCCGCGCAGACGGCTCAGCGCTTCCGTCCACTGCAGCGTGCCGGCGTGGAAGTCACCGCCCCGCTCGCGCGTGCCCGGTGGAAAAAAGATGCTGTCCTGGTAGGCGTGGCTCAGCGAATCGCCAAGCACGGCGATCGGCACAGTGCCGCCGGGCGCCGGTTTGCTCAAGGTGTCTTGGGGCATCCCGTCACTCCAGAAAACCAGCGCGGCGAGTCCGCCCAAGGCCAACAGGGCGGCCGCGGCCAGCGCGGCAACAACGCGCTGCCGCATGGCCGTTCAGCGCCGCCGCAGCACGTGGATGAAGTCCGTGCCCTGCGTTTGCTGCTCGACCAGGTCGTTGCCGGTCTGGCGGGCAAAGGCCTGGAAGTCGCGCACCGACCCGGCGTCGGTAGACACCACCTTGAGCAACTGGCCGCTGGTCAGCTCGTTGAGCGCCTTCTTGGCCTTGAGGATCGGCAACGGGCAGTTGAGGCCGCGGGTGTCGAGCTCTTTGTGGATGTGCATGGGGGTCCTTGGGCGGTGGCCCGATTCTAGGCAGCCGGTGCCGCCGCCGGGCGCGGCCATTCGATGAAGCTGGGCTCATGGCCGCGCGAGCGCAACCAGTCGGCCAACGCATAGCCGGTGCCGGCCGGCCAGCACTTGAGCGCCGGCAGGTCGTAGAGCTTGTAGTCGACCAGTTCGGGCGAGAGACGCACCTCGCCGTCGGCCACCGCGTGGTAGGCGATGATGATCTGGTTCATGCGCTGGAAGTCGTAGACGCCGACCAGGTTGAGCTCGCTCGCCTCCAGGTTGGTTTCTTCCTTGATCTCGCGCGCGATGCCTTCCTGCGGCGTTTCGCCGGCCTCCATGAAGCCGGTGATCAGCGCATAGGCCTTATGCGACCAGGCTGCATTGCGCGCCAGCAGCACCTGGCCGCGGTATTCGATGATCGCGGCGAGCACCGGTGTCGGGTTGTTCCAGTGCGTGTGGCCGCAGGCGGGGCAGCGCAGGCGCGCCTTGGCGCCGCCATCTTCCATCAGCTCGATCCATTCGAGCGGGGTGGCACAGACCTGGCAAAACTTGGGATCGGACATGACGTGCAATCGGGCGGAAAGATCAGGCGGGGAACACGCCGGTCGACAGATAGCGGTCGCCCCGGTCGCAAACGACGAACACGATGGTGGCGTTCTCCACCGTTCTGGCAATCTCCAACGCAACCCAGAGCGCGCCTGCGGCCGAGATGCCCCCGAAAATACCCTCCTCGCGTGCCAGGCGGCGGCACATCTCCTCCGCGTTGTCCTGGCTCACGTTGACGACCTGGTCGACCCGGCTCGGGTCGTAGATCTTCGGCAGGTAGGCCTCGGGCCATTTGCGGATGCCGGGGATGCGCGAGCCTTCGTCGGGCTGCGCGCCGACGATGCGCACCGCCGGGTTCTTTTCCTTCAGGTAGTGCGAGACACCGGTGATGGTGCCCGTGGTGCCCATCGCGCTCACGAAGTGCGTGATGCGGCCCTGGGTGTCGTCCCAGATCTCAGGGCCGGTGGTCTCGTAGTGGATGCGCGGGTTGTCGGCGTTGGCGAACTGGTCGAGCACGCGGCCCTTGCCCTGCACCACCATCTGGTCGGCCAGGTCGCGCGCGTACTCCATGCCGCCGCTCTTGGGCGTGAGAATGAGTTCGGCGCCGAAGGCCTTCATGGTCTGGGCGCGTTCGAC
Organism: Variovorax nitratireducens; assembly: GCF_051216545.1. Taxonomy (NCBI): domain Bacteria; kingdom Pseudomonadati; phylum Pseudomonadota; class Betaproteobacteria; order Burkholderiales; family Comamonadaceae; genus Variovorax; species Variovorax nitratireducens. The sequence continues at coordinate 12,666 of NZ_JBPJZO010000006.1, forward strand.
GGACAAGTCCTCCGGCATGATCAGCACCATGCGATAGCCCTTGATCGCCGCAGCCATCGCGAGCGCAATGCCGGTGTTGCCGGAAGTGGCTTCGATCAGCGTGTCGCCGGGCTTGATTTCACCGCGCTCCTCGGCGCGCTTGATCATGGAAAGCGCGGGCCGATCTTTCACCGAGCCGGCCGGGTTGTTGCCTTCGAGCTTGCCGAGGATCACGTTGCCACGCTTGTCGTTCTCTGCGGCTTCGATGCGGCGCAGCGCCACCAGGGGCGTCTTGCCTATGGCGTCTTCGATCGTCGGGTAATTCATAGGGGGTCACTGTGCCATAATTTCCGGCTGGCTTCCCCCCGTGCCCGGGTGGTGAAATTGGTAGACGCAGGGGACTCAAAATCCCCCACCGAAAGGTGTGCCGGTTCGATTCCGGCCCCGGGCACCACACTTTGACTCGCCCCCAGGCTGCGCGCACTTCGTGTCGCTTCGCCAACCCCCTGCCGGGGGCGATACCGGCGGACCGGCGAAGCCGGTTCCGCGGTATCCCTGGAATCCCCGGTAGAGGCCCCTCCCCTGATCGCTCAAGCTTCCTCGCGCAGCCCCGTGTGCACCGTCGGGTGCGCGAGCCGCACGCGCAACTCGCGCTTCATGCGGCTGTTGTCGAGCCGGCGCGATTCGCCCATGAAGCTCAACAATTGCAGCGGCAACTGTTGCTGCGCATCGTCGCGCGCGAGCCTCGGCGGGCGCGCCATGCCGTAGAGGTCAGCGGCCAGGTCGATGTAGTCGCCCATCTTGATGTCGCTGTCGTCGCTGACGTGAAACACGCGCTGCGGGCCGCCGCGCCACAGTGCGGCCACGCAGGCGCGCGCCAGGTCGTCGGCATGGATGTGGTTGGTGTAGACGTCGTCCTCGCGCCGCAGCACCGGCGTGCCTTTCTTGAGGCGCTCGCGCGGCGTGCCGCCTTCGCGATCCGGCGCATAGATGCCCGGAATGCGCAGCACGCGCGCGGCCGGGCCCAGGCGGCCGAACCAGCGCACCGCGCGCTCGGCATCGACGCGACGGTGCGCGCGCGGGGTGGCGGGCCGCACCGGGCGCGTTTCGCTGACCAGCGCGCCGCCGCAGTCGCCGTACACCCCGCTGGTGGAGCCGTAGACCAGTGCCGCCGGCAGGCTGCGCCGCGCCAGTGCGCGTACCAGCGCCGTGGTGCGCGCATCGCGCCACCATTGCGCGCCCTCCTCGCGCGCGGGCGGTGCCAGATGCAGCACGCGCGTGGCGATGCCGGCCAGCCGCCGCAAGGTGGCCGGCGCGTCGAGGTTGCCGACCAGTGGCGTCACGCCCGCATCGCGCAGGCGCTGCAGCTTGCCGGTCGAAGACGTCAGCGCGATCAGCTGCAGGCGCCCGCGCAGCACGTGCGCCGCACGCAGGCCGACGTCGCCGCAACCCACGATCAGCAGGCGTTCGCGCCGGAAGCGCGCCGGCAGCGCGCCGAGGGGGCTCTGGTTTGAGGGCAAAATTCGGTTCCTTTTCGCGAGCCCAAGAATACCCATGACAAGCCCAGCCCCGCACGAAGCGGGCTTTCACATCACGGTCGAGCCGAGCGGGCGCCATTTCACGTCAGTCGGCGACGAGACGATTCTCTCGGCCGGCATCCGCCAGGGCGTGGGCTTGCCCTATGGCTGCAAGGACGGCGCCTGCGGCTCCTGCAAGTGCCGCAAGCTGTCGGGCGAGGTCACGCTGGATCCGCATCAGAGCAAGGCCCTGAGCGCCGCAGAAGAGCTCGACGGCCTCATCCTGACCTGCCGCGCCCGCGCCCTGAGTGACGTGGTGCTCGAATCGCGCCAGGTTACCGAAGCCGGTGCGCACCCGATCCGCAAGATGCCGGCGCGGGTGCTGGCGCTGCAGAAGATGTCGCACGACGTGGTGCGGCTGCGCCTGCAACTGCCGGCCGGCGAGCCGCTGCAGTTCCATGCCGGCCAGTATGTGGAGTTCATCCTGCGCGACGGCGCACGCCGCAGCTACTCCATGGCCAATGCGCCGCACACGCTGGGCGAGCCCGGCACCGGGCTCGAACTGCACATCCGGCATCTACCCGGCGGCAAGTTCACCGACCATGTGTTCGGCGCGATGAAGGAAAAAGAGATCCTTCGCATCGAGGGGCCGTATGGCAGCTTCTTCCTGCGCGAGGATTCCGACAAGCCGGTGGTGCTGCTCGCCTCGGGCACCGGCTTCGCGCCGATCAAGGCGCTGCTGGAGCACATGAAGTTCAAGGGTATCGACCGGCCGGTCGTGCTGTACTGGGGCGGCCGCCGGCCCGAAGACCTCTACATGGACGACTGGGTGCGCGAGCACCTGGCCGAGTTGCCGAACCTGCGCTATGTGCCGGTGGTCTCCAACGCCGTGCCCGAAGACAACTGGACGGGTCGAACCGGCTTCGTGCACCGCGCGGTGCTGGAAGACATTGCCGACCTCTCGGGCCACCAGGTCTATGCCTGCGGCGCACCGATCGTCGTCGACTCGGCCAAGCGCGACTACGTGGCCGCAGCCGGCCTTCCCGAAGAAGAATTCTTTGCAGACGCCTTCACCACAGAGGCCGACAAGGCCCAGCCCTGAGACAAGCACCATGAAAACGAGACGCCTCTTCTTCGCGCTGGCTGCCGGCGCTGCACTGCTGGCGGCTGTCGGCCAGGCTAGCGCGCAGCAGCGCCCGATCCGGCTGATCGTGCCCTACGCGGCCGGCGGCCCGATCGACGTCACCGCGCGCGCGCTGGCCGAGCGCGTGCGCGACTCGCTCGGCACCGTGATCATCGACAACAAGCCCGGCGCCGGCGGCAACATCGGCGCCGACACGGTGGCCAAGGCCGCGCCCGACGGCCTGACCATCGGCATCGCGGCCACGGCCACCCACGCGGTGAACCCGTGGCTGTACAGCAGGATGCCGTTCAACGCGGCGAGCGACTTCGCGCCGATCACGCAGATGGTGCGTGTGCCGAACGTGCTGGTGATGAACGCCGAAACCGCCGAACGCCTCAAGATCCACAACGTCGCCGAGCTGATCGCCTACGCGAAGAAAAACCCTGGCAAGCTCAACTACGGCAGCGGCGGCAACGGCAGCGCCGGTCATCTCGCGGGCGAGATGTTCAAGAAGGAAGCGGGCATCTTCGCGCTGCACATTCCCTACAACGGCGGCAACCCGGCGCAGCTTGCGCTGCTGTCGGGCCAGGTGGACTTCAACTTCGACAACCTCGCGACCGCTGCACCGAACATCCGCTCCGGCAAACTGAAAGCGATTGCCGTGACCACAGCGCAGCGCAGCAATGCACTGCCGGATGTTCCGCCTGTGGCCGACACGCTCAAGGGCTTTGCGATCGACACCTGGTGGGGCCTGGTTGCCCCGGCCGGCACGCCGGCCGATGTGGTGGCGAAGCTGAATCAGGCCTTCGTTGCGGCGCTCAACGCGTCTGAAACGAAGACCCGTTTCGGCACCCTGCTGGCCGAGCCGGTGGGCAACTCGCCGGAACAGTTCGGCGCGTTCATGAAGAGCGAGCTGGCCAAGTACGAAAAGGTCGTGAAAGCCACCGGAGCGAAGGTGGACTGACCCCGAATCCGAATCCGAATCCGAGGCCGGCGAAGCCCGGCCCCTTCGCGAAACACCGCGGAACCGGCTCCGCCGGGCCGCTGGTGTTGCCCCCTGCAAGGGGGTTGGCGAAGCGACACGAAGTGCGCGAAGACTGGGGGTTACTCCCCAAGGTACGCCGCGCGCACCTTCGGGTCGTTGAGCATGATCTTGGCGTCGCCGCTCATCGTGATGAGCCCCGACTCCATCACGTAGCCGCGATCGGCCAGTTGCAGCGCGCGGTTGGCGTTCTGCTCGACCAAGAGGATGGTGACACCCTGCGCCGCCACCGTCTGCACCACCTCGAAGATCTTGTCGCACATGATCGGCGACAGGCCCATGGTGGGCTCGTCCAGCAGCAGCACCTTGGGGCGCGCCATCAGCGCGCGGCCCATGGCGAGCATTTGCTGTTCGCCGCCGGACATGGTGCCCGCCAGCTGCGTGGCGCGCTCCTTCAGCCGCGGGAATGTCGCGAAGACGCGTTCCATGTCCTTCGCGATCTCGTCCTTGTCGTTGCGGATGTAGGCGCCGATCTGCAGGTTTTCGGTGATCGTCATGCGCGTGAACACGCCGCGGCCTTCCGGCACCATCACCAGCCCCTCGCCCACCAGATCCCAGGCACCGCGCCCCTTGATGCTGCGGCCCATGAACTCGACCTCGCCCGCCGACGAGGGCAGCGTGCCGGTGACGGCTTTCATGGTGGTGGTCTTGCCGGCGCCATTGGAGCCGATCAGCGAGACCAGTTCGCCTTCGTGCACTTCGAAGTCCACGCCCTTGACGGCCTGGATGCCGCCGTAGCCGACCTTGAGGCCGCTGACCTTGAGCAGCACCTTGCCGGTAGCGCTGTTGGCTGTCTTTACCGGGGGAGTCAATGTTTCGGTGCTCATCTCAATGTCCTCCAGTGCCGAGGTACGCCTCGATCACTTTTTCGTTCTTCTGCACGTCGGCCGGGATGCCTTCGGCAATCTGTTTGCCGTAGTCGAGCACCGTCAGGCGGTCGCACAGGCCCATCACGAGTTTCACGTCGTGTTCGATGATCAGCACCGTGCGGTTGTCGGCGCGGATGCGGCTGATCAGCTCGCGCAGCTGCATCTTCTCGGTGGCGTTCATCCCGGCGGCCGGCTCGTCGAGCGCGATGAGTTGCGGGTCGGTGGCCAGTGCGCGTGCAATTTCGAGCCGACGCTGGTCGCCGTAGCTCAGGGTGCGGGCCTTGAAGTCGGCGTACTTGCCGACGCCCACATAGTCGAGCAACTCCTGCGCGCGCTTCTTGATCGCGGCCTCTTCGGCCTTGAAGCTGCTGGTGCGCAGGATCGCGCCGATCACGCCCGAATGGGTTCGGATGTGGCGTCCGACCATCACGTTCTCGAGCGCCGTCATGTCGGCGAACAGGCGGATGTTCTGGAAAGTGCGTGCGATGCCGGCCTTGGCGACCTCGTGCACGGCCGTCGGCTTGTAGGGCTTGCCGGCCAGCTCGAAGGTGCCGCTGTCGGGCGTGTAGAGCCCGGTGATCACGTTGAAGAAAGTGGTCTTGCCGGCGCCGTTCGGGCCGATCAGTCCGTACACCTGGCCGCGCTTGATGGTGATGCCGACGTCCGACAGGGCCTGCAGCCCGCCGAAGCGCTTGGAGATGCCGCGGACGTCGAGAATGGTTTCAGTCATTTTGTGATGTTCCTTTGCCGCTCAAGGGTTGATCGACATCGGACGCGAAGCTTCGCCCGGCACTGCGTCGGCCGGTGCTCCGCCCCCGGGAGGCGGCGGTGCCGCCGGTGCACCCTTGCGCACCTTGCCGTGCTCCGGCGAAGGCCAGAGGCCGCGCGGACGCACCAGCATGATCACAATCATGGCGAGCGCGATGAACAACTGCCGCAGGATCGAGGCGTCGAGCCGGCCATCGGTCATCGACTGCAGCGGGCCGGCCACGTAGCGCAGCACTTCGGGCAAGGCCGACAGCAGCACGGCCCCAAGAATCACGCCCGGCAGGTGGCCGATGCCGCCCAGCACCACCATCGCGACGATCATCACCGACTCCATCAGGCTGAAGGACTCGGGCGACACGAAGCTCTGGAAGGCCGCGAACATCGCGCCCGACACGCCGCCGAAACTGGCGCCCATGCCGAAGGCCAGCAGCTTCATGTTGCGGGTGTTGATGCCCATCGCCTTGGCGGCGATCTCGTCTTCACGAATCGCCATCCAGGCGCGCCCGACGCGCGACAGCTGCAGGCGATGGGAAATGATCACCGTGAAGATCACCAGCGCGAGGAACAGGTAGTAGTAGAGCGACACCGACGAGATGGTGTAGTCGCCCAGCTTCAGGGGCCGGCCGAGGTTCACGCCCAGGAAGTGGATGGGGTCGATCGCATCGAGGCCCTTGGGGCCGTTGGTCACGTTGACCGGGTGGTCGAGCGTGTTCAGGAACACGCGGATGATTTCACCGAAGCCGAGCGTCACGATCGCCAGGTAGTCGCCGCGCAACCGCAGCGTCGGCGCGCCGAGCAGCACCCCGAACATCCCGGCCAGCACCAGCGCCAGCGGCACCACTACGAACACCGAGATGTGCAGCCCGTTCGGGAACATGGCCTTGATGGCCGGGAAGGTGTCGGTCAGGTGCGGCGAGCCGAGCAATGCGAACAGGTAGGCCCCGATCGCAAAGAAGGCCACATACCCGAGGTCGAGCAGGCCGGCGTAGCCGACCACGATGTTGAGGCCGAGCGACAGCAGCACGTAGAGCAGCGCGATGTCGACGATGCGAACCCAGGCATTGCCCTGGGTTTGCAGCAGCAGCGGCAGCACCAGCAGGCCGACTGCGGCGATCAGGAACCAGACGATGTTCTTTTTCATGATGGCTGCTCCTTCAGGCACGGTCCGCCACGCGCTCGCCGAGCAGGCCGGACGGCCGCACCGTGAGCGTGAGGATCAGGATGACGAAGGCAAAGATGTCGCTGTGCTGGCTGCCCAGCACGCCGCCGGTGACGGTGCCGAGGTAGCCGGCGCCGATCGCTTCGATCAGCCCGAGCAGGATGCCGCCAACGACCGCGCCGGCCAGGTTGCCGATGCCGCCGAACACCGCGGCCGTGAAGGCCTTGAGACCGGGGCCGAAGCCCATCGCGTGCTGCGCGATGCCGTAGTTGGAGGCGTACATCACGCCGGCGATGGCCGCCAGCACGGCGCCGATGATGAAGGTGGCCGAGATCACCATGTCGGGCCGGATGCCCATGAGCGAGGCGACGCGCGGGTTCTCTGCCGTGGCCCGCATCGCGCGGCCGAGCTTGGTGTAGTTGACCAGCCAGGTGAGGATGGCGAGCGAGATGGCGGTGACCACGAGGATCATGATCTGCGTCGGCGAAATCGCGGCGCCGCCGACGATGATCGATTCGCTCGGCAGCAAGGTCGGATAGGCCTTGTTGGTCGGGCGCCAGATGATCATGGCCAGTGTCTGCAGCAGGATCGACATGCCGATGGCCGTGATAAGCGGCGCCAGCTTGGGGCTGTTGCGCAGCGGCCGGTAGGCCACTTTTTCGATCACGAAATTGAGCGTGGCAGCGACCACGCAGGCAATGATCAGCGCGATCAGCAGGATCAGCCAGCCCGGCGTGCCGGGCATCCCTTCCTTCATGAGGCCGATGATGGTCCAGCTCGTCAGAGCGCCCACCATCAGCACTTCGCCGTGTGCAAAGTTGATCAGGTTGATGATGCCGTACACCATGGTGTAGCCCAAGGCTATCAAGGCATACATGCTGCCGAGAACCAGACCGTTGATGATCTGCTGCAGCAATATTTCCATAGAGAGATCCCCCGTTTGATGCACCGATGCTGGTGCAGTTCGCCGTCCACGGCACCGATCCGGTGCCATGCATCTGACTAGCAAAAAGTCAGCCAACCAAGGGGGTTGGCCAATGAGTGGGCGGGATTGTAGTCACGGGCCTTCACCGAATCGGTGCGCGCTTACCCGGGTTTACCCGTTCTGTCTCATGCTGTTTTTGCTTGCGCCCATGCACGGCATGAGCGCGGGCTGCACCCAGGCATTCAATCGCCGTCTTTTTTGTTCAGGCGACGCAGCTCGCGCAGCTTTTCGGCAATGCGGATTTCGAGGCCGCGTTCGACCGGCTCATAGAAGCGCTGCGCTTCCAGCCCGTCGGGCAGGTAGCGCTCGCCGGCCGCGAAGCCGCCCTCCTCGTCGTGCGCGTAGCGGTAGCCACGGCCGTAGTCGAGCTCCTTCATGAGCTTCGTCGGTGCATTGCGCAGGTGCATGGGCACCGGCCGCGTGCCGTCTTTCTTGATCAGCGCGCGCACGTCGTTGTAGGCCTTGTAGACCGCGTTCGACTTGGGTGCCATCGCAAGGTAGATCACGCACTCGGCCAGCGCCAGCTCGCCCTCGGGCGTGCCGAGCCGCTCGTACACCTCGGCGGCATCGAGGGCGAGCCGCAGGGCGCGCGGGTCGGCCAGGCCGATGTCCTCGCTGGCCATGCGCACCAGCCGGCGCGCCATGTAGCGCGGATCGGCGCCGCCATCGAGCATGCGCACGAACCAGTAGAGCGACGCGTCGGGGTCGCTGCCGCGCACCGATTTGTGCAGGGCGCTGATGGTGTCGTAGAACTGCTCGCCGCCCTTGTCGTAGCGGCGCATGCGCTCACCGAGCACGCGCAGCAGCCACTCGTCGTTGATCTCGGCGAGCTTTTCGGCGGACGCCGCGACGGCCAGGGTTTCGAGCGTGTTGAGCAGACGGCGCGCATCGCCGTCGGCATAGGCCACCAGCCGGTCGACCGCCGTGCCGGCGATGGCGGGCACTGCGTTGATGCCTTGCGCGCGCGTGACGATCTGCCGGAGGTCGTCTTCGTTGAGCGGCTGCAGCACATACACCGCGGCGCGCGACAACAGCGCCGAATTGACTTCGAACGAAGGGTTCTCGGTGGTCGCGCCGATGAAGGTGAAAAGGCCCGATTCCACGTGCGGCAGGAACGCGTCCTGCTGGCTTTTGTTGAAGCGGTGCACTTCATCGACGAAGACGATGGTGCGGCGCTGCTCCAGGCCGTCGCGCGCAGCGGTGGCACGCTCCACGGCGTCGCGGATGTCTTTCACCCCGCCGAGCACCGCGCTGATGCTGAGGAACTGCGCGTCGAAGGCATCGGCCATGAGCCGCGCGATCGTGGTCTTGCCGGTGCCCGGTGGCCCCCAGAGGATGCAGGAATGCGGCTGACCCGATTCGAATGCAATGCGCAGCGACATGCCCGGCCCCAGCAGGTGCTGCTGCCCGATCACCTCGCCCAGCGTGCGGGGGCGGAGGCGTTCGGCAAGCGGCTGGTGCGGGGTGGAAGCCATCGATCGGAAAAGTTACAAGGCAAAAGTGGGTGCGGCGCCCGTACCACCTGCGTGAGAAGCTATCTTTCTGACAGCTCCTGCGGTGCTTACTGCTTGAGCACGTCGGCACCCGCAGGCGCCTTGAAGACGAAGGTGCTGGCGCCGAGCGCGGGGTTGACCTCGACCTTGCCGAACTTGAGCACGGAGCGCTGGCCGAAGCTGTCGAGAATTTCGAGCGCGGCCAGGCCTTCGCCCTGAAAACCGACCAGCACGCTTTGCAACTGGCCATCCTTGTTCTTCGGCGTGGCCTTGACCCACTCGATGCCGTCACGCGCAGGGGCGCCTTCCAGCGCGAAGTCGGCCTGCAACGCGCGCAGGTCGGGCGCCGCCGCGATCAGCGCAGCAGGCGTCGAGCCGAGCGCCTGTGCCTGGGCCCGTTGCGTGACCTGGTTCAGGTCGGAGTCGTAGAGCCACAGCGTCTTGCCGTCCGCCACGATGGTCTGCGCAAAGGGCTTCTGGTAGTCGAACTTGAATTTTCCGGGCCGCTGGAATTCGAAGGTGCCGGTCGAGGTCTTGACGCGCGAAGGCTGGCCATCCTTCGAAGGCGCGGTCACGGTCTGGGTGAAATCGGCGCGGCCGGACTTCACGTTCTTGACGAAAGCTTCAAGGCTTTCCATGCCGCCGGCCCAGGCGCCGCCGGCTGCCAGCACCCACACCATCGCGACCACAAACTGCTTCTTCATTCAGGTTCCCTTTTCGATCACTCGGCGCGCGCGGGCACCAGGATCTCGCGCTGGCCGCTGCCACTCATGGCACTGACCAGCCCGGCTTTTTCCATGTCTTCGACCAGCCGCGCGGCGCGGTTGTAGCCGATCTTCAGGTGGCGCTGCACCAGCGAAATGCTGGCCTTGCGGTTCTTGAGCACGACTTCGACCGCCTGGTCGTACATCGGGTCTTTCTCCGCGTCGCTGCCGCCTTCACCCATCAGATCGCCTTCGCCGTCGACGGTTCCGCCTTCCAGCACACCGTCGATGTAGTCGGGCGCGCCCTGGCTCTTCAGGTAGGCCACCACGCGGTGCACTTCCTCGTCGCTCACGAACGCACCATGCACGCGAATTGGCAACCCTGTACCACTCGGCATGTAAAGCATGTCGCCCATGCCGAGCAGTGCCTCGGCGCCCATCTGGTCGAGGATGGTGCGCGAGTCGATCTTGCTGGACACCTGGAATGCGATACGGGTCGGGATGTTGGCCTTGATCAGGCCGGTGATCACATCGACGCTCGGGCGCTGCGTTGCCAGGATCAGGTGGATGCCGGCGGCGCGCGCCTTCTGCGCCAGGCGGGCGATCAGTTCTTCGATCTTCTTGCCGACCACCATCATCAGGTCGGCCAGTTCGTCGATCACCACCACGATATGTGGCTCGCGCTGCAGCGGCTCGGGCGAATCGGGCGTCAGGCTGAACGGGTTGTAGACAAACTCTTCGCGCGCCTTGGCTTCGTCGATCTTGGTGTTGTAGCCGGCCAGGTTGCGCACGCCGAGCTTGCTCATGAGCTTGTAGCGGCGCTCCATTTCGGCCACGCACCAGTTGAGGCCATGCGCGGCCTGGCGCATGTCGGTGACCACCGGTGCCAGCAGGTGCGGGATGCCTTCGTAGACCGACATCTCGAGCATCTTCGGGTCGATCATGAGCAGGCGCACATCGCGCGCCTCGGCCTTGTAGAGCAGGCTCAGGATCATCGCGTTGATGCCGACCGACTTGCCCGAACCGGTGGTGCCGGCGACCAGCACGTGCGGCATCTTGGCCAGGTCGGCCACGATCGGATTGCCGATGATGTCCTTGCCCAGGCCCATCGTGAGCATCGACTTGCCCTCGTTGTAGACCTGCGAGCCAAGGATCTCGCTCAGCTTGATCGACTGCCGCTTGGCGTTCGGCAGTTCGAGCGCCATGTAGTTCTTGCCGGGGATGGTTTCAACCACGCGGATCGACACCAGCGAGAGCGAGCGCGCCAGATCCTTGGCCAGCCCGACTATCTGCGAACCCTTGACGCCGGTGGCGGGTTCGATTTCGTAGCGCGTGATCACTGGGCCCGGCGACGCCAGCACCACACGCACTTCGACGCCGAAGTCCTTGAGCTTCTTCTCGATCATGCGCGAGGTCATCTCGAGCGTGTCGGGCGACACGGTTTCCTGCCGCACCTGCGCCGCGTCGAGCAAATCGACCTGCGGCAGCTTGCTGTCGGGCAGCTCGCGGAAAAGCGGCTTCTGGCGCTCCTTGGCGACGCGATCGCTCTTGGGCACCTCGGTCATGGCCGGCTCGATCTGCACTGGCGGCGAGGCCGGGCGCCGCTTCGGGCGCGGATCGATGCGCAGTTCCTCGTCGGGCGCCTCGACGCCATCGGGTTGCAATTCGCGCTCGTCGGAGGCGAGCTCTCGCCGCTCGCGCACCGCTTTCTTGCCGAGCGCGATGTCTTCGGCGATCTCGCGCTTCTCGCGGCGCAGCTCGAACAGCGAATAGACGCGTGCGCCGATCCGCTCGGCCAGGTGCGTCCAAGAAAAACGGAACACCAGCGCCGAGCCAATCACACCGGCCGCGATGGCGATCAGCGCCGAGCCGGTGAAGCCGATCCACTTGACGCTCAGCGGCCCGACGAAATACCCAAGCACGCCGCCGCCGTGGCCCGGCAGCCGGAACTCGAGGCGGTAGAGACGCGACCATTCGAGCATGGCGCTGGCCGCCAGCAGCAGCAGCAGGCCGAACCAGAACGCGAGACGGCTGCGATTGAAGCGGCCCGGCGGCGGCACGTCGACCGGTGCAGCGTCGCCGCCACGCAGCCAGCCGGCCAGCGACGAAAGCCAGACGCGCACCCCTGCGGCAAAGCACCACCAGACCGAGTAGCCGGCCAGGAAATAGCTGCCGTCGGCGATCCATGCGCCGAGGCGTCCGCCCCAGTTCTTGACTTCGCCACCCGTGCCCGACGTGGACCATGCGGCGTCCGAGGGCGTGTAGCTGAACATCGAGAGCAGCCAGAACAGCAACACGGCGAAGCCGGCGATCAGCGTGATCTCGTGCGCGAAGCGCATTGCCCGCAGGCGCACAGGCTGGCCGTCGGCCACCGTGGAGGATTGGAGGGTATTGAGCGAATAGGTCATGGAAAGCAAAGCCGCCATCGCGCACCAACGTGCGGGCAGCGCTCAGTCACATTAACGGAAACAGGCGCGGCCGCGTTGTCAGCGCCGCGGACAGACAGTCGGGCACGCGGGGACGCGGCCGGCCGAACCATCAGGTGAGCGATGAGAGCCGATCCTTGACGATCATCGAGCCGTCGGCCTGCGTCTGGACGAAGCCACGCTCCTCGAGATCCTTCATGACCCGGCTCACCATCTCGCGGGAGGCACCGACCATCTTGGCCAGATCCTGGCGCGAGATCTTGTCGCGCACCTTGAGATTGCCGGCGCCATCGTCCACGGCAAATTCGAGCAACGAGCGCGCAACGCGGCCGTAGACATCCATCAACGCGAGCGATTCGATCTTGCGATCCGCGTGCCGAAGACGCTGCACCAGGCCGCGCATGATGTTGTGCGCCATCGACGAGTTCTCAGGCAGGCAGCGCGAAAAGGCTTCGCGGCCCAGCGTCAGCACGTCGGTCTGAAGCTCGGTGCGCACCGTTGCCGAGTGGGGTTCGTCGTCGATCAGGCTCATCTCGCCGATGTAGTCGCCCGGCTGCAGCGTGGCAAGGATCACCTCGCGGCCGCGGCTGTCGGTGCTCATCACGCGTGCGCGCCCGGTCAGGATGATGTAGAGCGCGTCGGACTTCTTGCCTTGTTCGACCACGACTTCGGCGCGCTTGAAGCGCTTCTTGACGATCGCGTCGGCAATACTCGCCGACTGCGTGGGCGTCAGTGCGGCGAACAACGGCACGCGCCGCAGCAGTTCAAGGTTCGAAAGCATTGACATTCATCATCCCCGGAAGTCGCTCGAAGTTGAAAACCAATGGATTCATACAATCTCGCGCATTGAAAACACCACCACGTCCGGTTTGAACCGAACGGTGATACTCCTGCTATCACCCTCGAAAATGTACACGCTGAGGCGGTGCAACCCATAGGCTTTCTACCATGTCATCGACCCAACACGCCAAGGTTTTGATCCTTGGCTCCGGCCCCGCCGGCTACACGGCGGCCGTCTACGCGGCCCGCGCCAACCTCCAACCCCTTCTCATCACCGGCATGGCTCAAGGCGGCCAGCTCATGACGACGACCGAAGTCGACAACTGGCCGGCCGATGTGCAAGGCGTGCAGGGGCCCGAACTCATGCAGCGTTTTCTGGAACATGCCGAGCGCTTCAAGACGCAGATCGTGTTCGACCACATCGACAAGGTCGACTTCAGCAAGCGCCCCTTCACACTGAGCGGCGACAGCGGCACCTACACCTGCGATGCACTCATCATCGCGACCGGCGCCTCGGCCAAATACCTGGGCCTGCCGTCCGAGCAGACCTTCATGGGCCGCGGGGTCTCGGGCTGTGCCACCTGCGATGGCTTTTTCTACCGCGACCAGGAAGTTTGCGTGGTCGGTGGCGGCAACACGGCCGTTGAAGAAGCGCTCTATCTCTCGAACATCGCGCGCAAGGTCACGCTGGTGCACCGGCGCGACAAGTTCAAGGCCGAGCCGATCCTGGTCGACAAGCTCAACGAGAAAGCGGCCGAAGGCAAGATCGAACTCAAGGTGCACAACACGCTGGAAGAAGTTCTGGGCGACGCCACGGGTGTCACGGGCATCCGGCTGAAGAGCACGCTGACCGGCGCCACCGAAGACATCGCCCTCAAGGGCTGCTTCATCGCGATCGGCCACCATCCGAACACCGACATCTTCGAAGGCCAGCTCGACATGAAGGGCGGCTACATCATCACGCGCTCGGGCCTACAGGGCTTTGCGACCATGACCAGCGTGCCCGGCGTCTTCGCCGCCGGCGACGTGCAGGACAACATCTATCGCCAGGCGATCACCAGCGCGGGCACCGGCTGCATGGCGGCGCTCGACGCGCAGCGCTTCCTTGAACAGGAATAAGCTGCAACCCGGCCGGCCCGGGCTATAATCCTAGGCTTTGCCGAATTCGGCCGGGGTACCGCCACCCGTTTCTGGCGAGGTCAAGCTGCAAAACACCCCGCGACACTCCTGTCGCGAAGGCCTCCGGGCCTATCGGGTGCCGGCTGTTTATGAAAGAAGTGTCCACATGGCACGCGTATGTGAAGTCACGGGCAAAGGCCCGATGGTCGGGAACAATGTTTCCCACGCCAACAACAAAACCAAGCGCCGGTTCCTGCCGAACCTGCAATACCGTCGTTTCTGGGTCGAAACAGAAAACCGTTGGGTGCGTCTGCGCGTTTCGAGCGCCGCCCTGCGCCTGATCGACAAGAACGGCATCGACGCCGTGCTCGCAGACCTGCGCGCACGCGGCCAAGCTTAAGGAGCTGAATCATGGCAACGAGCAAAGGCGGACGCGAAAAGATCAAGCTGGAATCCACCGCGGGTACCGGCCACTTCTACACGACCAGCAAGAACAAGAAGACGATGCCTGAAAAGATGTCGATCATGAAGTTCGACCCGAAGGCGCGCAAGCACGTCGAATACAAGGAAATCAAGCTGAAGTAATTCAGCGCGATCCATAAAAAAACCCGCTGCGATCCAGCGGGTTTTTTGTTGGCGAGGATTTTGTTGGTGGAACACCGCGGAACCGGCTTCGCCGGACCGCCGGTGTTACCCCGGGTAGGGGGTGGGCGCCCGACACGAAGTGCGGGCAACCTGGGCGCGAGCGTGCGTTGTGTGCGATTAGCCTCGTGCAGCCCGCAGGCGGATCGAGAATTCGCGCAGCGCCGAGATACCACTCGCCTCGGCGCGATGGCACCAGGCGGCCAGATCGGCAGCCAGTTGCTCGCGCGATTGCGAAGTGTTGAGCCAGAGCTGACGCAGCTCTTCGCGCATCGTGACCATCTTGTCGAGCACCGGATGGGCCTGGCGAGCCTGAACCAGGCTCGGACGGGCAGCCGCAGGCACCTTGTCGTCGTCGCGGTGCAGCCAGCGATTGGCGGACTTCAGCACCGACAGATCGGCACCCTTTGCCTTGAGCAGCGCCAGTTCGCCCTTGGCGGTGCGGCGCATTTCGCGCGCGTAACCGGCCATCACTTCGTAGCGGTTCGCGATGACTGCTTCCAGCGTTTTCTGGTCGGCCACCGGCTGGATGTCGCCCATCTGCATCTTCGGCGGCACCTTCTTGACCTTGGCCCAGCCGATTTTCTGCATCATCTGGATGTAGACCCAGCCGATGTCGAACTCGTACTTCTTGACCGAGAACTTGGCCGACGTCGGGTAGGTGTGATGGTTGTTGTGCAACTCTTCACCGCCAATGATCAGGCCCCAGGGAGAAACATTGCGGCTCGCATCCGGCGCTTCGAAGTTGCGGTAGCCCCAGTAGTGGCCGATGCCGTTGATGATGCCGGCAGCCGTGATCGGGATCCAGAGCATCTGGACCGCCCACACGGCCATGCCGAGTGCGCCGAACAGGGCCAGGTTGATTACCAGCATCACGCCCACGCCTTGCCAGCTGTAGCGGGTATACAGGTTGCGCTCGATCCAGTCGTCGGGCGTACCGTGCCCGTAGCGCTCCATCGTTTCCTTGTTCTTCGACTCGGCGCGGTACAGCTCGGCGCCGCGCCAAAGCACTTCATCGATGCCCTTGACTTGCGGGCTGTGCGGGTCTTCTTCGGTTTCGCACTTGGCGTGGTGCTTGCGGTGGATGGCCACCCATTCCTTGGTCACCATGCCGGTGCCGAGCCACAGCCAGAAGCGGAAGAAATGCGACGGGATCGCCCCGAGATCCATGGCCCGGTGCGTTTGCGTGCGGTGCAGGAAAATCGTGACCGCGGCGATCGTGATGTGCGTGGTGACGAGCGTGTACAACACGACCTGCCACCAGGTGAGATCCCACAAGCCGTGTCCGAGCCAGTCGATGGCCGCATTCAGAACGGTAGAGTCAGGAAGAAACATTGAGTCAGGTACTCCATGGCCGCACGAAGGTGCAGCCTTCAGGTAACCTCCAATTTTAAGGGTTCGACCCCGAAAAGGGGGCTAAATCCTTGATAGATCGCAAGTTTTCCTGTTCTTTGGAGCCTTCCACCTACACACGGTTCCAAATGGCGGCAAAGAAACCGTCGGTGGCGTGTCGGTGCGGCCAGAGACGCAGGTAGCGCGCGCCACCCTCGCCACCGACGCACAGATCCGGCGCACCCTCGACCTTGAGGCCGGCCAGCAGTTCGCCGGCCTGCTGCGGCACGAAATCGGGATGGGCGGCCGAAAAGGCCTCGGCGATAGCCTCGTTCTCTTCCGGCAATACGCTGCAGGTGGCGTAAACCAGCCGGCCGCCGGGCTTCACCAGCCGCGCCGCGCTCTGCAGGATTGCCGTTTGGGTGACGGTCAGTTCCTGCACGGATTGGGGCGACTGGCGCCATTTGAGATCCGGATTGCGCCGCAGCGTACCCAGGCCTGAGCAGGGCGCGTCGACCAGCACCCGGTCGATCTTGCCGGCCAGCCGCTTGATCCGGTCGTCGCGCTCGTGTGCGATGGCGGCCGGATGCACGTTCGACAGCTTGCTGCGCGCGAGCCGCGGCTTCAGCGCATCGAGTCGATGAGCGGAAGTGTCGAAAGCGTAGAGCCGGCCGGTGTTGCGCATGCTGGCGCCGATGGCCAGCGTCTTGCCGCCCGCCCCGGCGCAAAAGTCGACCACCATCTCGCCGCGCTTGGCATCCAGCAGCAGCGCGAGCAACTGCGACCCCTCGTCCTGCACCTCGACCGCGCCGCGCGCAAATGCGTCGAGCTTGTTGAGGTTCGGCTTGCCGTCGACGCGCAGGCCCCACGGCGAAAACGGCGTCGCCTTGACGGGAATGCCCGCCAGCTTGAGTTCCTTCTGGACGTCGGCGCGCTTCTCGTTCAACGCGTTCACCCGCAGATCCAGCGGTGCCGGCTGCTGCAGGCTTTCGACCAGCGGCCAGAAGCCGGTGCCGAGCTGGGCCTTGAGCGGCGTCACCAGCCACTCGGGCAGGTTGTGGCGATGGCGCTCCAGCAGGTCGGCCTCGTTCACCGCGTCGCAGTTGTCGAGCCAGCGCTTTTCGACATCGTTGAGCGCGCTCTTCAAGAAATCGCGCGGACCGGGAAAGCCCAGAATCGCCATGCGGCGCTCCTTCGAGCCCGTGCCGGAAGGCGACAGGTGGTCGAACAGCAGTTTCTTGCGCAGTACGGCGTAGACGGTCTCGGCCAGCGTGGTGCGCTCGCGCGGGCCGAACTCGCGGTGCTCGCGAAAGAAGCGCGCGACGACCGCATCGGCGGGGTGATCGAATTTCAGGACAAGGCCGACCAGATCGGCGGTCGCCTCCAACAGGGCTTTGGGGTGCATCGGCCGATTGTCCCATTGGCCCACCGGCCGCCGCGGGGTTAGACGCTGCCGCGCGCCCAGGTGATGCCGAAGGTCTGGCGTTCGATTTCTTCCAGCGTGGGCGAGTAGCCGGCCCACAGCACCAGCGCGATGCCCGGCAGGCTGAGCGAGCGTTCCAGCGCGCGGCACAGGTGGTAGCGCTCCTCGTCGTCCAGTTCCGGCAGCTCGATGAAAACGATATAGGCGCGCCGCCAGCGGAACTCGCGCAGGTTCTTGCGCACCAGCCAGGCCCGTGTGGCGGGCTTGCACCGCAGCAGGTCGGCCCGCAACTCGCCCAGCTCGAACTCGCTGAGGTCGTGCCGGCTGATCTGGCTGAAGAACGGCGTGTCGACGATTTCCTCCCAGGCGCGGCGCTCGGCCTCCTCGGCCTCCTTGCGCCGGGCCCGCCAGTGCTTGAGGGCGGCCTCGTCGTAGCTGCCGGCATCGGGGTTTTCAAGCGATTCCACCGCATGCTGGGCTGCCCACCAGCGGCTCGGCGCGTCGGACGCGTGCAGTTGCTCCAGCAGCGCCAGACCGGCCGCGCGCTCGGTCACCGGCAGGGTCTGAACCAGGCCGCGCAGCGCCCCCGCGTGGTCGGGCGTGTGCTTCAGCGCGCGCTCGTAGCGTTCGCGCACCTCGGCGCGGGCATCGAAACGGCGCTCAAGGTCGGCCCACTCCACCATCTCGTTGGCGTTGTGCCGGCCCGCGCTCTCGGCCAGCGCTGCAATGCGCTCGCGCATCCGGCCGAGGTAGGCGTGATGCTGGCGCCAGTCGTCGGCCTGGCGCCGGCGCCATTCCTGGTCGAAATGCGCGACCCATTTTTCGGGGTCGGCCAGCAGGTCGAGCGCCGCGCCGCGGGACCAGCTCGGCAGCGCCGGCTTCTGGTCGAGGGCTTCGAGCCGGTCGCGCAGCACCGGGTGGGTATCGTCGACATCGCTCACCTGGCGCAGCGCGCGGCGCAATGCCTCGCGTGCGAACTCGGGCGTGGGAGGTTCGCGGAACCGCTCGCGCAGCGTGACGAACGGCGCGGCCACCGTGCCTTCGTGCGCGGCGCGCGCCCAGTGGCCGGGCCAGAAGGACTGCGCGTACCAATTGCCCTTGATTGCGATTTCGGTCAGCGCCGCAGCTGCGACGGCGTTGCCGAGCAGCAGGGCCGAGATGCGGTCTGCCTCGTACTCGTCTTGGCGCGCCAGCGCGAAGGTGCGCGCGGCAAAGCGCGGAAAGTACCAGCGGAAGAAGGCTTGCGACACCAGCGCCATCGGCCCTTCGTTGCGCTGCAGGCTGGCATCGAGCCGAAGCCACGACAGGCGAGTGCGGTAGATCCAGGCACTGAGCCGGCCGTGGTTGCCGCGCAGATGACCGTATTCGTGCGCCAGCACCGACAGCAGGCGGCGCCGCTCCAGCGCCATCAGCAGCGGCAGCCCCAGGCTCAGGCAGTTGACTGCGCCGCCGAACAACCCGTAGCGCGGCACCTGCCGGATGCTCGCATTGAACTGGTCGTCGAGGTAAACCTCGTGGATCGGCGGGCCGTCGATCTTCGCGCGAATGCGGTCGAGCGCCTTGAACAGGCCAGGCGCGTCTTCGGGCAGCAACCGCATGCCGTCGGGCGCATCGAAACGCACCCACAACGCCCGCAGCGTGACCCAGAACAGTCCGATCCCGAACAGCAGCGCCCAGACGCGGCCAACCTGAAACCGCCCCTGCCCCAGCGGCGTGAGCCCCCAGACGATCACGGCGAGGGCCAGCAACAGGCATGCAAACACCCAGAGGTAGCCAAGCGCCGCGAACAGGGCCACGCCGCGCCGGTAGCGCGCGCTGTCGTCTGCGCTGGCATGCTCGCTCAGTCGCACCAGATGAATGAAATCTGCCCGATCCACCCCACTCCTTATGGCTTCGTTTTAAGGACACCCTGCATGCAAGACACCGACCTGCCACCGCTGATCGAAACCCCACCCGGCCGCTACCGCCACTACAAGGGCGGCGAGTACGAGGTGATCGGCACCGTGCGCCACAGCGAAACGCTGGAGCCCATGACGCTTTACCGCGCGCTCTATGGCGCGCGGGGCCTCTGGGTTCGGCCCGCCACGATGTTTGGCGAGTCGGTCGTCGTCAATGGCGCTCCGCAGTTGCGCTTCACCAAACTCACATAAGTTGTTTGGTCGCAGAGCTCACCCAGTGGGCACGCTTAGCTATTATTTTTATAGCAAAACGAACGACAGCAACGGAGGGACTTGATGGAATCTTACAAACAAAAGAAACATCTTGTCACACGCCGGCCAGCCATGCCTCGATCGCCTGCGGATAAATCCGGTGCTCCTGCGTCAACACCCGCGCAGCCAGTGTTTCGGCGTTGTCATCAGGCAACACTGGCACCACCGCCTGGGCCAGGATCGGCCCGTGATCGAGCTCGGCCGTGACCTGGTGCACCGTGACGCCGGCCACTCTGCAGCCGGCCTCGAGCGCGCGCCGGTGCGTATGCAAGCCCGGGAAAGCCGGCAGCAGCGAAGGATGGATGTTGACCAGCCGGCCCGCGTAGTGCGCGACGAAGCCCGGCGTGAGGATGCGCATGAAGCCGGCCAGCACCACGAGCGCCGGCGCATGCGCATCGATTTCTGCCGACAACGCGGCATCGAAGGCCTCGCGTGAATCGAACGCCCGGTGGTCGACCACGGCCGTGGCGATGCCGAGCCCTCCGGCGATCTCGAGTCCGCCCGCCCCCGGTCGGTTGCTGACCACAGCCGCCACACGCGCGTCGAAGCGCGCGCCCCAGCGCCCGCGCTCGGCGGCCCGCACGATGGCGGCCATGTTGGAGCCTCCGCCCGAAATCAGGATCACGATGTTCTTGTGCATTGGGCGCGGATTATCGAGGCCGCATGTCACGGCCTCGACACTCCGTTTGCGCACGATCGTGCTAAAACGCGCAGCTGGCACGGAGACAGCCGCCCTTCGGCGGCGCCGCACAGTACACAGCGAGGCACGCATGGATTTGAGCTTCACGCCCGAAGAACAGAAGTTCCGCGAAGAAATTCGCGCCTGGGTCAAGGAAAACCTGCCCCAGGACATCTCGAACAAGGTTCACAACGCGCTCGACCTGACGCGCGACGATCTGCAACGCTGGGCCAAGATCCTCGGCAAGAAGGGTTGGCTCGGCTACGGCTGGCCGGCCCAGTTCGGCGGCCCCGGCTGGACCGCCGTGCAGAAGCATTTGTTCGAAGAAGAAACCGCGCTGGCCGGCGCGCCCCGCATCATTCCGTTCGGCCCCGTCATGGTGGCACCGGTGATCCAGGCCTTCGGCAACGCCGAACAGCAAAAGCGCTTTCTGCCCGGCATCGCGAGCGGTGAGGTCTGGTGGAGCCAGGGCTACAGCGAGCCGGGCTCGGGCTCCGACCTGGCGTCGGTTAAGACCAAGGCCGAGCGCAAGGGAGACAAGTACATCGTCAACGGCCAGAAAACCTGGACCACGCTCGGCCAGTATGGCGACTGGATGTTCAACCTGGTTCGCACCAGCAGCGAAGGCAAGCCGCAAACCGGCATCAGCTTCCTGCTGCTCGACATGAAGTCGCCCGGCGTCACCGTGCGGCCGATCAAGCTGATGGACGGCAGCCACGAGGTGAATGAAGTGTTCTTCGACAACGTCGAAGTGCCGGCCGAGAACCTGATCGGCGAAGAGAACAAGGGCTGGACCTACGCCAAGCACCTGCTCAGCCACGAACGCACCAACATCGCCGACGTGAACCGCGCCAAGCGCGAGCTGGAGCGGCTCAAGCGCATTGCAAAGAGCGAAGGCGTCTGGGACGACCCGCGTTTCCGCGACGAGGTGGCCAAGCTCGAGGTCGACGTGGTCGCGCTCGAGATGATGGTGCTGCGCGTGCTCTCCGCCGCCGTTTCGGGCAAGAACTCGCTCGATGTGGCCGGCCTGCTCAAGATCCGTGGCAGCGAGATCCAGCAGCGCTACAGCGAACTCATGATGCTGGCGGCCGGCCCGTTCGCGCTGCCGCTGATCCGCGAAGCGATGGAAGCCGGCTGGCAGGGCAACTTCCCGGGCGGCCAGGTGTCGCTGGCGCCGCTGGCCTCGACCTTCTTCAACATGCGCAAGACCACCATCTACGGCGGCTCGAACGAAGTGCAACGCAACATCGTCGCGCAAACCGTTCTCGGCTGACGCCGTAGAACGGTCCGCGCGTGGCGCGACAGGACTGCTCCCCCACACCCCCTCCATGAGGGGGCTCCAGTAAGAGCTTCGCTAGGAACGAAAAATGGACTTCAATTTCTCCGACGACCAGGAACAACTGCGCGACGCCGTGCGCAAGTGGGTCGACAAGGGCTACGACTTCGAGCGCCGCCGTGCCACCGAAGCGGCAGGCGGTTTCTCGCGCGCGGCGTGGGACGAACTGGCCGAGCTCGGCCTGGCCGGCCTCTACATCCCGGAAGACGACGGTGGCATGGGCATGGGCCCGGTCGAAGGCATGGTCGTGATGGAAGAGCTGGGCCGTGGCATCGTGCTGGAGCCGCTGGCCCAGGCGCTGATCGCGGGTGGCGTGCTGTCAGGCTATGCCGACGAAGCCATCAAGGAAAACTGGCTGCCGCGCATTGCCGGCGGCCAGGCGCTCGTGGTGCTGGCCTACCAGGAACGCAAGGCGCGCTACAAGCTCGACCACTGTGAAGCGAAGGCGGCTGCAGCCGGCAACGGCTATGCGCTGAACGGCACCAAGAGCATCGTGGCAGCCGGCGACGAAGCCGATGCCTACATCGTGCCGGCACAGCTTGACGGCAAGATCGCGCAGTTCCTGGTCGAGCGCGCGGCCAGCGGCGTCGAAGCGCGCGGCTATGGCATGCAGGACGGCAGCCGCGGCGCCGAGGTCGTGTTCGACAAGGCGGCCGCCAGCCTGATCACGAAAGACGGCCTCGCCGCTCTCGAGCATGCCGTCGACATCGGCATCGCGGCCCTGTGCGCCGAAGCGGTCGGCGTCATGGACAAGACAGTGGCGCTCACGGTCGACTACATGAACCAGCGCAAGCAGTTCGGCGTGACCATCTCGACGTTCCAGGCGCTGCGCCATCGCGTGGCCGACATGAAGATGCAGCTCGAGCTGGCCCGTTCGATGAGCTACTACGCCACGCTCAAGCTCAACGCCCCGGCCGCCGAGCGGCGCCAGGCGATGGCGCGCGCCAAGTACCAACTGGGTACGTCGATGCGCTACGTTGCCGCGAACTCGGTGCAGCTGCACGGCGGTATCGGCGTGACCGACGAATACATCGGTAGCCACTATTTCCGCAAGCTGACGCAGATGGAAATGACCTTCGGCGACTCGCTGCATCACCTCGGCGAAGTGTCGGCGCGCATGAACGACACTGCCGGCGTGTTTGCCTAGCTGTTGCTCGCCCCAGGTTGCGGGCACTTCGTGTCGCTTCGCCGCCCCCTGCCGGGGCGGCGGCTCCATTCAAAGAGACCTTATGCATACTCGCCGCCACCTCCTCCTCTCCGGCATGGCCGCGTCCTTGCTTGCCGCCTGCAGCACCATGTCCACGTCTTCCGAGCGCCCGCCGATCGTCTTCATGCACGGCAATGGCGACTCGGCTGCACTGTGGCAAACCACGATCTGGCGCTTCGAGTCGAACGGCTGGCCGCGCGACCGGCTGTTTGCGCTTGACCAGCCGCTGCCGCTCGCGCGCGACACCGACACGGTGGCCCAGCCGGGCCGCACCTCGACCGCCGAGTCGATGGCGTTCCTGCAGGCCGAAGTCGACCGCGTGCTGAAGGCGACCGGCGCGAGCAAGGTCATCCTGCTGGGCAACTCGCGCGGCGGGAACACCATCCGCAACTATGTGCAGAACGGCGACGGCGCGGGCAAGGTGAGCCATGTCGTGCTCGGCGGCAATCCCGCGCACGGCATCTGGGCGGTGAAGGGCTTCAACGAGCAGAGCGAGTTTTCGGGCTTGTCGAGCTTCATGCAACAGCTCAATGCGCCCAAGGGCCCGAACGGCGACGAGGTCACGCCGGGCGTGCGCTGGCTCACGCTGCGCTCCGACAACAACGACAAGTACGCCCAGCCTGACGGGGTCTGGATCGGCACGCCGGGTAAGCCGACCCACATCGGCTACGACGGCCCGGCGCTCAAGGGCGCCACCAACGTGGTGTTGCCGCGCGCCGACCACCGCGAGACCTCGTTCTCGCCCGCGGCCTTCGCCGCCACCTGGCAGTTCCTGACCGGCAGCGCGCCCGCGACGACCACCGCCACCCCCGAAGCGCGCATCGTGCTCGATGGCCGGCTCACCGGTTTCGGGCTTTCGAGCACCGACCCGGCCAGCGGACAGTTCACCAACAACCTCGCGCTGGTGGGGGCGCAGCTCGCGGTCTACGCAGTCGACCCGACCACCGGTGCGCGCCTTGGCGGCGCGGTGCACCGCAAGACCGTCGCTGCCGACGGACGCTGGGGCCCCTTCACCGCGCAGCCGGGCACGCCCTATGAGTTCGAGATCGCTGCTCCGGGCTATGCCACGACCCACATCTACCGCAGCCCGTTCCCGCGCAGCAGCAGCATCGTCAACCTGCGGCCGGATCGCATCCTGCCGGCGGACAACGATGCCAAGGCCATCGTGATCTTCACGCGGCCACGCGGCTACTTCGACGCCGAGCGCGACACGATGCGCTTCGATGGCCAGCGCGCCTTGCCGGGCGTGCCGCCGAAGGGATCGGGGCTGTCGACTTCGAAGATCAAGCTGGCGAGCGACGCGCAGCGCGCGATCACCGGCGAATTCAATGGCGAGCGCGTCACCGGCCAGACCTGGCCGGCCACGCAGGGCCACATGGCGCTGCTCGAACTGACCTACTGAGCCGTGGCGCTAGCCGTGCAGCCGTGAGCTGTGCGGCAAGTGCGCCATCAGGAACTCCATCTGATCCGCCAGGATGCGGCGGTTGCGCAGAATGAAGTCTTCCCACAGGCTGGGCACATAAGGCGCATAGAGCAGCGGCATGTGGGCCTGTTCGGGCGTGCGGCTGCTCTTGCGATGGTTGCAGGGCTTGCAGGCCGTGACCACGTTCATCCAGGTGTCGATGCCGTTCTGGGCGAACGGAATGATGTGCTCGCGCGTGAGTTCGTCTTCGTGGAAATGGCCGCCGCAATACGCGCAGATGTTGCGGTCGCGGGCGAACAGCTTGCTGTTGGTCAGGCCCGGGCGCTGGTTGAAGGGGTTGATGCGCGGCACGCCCTTGGTGCCGATGATGCTGTTGACCACGATCTGCGACTGCAGACCGGTGGCAGCGTTGTGGCCCCCGCGAAACAGCGCGATCTCGCCCCCGGCTTCCCAGCGCACCTCGTCCGCAGCGTAGTGCGTCACCGCCTGTTCGAGCGAAATCCACGACTGGGGCAACCCCTGGGCTGACAGCTTCAAGACCTTCACCACACGCCTCCAAAAAGAAGAACCACGGAAAGACCAGCGAACCGGCGCAAGGACGGTGCGGCGGGAGCCGCTGTCGTTGCACTGCGTCACAATATACCGGCTTTATGACAAATAGCCTTCCGGCGCCCATCCAGCGGGCGCACGGTGCTATCAAAAAGATAACAACCCATGCAGGTATTCCGCGGGTTCCGGCATCCCGGCATCGCGCCGGCGTGCGCCCTCACCATCGGCAATTTCGACGGCGTCCACCGTGGCCACCAGGCCATGCTGGCCTTGCTGGCAACCGAGGCGCGCCAGCGCGGGCTGCCGAGCTGCGTGCTGACATTCGAGCCGCATCCACGCGACTATTTCGCCGCGCTCGCCAAGCGCCCCGAGCTGGCGCCGGCGCGCATCGGCACGCTGCGCGACAAGCTCACCGCGCTCGCCGCCTGTGGCGTCGACCAGGCGGTAGTGCTGCCCTTCGATGCACGGCTCGCCGCCCAGTCGCCGGACGGGTTCATCCAGCAGGTGCTGGTCGACGGGCTCGGCGCCCGCTATGTGCTGGTGGGCGACGATTTCCGGTTCGGCGCCAAGCGCGCTGGCGACTACGCAATGCTGGACGCGGCCGGCGACAGCCGCGGCTTCGATGTGGCGCGCATGAACAGCTACGAAGTGCACGGCCTGCGCGTGTCGAGTTCGGCGGTGCGCGAGGCGCTCGGCCAGGGCCGCATGGCGGACGCCCAGGCGCTGCTGGGCCGGCCCTACGCCATATCGGGCCACGTGGTGCACGGGCGCAAGCTCGGCCGCGCGCTCGGCGCCTCGGCGCCCGGCCGCGACGACGGCTTTCGCACCCTCAACCTGCGCTTCAAGCACTGGAAGCCGGCGGCCAGCGGCATCTTCGCGGTGCTGGTGCACGGGCTCGCCGATCGGCCGCTGCAAGGCGTCGCCAACCTCGGCGTGCGCCCGTCGCTGGACGCCAACGATGTCAACGCGGGCCGGGTGCTGCTCGAGACGCACTGCCTCGAATGGCCGGCCGGGCTCGGCGGCGAAGGGGCCTACGGTAAAATCGTGCGCGTGGAACTGCTGCACAAACTGCACGACGAATTGCGCTACACCAGCCTCGAAGCCCTGACCTCGGGCATCTCGAAGGATGGCGACGACGCACGCGCATTCTTCGCTTCCACCCATCGCCAGACCACGCGCGACCGAATTTGACACTCGCCCCCAGGCGGCGCGCACTTCGTGTCGCGTCGCCAACCCCCTACCGGGGGCAACACCGGTGGCCCAGCGGAGCCGGTTCCACGGTGTTTCCTGAAAAGATCCCCAAAGTTTCCTGCACTGCAGGTCGCGCCCACATTCACCCGGTTGAGCAACCAAGCCCCTATGTCTGACGCACTCACTTCCGCTGGCACCGACTACCGCGCCACCCTCAACCTGCCCGACACCCCCTTCCCGATGCGCGGCGACATGGCCAAGCGTGAACCGGGCTGGGTGAAAGAGTGGGAAGACGAAGGCCGATACCAGCGTCTGCGCGACGCCCGCGCGGGCGCACCGAAGTTCATCCTGCACGACGGCCCGCCGTACGCCAACGGCCAGATCCACATGGGTCACGCGGTGAACAAGATCCTGAAGGACATGATCACCAAGGCGCGCCAGCTGGAGGGTTTCGACGCGCTCTACGTACCGGGCTGGGACTGCCACGGCCTGCCGATCGAGAACGCGATCGAAAAGAAGTACGGCCGCAACCTGAGCCGCGACGAGATGCAAGCCAAGAGCCGCGCCTACGCAACCGAGCAGATCGCGCAGCAGATGGTCGACTTCCAGCGCCTGGGCGTGCTCGGCGAATGGGATCACCCATACAAGACGATGGACTTCGCCAACGAGGCCGGCGAACTGCGTGCGTTCAAGCGCGTGATCGAGCGCGGCTTTGTCTATCGCGGTCTGAAGCCGGTGTACTGGTGCTTCGACTGCGGCTCCTCGCTCGCCGAGTTCGAGATCGAGTACGCGGACAAGAAGAGCCAGACCCTCGACGTGGCGTTCAAGGCGCACGACCCGGCCCGACTGGCGGCGGCCTTCGATCTGCCTGCGCTGACCAAGGACGCGTTCGCCGTGATCTGGACCACCACCGCGTGGACCATCCCGGCCAACCAGGCGATCAACCTCAACCCGGAGCTCGACTACGCGCTGGTCGACACCCCGCGCGGCCTGCTGGTGCTGGCCGCCTCGCTGGTCGAGATGTGCCTGAACCGCTATGCGCTCGACGGCGAGGTGCTGGCCACGGTCAAGGGCGAGAAGCTCGGCGGCCTCGAGTTCCAGCATCCGCTCTACGACGCAGATGCGGGCTACCGCCGCCTGTCGCCGGTCTACCTGGCCGACTACGCGACCGCCGACGACGGCACCGGCCTGGTTCATTCGTCGCCCGCCTACGGCGTGGACGACTTCAACTCCTGTGTCGCACACGGCGTAGCGATCGATGACATCCTGAACCCGGTTCAGGGCAACGGCTCGTACGCGGCCGACTTCCCCCTGTTCGGCGGCCAGAACATCTGGAAGGCCGTGCCAGTCATCCTCCAGGCGCTGCGCGACGCGAACCGGCTGCTGGCCACCGAAACCATCACCCACAGCTACCCGCACTGCTGGCGCCACAAGACGCCAGTGATCTACCGCGCCGCAGCCCAGTGGTTCGTGCGCATGGACGAGGGCGAAGGCGTGTTCACCAAGGACAAGGCGCCCAAGACGCTGCGCCAGACCGCGCTCGAAGCGATCGAACAAACCAGTTTCTACCCCGAGAACGGCAAGGCGCGGCTGCACGACATGATCGCCAACCGGCCCGACTGGTGCATCAGCCGCCAGCGCAGTTGGGGCGTGCCGATCCCGTTCTTCCTGCACAAGGATTCGGGCGAACTGCACCCGCGCACGATGGAGATCCTCGACCAGGCGGCAACAATCGTCGAACGCGGCGGCATCGAGGCCTGGAGCCGCGTGACGACCGAAGAGATCCTGGGCGCCGCCGACGCGCCCAGCTACACCAAGAGCACCGACATCCTCGAGGTGTGGTTCGACTCGGGCTCGACCTTCTGGCACGTGCTGCGCGGCACGCACTCCCATGTGCACCACGAGGCCGGCCCTGAAGCCGACCTCTACCTCGAAGGCCACGACCAACACCGCGGCTGGTTCCATTCGTCGCTGCTGATCGCCTGTGCGCTGGAGGGCCGCGCCCCGTACAAGGGCCTGCTGACGCACGGCTTCACCATCGACAGCCAGGGCCGCAAGATGAGCAAGTCGCTCGGCAACGGCCTCGACCCGCAGGAGGTCAGCAAGAAGCTGGGCGCCGAGATCATCCGCCTCTGGGTGGCGGCGAGCGACTATTCGGGCGACATCGCGGGCGACGACAAGATCCTCGCGCGCGTGGTCGATGCCTACCGGCGCATCCGCAACACGCTGCGCTTCCTGCTCGCGAACACCAGCGACTTCGACATCCACCGGGATGCGGTGCCGCTCGACCAGCTGCTCGAGATCGACCGGTATGCGCTGGCCCGTGCGGCGCAGTTCCAGGCAGAGGTGCTCGCGCACTACAAGGTCTACGAGTTCCACCCCGTGGTGGCCAAGCTGCAGGTGTACTGCTCGGAAGACCTGGGCGCCTTCTACCTCGACATCCTGAAGGATCGGCTCTACACCACCGCGCCCGGCTCGCATGCGCGCCGCAGCGCACAGACCGCGCTGTGGCACATCACGCAGGCGATGTTGCGCTGGATGGCTCCGTTCCTGAGCTTCACGGCCGAAGAGGCGTGGAAGCTGGTGGGCACCGGCCAGCCGGGCGAGTCGATCTTCACGCAGACCTACAGCCAGTTCGGTGTGCTTGACGACGCGCTGCTGGCCAAGTGGACGCGCATCCGCGAGCTCCGCGACGGCGTCAACAAGGAAATCGAAACGGTGCGCACCGAAGGCAAGGTCGGCTCCTCGCTGCAGGCGAACCTCGCGCTCACGGCCGGCCCGGACGACCATGCACTGCTGGCCAGCCTGGGCGACGACCTGAAGTTCGTGTTCATCACCTCCGCGGTTCAATTGACGGCGGGCGAGAGCCTGTCGATCGCCGTCAAGGCCAGTTCCGATGTGAAGTGCGAGCGCTGCTGGCACTACCGCGCCGACGTGGGCCACGATGCCGCGCACCCCACCATCTGCGGCCGCTGCACCAGCAACCTCCACGGCGCCGGCGAAACTCGGAGCATTGCCTGATGGCCCGCACCGCTGCTTCCACGCCATTCGGCAAGAACACCGGCGTCTGGCCCTGGCTCGGGCTCGCGCTGGTCATTCTGATCATTGACCAATACACCAAGACGCTGATCGTCGGCTACTACCAGTACGGCGGCTTCACCACGGTCACGAGCTTCTTCAACATCGTGCGGGCCCACAACACCGGCGCGGCCTTCTCGTTTCTGGCGGACAGTTCGGGCTGGCAGCGCTGGCTGTTCACCGGCATCGGCGTGGCGGCGGCGGCGTTCATCTTCTGGATGCTGAAAACGCACGCGGGCCAAAAGCTTTTCTCGTTCGCGATGGCCTGCATCCTGGGCGGCGCGATCGGCAACGTGATCGACCGCATGGTGCACGGCTACGTGGTCGACTTCCTGGACTTCCACTGGAAAAACTCGCACTTTCCGGCCTTCAACGTGGCCGACAGCGCGATCACGCTCGGCGCGATCTGCCTGGTGCTGGACGAATTGCGGCGCGTGCGCCGTGCGCGCTGAGCGCCTGCGCGCTGTTCCCGCTTCGGATCTGAAACCGCACCGGCCCGGCCAGGGTTAGTGCGGTTTTTTATCGACCGTCATCACGGCGTCATGGCGCCGCGGTGCAATGTAAACGTTTACATGGCGCCGATCGATGAACATTCAAAACGTTGCCCGCCACGCCGGCGTCTCCATCGCCACGGTGTCGAGGGCCTTCAACTTCCCCGACAAGGTGGCGCCGGCCACCCGCGAGCTGATCGAGCGCGTGGCCAAGGAACTGGGCTACGTGGCGAACACGAACGCGCGCACGCTCCGCACCCAGCGCAGCCGGGTGCTGGGGGTGGTGCTGCCCACCCTGCTGAACCCGACCTTCGCCGAATATCTGCAGGGCGTTGCGCAGGCCGCCGCGGCAGGCGGCTACGCCATCGTTCCGGTCACCACAGGGTACGAGCTCGACCAGGAAGAGCGCGCGGTGAACCAGTTGATCGCGGGCAATGTCGCCGGCATGATCCTGGTCGTCTCCAACCCGTCGAACTCGGCCGCGCTGCAGCGGCTGAACGCTGCGGCCGTGCCCTACGTGCTGGCCTACAACATGCATCCGGCGCACCCTTGCGTGTCGGTCGACAGCGAAGGCGCGTCGGCCGAGGTCGTCGCCCACCTGGTGCGCCTGGGCCACCGGCGCATCGCCATGGTCAGCGGCACGCTGGCCGCGTCGGATCGCGCGCAGCAGCGCTACCGCGGCTATCTCCGGGGCATGGCCGACGCGGGCCTGCGCGCACCGCCGCTGCTCGAGGTGCCCTTCGTCGAAACCGCCGTGGAGGCATTGCGCCACTACCTGCGAAAGACGCCGCGGCCCACCGCCCTCTTCTGCTCGAACGACCTGCTCGCCATCCGCAGCATCCGTGCCGCCCACCAGAGCGGGCTGAGGGTGCCGCAGGATCTGGCGGTCGTCGGCTTCGACGGCATCGCGCTCGGCGAAGACCTGACGCCCGCGCTCAGCACCGTGGCGCAGCCCAACCACGATATCGGCCGCCATGGCGTGGAGTGGCTGCTGCGCTCGCTGGAAGCCGGCACGCCGCTCGCGCCCGAAGCCAGCCTGCGCCTGCCTCACACCTTCCGCGAGGGCGAGTCCTGCGCCGCGGCACCTGCCGACAGCGCCTGACCTGCGTTCTCGATCCTTTCAACCCCTGTCCCACCTCCCATCCACTCCAGGAGTTCCCATGTCATCGACCCTACAACGCATAGCCCGCATCGGTGTGCTGGCCGCCGGCTTCGCCGCCGCAAGCGCCATGGCCCAGACGGCCATTTGCTACAACTGCCCCACCGAATGGGCAGATTGGGGCACGCAGCTGCGTGCCATCAAGGCCAAGACAGGCATCACCGTGCCGGCCGACAACAAGAACTCGGGCCAGTCGCTGGCGCAGTTGGTGGCCGAGAAGGCCAGCCCGGTGGCCGACGTGACTTACCTCGGCGTCACCTTCGCCATCCAGGCGCAGAAGGACGGCGTGGTCACCTCCTACCAGCCCGCCAACTGGAAGGACATCCCCGATGGCCTGAAAGATCCGGCCGGACATTGGTTCAGCATCCACTCCGGCACGCTCGGCTTCATGGTCAACGTCGACGCGCTCAAGGGCAAGCCGGTGCCCAAGTCGTGGGCCGACCTGCTCAAGCCCGAGTACAAGGGCCTGATCGGCTACCTCGACCCGGCATCGGCCTTCGTCGGCTACGTCGGCGCAGTGGCCGTCAACGCAGCGCGTGGCGGCACGCTCGACAACTTCGGTCCGGCCATCGACTACTTCAAGGCGCTGCAGAAGAACGAGCCCATCGTGCCCAAGCAGACTTCGTATGCACGCGTGCTGTCGGGCGAGATCGCGATCCTGCTCGATTACGACTTCAACGCCTACCGCGCCAAGTACAAGGACAAGGCCAACGTCGCCTTCGTGATCCCGACCGAAGGCACCGTCGTCGTGCCCTACGTCATGAGCATGGTGGCCAACGCGCCGCACGCGGCCGAGGCCAAGAAGGTGCTCGACTTCGTGCTGTCCGACGAGGGCCAGGCGCTCTGGGCCAAAGCCTACCTGCGCCCTGTCCGCGCCGGCGCGATGCCGAAGGACGTCGAGGCTCAGTTCCTGCCCGCCGCCGAGTACGCACGCGCCAGGACGGTCGACTACGCACACATGGCCGCCAGCCAGCGCGCCTTCTCAGACCGCTATCTGAAGGACGTACGTTGAGGTCACGCCAGCGCTGGCTGCTGCTGGGCTGCGCAGCCCCGGCCGGCGCATTTTTCCTGATGTTCTGGCTGCTGCCGGTGATGCACCTGCTGGCGCTGCCGGCCGACAAAGGCTGGGCGACCTACTTCGCGGTGCTGAGCAACGGGCGCTACCTGTCGAGCATGCTCAATACGGTGCTGCTGTCGCTCGGCGTCACGCTGGCCACGCTGATTCTCGGCGGCGCGGTCGGCGTCTACCTCGCGCGCCGCGATTTCGTCGGCAAGCGCGTGCTGCTGTCGCTGCTGACGCTGCCGCTGTCCTTTCCCGGCGTGATCATCGGCTTCTTCGTGATCCTGCTGGGTGGACGCCAGGGGCTGGTGGCCGACCTGTCCGATGCGCTGGTGGGCGAGCGCATCACCTTCGCTTACGGCCTGCTCGGCCTGTTCCTGGCGTACTTGTACTTCTCGCTGCCGCGCGCCATCGCCACCTACGCAGCGGCCGCCGAATCGATGAACACGCAGCTCGAAGAAGCGGCCCGCTCGCTCGGCGCCTCGCGCCTGCGCGTGGTGCGCGACGTATGGCTGCCCGAACTGGCGCCGACCACGCTGGCCTGCGGTGCGATCCTGTTCGCGACCTCGATGGGCGCCTTCGGCACGGCCTTCACGCTGGCCAGCAAGTTCGAGGTGATCCCGATCACCATCTACAACGAGTTCACCAACTACGCCAACTTCGCGCTGGCCGCGTCGCTGTCGATCGCACTCGGCGTGGTGACCTGGCTCGTGCTCTTCGTGGCGCGCCATTTCGGCGCCAACCCGGTGGCGCGATAAAGGAACGACGGATGCGAAAAAACACGCAGCCCCAGGCGCCTTTCCTGCTGGCCGTCACCGCGATCGTGAGTGTGTTCATGATCTCGCCGATGCTGCTGTCGGTGATGGCGGGGCTTGTCAACAACTACAGCGTGGGACTCAAGAGCGGCCTCACGCTGCGCTGGTTCGGCGAGGTGTGGGAGGTCTACGGCGGCACCGTCGGCTGGTCGCTCGCGTTGGCGCTGATCTGCGTCGCCTGCACCGTGCTGCTGGGCGTGCCCTGCGCCTACGCGCTGGCGCGCAGCCACTCGCGCGCCGCGCGCATCTTCGAGGAGCTGCTCACGCTGCCGGTGGCGGTGCCGGGCCTGGCGACCGCGCTGGCGCTGATCCTGGCCTACGGCCAGATCAGCGCCTTTCGGCAGAGCTTCGCCTTCATTCTGGTCGGCCACATCGTCTTCACGCTGCCGTTCATGGTGCGCACCGTGGCCTCGGCCTTCCAGCGGCACGATCTCCTCGCGCTGGAAGAAGCCGCGCGGACGCTCGGCGCCAGCTTCCGACAGCGCTTCCTCGGCATCCTGGTGCCGGCGGTGCTCCCGGCCATCGTGGCTGGCAGCCTGATGGTCTTCACGCTTTCGGTCGGCGAATTCAACCTCACCTGGATGTTGCACACGCCGCTCACCCGCACGCTGCCCGTGGGCCTGGCCGACAGCTACGCCTCGATGCGGCTGGAAATCGGATCGGCCTACACGCTGGTCTTCTTCATCGTTATCCTTCCGGTGCTGTGGGGCCTTCAGTCCCTTGCCGGTCTCATGCAGAAACGCTATGGAACTTGAAAGCATCCCGGTCGACATCGACGACTGCTCCAAAACCTACGCTGATGGCACCCGCGGCCTGCAGCCCACCAGCCTGCACGTCGAGCCCGGCGAAGTGCTCGCGCTGCTCGGCCCCTCGGGTTGCGGCAAGACCACGCTGCTGCGCCTGATCGCCGGGCTCGAGACGCTCGACGAGGGCGGCCGCATCCGCTTCGGCGACCAGGACGTGACGCACAAGCCGGTCGAGCAGCGCGGCGTCGGCATGGTGTTCCAGAGCTACGCGCTGTTTCCGCAGATGAGCGTGGCCGCCAACATCGGCTACGGGCTGCGCATCCGCGGCGTTGCCGCGGCCGAAGAAAAACGCGTGGTCGGCGAGCTGGTCGATCTCACGCGCCTGACCGGTCTGGAGAACAAGCGCCCCGGCGAGCTCTCCGGCGGCCAGCGCCAGCGCGTCGCCCTGGCGCGCGCCGTGGCGGTGCGTCCGCGCGTGCTGCTGCTGGACGAACCCCTGGCGGCGCTCGACGCCAAGCTGAAAGAGTCGTTGCGCGACGAACTGGCCGAGTTGCTGCGCCGGCTGCACATCACGGCCATCCACGTGACGCACGACCAGCAGGAAGCCATGGCGATCGCAGATCGCCTGGCCGTGATGCGAGCCGGCCGCATCGTGCAGATCGGCCGCGGCGAGGATCTGTACCGCGCGCCCAGCCATCCGTTCGTGGCCGAATTCCTGGGGCGGGTGAACCGCATCGAGCGCTCCGCCGAGGCCATCGCCCAGGGCATGGCCAGCTTCGGCGGCACCGCCATTGCATGCCCGCCCGACTGGATGAGCCACCAGACCCTGCTCGTTCGCCCCGAAGATATCCAGGTCGGCCCCGCCGGTCAGGATGGATGGGGCATGGCACGCGTCGAGCAGCGCACCTTCCTGGGCGACCGCGTACAGTTGCGGCTTGCCGTGGCCGACCAGCCCGGCTGGCTGGCCGCCGCAGTGCGCGACACACCGTTCCAGGCGGGCGACCACATCGGCATCCGGATCCATCCCGACCGGCTCATGACCTCACAGGATGCCACCGCATGAGCACGACCTTCCTGGTGCAGCTGACCGACCTGCACATCCGCGAACCGGGCCGCCTGGCCTACGGCCGCATAGACACCGCGCCCTACCTGAAGCGCGCCGTGCAGAGCGTGCTGCGCCTGCGCCAGGCGCCCGACGCGGTCGTCATCACCGGCGACCTGAGCGACTTCGGCCGCGCCGCCGAATACGCGCACATGGCCGAACTGCTCGCGCCACTCACGATGCCGGTCTACCTGATGCCCGGCAACCACGACGACCGCGACCAGCTGCGTCGCAGCTTCCCATCGCACGCCTACCTGGGCGATGACGGCTTCGTGCAATACAGCGTGAAGGTCGGCGGCCTGCGCCTGCTCACGCTCGACACCTGCGTGCCCGGCCAAAGCCATGGCACGCTCTGCGCGGAGCGCCTGGGCTGGCTGGAAGCCCAACTGGACGCCTGCCACGACGAGCCGGTGGTCGTCGCCATGCACCATCCGCCCTTCCGAACGCTGATAGGCCACATGGACGAGATCGGTCTGCTGGAAGGCGGCGCCGAGCTCGAGGCCCTGGTCGCGCGTCATCACAACGTCGAACGCGTCATTTGCGGGCACCTGCATCGCGCCATCGACGTGCGTTTTGGCGGCACGATCGCATCGACCTCGCCGGCGCCCGGCCATCAGGTGGCCCTCGATCTCGCACCTGACGCACCCTCGGCCTGGGTGCTGGAGCCCCCGGGCTTTCGCGTCCACGCGTGGGACGGCGAACGGCTCGTGACGCACCTCGCTGCATCGGGTGAATTCGAAGGCCCCTACCCTTTCTACGAGAATGGTGCGCTTATTGACTGAGCCCAGGCGCCGCACCGGACGCCATACCGCACCCACAGTGCCGACAATCAGGGCTCGCACCGAAGAAAAGAAAGCCGCAAGCCCCTCATGAAACATCTGCTGAACCTGCTGGCAGCAGTCGCGCTCCTTGTTTGGGGTACTCATCTCGTTCGCACCGGCGTCTTGCGCGTGTTCGGCGCCAACCTGCGCAAGTTTCTCGCGCGCAGCATGCGCAACCGCTTTACATCGGCCCTGTCCGGCATCGCAGTCACGGCGCTGGTGCAGTCGAGCACGGCCACTTCGTTGATGACATCGTCCTTCGTGGGCCAGGGCCTGGTCACGCTGCCGGCCGCGCTGGCCGTGATGCGGGGGGCCGACGTGGGCACGGCGTTGATGTCGGTGCTGTTCTCGACCGACCTGTCCTGGCTGTCGCCGCTCTTCATCTTCGTCGGCGTGGTGCTCTTCATCACCCGGTCGGCCAGCGCGGCCGGCCGCATCGGCCGCGTGCTGATCGGCCTGGGCCTGATGCTGCTGGCGCTGCAACTGGTGGTGGAAGCGACCGGCCCGCTGTTCGAATCGCCCGCGATGCGCGCGCTGCTGGCCTCGCTCAGCAGCGACGTGCTGCTCGAAATCACCATCGGCGCCGCGTTCGCCGTGCTGGCCTACTCCAGCCTCGCGGTGGTACTGCTGGTGGCGGCGATGGCGAGCTCGAACGTGGTTCCGCTCGACGTGGCGCTCGGCCTGGTGCTGGGCGCCAACCTCGGCAGCGGCATCCTGGCGGTACTGACTACCGCCAAGTCGACGATCCCGGTGCGGCAGGTGACGGTCGGCAACCTGGTGTTCAAGCTGCTGGGGGTCGCGATCGCGGCCCCGCTCGTGGGCCTCTATCTGAAGTACATGCGGCCCTACATATCCGACGCGACCTCGCTGGTCGTGCTCTACCACCTGGCGTTCAATGTGGTGGTAAGCATCGGCTTCATCGGCCTCACGCACCGCATCGCGGCCGTGGTGACGCGCTTTCTGCCGGTGCCGGTGGA
This sequence comes from Variovorax nitratireducens, assembly GCF_051216545.1. Taxonomy (NCBI): domain Bacteria; kingdom Pseudomonadati; phylum Pseudomonadota; class Betaproteobacteria; order Burkholderiales; family Comamonadaceae; genus Variovorax; species Variovorax nitratireducens. Next base: position 48,871 of record NZ_JBPJZO010000006.1, read on the forward strand.
GTCGACCGCAGCGCGGCGGCAGATGCATCTGGATCCTTCCGCGCTGTCGACGCCCAGCCTGGCCATTTCCAATGCCGCGCGCGAGGCGCTGCACCAGGCCGACATCGTGGAGACCATGCTGATCGGCATGCTCAACGTGATCCGCCACAACGACCTGCCGCTCGCACAGGAACTGCGCAAGCTCGACGACACGGTCGACGAGCTGTACTCGGCCATCAAGTACTACATGACCAGGATCTCGCGCGAAGCCCTTGGCGAGGACGAGAGCCAGCGCTGGACCGACATCATCAGCTTCACGATCAACATGGAGCAGATCGGCGACATCATCGAGCGCGTGATCATCGACATCGAGGACAAGAAGATCAAGCCGCAGCGCAACTTCTCGGAAGCCGGCATGGGCGAGATCGTCGAGCTGCACCAGCGCCTGGTGGCCAACCTGCGCCTTGGAATGAGCGTGTTCCTGAACGGCAACGTGCGCGATGCCCAGAAGCTGCTCGAAGAAAAAGTGCGCTTTCGCAATCTCGAGCGCGCCTATGCGGGCACCCACCTGGATCGGCTGTCCGACCAGACTGCGCTGAGCATCGAAACCAGTTCGCTGCACATCGATCTGATCAGCGACCTGAAGCGCATCAACTCGCACATCTGCTCGATCGCCTACCCGATCCTGGATTCGGCCGGCGTGCTTGCACCGAGCCGGCTGCGCGCATCACGGCTGGGCGAGCTCGAAAAATCCTGAGCCCCCCGAGCCCGGATCGTCAGCTGGCTCGCTTGAGCGGCTCCGGCGCGGCGGCCGGCATTGGTTCGGCCCGCATCGCATAGCGCCGCGCCAGCACGGCGCACACCATCAGCTGCATCTGGTGAAACAGCATCAGCGGCAACACGATGGCGCCGACCGCGTGCGAAGCGAACAGCACCTTGGCCATCGGGATGCCGCTGGCCAGGCTCTTCTTGGAGCCGCAGAACACGATCGTGATCTCGTCTTCCTTGCTGAAGCCGAGCTTGCGCGCTATCCACGTGGTGCTAGCCAGCGCCAGCGCCAGCAACACGCCGCACACCAGCACCAGACCGAGCAGCGCCGACAGCGGCAACTGCTTCCAGAGCCCCTCGATGACGGCCGCACTGAACGCGGTGTAGACCACAAGCAGGATCGAGCCCTGGTCGACGAACCTGAGCACGCCGGCACGCTGCTTGATCCAGCCGCCGATCCAGGGCCGCAGCAGGTGCCCGGCCACGAACGGCAGCATCAGCTGCAGCAGGATGCGCCCGATCGCGTCAACCGCGCCACCCGCGCCGCCGCCGCCGTGCGGCACCACCAGCAGATTCACCAGGATCGGCGTGACGAACACGCCGAGCAGGGTCGAGGCCGACGCACTGCAGACCGCGGCCGGGATGTTGCCGCGCGCCATCGACGTGAAGGCTATGGCCGACTGCACCGTGGCCGGCAGCACGCAGAGAAACAGCACGCCGGTGTAGAGCTGCGGCGTGACCAGCGGCGACAGCACCGGCTTGAGTGCAAAGCCGAGCAACGGGAACAGGGCGAAAGTGCAGCCGAACACCAGCAGATGCAGCCGCCAGTGGGTGATCCCGGCGAGGATCGCCTCGCGCGGCAGCTTGGCGCCATGCAGGAAGAACAGCAGACCGATCGCGACCGTGGTCAGCCCTTCGAAGAAATGGGCGGTGCGGCCGCTGGCCGGCAGCAGGCTGGCGAGCGTGACGGTCGCGACCAGCGCGAGTGTGAAGTTGTCGGGGAGGTAGCGTGAACGTGCCATGGCGCGGATTGGACGCCCCGGCCATTCAAAAGTGAAATGGATTTATCTGATAGATATATAAATTTGCCGCATCAATGCGCGTTCAGCGTATCCGTCCGGCGCCGCAGGCAGAAATCGATCAGGTCATCGATTTCAGTGGCCTTGTCGAACACCGCGTCGGCGCCGAGCTGCGCGCATCGGAAGCGCACATCGGGCGTCGCGTGATTGCTGAGCACCACCATCTTCTGCGCGGGATTGCGGTCACGGCAGGCTTCGAGGATGCGCAGGCCGCTGCCGTGCTTGAGGAACAGGTCGACGATCGCCAGATCCCATTGGCCGGTGTGGGTGGCCAGCCACTCCACGCCGTCAGCCTCGGAATCGGCCATGCCGACCGGCTCGATATGGGCCACTTCACGCAAGGTGTCCACCAGGTTCACGAGGATCGTGGGGTTGTCTTCGACGATAAATGCTCTGACTGCAAACATGAGGCCACCTTTGGATCAAAGGGTAAGCCGGCCTTCCGTGGCACTGCGCAGGCCCGCTGCACCGCAACGGGTAGGAAAGCGCCTGCGCGCATGCCTCAGAGGGTCAGGACGGTGCAACCGGTCGTCTTGCGCGCCTCCAGATCACGGTGCGCCTGCCGGGTGTCGGCAAGCGGATAACGTTGGTCGATCGGGATCTTCACGGCGCCGCTCAGCACCACTGCGAACAGGTCGTCCGCCATTGCCTGCGTCGCCTCGCGCGTGGCGATGTGCGTGAAAAGGGTCGGCCTTGACACATAAAGAGAACCCTTGGACGCGAGCGTTCCCAGGTTGATCGGCGGCACAGGCCCCGAGCCGTTGCCGAACACCGCCAGCAAGCCAAACGGGCGCAGGCAATCGATCGAGCCTTCGAAGGTGTCCTTGCCGACCGAGTCGTACACCACTTTCACGCCCTTGCCACCGGTGATCTCCTTCACGCGCGCCGCGAAATTTTCGGTGCTGTAGTTGATGGCATGGGCCGCGCCATGGGCCAGCGCAAGCTTGCACTTGGCCTCCGAGCCGGCGGTGCCGATGAGTTGCAGTCCGAGCGCTTTGGCCCACTGGCAGGCGATCAGGCCCACGCCGCCGGCGGCCGCATGGAACACGACGAAGTCGCCCGGCTGCAACCCCTCGACTGGCAGTGTCTTGCGCAGCAGGTACTGCGCGGTCAGGCCCTTCAGCATCATGGCGGCACCGGTCTCGAACGAGATCGCATCGGGCAGCTTGCAGACGCACTTGGCGGGCATCACGCGCAACTCGCAATAAGCGCCGGGCGGCTGGCTCGCGTAGGCCGCACGGTCGCCGGCCTGGAGGTGCGTGACGCCTTCGCCCACGGCCTCGACCACACCGGCCGCTTCCATGCCCAGCTGCAGCGGGAGCGCGAGCGGATAAAGGCCGCTGCGCTGGTAGGTGTCGATGAAATTGAGCCCCACCGCCTCGTGGCGGATGCGGATCTCGCCCGGGCCGGGCTCGCCGACTTCGACCTCGACGATCTTCAGTTCCTCAGGGCCGCCATAGCGGTCGATGCGAACGGCTTTGCTCTTCATTGACTTGGATCCTTGCAGCATGTGTCTCGGCGGGGTGTGGATCGTGCCACGATTCGCAGATCGGCGTCGTTACAGTCCAGCACGATGAGACAAGTCAGCGGCGTTTCTGGGTGAACTGCCGCACTGGTACCACGGAGCGGCGTTCGCACTGATCGTGGGCGGCATCCTGGTGTCGTCGCGGCGCTGATGCCGGCGCCGCCGCGCGCTGCGCTCAGTAGGTGCCGGGGTAGGCACCGCCGTCGGTCAGCACGTTCTGCCCCGTGATGTAGCCGGCCTGCATGCTGCAGAGAAAGGCGCAGACCGCGCCGAACTCTTCGGCGTTGCCGAAGCGGCCGGCAGGAATGCCCTTCTGGCGTGCGGCACGCAGCGTCTCGACATCCTGGCCGGTCTTCTTGGCCGAGCTTGCGAACGTGCCCTTCAACCGGTCGGTGTCGAACGCCCCCGGCAGCAGATTGTTGATGGTCACGCCCTTCGCCGCGATCGACGTGCGCGCGACGCCGGCCACGAAGCCGGTGAGGCCGCTGCGTGCGCCGTTGGAAAGGCCGAGGATGTCGATCGGCGACTTCACCGAGCTCGATGTGATGTTGACGATGCGGCCATAGCCGCGCGCGGCCATGCCGTCGACCGTGGCCTTGATGAGTTCGATCGGCGTCAGCATGTTGGCGTCGACCGCCTTGATCCACGCTTCGCGATCCCAGTCGCGAAAGTCGCCGGGCGGCGGGCCGCCGGCATTGGTGACCACGATGTCGTAGTCGGCATGCACCGCGAAGGCGGCCGCGCGGCCTTCCGGCGTGGTGATGTCGGCCGCCGCGTATTTGACGAAGGGGGCTGCGGTGCCCGTCCCGCCTGCGCGCGCAGCGGTCAATCGAGCGGCCGCCGCCTGCAGTGCCTCTTCGCCGCGCGCGACGATCACCACGTTGACGCCTTCGCGCACCAGCGCCTCCGCGCAGCCGAGGCCGAGGCCCTTGCTCGCGCCGCACACCAATGCCGTCTTGCCTGCAATACCCAAGTCCATGATGTTCTCCGGGGCTGGTTAGCGCCCTGTTCGTGTAAATACAAAGATGCCTGCGATGACCAGCACGGTACCTGCTGCGATCCATACCGTGAAGGGCTCGCCGAGAATGACCACGCCCATCAGGATGGTCGACAACGGCCCGACCATACCGGTTTGCGCAGCCACCGCGGCGCCGATGCGCTCGATCGCCATCATGACCATGAGCACCGGCACCGCGGTGCACAGCGTGGCGTTGAGCACCGACAGCCAAATCACCTCGGGCGCCACGGTCAGCGCGGCGCTCAACGGTCGCAGCAGCGCAAACTGCGCGATGCAGAGCAGGCAGGCCACGCTGGTGGCGAGCCCGACGAGCCGCAGCGACCCAAGCCGCTTGACGAACTCGCCGCTGTACACGAGGTAGCCCGCGTAGCTCACCGCGCTCAGGAAGCAGAGGAAGGCGCCCCAGGCGGCCAGCCCCCCGCCGGCCCCACCGCCGCCGCTCCAGATCTCGTGCCCGAACACCAGCGCCACGCCGGCGTAGCTGACGACCATGCCAATCACCTGTGGGCGCGAAGCGCGGCGCCGGTACAGCAGCCAGCCGAACAGCAGCACCAGGGTGGGGTTGAGGTACAGGATGAGCCGCTCGAAGCCGGCGCTGATGTAGGCCAGCCCGGCGAAGTCCAGAAAGCTTGCGAGGTAGTAGCCCGAGAAGCCGAGCCCGATCACACCAAGCCAGTCGCGCAGGGTCAGCCCCGGCTTGCCGCGGCCGGCCCACCAGGCCATGACAGCGAACAGCGGCAGCGCGAACAGCATGCGCAGCATGATGAGCGTGACCGCATCGACGCCGTACCGATAGGCAAGCTTGACAATGATCGCCTTGCCGCTGAACGCGATCGCCCCCACCGTCGCCAGCACAAGGCCAGACACGATGCTTTTGGAGGGGATCTGTTCGGGAGACACCGTGGAACCGGCTTCGCCGGGCCACTGGTGTCGCCCCCTCGAAGGGGGTTGGCGAAGCGACACGAAGTGCGCGAAGACCGGGGGTGGATCAGTACCCCGCTGCCAGGCCGTCGCGGCGCGGATCGCTGGCGGCGACGTAGCCCTCGACGGCCGGGTCGCCCGCGCGCCAGATGAACTGTCCGGCGCCGAAGTCCTGGTAGGAGTCGTTGATGACATCCATCTGGTGGCCGAGCGCGCCCAAGCCCTCTATCGTTTCGGCCTTCATGGCTGCTTCGACATTGATCTCGAGCCCGGCATTGAAGCGCCAGCGCGGCGCATCGCAGGCGGCCTGGAGGTTCTGCTTGTAGTCGAGCATGCGCACCAGCGTCTGCATGTGGCCCTGCGGCTGCATGTTGCCGCCCATCACGCCGAAGCTCATCACCGGTTGGCCGTCCTTCGTCAGGAAGGCCGGGATGATGGTGTGGAACGGGCGCTTGCCCGGTGCCACTACATTCGGGCTGTCGGCCTTGAGGCTGAAGCCGTGACCGCGGTTCTGCAGGCTGATGCCGAACTCCGGCTCCACGCAGCCCGAGCCGAAGCCCATGTAGTTGCTCTGGATGAAGCTCACCATCATGCCGCTCTCGTCCGCTGCCGTGAGGTAGATGGTGCCGCCTTTAACCGGGTTGCCGGCCTTGAAGTCCTGTGCCTTTTTCAAGTCGATCAGTTTGGCACGCGAGGCAAGGTACGCGTCATCGAGCATTTGCGCGGGGGTCACCGTCATCGACGATGGCTCCGACACGTAGCGGTAGACGTCGGCGAAGGCCAGCTTCATGGCCTCGATCTGCAGATGCTGCGAAGCCACCGAGTCGACCGGCAGCGAGGCGATGTCGAACTTCTCGAGGATGCCCAACGCGATCAGCGCCGCGATGCCCTGCCCGTTCGGCGGAATCTCGTGCAGCGTATGGCCGCGGTAGTCGCGCGAGATCGGTGTGACCCACTCGGGCTGGTAGGCCGCGAAATCGGCGCCGGTGAGGGCGCCGCCCTGCTCTGCCGAAAACTTCGCAAGGGCTTCGGCGATCTCGCCGGTGTAGAAGGCTTCCCCCTTGGTGCGGGCAATGGCCTTGAGCGCACGCCCCGCCGCCGCAAAGCGGAACAGCTCGCCGACCTCCGGCGCGCGGCCCCAGGGCAGGAAGGCCTGCGCAAAGCCCGGCTGCGACTGCAGCAGCGGCGTGGCAGCGGCCCACTTGCCCTGCACCACCGGCGGCATCAGGTAGCCGCGCTCGGCCGTGTCGATCGCCGGCGCCATGAGGTCGGCGAAAGGCAGCTTGCCGAAGCGATCGCTCAGCGCGACCCAGCCGCGCACCGCGCCGGGCACCGTCACCGAATCGATGCCGCGCTGCGGCGGCGTGGCCGAGTCGGCGCCGTACTTGCGCAGGAAGTAGTCGGGCGTCCAGGCCTTCGGCGCCGGGCCCGAGGCATTGAGGCCGTGCAGTTGCTGGCCGTCCCACAGGATCGCAAAGGCATCGCTGCCGAGACCGTTGCTCACCGGCTCGACCAGCGTCATGACCGCGGCTGCGGCAATGGCCGCGTCGACCGCGTTGCCCCCCTGCTGCAGGATGCGCAGGCCGGCCTGCGCCGCGAGCGGGTGCGAGGTCGACACCACGTTGCGCGCGAACACAGGGATGCGGGTGGAAGGGTAAGGATTGGCGTAGTCGAACTTCATGGAAATACTTTCAACAGCGGGCGCGGTACATCGGGCCCATCGGGGAACACCGCGGAACCGGCTCTGCCGGGCCGCTGGTGTTGCCCCCGGTAGGGGGTGGGAGGAGCGACACGAAGTGCGCGCAGCCTGGGGGCGAGCCTATTCATTCGTGATCTTGCGATCGATGACGATCTTTTTCCATTTCGCAGCATCGACCGCGACCATCGCGGCCTGCTGCTGCGGCGTGCTGATGACCGGCTCGATGCCCAGGCGCGAGAGTTTGTCTTTCACCTCGGGATCGGCCAGCGCCTGGTTGGCCGCGGCGTTGATGCGCGCCACCAGCTCGGCCGGCAGGCCCTTGGGGCCGTACAGGCCGAACCAGGTGTTGGACTCGAAACCGGGCAAGGTGTCGGCCACGGTCGGCAGGTCGGGCGCGAGCGGACTGCGCTTCTGCGAGGTGACGGCCAGCGCACGCAGCCGGCCGTCGCGCACGAACGGCAGCCCGGTCGGCAACGAATCGAACAGCACGTCGATCTTGCCGCTCATGAGGTCGGGCATCGCCAGCGCCGTGCCCTTGTACGGAATGTGCGTGACGAACACGCCGGCCTGCGACTTGAACAGCTCCGCCGTGAGCTGCACGATGGTGCCGTTGCCGCTCGACGCGTAGTTGAGCTTGCCGGGATTCGCCTTTGCGTAGGCGATCCATTCGCGCACGGTCCTGGCCGGCGATGTGTTGGGCACCAGCATGATGCTCGGCGCATCGCCCACGTGCGCGATCGGCGTGAAGTCGCGCACCGCGTCGTAGGGCAGCTTGCCGCTCAGCGCCGGGCCGATCGAGTGCGTGCTGGTGGTGGCCAGTAGCAGCGTGTAGCCATCGGCCGGCGCCTTGGCCGCGAGATCGGAGCCGATCGAGCCGCCGGCGCCGGGCTTGTTGTCGATCACCAGTTGCGTGCCGAGCTTCTCGCCCATCTTCTGCGACAGCGTGCGTGCGAACAGGTCGGTGGCACCGGCGGCCGGAAACGGCACGATCAGGCGGATCGGCTTGGCCGGATAGGTCTGGGCCCAGGCCGGCAGTGCCGCCAGCAGCGAGGCCACCAGCGCGAAGCTTCTGCGTTTCATGGTGTTCATTCTTTCATGGTCGTCACGGAGCTGCGGCGCCCGTCGCCCTCTGGCACGAGCCGCCGGCTCGATTGGACGCGCCCCGCATTCAAAGAGGAAATGGATTTATCTGATAGATATATGATCATTCCGCATGAATGTGACCTTGCGCCAGCTTCGCGTGTTCCGTGCAGTGGCCGAGAGCCGCAACTTCAGCCGGGCGGGCGACCAGATCGGGCTCACCCAGCCCGCGGTGAGCCGGTCGATCTTCGAGCTGGAAGCGCAGCTCGGGCTCAAGCTGCTGGATCGCACCACGCGCGAGGTCGCGCTCACCGAGGCCGGCCAGTCGCTCGCAGCGCGGCTCGATCGCCTGCTCGACGAACTGGAGCAGACCCTGCTCGACGTGCAGGGGATGGCCAGCGCCCGGCGCGGCAAGGTGCGCGTGGCCAGCAGCCCGACGCTGTCGGCCAACCTGATGCCGGCCTGCATTGCCGCCTGCGCCCGCGAAGAACCCAACATCGAGCTGGTGCTGCTCGACCGCATCCAGCAGGACGTGCTCGACAGCGTGCGGGCCGGCGAAGTTGATTTCGGCGTGGTCATCGAACCGGCCTCGCAGGACGACCTGCAGTGCGAAACCATCCTCGAAGACCCGTTCTGCCTGGTGCTGCCGCCCGGGCACCGCCTGGCCGGGCGCAAGCAGGTACGCTGGTCGACGCTCGACGGCGAGGCGGTGGTGTTACTCGACCACGCTTCCGGCAGCCGGCGCCTGATCGACCAGGCGCTGGCGCGGCACGGCGCGCATTGCATCGTGCAGCAGCAGGTCGGCCACCCGACCACGGCATTTCGCATGGTAGAGGCCGGCCTGGGCATCAGCGTGATGCCCGCGCTCGCCGTGCCGCCGGCGGGCCTGCGCAGCCTGGTGGTGCGGCCGCTAGTGCCGCGCGTGGAGCGCGCCGTGATGCTGGTGCACCGACGCAACCGCGCGCCGGCACCGCTGGCGCAGCGGGTCTGGCAACTGATCCGGCAGACCACCGCGTCGATTCATCCGGTCCCATGAAAAACGGCACCCGAAGGTGCCGTGGTTGGAGCGCCTGACAGGTGTCAGGCTTCTTCTTCGTGGAAAGCTTCCTCGCGCTTGGACTTGACTGCAGGCAGCAGCACGATCACCAGCAGCAGCAGCGCAGCGCCCAGCAATACGGCCGAGATTGGTCGCGTGATGAAAACGCTCCAGTCGCCGCGCGACAGCAGCAGCGCGCGGCGCAGGTTCTCTTCCATCATCGGCCCGAGGATGAAGCCCAGCAGCAGCGGCGCCGGCTCGCAACCGAGCTTGAAGAACAGGTAGCCGATGAAACCGAAGATACCCACCATCCAGATGTCGAAGGTGTTGTTGTTGGTGGAGTACACGCCGATCGCGCAGAACAGCACGATCGCCGGAAACAGGAACTTGTAGGGCACCGACAGCAGCTTGATCCACATGCCGATGAGAGGCAGGTTCAGGATCACCAGCATCGCATTGCCGATCCACATCGAGGCGATCAGGCCCCAGAACAGCTCCGGGTTGCTGGTCATGACCTGCGGGCCGGGCTGGATGTTGTGGATGGTCATGGCACCCACCATCAGCGCCATCACGGCGTTGGGCGGAATGCCGAGCGTCAGCAGCGGGATGAACGAGGTCTGCGCACCGGCGTTGTTGGCGGCCTCGGGCGCGGCCACGCCGCGGATGTTGCCCTTGCCGAATGGCACTTCGCCCGGCTTCAGCTTCGTCTTCTTTTCGAGGGTGTAAGCCGCAAAAGCCGCCAGCAAAGCACCACCGCCGGGCAGGATGCCGAGCGCGGCACCCAGCGCGGTGCCGCGCAGCACGGCCGGGGTCATGCGCTTGAAGTCCTCGGCCGTGGGCATCAGGCCGGAGACCTTGGCGGTGAACACTTCACGCTCGTGCTCGGGACGCGACAGGTTGGCGATGATTTCGCCGTAGCCGAACACACCCATGGCGATGGTCACGAAGCCGATGCCGTCGGTGAGTTCAGGAATGTCGAAGCTGAAGCGCGCGACACCCGAATTCACGTCGGTACCGACCAGGCCCATGCACAGGCCCAGCACGATCATGGCGATTGCCTTGAGCAGCGAGCCCGACGCCAGCACCACGGCGCCGATCAGGCCCAGGATCATCAGAGAGAAGTACTCGGCCGGGCCGAACTTGAAGGCCAGTTCCGTGAGCGGCGGCGCGAACGCAGCCAGGATCAAGGTGCCGACGCAACCGGCAAAGAACGAGCCCAGGCCGGCCGCCGCGAGGGCAGGCCCCGCGCGCCCCTTGCGCGCCATCTGGTAGCCGTCGATCACCGTCACCACGGACGAGGATTCGCCAGGCAGGTTGACAAGGATGGCGGTGGTGGAGCCGCCGTACTGCGCGCCGTAGTAGATGCCGGCCAGCATGATCAGCGCCGACACGGGCGGCAGTGCATAGGTGGCAGGCAGCAGCATCGCGATCGTCGCAACCGGGCCGATGCCCGGCAGCACGCCGATCAGCGTGCCCAGGATGCAACCGCCGAGGCAGTACAGCAGGTTGGTGAAGGTGAACGCAACGCCGAAGCCGAGCGATAGATTGGTAATCAGATCCATGGTCGTTTTCCCTTCAACCCGTGATGAAGGTCGGCCAGACCTGAAGCTGGAGCTTGAGCGCCCAGATGAATGCGATGTAGCTGCCGACCGCCAGCACGGTGGCGAGAATCAGCACTTGCTTCAGTTTGAACTCGCTACCCGCCAGGCTGGAGATCAACACCAGCGCATAGATCCCGATGATCAGGCCCATGGCGGGTATGCCCATGCCCGGCAAACCGCCGAGCAGCACGCCGAACGCGAGGTTGGCGCCGATGATGAAGACGATCTGCTTCCAGGCCCACTTGCCGATGGGTTCACCGTCTTCGGTTTCCGCCGTCATGCTGGTGAACATGATGGCGAGGCCGATCAGGCTCATCAGGATGCCCAGCATCAGCGGGAAGTAACCCGGCCCCATGCGGGCACCGTTGCCCACGTTGTAGGTACTGGCCCCCCAGGCAAATGCGCCGCCGACAACGGCGAACATCAGCCCCGCAAAAAAGTCTCTCTGACTCTTGATTTTCACGAACGATCTCCTCGAATGAATCGATGCGCGATTGTCCGGTCAGGCATTGGTCAGGTCGATGTGGATTCCACCTAGCGAAAGATTAGGGATAACCCCGGCCCGCTCATTCGAGCGGTGGCGTAGCACTCAGCACTTCCTCGATGGTCGTCACGCCCTCGGCCACGCGCAGTGCACCGGCCAGGCGCAGCGGGCGCATGCCGTCGGCCACGGCCTGGCGTCGCAGGCCGGTCAGGTTCGGCTCCTTGGTCACGAGCCCCTTGAGCGTTTCGCTGACCGACAGCAGTTCGTACAGACCCATTCGGCCCATGTAGCCGGTCATGCGGCAGTCGACGCAGCCGACCGGTTTGTAGGCCCGCACCGAGCCGCTGATCTGCCAGGGCTTGACGAAATCGGCCAGCTTCTCGCGCGTGACCGACTCGTCGGGCTGCTTGCACTGCGGGCACAGCGTGCGCACCAGGCGCTGCGCCAGCACGCCGAGCATCACCGCGTTGATCAGGTAGTTGGGCACGCCGAGTTCCATCAGCCGCGTGATCGCGCTCGGCGCGTCGTTGGTGTGCAGCGTGCTGAACACCAGGTGGCCGGTGAGCGCGGCCTGCACCGCCATGTCGGCGGTGGCCAGGTCGCGGATTTCGCCGACCATGATGATGTCCGGATCCTGCCGCATCAGGGCACGCAGGCCTTCGGTGAAACCGAAGTCGAGCTGCGGCTGCACCTGGGTCTGGTTGAACGAGGGCTCGATCATTTCGATCGGGTCTTCGATGGTGCTGACGTTGACCTCCTCGGTCGCCACGCGCTTGAGCGTGGAGTAGAGCGTGGTGGTCTTGCCGGAACCGGTCGGGCCGGTCACCAGGATGATGCCGTGCGGCCGCGTGACCAGCGCTTCCCAGCGCTGCGCGTCGTGCTGCGCGAAGCCCAGCGCGTCGAGATCCTTCACCGCGGTGTCGGGGTCGAAGATCCGCATCACCATCTTCTCGCCGAACGCGGTCGGCAAGGTGGAAAGCCGCATTTCGACCTCGTCGCCGCGCATGTTCCGGGTCTTGATGCGGCCGTCGAGCGGCCTGCGCTTTTCGACCACGTCCATGCGGCCCAGCAGCTTGATGCGGGCCACCATCGCGTTCATCACGCCCATCGGCATCTGGTAGGCGGGATGCAGCACACCGTCGATGCGGAAGCGGATCACGCCTTGCTCGCGGCGTGGCTCCAGGTGAATGTCGCTCGCGCGCTGGTCGAACGCGTACTGCCAGAGCCAGTCGACCACCTGCACCACGCTCTGGTCGTTGGCATCGAGTTGCTTGTTGCTCTTGCCGAGCTCGACCAGTTGTTCGAAGCTGGTGCTGGCCGCACCGCCGCCGGCCTTCTGCGCCGCCCGCACCGATTTGGCGAGAGCGAAGAACTCGGCCCGGTAGCGCTGGATGTCGGTGGGATTGGCCACCACGCGGCGCACCGTGCGGCGCGACTGGCGCTCGACCTCGGAAATCCAGTCGGTCACGAACGGCTCGGCCGTGGCGACCACCACCTCGGTCGGCGTTACCTGCACCGGCAGCACCTTATGCCGCTCGGCATAGGCAGCGCTCATGGTGTCGGCGACCTTGCCCACGTCGACCTTGAGCGGGTCGATGCGCAGGTAAGTGAGGCTGGCGCGACCGGCCAGCCACTGCGTGAGCATTTCGAGGTCTAGCGGCTTGCCGTCGGTCTCCCGGGTCATCGCGACGTTGGCAAGCCGCACCAGCGGCGCCTGCCGGCTTTCGGCCTGGGCGCAGCGCGCGATGGTGCGCTTGGCTTCCTCGCGAGAGATGAGCCCGTCCTTGGCCAGCCATTCGATCACCTGCCGCAGTTCGAGCGGCCCTTCATGGCGGGCGGATGCGGGGGCAATCGGTGAAACAGCGCTCATGGTGTGTGTGCTTTGAAAACGCGCAGCCACTTGGGCGCAGGCAGATCCCAGCGAGTCTGGATGGTTTGGGCCCGGTCGGCAAGCACCGGGCGCTTCGGATGTTGCGGCGTGCGCTGCGCGAGCACCACGGTGTTGCCCTCGCGCGTGGGCTTGAAGGCCCAGACCGCATCGGCGCCGAACGCCTGCACGATCTTCTCGAGGCTGCGCGCATAGCTCGACGAGCGGCCGAACAGGTTGACCGTCATCGCGCCCTCGTCGGTGAGCAGCGCGCGGCAGTCGGCATAGAACGCCTCGCTGTCGAGCACCGGCGCGGCCGCTTCATGGTCGTACAGGTCGACCTGCAGCGCATCGACCGTGCCATGCCACTGCGGTTTGCGGATTTCGGCACCGGCATCGGCAATCACCACCTTCAGCTTGAGATCGTCGGCCGGCAGCTTGAACCAGCCGCGGCAGGCGGCCACCACCTGCGGGTTGAGTTCGATCGCGGTGGTGCGCATGCGCAGCGTCTTGCGGCTGAACTTGGTGAGCGTCGCCGCGCCGAGGCCGAGTTGCATCGCATGGCGACTCGCCACGCTGGCCGGGTCGACGAACAGCAGCCAGGCCATCATGCGCTGCACGTATTCGAGTTCGATCTCGAACGGCGCATCGAGCTTCATCGAGCCCTGCACCCACTCGGTGCCGAGGTGCAGGTAGCGGATGTCGCCCCAATCGGAGAAATTGACTTCGGGCAGGGAAATCGTCTTGCCGGCCATCAGGCGATCCCGTGGCGCACGAACACTTCGCGCCAGGCTTCGAGCTTTCGCTCGAAACCCCAGCTCGCATTGGCCGGGCTGGTCGACGGCAGCTTGTAGACCGGCACGCCGAGCCCGCTGGTGTGCCCGGCATGGCGAAAGCTTTCGCCGCCGTTGTGCGCAATGGCGGCGAGCTTCGGCAGCGCGAGGCCTGCGATATCGTTCACCACAGCGTCGCGAATGGCGGTGTCGAGGCTGCCCTCGCGCCGGCAGGCGGCGTACACGTCCCACAGGCCGAGCCCGCGCTCGAGCAGCCATTTGCTACGTTTTTGATAGCTATCTGCGCCCGCGGGTAGCGGGTCGGTGGGCCAAATGGCTTGCAAGATTTTCCAGAAGTGGTTCTGCGGGTGCGCATAGTACTGCCGCTCGGCGAGCGAGCGCGCTCCCGGGAAGCTGCCGAGCACCAGCACGGCGGTGTCGGGCGAGACGATCGGCGCCAGGCCCATGAGCAGGTCGGCCGGCAATTTGGAAGCGGAAGCGGAAGAGGGAGCGGAAAAGGAAGCCATGAATACCGAAGTCGTCCGGACATTTTTGAGCATGCAAGGCTGGATTCTGGGCCCGGACCGAGACCCGGGCCCGCGCCATGAAAAAACCCGCCGAAGCGGGTTTTTTCATGGCTGGCTTGAAGAAGCTCAGGGCTTCTTGGCGGCTTCGTTCTGTGCGGTGCCGGGGATCTTCTCGCCGATCTTGTCGCCCAGGGCGCGGGTTCCGTCGGCCGCCTTGGTGGCCGTGTTTTCGGTGGCCGTCGCCGCCTTGCTCACGCCGCTCTTGGTGGCTGCCACGGCCTTCTTGGTGCCGCTCTTGGTCGCGTTGTAGGCCTTCTTCGTGGTCTTCTTGGTGGCCGTGTAAGCCTTCTTGGTGCCGGTCTCGGTGGCGGTGACGGCATCCTTGCCGGCTTCCTTCACCTTTTCGGTGGTGGTGGGCTGCACTGTGGTGGGCTGCGGTGCGGTGGCGGGCTGCGTTGCGGTGGTTTGGGCGGTGGCCGACAGGCCGATCGAGGCAAAGGCTAGCGCGAGCACGGCAGGGACGGTACGGATGAACTTGACGGTCATGAGGAAAGCTCCTGTAAGAGTTGGAGTGACGGAGTTGCCACTGGACAGGCAACGGGTCGCCATGCCGAAAGGATGACACCAAACCGGGGCGCTGCCGCCGCGCCGCGGCAGGTCGGGCAGTTCGCCTACGCGGGTGCGGGGAAGCTCTCCGACATGTCAACCAGCGCGGCGAGCCGCGGCAGCGCAGCGAGCGCATTGAGTGTCGTCGTGCGCGCGAGTGCGTCGACATCGACCCCCCGCAATGCGGCCAGCACGCCGGCGATGCGCGGCAGTTCGCCCGGCTCGTTGCGGCCCTGCGGCTGGCCGGCCGCACGCTCCTGCTGCGTGCGGTAGAGCCAATGCGGCGGAATGTCGGGCGCGTCGGTCTCCAGCACGATCGCATCGTCGGGCAGGCTCGCGGCAAGCCGGCGCAATTGCAACGCGCGTTCGAAGGTCACCGCGCCGCCAAAGCCGAGCTTGAGGCCGAGTTGCAGACAGGCACCGGCCTGCTGCTCGCTGCCGTTGAACGCATGCGCGATGCCGTGCCAGGCCGTGCTGCCGCCGACCTGGCGCAGATGCTTCAGCACCTGGTCGACCGAGCGCCGCACATGGATGACGACCGGCAGGCGGTGTTGGTGTGCCAACTGCAGCTGGGCGTGAAAGAAATGCGCCTGCTTCTCGGCGTCGAGGCCGGGCACGAAGAAGTCGAGCCCGATCTCGCCGACCGCCACCAGCCGCGGGTCGCCGCGCCGCATTTCGAGTTCGGCCGCGAGCGTCTGCAGATCGGCTTCGGTCGCCTCGCCGGTGCACAACGGGTGGATGCCGAGCGCATAGGCATCGTGCTGGCGGTGCGCAAGCTCGCGCACGGTGTCGAAGTTGGAGGCGGCCACGGCCGGGATGACACAAATCGCTACGTTCGCGCGTGCAGCGCGGGCTCGCACATCGGGCATTTCGGCACCGAATTCGGGCGCATCGAGGTGGCAGTGGGTGTCGATGTAGGCAGCCATCGGCGCATGATGCCCGAAGGCATGCACGAGGGTAAAAAGCGTGCTACCGTGACTTCTTCCACACGTCATCTTTTGCCGGAGGTGTACCGATGCGCAGGCCCGCCCTCTACAGCAGCTCGCCCCGCGCGGCGCCACCCGCGGACGACCTGCCTGCAGCCGATGCAGCCGGTGACATTGCGCCGCCAGCGCTCGCAGCACCCCCACGGCGCTGGCAACCTGGGCGACGCAGCTTTGCGCTGCTGCTGCTGGCAAGCGCCGGCCTGATCGGCGGCACGTTTTTCTACGGTTCGCGTCACGGCGGCCTCTCGCTGACCCAAAAAGACATCGACGCGGCGGTGCTGCGCACGCTGCAAACCAACACCCTGCCCTCTGCAGCCGCCAAGGCGGCCGAGATCATCCGGCCGTCAATCGTGCGGGTGGTCGGCTACGGCCCCGAAAAGGCCACGCCCGAAGCCAATACTGAAAAGCGCGGCCGCAATCTGGCCAAGGGCAAGCCGCCCGAAACGCCCGCGCCACCCGGCGAGGTGGAACGCGGCGTCGGCACCGGCGTGGTCATCATCGACAAGGGCGTGATCCTCACCAACCTGCACGTCGTGGCCGGCGCCGAGAAGATCAAGGTCACGTTCTCCGACGGCCTGGAAGCGGACGCCACCATCATCAACGTGCAGCCCGAAAACGATCTGGCCGTGCTGCAAGCGAAGAAGATTCCGGACGACCTGATCGCGGCCAGCATGCGCTCCACCGACGGCCTGCAATCGGGCGACCAGGTGGTGGCGGTCGGCTTTCCATTTGGCATCGGCCCGTCGGTGTCGTCGGGCGTGGTGTCGGGCCTCAAGCGCGCATTCCGCTCGCCTGAAGGCAAGCAGGAGTTGAGCAACCTGATCCAGTTCGACGCCGCGGCCAACCCCGGAAACTCGGGCGGCCCGCTGGTCAACATGGACGGCGAGGTGCTCGGCATCGTGACCGCCATCCTGAACCCGACGCAGGCGCGCACCTTCATCGGCATAGGTTTTGCAGTGCCGATCGAGAACGCGGCTTCGGCCGTCGGCACGCCGCCCTTCTGAACCACGTCTCGAACCCACCGAAAGACCAGCAGCATGAGCACAGAGAACGCGTCCGCCGCGGCCACCGCCGAATTGATGGAACAGATCCTCTACCAGGTCAAGCGCGTGGTGGTGGGGCAAGACCGCTTTCTGGAGCGCGTGATGGTCGCGATGCTGGCCGGAGGCCATCTGCTGGTGGAAGGCGTTCCGGGCCTGGCCAAGACCCTCACCATCAAGACGCTGGCCGATATCGTGCAGGGCCAGTTCAAGCGCATCCAGTTCACGCCCGACCTCGTGCCGGCCGATCTGGTGGGCACGCGCATCTACAACCAGAAAACCGGCGACTTCAGCACCGCGCTCGGCCCGGTGTTCGCCAACCTGCTGCTGGCCGATGAAATCAATCGTGCGCCGGCCAAGGTGCAGAGCGCGCTGCTCGAGGTGATGCAGGAGCGCCAGGTGACCATCGCCGGTGAAACGCACAAGGTGCCGCGGCCGTTTCTGGTGATGGCGACGCAGAACCCGATCGAAACCGAAGGCACCTACCCGCTGCCAGAAGCGCAGGTCGACCGCTTCATGATGAAGGTGCTGGTCGACTACCCGAGCGACGAGGAAGAGTTCGTGATCGTCCAACGCGTGATCGGCCCGCCGGTCACGGCCAGCCCGGTCGCCACCACTGAACAGCTTGGCATGCTGCAGGCCGAAGCGCGGCGCATCTACGTCGACCCGTCGCTGATCCAGTACGCGGTCAAGCTGGTGTCGGCCACGCGCAATCCCGAGAAGCACGGCCTGAAGGACATGCGCCGCTTCATCACCTTCGGCGCCAGCCCGCGCGCCAGCATCAACCTGACCGAAGGCGCGCGCGCGCTGGCGCTGCTGCGCGGTCGCAGCTATGCATTGCCCGAAGACATGACGGCACTGGTGCCGGATGTGCTGCGGCACCGTGTCACGCTGTCCTACGAAGGCCTGTCGGAAGGCCTCACGCCAGACGGCCTGATCGACAAGATCATGCGGGCGGTGCCCGCGCCACCCAAGCCGCTCGACCATGAAAAGCTGGTGGCGTAGGCAAACTCCTTCCGCAGCCGATGTCGCGGCCAACGATGCGTTGCCGCCGATGGGCGCCGAGCGCGCGCTGCGCCGGCTCGAGTGGACGGTCATCCGCCGGCTCGACGGCCTGCTGCAGGGCGACTACCGCACGCTGATGCGCGGCACCGGGCTGGATCTGGCCGACCTGCGCGAATACCAGCACCATGACGACGTCCGGCACATCGACTGGAACGTCACCGCGCGGCTGCAGGTGCCGCATGTGCGCGTGTTCACCGAAGACCGCGAGATGGCCGCATGGTTCGTGCTCGACTTGAGCCGTTCGGTCGACTTCGGCTCCGGCCTCAGGGCCAAGCGCGAGATCTCGGCCGGCTTCGTCGGCGTGCTGGCCCGGCTGCTCACGCGGCATGGCAACCGCGTCGGCGCGCTGGTCTACGGCAACGACCTCGAAGCGGTGATTCCGCCGCGCAGCGGGCGTCGCCATGTACTCCACCTGCTGCACTCGATGGAGCGCCGCGCGGCCGCACTGCGTCCTGGCCAGGGCATGACGCGGCTGGCCGACCTGTTGCAGTCGGCGGCCATGCTGATGCAGCGCCGTTCCACCGTTTTCGTGGTGTCCGACTTTCTGAGCGAGCCCGGCTGGGAGAAGCCGCTGGGCCTCTTGGCGCAGCGGCACGAGGTGGTGGCGGTGCGACTGTACGACCCGCTTGAACTTGAACTGCCCGACCTCGGCCTGGTGCCGCTGACCGATGCCGAAACCGGCGAACAGCTCTGGGTCGACACGCACGACGCCGGCTTCCGCAAGCGCTTCGTGCGCCTGGCAGCCGAGCGCGAAGCCACCTTGCGCGCTGCGCTGGCCAAGGCCGGTGTCGATGCGCTGGAACTCTCGACCGCGGACGACCTGGTCGAATCGATCGTGCGTTTTGCCGACATGCGCAAGCGCCGCGTGCGCGCCGGCAGCGCGGCCAACCTGAAAGCGGTGGCAGCATGAACTTTCTCTGGCCCCAGTTCCTCTGGCTCCTGCTCGCGCTGCCGCTGCTGGTGCTGATGTATGTCTGGCTCATGCGGCGCAAGAAAAAGCTGGCGCTGCGCTACGCCAGCCTGTCGATCGTGCGCGAAGCCATGGGCGCCGGCCAGAGCGTTCGGCGCCACATTCCGCCCTTGCTCTTCCTCCTTGCCATGGCTGCGCTGCTCGTCGCAGCCGCGCGGCCCATGGCCGTGGTGCTGCTGCCGACCAACCAGCAGACCATCATCCTGGCGATGGACGTGTCGGGCAGCATGCGCGCGACCGACGTGCTGCCGAACCGCCTGGTGGCGGCGCAGGAAGCGGCCAAGGGCTTCATCAAGGACTTGCCGCGCAACGTGAAGGTCGGCATCGTCGCCTTTGCCGGCAGCGCCACCGTGGCGCAGTTGCCGACGGTGAACCGCGACGACCTGGTGACCGCCATCGACGCGTTCCAGCTGCAGCGCGCCACCGCCACCGGCAACGCGATCGTGGTGTCGCTCGCGGCCCTGTTCCCGGACGCCGGCATCGACGTTTCGCAATTCGGCCCGCAAAGCCGCCAGCGCGGCGTGGCGATCGAGCAGGCCGGCAAAGGCGGCCCCAAGGAGTTCACTCCGGTGGCACCAGGCTCCTACACCTCGGCCGCGATCATCATGCTGACCGACGGCCAGCGCACCACCGGCGTCGACCCGCTTGATGCGGCCAAGGCGGCCGCCGACCGCGGCGTGCGCGTCTACACGGTCGGCATCGGCACGGTCGATGGCGAGACCATCGGCTTCGAAGGCTGGTCGATGCGCGTGCGTCTCGACGAAGAAGCGCTCAAGGCAGTGGCCAACAAGACCCAGGCCGAGTATTACTACGCTGGGTCGGCGGACGACCTCAAGAAGGTCTATACCACGCTGAGCTCCCGCCTGACCGTCGAGAAGAAGGAAACCGAGGTCTCGGCGCTGTTTGCTCTCGGCGCCGCGGTCCTGGTGCTGCTGTCGGCCGGGCTCTCGCTGTTCTGGTTCAACAGAATTCTGTAGGGCGCCTCCAGGCTGCACGCACCCATGTTCAATCTTGAAGGCAAGGTCGCGCTGGTCACGGGCGGCAACGGGGGCATCGGCCTTGGCATGGCAGAAGGTCTGGCGCAAGCCGGGGCGCGCGTGGTGATCGCGGCGCGCAATGCGCAGAAGTCGGCGGCGGCGGTCGAAGCGCTCAAAGCGCTCGGCAGTGATGCGTTCGCGCTCGCGGCGGACCTGACGGACGAGGCTGCGGTCACGGCGCTGTTCGCGCAAATGGCCGAGCGGTGCGGCCGACTCGACATCCTTATCAACAACGCCGGCATCAATGTACGCAAGCCGCCAGACCAGCTCTCTCTGGCCGAGTGGCATCAGGTGATGGACACCAACCTCACCAGTGCCTTCCTGTGCTGCCGCGCCGCGTACCCGCAACTCAAGGCTGCGGGCGGCGGCAAGATCATCAATATCGGCTCGATGATGTCGATCTTCGGCGCGTCGTTCGCGCCGGTCTACGGCGCCAGCAAGGGCGGCATCGTGCAGCTCACCAAGTCGATGGCGGCCGCCTGGGCCGTCGACAACATCCAGGTCAACGCGGTGCTGCCGGGCTGGATCCAGACCGCCCTGACCGACAACGCCCGCACCCAGGTGCCCGGCCTCCACGAACGCGTGATCGCGCGCACCGCGGCCGGCCGCTGGGGCCAGCCGAAGGATCTGGCCGGCGTCGCGGTGTTCCTCGCCAGTGCGGCGTCGGACTTTCTGACCGGCACCGCGATACCTGTCGACGGCGGCTATTCGATCGCAGGCTGATCAGGCCGCGCCGGCGCGCGTGAGCATGCGCCCGGCCCGCGCCAGCACGCGCGCTTCGCCGCCGCGATAGGCGCAGGCTCCGTTGACGAACACCTGCACGATGCCTTCGCTGACGCCGTGCGGCTGGTCGTAGGTAGCGGTGTCGCGCACCGTCTCCGGGTCGAACACCACCACATCGGCCATGGCGCCGACGCGCAGCAGGCCCCGGTCGGCGATGCGCAGGTTGCGCGCGGTCATGCCGGTCATTTTGTGGATGGCCTGCTCCAGCGTGAACAGGCGGCGCTCGCGCCAGTAGCGCGCCAGCACGCGCGGGAACGCGCCCCACAGGCGCGGATGCGGATGCCGGTCGTGCGGCAGGCCATCGCTGCCGATCATCGTGAGCGGATGCGCGATGACGCGCTCCACGTCTTCCTCCTGCATCTGGAAGTAGCAGGCGCCGCCCGGTTGCAGGCGCCGGCAGGCCTCCTTCTGGTCGACGCTCCATTCGGCGGCGATGTCGGACAGCAGGCGACCGGTCATGCCCGGGTGCGGATCCGACCAGGTGAGCAGCACATCGATCACGCCGTCGACCAGGTCTTCGCGCAGCACGGTCGAGCCGGCCACATAGGGATAGACGTCCATCGAGATGGGCTGGCGCTGCGCCAGCGCCTCGATCAGCGGCAGCGTCTCTTTCGTGCGACCCCAGTTGGCCGGGCCGGCGCATTTGTGGTGCGAGATGACGAGCGGCACGCCGGCGCCGAACGCCGTGTCGCCGGCCTCATGCAGCGCCTCGACGATGGCCGCCATCTCGCTGCGCAGGTGCGTCGCATAGACGCCGCCGTGGCGCGCGACGATGCGCGCGAGCGCCGTGACCTCCTCGGCCGGTGCCTGGAACGCCTCTTCGTAGAACAGGCCCGAAGAAAGCCCATGCGCGCCCTCGGCCATGCAGGCATCGAGCAGCGCGGCCATGTGCGCGGCCTCGTCGGGGTTGGCGGGCCGGTCGAGCGCCGCCATCGCCGCGAAGCGCAGCGTGGTGTGGCCGACCAGCGCCGCCACGTTGAGCGCAGGCCGGGCCGCATCGACCGCGGCGCGGTACGACGCCATCGACGCATGCCGGAATGAATCGGCGCCGAGCAGCGTGAGCGGTGGCTTCGATTGCGGCGTGCGGTAGGGCGCGAGCGAGATGCCGCAGTTGCCGGTGACCACGGTCGTGATGCCCTGCGACACCTTCGGCAGGCACAGCGGGTCGCGCAGCACGATCGCGTCGTCGTGCGTGTGGACGTCGATGAAGCCGGGTGCGATGACCTTGCCGCGACAGTCGACGACGTCGATGTCTTGCGCGGCCATGCCTTCGGGCAGCCGCGCGCGCAGGCCCTCGCCGAGCGCCACGATGCGGTCGCCGGCCAGTAGCACGTCGCCCGGCCAGGCCGGGCCGCCGGAACCGTCGACCACCAGTCCCGCTTCGAGCAGCACGGGCATGCTCATGACGCCTCCCTCCCGATGCCGCCGCCATCCCAGCTCTGCAGCGGATGGGTGCTCGCATCGATGCCGTGGCGCTGGAAGGCTTCGCGCGCGCGCTGCAGCCGCTGCACGGCCGGGGCGCCGCGGCGCTGCGCCACCAGCACGGTGAGGATTTCGATCACGGTGAGGTGCGCAAGGTAGGCGTCGATGCCGACATGCATCACAGCGTCGTCGGGCACCGAAAGCCCGAGCAGGAAGTCGGCCTTCGCGGCCAGCGCCGTGCCGGGCCGCGTGAGCGCGACCACCTTGGCGCCCTGGCCGCGCGCGATGTCGATGGCGTCGAGCAGCGACGGCATGCCGCCGACGTGCGAGATGGCGATAACCACGCCACCGGGGCGCTGCGCCGCACCCGCCACCTGCTGCAGGTGGTAGTCCGACCAGGCGTTGGCCGACAGGCCGAGCCGGAACAGGCGCGCCTGCAGGTCGCTCGCCATGAACCAGGAGGTGGCGCCGGCGCCGTACAGGTCGACATGCGGCGCGGCGGCGATGGCCGCCACGGCGCCGTCGAGCACAGCCATGTCGAGCTGGTTGCGCACGCCGGACACCGAGGCAGCTGCGCTGCGCACGATCTTGGCGACCACGTCGCCGGCCGCGTCCTCGATGTTGACGCGGCGGTGCAGCGGCGAGCCGCCGAGTGCGAGTTCCTGCGCGAGCGCGAGCTTGAACTCGCGCAGGCCGGCAAAGCCGAGGTCGCGGCAGGTGCGCATGATGGTGGGCACCGAACTGCGCGAACGTTCGGCCAGCATTTCGAAGTTCTCTTCGAGCACGCGATCCGGGTCTTCGAGGATCAGGTCGAGGATCGCCCGTCGCGTCGCCGGCGCACTGCTGCGGATCTCGGCCACGCGCTGAAGCAGGGAGAGGGTCATGGTCGCCATCAGAAGTGCATCGACACCGCGTCTGTCACGCGGTAGTCGTCTTCGACCACCGGCATCCAGTGCCATTTGTCGAAGGTGGTGCAGGGGTGCGAAATGCCGAAGCCGACGCGTTCGCCGACCACCGGCGCCAGCGCTTCCTCGCCCGCATTCCAGCGCAGGTAGCCGTGCTGGTCGTTCAGCGCGCTGATGTGCCAGCCCGGTGGCACGGCCGAGGTCGCCGTCGCGCCGCGGGCCGCGCGTGCGATCGGCACCGGCATCGACAGGTCGAAGGACACGTCGCGCTTGCCCATCGCGACGATCGCGAGCCCCGGCTCGGGCCGCGACTGCACCGTGGCCCACACCTCCATCGCCGCGCGCAGGCTGTCGCCGCAGTCGCAGCCCAGGCGCGCATCGATGGCCACCTGGTAGCGCTGGTAGGTGCCATGGTCGTGCGTGACGTAGCAGCCCGAGCGCAGCAGACCGCGCACCGGCTTGCCGAGTGCAGGCGTGAGGCGGGTCGAGACGATGTCGTAGATGGCGGAGCCACCGGCCGACACCAGCACCTCGTCGCACTCGAACCAGCCGTTGGCCACGGCTTCGCGTGCAACGGCGTCGACGCGATCCATCAGCGTGTCGGTGTAGGCACGATCGGCCGCGCTGTCGCCGGTGGCGCCCTGCCCTTCGTAGCACTCGATGCCGACCAGCCGCACCGCACTGCTCTCGCGCGCGCAGCGGGCCAGTTGCACGGCCTGCGCATGCGTGCGGCAGCCGGTGCGCGCCCCTTCGATGCCCATCTCCAGCATCACCTCGAAGGGCACGCTTTCCGGATGGCGCGCGGCCCAGTCGTCGATCAGCGCCAGCTGCGCCGGCGAGTCGATCAGGAACACGATGCGCAGGCCTTCGTTGACGCTCAGCAGCCGCTGGATGCCGCCGAGGTCTTCGTCGCTCACCACCTGGTTGGCGATGAGCGTGTGGCGCGCACCGGCGGCCACGCCAACCGCGAGCTGGGTGACCGTGGCGAAGGTGATGCCCCAGGCGCCGGCATCGAGCTGGCGGCGAAAGAGCTGCGGCGACATCGTGGTCTTGCCGTGCGGCGCGAAGTCCACGCCCCACTCGCGCACGCGCGCCTGCATCCAGGCCAGGTTGTGCTCGAGCGCCTCGCGCTTGAGCACCGCCAGCGGCAGCGGCAGGTCGCCGGCCAGCATGTTCCAGCCGGCGGCGCCGATGTCGCTGCGCCGGCGTGCCGGCTGGGTGCGCGGGTAGCCCTTGTAGCCGTTGTCCAGCAGCGGGTCGAGAAAGTCTTGCGTATTCGGTTCGGTCATGGATGTCATGTGGCGGTATGCGCCAGGAGATCGGTGCGGATGCAGGCGCGATGATGCCCCGGCGCGATTTCGACCAGCGGCGGCACAGTCTGCGCGCAGGCTTCGATGGCGTGCGGGCAACGCGTTCGGAACACGCAGCCCGAGGGCGGCGCGATCGGGCTCGGGATGTCGCCCTGGAGCGCCACGTGCCCGGTCGGCTGCAGCGGATCGGGCTTGGGGCTCGCGGCCAGCAGCGCCTGCGTGTAGGGATGCGTCGGGCGCTCGAACAGCGCGGCAGTGGCCGCCACCTCCATCACCTTGCCGAGGTACAGCACCACGACGCGGTCGCACAGGTACTCGACCACGTCGAGGTCGTGCGAGATGAAGAGCATGGTGAGCGACAGGCGCTCGCGCAGGTCGGCCAGCAGGTTGATGACCTGCGCCTGGATCGAGACGTCGAGCGCCGACAGCGGCTCGTCGGCCACGATGAATTCGGGCTCCACCGCGAGCGCGCGTGCCACGCCGATGCGCTGGCGCTGCCCGCCCGAAAACTCGTGCGGGAAGCGGCTCGCATGCTCGGGCCGCAGGCCCACGGTTTCGAGCAGCTCGGCGATGCGCTTGTCGCGCGCAGCGGCGCCCTTGTGCAGCCCGTGCGTGGAGAGCGCTTCGGCCAGGATCGCGCGGACGCGCATCTTCGGGTTCAGGCTCGCGTACGGATCCTGAAAGATGATCTGCAGCTTGCTGCGCAGCTTGCGCATGCGTTCGTCGGCGAACTTGCCGATGTCTTCGCCGCGGTAGAACACCTCGCCGTCGGTGCGCTCCACCAGCCGCAGAACGGTGCGGCCGATGGTGCTCTTGCCCGAGCCCGATTCGCCGACCAGGCCCAGCGTTTCGCCGGCGCGGATCGCGAACGACACGTCGTCCACCGCACGCACCGGACGCGTGCCGGAACCGAAGTACTTCTTGAGGCGGCGCACCTCGATCAGGGGGATTGCAGTCGGGTCGGTCATGCGGCCTTCGCCAGTTCGGCCAGGTTGAGGGATTCGGCCACGCGGATGCAGCGTGCTTCACGGCCCGGGTGCAGGGAGAGCAGCGGTGGCATCAACTCGCGGCAGGCCGAGATGGCCAGGTCGCAGCGCGGCTCGAAGGCGCAACCCGGCGGCGGCGCGAGCGGGCTCGAAACCTGGCCGCGGATCGCGAACAGGCGCCTGGGCCGCGGCTGGCCGGCACGCGCCGCCTTGCCTGGCAGGCAGGCCAGCAGGCCCTGCGTGTAGGGGTGTTCGGGCTGCGCGAACAGCGGCCGCACCGGCGCATGCTCGACCACGCGGCCGGCATACATCACGACCACGTCGTCGGCATGGTGGGCGACCACGCCGAGGTTGTGCGTGATGAAGAGGATGCTCATGCCGGTTTCGGCTTGCAGCCGGCGCATCAGCGCAAGGATCTGGGCCTGGATCGTCACGTCGAGTGCGGTGGTGGGCTCGTCGGCGATCAACAGGGTCGGGTCGCAGGCCATGGCGAGCGCGATCATCACGCGCTGGCGCATGCCGCCCGAGAGCTGGTGCGGGTATTCGTGCAGGCGCTGCGCTGCTGCCGGGATCTCGACCAGGTCGAGCATGCGCAGCGCGTGGGCCAGAGCGGCCTTGTGGTCCAGCCCCTTGTGCAGCCGCACGCTCTCGGCGATCTGCTCGCCGATCTTGAAGACAGGGTTCAGGCTGGTCATGGGCTCCTGGAAAATCATCGAGAGCTGGTTGCCGCGCAGCGAGCGCATCTCGCGCGCGCCCAGTGTCAGCAGGTCGACGGTCTTTCCTTCGCGCGTGACGAAAGCCGTTTCGCCACGAACCTGTGCATTGGCCGTTTTCGGGAGCAGGCGCATCAGCGTGAGGCTGGTGACCGACTTGCCCGAGCCCGATTCGCCGACGATGGCGGTGGTCTTGCCGGGCATGATCGAGAAGCTCACATCGGCGACCGAGCGGACGAGGCCGTCTTCGGTCGGGAAGCTGGTGCTCAGGTTGTTGACGATGAGGCGGGGGGTGGTCGTCATTTCAGCGGCTCCGGCGCGCGTGTTGAGTTGCCGGGTGGTTGCATTGCGGTCGACTGTTCGGGGCGTGTGCCGAGGACACCGGGTACTCCCCTCCGCGAATGTCCCCCGCCTTCGGCTCCTCCTTTATTTCGCTGCGGGGAGCACCCGATGCCCTCGGCGCGGGACACGCTGCGCCAGTTGCGGCGATGAACCACGGCTCCGACGGATCACGCCGATGGTGTGCCCTGCGCAGCGAAACAAAGGAGGAGGGGCGGAAGCCCGCAGGCCGGGGGACATTCGCGGAGCAGGGTACGCCGTCGGCGTGATCCCGCCCTGAACGGCCACCGGTGAATCGACAAAGAAGAGACATCCTAGGCCGCCTTCTTCAACTTGGGGTCAAGGAGGTCACGCACGCCGTCCCCGAGCAGTTGCAGCGACAGCGCCGTCAGGATGATCGCAAGCCCCGGAAACAGCACGACCCAGAAGGCGCGATCCGCGTACTGCTGGCTGCCCGCGACCATCGTGCCCCAGGTCGGGATCTCGGGCGGCACGCCGACGCCGAGGAACGACAGCCCCGCCTCCGCCAGGATCGCGTAGGCGAAGATGAACGACACCTGCACCAGGATCGGCGACATCAGGTTCGGCAGGATGTGGCGCCACAGGATGCGCGAGGTGCGCACGCCCAGCGCACGCACCGCCTCGACGAACAGCAGCTCGCGCACCACCAGCGTGGAGGCCCGCACCACGCGGGCCACGCGCGGCGTGTAGACCAACACCAGTGCCAGCACCACGTTGCCGAGCGAGGCACCGAGGATCGCGACCAGCGCGATCGCCAGCAGGATGTCGGGGAAGGACATCATCGCGTCGACCACGCGCATCAGTGGCGCGTCGAGCCGGCGGAAGAAGCCGGCCACCAGCCCGATCAACGTGCCGAACACCACCGAGCCGAGCGCCGTGAGCGCCGCGATGGCGAGCGAGTAGCGTGCGCCGTGCACGATGCGCGCGTACATGTCGCGCCCGAGCTCGTCGGTGCCCATCAGGTGTTGGGCGCTCGGTGCCTTGAGACGGTCCAGCACGGCCGTGTCGTTCGGGTCGGCCGATGCGAACCAGGGCGCGCCGATCGCCAGCACGGCGATGACCAGCAGCACCAGCGCCGAGACCATCACGATGCGCCGGTGCATCAGTTGCCGCAACATTCGGGGCATTTGCATGGTCAGACTTTCACACGGGGGTCGACGACGGCGTAGAGCAGGTCGATCGAGAAGTTGATGAGCACGTAGATCGCTGCGATGACGAGCAGCGCGCCCTGGATCACGGGGTAGTCGCGCCGCAGCACGGCGTTGACCACCAGGCTGCCGACGCCCGGGAGGCCGAACACGGTTTCGGTGACGACCGCGCCGCCGATCATCAATGCGGCCGTGAGGCCCAGCACGGTGACGATCGGCACCAGCGCGTTGCGCAACGCGTGCTTGAGCACCACCACGGTTTCAGACAGGCCCTTGGAGCGCGCGGTGCGCACATAGTCTTCGCCCAGCACGTCGAGCATCGACGCCCGCGTGAAGCGGATGATGAGCGCCGAGTTCAGGATGCCGAGCACCGTGGCGGGCAGGATCAGCGCGTGGATGCGTTCGGCCAGTGCCGCATCGGGTGCGCCGTAGCCCGACACCGGAAACCAGCCGAGCGACACCGCGAAAAGCTGGATCAGCACGATGCCGAACCAGAAGCTCGGAATGCTGGCGCCGAGCATCGCGATGCCGGTAAAGAGCTGGTCGATCCAGCTGCCGCGGAACACCGCCGAGACGATGCCGCACGGCAGGCCGATCAGTGCGGCGATGGCCACCGCCATCAGCGACAGCAGCGTGGTCGGCTCGGCCCGCTCCCACAGTGCCTGCGTCACCGGCCGCTGCAGAAAGATCGACTGACCCAGGTTGCCCTGGAGCACCTCGCGCAGCCAGTAGCCGAACTGCACCGGCAGGGGCTTGTCCAGGCCGTACTCCTTCTGCACGCGGGCGATGTCGACCGCTGTGGCCTGGTCGCCGAGCAGCACCGACACCGGGTCGCCCGAGGCCGCGCGCGTGAGCACGAAGACCAGCACCGCCACCAGCGCAAGCACCACCAGCATGCCGGCCAGGCGGGAGGAAAGATAGCGAATCATGTCAGGTCTCCGAGGCGTGCGGACTCATTCCAGGAATACCGCGGAACCGGCTTCGCCGGGCCGCTGGTATTGCCCCCAGCAGGGGGGTGGGCGGCCACACGAAGTGGGCAAGCCTTGGGGGGTTACTTGATTTTTGCGTTCCAGAAGAACGGCCAGGTGGCGGGCTGGTAGTTGTCGAGCGCCGGGCTCCTGGCCGAGAGACCGTTGAACTTGCCCACGTTCACGTACGGCACCTCGGTGTAGACAACCTCCTGCACCTTGCTCCACAGCGCGCCGCGCTTGGCCGGGTTGCTTTCGACGTTGAAAGCCTGCAGCGCGGCCTTCTTGGCCGGTGTGTCCCACCAGCCGGGCGCGCCGTCGCCGAGTTGCGGCGGCGAGAGCATCGGTTCCGGGAACTGGCCCGAGTGCGTGATGTAGATGTCCCACAGCTTCGAGTCGTTGCGGCGCTGCACCAGCGTGGCCCAGTCGACCACGTTCAGCTCGACCTTGAAGCCGGCGCGCTTGAGCTGCTCGGCCATCAGCAGCGCCATGTTGTAGTGGAAATCGTACTGGCGGCTGGTGAGCACGCGGATGGTCTCGCCCATGTAGCCGGCCTTGGCGGCGGCCTCCTTGGCCTTCGGCGCGTTGCGCTGGTTGTACTGCTCGGTGCCGCCGGTCGCGTAGTACGGCGAGCCCTTCGGGAAGTGGTTGCCTTCGGCCACGAAGAAGCGCGTGTCGCCGAAACCCGCGGCCAGCATCTCGCCCTCGCCCAGCGCGATCTGGATCGCCTGGCGCACGGCCTGGTTGGCGGCCACGCCTTCCTTGGTGTTCAACACGAGGTAGGGAAAGCCGAAGGCCGGCGTCATGATCGGCACCGTCTTGCCGGCCGCCTTCTCAAGCCGCGACAGTGCCTCGGTCGGCAGCAGGTCGGCAAAGTCGTACTGGCCGGCGAGCGAGCCTTCAACGCGCGTGCTGGCGTTTGGCACCGGCACGAAGCGCAGCTCTTCGATCGCCGCTTCGCGCTTGCCGCCGTAGCCGCTGGCCGGCTCCTTGCGCGCGCTGTATTTGTCGAAGCGCGTGAGCAGCACGTACTGGTCGGGCTTGCGTTCCTTGAACTTGTAGGGGCCGGTGCCGACGAAGTCTTTCAGCGGCTGCGCGATCGAATCCTTCGCCATGATGGCCGCCATGCCGCTCGGCAGCGCGAGCTGCGACAGCAGCGGTGCATAGGGTTCCTTCAGCACGATCTCGAGCGCCAGCGGGCCCTTGGCCTGGAGGTTGTCGACCACCTTGCCCACGGCCTTGCCGCGCGGCGACTGCTCCATCCAGCGCTGCAGGCTGGCGACCACATCGTCGGCATTGAGCTCGCGCCCGTTGTGCAGCATCACGCCGCGGCGCAAGGTGATCGCATAGGTCTTGCCGTCGGCCGACACCTTGGGGAGCGATTCGGCCAGCATCGGCACCACGTTCCATTTGGCGTCGAAGGTGTAGAGGGTTTCGTAGACGTGCTGCATGATCGTTCCGACCAGGTCGGCGGTCGACGCCATCGGGTCGAGCGTCTGCGGCTCGGCCACCATCGCCAGCGTCGCGAAATTGCGTGGCGCCTGGGCCTGGGCCGGCGCTGCAGCGCAGAGCGCGGCGAGCAGGGATGCGCCGAGGAAAGCGCGCTTGGAGGGTGCTGCGAGCATGAAGAAACTCCTTCGTGGGGCCGTCAGTTTGAAAAACACTTTCACAATGAGCGGACTTTGAAGCATCATTCATGCCAAAACATGGGTATTTACCCGGTATTCCGCGTAATTTTGTGAAATAGAATTTCATTCTCTCTTCCAAGGAGTCTTCATGTCTCTCGAATTTCTGGGTGGTTCGCCCAACGCATCGGATCGCCAGGTGCGCCCGTTCTCCCCGGCCGTGCGGGCCGGCGACTTCGTCTATGTGTCGGGCCAGGTGCCTGCCAATGCCGAGGGCGAGATCGTGGTCGGCGGCATCGAGGCGCAGACGCGCCAGGTGATGGAAAACCTGAAGACCGTGCTCGCTCTGGCCGGCGCCACGCTCGACGATGTGTGCAAGACCACGGTCTGGCTGCAGGATGCGCGCGACTTCGGTGCGTTCAACCGCATCTACATGGGCTACTTCGGTGCCAACCGCCCCGCCCGCTCGACCACCGAGGCACGCCTGATGGTCGACGCCAAGGTCGAGATCGACGTGGTGGCCTACAAGCCGAAGGCATAGCCGACGGAGAACCGGCGGAGCGCCGGCAGGCGGCCGTGTAGATTCGGCCTCCATGCTGTTTCATGCGCTGGCCTTTGTCCTTCTTTCCGCGGTTCTGGTCTATGTGTCGCGTGGTGCGCTGCGGCAGCCGGACTCGCACGGCTTCTACCGCTTCTTTGCGTGGGAGTGCATCCTGGCGCTGGTGCTGCTCAACCTGCCGGTATGGGATCGCGATCCGCTCGCGCCGCACCAACTTCTGTCGTGGGCGCTGCTGATCGCGTCGGCCTGGCTGCCAATCCATGCAGTGCGCTTGCTCAAGCGACTCGGCAAACCCACGCAGGAACGTGCGGATGCGGCGCTCTACGGCTTCGAGAAAACCTCGTCGCTGGTGACCAGTGGCGCCTTTCGCTACATCCGCCACCCGATGTACACGGCACTGATGCTGTTGGCCTGGGGCGCGTTCCTCAAGCAGTTCTCATGGCTCGGCCTTGGCCTGGTGCTGGCCGCGACCGTACTGCTGTTCGTCACCGCGCTGCGCGACGAGCGCGAGTGCCTGCAGCACTTCGGCGATGCGTACCGCGCCTACATGCGCGGCACGCGGCGCTTCATTCCGTTCGTGCTGTAGCGCCGGCGAGCGTGGCCGGGCCGTTGGTGAGCCGGCCGGCCGTGAGCCGCAGCACCCGGTCGCAGCGCGCCGCCAGCGTTTCGTCGTGCGTGACCATCACGAAGGCGGTGCCGTGCCGGCGCGCGAGGTCGAGCATCAGCGCGAAGACGGTGTCGGCGGTGCTGCGGTCGAGGTTGCCGGTGGGTTCGTCGGCCAGCACACAGTCGGGCCGGGTGACCAGCGCACGCGCAATCGCCACGCGCTGGCGTTCGCCACCCGAAAGCTCCGCGGGCCGATGGTGCACGCGCTCGCCCAGCCCCACGGCGGCCAGCATCTTGTGCGCGGCGTCGGTCGCCTCGGCCGGGGGCGCGCGCCGGATCCTGAGCGGCATGCCCACGTTGTCGAGCGCGCTGAACTCCGGCAGCAGGTGGTGGAACTGGTAGACGAAGCCGAGATGCAGGTTGCGCAGGCGGCCCTGCTCGGCCGCATCGACTCCGGCGATGTTCTTGCCGTGCAGCTCGACGCTGCCGGCGGTCGGCGCGTCGAGCCCGCCCATCAGATGCAGCAGCGTGCTCTTGCCCGAACCCGAAGCACCGACGATGGCCAGCGTTTCGCCCGCGCGCACGTCGAGGTCGACGCCGTGCAGCACGGTGAGGTCGATGCGGCCTTCGTGGAAGCGCTTGGTAAGGCCACGGACTTTCAGCACCGGGCGGATGTAGGGCTGGGCCGTGCCCGACTGGAAGGTCTTCGTCTCACTCATAGCGCAGCGCCTCGGCAGGGTTGACGCGGCTCGCGCGCCAGCTCGGGTACAGCGTCGCCGCGAACGCCAGGATCAACGAGATGATGGTGATCGGCATGATGTCGCTGCGTTGCGGGTCGCTCGGCATCTTGCTGATCAGGTAGATGTCCTTCGGCAGGAAGCTCGCGTGGAACAACTGCTCCAGAAAGGGCACGATCACGTCGATGTTGTAGGCGATGCCCAGGCCCAGCAGCAGGCCGGCCACGGTGCCGATCATGCCGACCATCGCGCCCTGCACCACGAAGATGCCCATGATGCTGCGCGGGCTGGAGCCCAGCGTGCGCAGGATCGCGATGTCGGCGCGCTTGTCTGTCACGGTCATCACCAGCGTCGACACCAGGTTGAACGCCGCCACCGCGACGATCAGCGTGAGGATGATGAACATCATGCGTTTCTCGACCTGCACCGCGGCGAACCAGGTCTTGTTCTGGCGCGTCCAGTCGCGGATCAGGAACTGGCCGGGCAGCGTGGCGGCGAGCTGGTCGGCCACTTCGCGTGCCAGGTTCAGATCCTTGAGCTTGATGCGGATGCCGGTCGGGCCTTCCAGGCGGAACACGCGTGCCGCGTCCTGCTCGTGGATCATGGCCAGCGCCGAGTCGTATTCGTAGTGGCCCGAGTCGAAGGTGCCGATCACGGTGAACTGCTTGAGCCGCGGCACCACGCCGGCCGGCGTGACCTGGCCACCGGGCGCCACCAGCGTGACCTGGTCGCCCTCGCGCACGAACAGCGAGCGCGCCAGTTCGCCGCCGAGCACGATGCCGAACTCGCCCGGCACCAGGCGGGCCAGCGCGCCCTTCTGCGCGGTGGTGGCGATGTCGGTCACCTGCGGCTCCAGTTGCGGCTCGATGCCGCGCACCAGCGTGCCCTTCATGTCTTCGCCACGCGCGATCAGGGCCTGGGTGGCAATGAAGGGCGCCACGCCGATCACCTCAGGGTTCTTGCGCGCGGCCTCCATGATCGGGCCGAGCTCCTGCAGCGCCTGGCCGTCGCGCGAGAGGATCTCGATGTGCGACACCACGCCGAGCATGCGGTCGCGCACCTCTTTCTGGAAGCCGTTCATGACCGAGAGCACGATGATCAGCGCCGCCACGCCCAGCGCGATGCCGAGCATCGAGACACCGGAGATGAAGGAGATGAAGCCGTTGCGCCGCGTGGCCCGGCCGGCGCGCGTGTAGCGCCAGCCGAGTTGCAGTTCGTAGGGAAGTCGCATAGGGGCGGAATTGTGGCATCCCGGTCGCGATGGGCTTCCGGGACAATGGAACCATGGCCGAAACCTCTCCAGCCCGTCATCTACTGATCCCCTTTGCCGGCCGGGGTTCCCCCGCCTGCCGTGCCGCGACGCCCGGGCTGCAGTTGCCGAAGCTTGAAGCCCTGCTCGCCCGGCTGGCGCCCGCCGCCACCGACGCGCAGGACGACAGCACCTTCTCGCCGCCGCACGAGCGCGCACTGGCCGCGGCGCTCGGCCTCGCTGCGCCCGATGGCTGCATCCCCTGGGCCGCCCGCGAAGCGCGCGCGCTCGGCCTGCCCGGCAGCGAAGGCGACATGGCCTGGGGCTGGCTCGACCTGTGCCACTGGCAGGTCGACCTCCGCGACGTAGTGCTGGGCGAACCAGCGCAAACCCAGCTCAGCGCGGCCGAATCGCAAAGCCTGCGCGATGCGGCGCAACCGCTGTTCGAGGACGACGGCATCCGGCTGCACGGCGGCGCGCTGCCCGGCCGCTGGCTGGCGAGCGGCGAACTGTTCCGCGGCCTGCCCACCGCCTCGCTGGACCGGGCCATCGGCAACTCCATTTCGCAGTGGTCGCCGGTCACCGATGCGGGCCGGCCGCTGCGCCGCCTGCAGAACGAGATCCAGATGCTGCTCTACACCGAGCGCGTGAACGACGACCGTACGGCGCGAGGCCTGCCGCCGATCAACTCGTTCTGGCTCAGCGGCACCGGCGCGTTGCCCGCCGCGATACCGCCCGAAGGTGCAGCGCCGACGGTGGTCGAGCTGCTGCGCGTGCCGGCGTTGCACGACGATGGCGCGGGCTGGGCCGCGGCCTGGGCCGCGGCCGATGCCGGCCCGGTCGCCGAACTGCTGGCCGACTGCGAGCGCGGCGCCGATGTGATGCTCACGCTCTGCGGCGACCTGGATGCGCAGCGCTTCGCCGGCGGGCCGCGTGGCCTGTCGGGCTGGGTCAAGCGCCTGTTCAACCGCTCGCGCGCGGCCACCGTGCTGGGGACGCTGTGAAGATCATCGCGCGCGACATTCCGCCCCGCAGCGTGTGGGCGCTCGAACAGGCCGGCGTCCACCCTTTGCTGGCCCGCCTCTACGCCGCGCGCGGGGTGCTGGGCAAGGACGAACTCGACGACGGGCTGGCGCGCCTGCTGGCGCCCGCCACGCTGCGGGGTACGGCCCAGGCCGCCGTGCTGCTGGCCGATGCGATCCGCGACGACAAGCACCTGTGCATCGTGGCCGACTACGACTGCGATGGCGCAACCGCCTGCGCGGTCGCAGTACGCGGCCTCAAGCTGCTCGGCGCCAGGCAGGTGAGCTATCTGGTGCCCGATCGCGTGGTCGACGGCTACGGCCTCACGCCGCCGATCGCCGAGCGCGTGGCCGCGAAAGGCGCCGACATGCTGATCACGGTCGACAACGGCATCGCGAGTGTTGAGGGCGTGGCCACTGCCAAGGCGCGCGGCCTCGCGGTGCTGGTGACCGACCACCACCTGCCCGGCCCCGAACTGCCGGCCGCCGACGTGCTGGTGAACCCGAACCAACCCGGCTGCGATTTCGAGAGCAAGAGCATCGCGGGCGTCGGCGTGATGTTCTATGTGCTGCTGGCCTTGCGCGCCGAACTGCGCAAGCGCGGCGTGTTCGATGCCGCGCCTGGCGCCGGGCCGCCCCAAGGCGGGCGAGCCTCCCCCGCGGGGGGTGGCGAAGCACACGAGGTGGCAAGCCGGGAGGCATCGAGTCCACAACCTAAGCTCGACGTGCTGCTGCCGCTGGTGGCTTTGGGCACCGTGGCCGATGTGGTCAGGCTCGATGCCAACAACCGGCGCCTGGTCGCGCAGGGCCTGCGCCGCATCCGGGCCGGCCAGATGCCGGCCGGCATCGCAGCGCTGTTCAAGGCCGCCGGCCGTACCGCAGCCGTGGCCACGACCTTCGACTTCGGTTTTGCACTCGGCCCGCGCATCAATGCGGCCGGCCGCCTGGCCGACATGACGCTCGGCATCGAATGCCTTTTGACCGACGATCCCGCCCGTGCCGACGAACTGGCGCGCACGCTCGACGGCATCAACCGCGAGCGGCGCGACATCGAAGGCGGCATGCGCGACCAGGCGCTGCTGCTGGCCGAGTCGCTGTTCGACGAGAACGAAGCGCCGCCGGCCGCCATCAGCGTGTTCGACGCCGAGTTCCACGAAGGCGTGGTCGGCATCGTCGCCTCGCGCATCAAGGACCGCTTTCACCGCCCCACCTTCGTGTTCGCTGCCAGCGCCGCGCCGGGCAAGGAACATGAGCTCAAGGGTTCGGGCCGCTCGATCCCGGGCTTTCACCTGCGCGATGCGCTCGACCTCGTGGCCAAGCGCCATCCGGGCGTGCTGCTGCGCTTCGGTGGCCATGCCATGGCGGCCGGCTGCACCGTGGCCCAAGCGCACTTCGACACCTTCGAGCAGGCGATGGCCCAGGTTGCGCAGGAGTGGCTGGCCGCCGCAGCGCTCACGCGGCAGATCGAGACCGACGGGCCGCTGGCGCGCGAGTACATGCGCGTCGATCTGGTCGACACCCTGCATCGCGAAGTCTGGGGCCAGGGTTTTGCGCCGCCGACCTTCAGCGAAGAGGTCGAGGTGGTGTCACAACGCCTGGTCGGCGAAAAGCACCTGGCCCTCAAGCTCAAGCACCAGGGCCAGCCCGTCGACGGCATCTGGTTCGGCCATACCGAGCCGCTGCCGGCGCGCGTGAAACTCGCATTCCGGCTCGACGCCGACGAATGGCAAGGCGTTCGGCGCGTGCGTTTTCTGGTCGAAGGTGCGGAGCTGGTCTGAGCCCCGGGCTTCGCGCGGAAGAGAGGTTCAGTCGCCCAACTGCAGGAACCCGGCCATCCTCGATGCGCTCCGGGGTGCCGTCAACGCAAACTGAACTCGTGGTTCAGCCCGATCACCAGGCTCTTGACGCGATCGCTACCGCTGCCGGTGCGCGCGGCGCTGACGTCGATGCTGATCAGCGGCGTCAGGCTGAAGCGCGCGCCGATGCGTGAGGTCCAGAGGCCGTAGGCGCGGTTGCGTTCGGCGATCAGCGAGACGGTGTCGTTGATCGCCCATTCGGCCTGCACGCCGCCGCGGCCGGTGCGCTCGCCGGTGCCGGTGGCCCAGTCGGTGCCGAGGTTGGCGTGCAGCTGCAGGCTGTCGAGCGCGCGCCAGGTCACCGGCAATAGGAGTTGACCGCCGGCGCGGCCGCCGCGCGTCACATCGAAGGTCGCGCCGGCCGACACTGCGGCTGAAACCGTTGCGTCGGCGCCCTGGCCGTAGAACGTCCACTTGAGTTGGGGGCCGACGTAGGTGGTTGCCCGCTCGCCGGACGTGGAGAAGCGGTCGACATTGAGCCCCAGCTCGACCGGCCCGACGCGGCAGGCCGGGCCCAGGTGCAGCCCGTGGGTGGCGGGATTGCTGCCGGCGCGACTGACCCAGGCTTCGTACTGGCATTGGCCTGGGTCGAGCGTGCCGGCGTCATCGACGTCGAAGTGCCCGCCGGCCTGCACGCCCGCAGCCAGCATTGCGGCCGTTGCCACCAACCATCCGCGTAGTGTTTTCGTGCAGTTGTTCTTCATCGCCCTGCCTTCCCGTTTCGGGGCATTCTAGGAGGGGCAGATGGCGATCCAGTGAACCCTAGATTTCGAATTGCGGCTGCAGTTCGCGGATGCGCTTCATGGCCACGCCGGCAGCGGCGGTGCGGGTTTCGACGCCGAGCTTCACGTAAACGCGCTCGAGGTGCTTCTTGGCAGTGGCCGGGCTGCTGCCGAGGATCTCGCCGATGTCGCGGTTGGTCTTGCCCTTGACCACCCAGTACAGCACCTCGGCCTCGCGCGTCGTGAGCTTGAGGCTCAGGCTCATGGCCTCGATCACGCCGGTGTCGGACACCTCGCGCATGATGATCATCCACTCGGCGCCGTCGTCGTCGTGGCCGGTCTGCTGGTGCAGCCGGAGGTTGAGGCGGCTCGCGCCCTGCTCGATGGCAAGCACCGGCGGTTCGATGTGCTCGGCCGTGCCCGGCAGGTGCTGGCGCAGCCAGTCGAGCACGGCGGCAGGCGTTTCCGGCGCGCTGGTGCCGCAGTAGCGCTGCAGCAGTGCGCGCGCCAGCGAGGTCTGCCAGATCAGGCGGCCTTCGGGCATGCGCACCGTGATGCTGGCATAGCCGAAAGCATCGAGCGCATTGCGGGCCTGGCCGGCCTGGCGCGCCGACTGCCGTGCCTGGCGCGCGCCCTGCAGGTGCACGTTCATGCGTGCCAGCACCTCTTTCGGCTTGATCGGTTTGGTGACGTAGTCGACGCCGCCGGCTTCCAGCGCAGCCACCAGGTGCTCGGTCTCGGTGAGGCCCGTCATGAACACGATCGGGATGTGCGCCGTGGCCGGATCTGCCTTGAGCCGGCGCGCGACTTCGAAGCCGTCGATGCCCGGCATCATGGCGTCGAGCAGAACGATGTCGGGCCGCGCCTGGGCCGCCCGTTGCAGCGCCTGCTCGCCGCTGGTGGCGACCAGCACGGTGTAGCCTGATTCGTCAAGCGCGTCGTGCAGCACGGCGAGGTTGTCGGGCACGTCGTCGACGATCAGCACCAGGTCGCTGTTCCCTGCGATGTTTCTGACCAGGCTGTTCACATCGGCTCCGCTGGCAAAGATGTCTCTTCGCGGGAGCCGCCGCGCTCGGCCGCCCGGAGCGGCCGGCTCGCCCCCGGCAGGGGGTAGGCGGAGTCACGAAGTGCGGAGCCTGGGGGGGAGCAATCGATCCTTTCGAACTGGAACTGCCGCGCAAGCGCACGCTGCACCTCCGTCCAGGCGGCGCAGTCGGGCTCGGCTGCATCGATTTCGTCGAGCTGGTTCATGACGCCGCGAAAGTAGCCCAGCCCGATGGCCTCCTGCAGCGCCAGCAGCCGTGCGGTGGAAGGCCGCACCATCGGGAGGGCCGATGGTGGCGGAGCCGCTACCACGGCACGATCCGTCCAGCGCAGCGCGAGCCGGCGCTCCAGCCAGTCCAGCAGCTCGGAGTGGCGCACCGGCTTCACGAAAAAGTCTTCCGGCGTGATGCCCACGTCGTTGTCGAGCCGCTTGTCGAACGCGTTGGCCGAAACGATCGCCACCGCCGTTCCTGGCAGGCCGACGCGCTGGGCGCGGCGAATCGTTTCCCAGCCGTCGATGCCGGGCATCGCGAGGTCCACGAACATCGCATCGGGCTGGTAGCCCGCGGCGATCAGGTCGAGTGCATCGTGGCCGCTGGCCGCTGTGCGCAGTTCGAAGCCCAGCGGCGTGAGCACCTGGCTCAGCAGTTCGCGGTCGGCCTCCTCGTTGTCGACCACCAGCAGACGGCGGCGCGCGCCTTCGTAGCCGCGCCGCGCGCGCTGCACCGGCAGCAGCACGGGTGCGGCGTGCGCCGGCGCCTCGTGCACGCGCGGCAGGAACAGCCGCAACCGGAACACCGAGCCGCGGCCGGGCGTGCTGTGCACCTTCATCTCGCCACCCATCAGGTCGGTGAGCATCTTCGCCATGGTCAGCCCGAGCCCGGCGCCCGGCGCGCCCGTGGTGCCGCGGGCGAAGGGCTCGAAGATCATGTCGAGGTCGGCCGCCGGCATGCCAGGCCCGGTGTCTTCGATTTCAACCGCGGCGAACTCGCGCGCGTAGCGCAGCCGCAGCGTGACCTGGCCAGTGCTGGTGAACTTGATCGCGTTGCCGAGCAGGTTGATGAGAATCTGCCGCACGCGTTTTTCGTCAGCGCGCACCAGCGCCGGCAGTTCGCCGCTCGGCTCGAAACGGAAGGCCAGGCCCTTCTCGGAGGCCTGCAGCTCGAACATGTCGGCCAGCTCCTGCATGACTTCTGCAAAGGCCATCGGCCGCGCGTTCAGCGTGAGCTTGCCGGCCTCGATGTGCGCAATGTCGAGCGTGCCTTCGATCAGCGACAGCAGATGCTCGCCGCCGCGCTTGATCACGGCCACCGCCTGGCGCCGGTGCGGCGGCACCGAAGCGTCTTCGCCCATCAGTTGCGCATAGCCCAGGATGCTGTTGAGCGGCGTGCGCAGCTCGTGGCTGATGGCGCTGATGTAGCGGCTCTTGGCCTGGTTGGCCTGGTCGGCCGCGAGCTTGGCCTGCTCGGCGGTGCCGCGGGCTTGCTCGGCCGTCAGCGTGGCGGCCTGCAATGCACGGTCGGTTTCGCGATGCAGTGCGATCTCGCGCACCAGCAGGTGGGTCTGCCGGTTCGATTCTTCCTGCGCCACCTTGCGGCTCTGGTGCGCCAGCACCAGCCACCAGGCGACGATGCCGGCGATCACCAGCAGCGCCATGTAGGCCTTGAGGAAGCCGCCGCGCAACGAGCTCGAGCCGGCGCCGATGACGTCGCTCTCGGCGAGCGCGCGGAGCTCCTGCTGGTAGAGCACGCCGAACACCCCCGCCAGCAGCGGCACGACGATCAGCATCAACAGCAGGAAGTGGCCGAGCCCGGTGTCGAGGTAACGCCAGCTGCGCTTGGGCAGCAGCCAGCGGAGAACCGCGGACCATTGCGCCGACAGGCTTGCCTGGGGCTTGCACAGGTCGCCGCAACGCGCGTCGAGCGTGCAGCAGAGCGAGCAGATCGCGCCCTGGTAGGCCGGGCAATGAGCCATGTCGGGGCCTTCGTATTCGCGCTCGCAGATCACGCAGCGCTGCAGCGTCAGCCGCTGGTAGCTGCCGGCGTCCACATCCGACGGCGTCTCGACGCGGGCCCACAGCACGTGGCTGCGCGCCGCATGCATCGGCCCGCGCGCCAGGTAGTACTTGCCGCGCGTGGCCCAGGCCAGCACCGGTGAAGCGACGAGCGCCGTGCCCAGTGCGATCAGCGCGGAGAACGCCTGCGCCAGCGGCCCGAACACGCCGAGGTGCGCCGTGATCGACAGCCCTGACGCCAGCGCCATTGCGCCGACGCCGACCGGGTTGATGTCCCAGAGGTGCGCACGCTTGAACTCGATGCCAGGCGGCGACAGGCCGAGCGGCTTGTTGATGACCAGGTCGGCCACCACCGCCATCATCCAGGCGATGGCGATGTTGGCGTAGAGGCCGAGCACGTCGCCGAGCGCCTCGAACACGTTCATCTCCATCAGCATGAAGGCGATCAGCGCGTTGAACACCACCCACACCACGCGGCCCGGGTGGCTGTGCGTGACGCGCGAGAAAAAATTGCTCCAGGCCAGCGACCCGGCATAGGCGTTGGTGACGTTGATCTTGAGCTGCGAGATCACCACGAACAGCGCAGTCGCGGCCACCGCCCAGCCGTAGTTCGGGAACACGTATTCGTAGGCCGCCAGGTACATCTGGTTGGGGTCGACCGCACGCTCCACAGGCACCATGTGCGTGATCGCCAGGTAGGCCAGCAGCGCGCCGCCGAGCATCTTGATGACGCCCAGAATCACCCAGCCCGGGCCGCCGGCCAGCACCGCCCCCCACCAGCGCCCGCGAGTTGCGGCGGTGCGCACGGGCATGAAGCGCAGGTAATCCGCCTGCTCGCCCATCTGGGTGATGAGCGCGATGCCGACAGTCAGGGCGGCACCGAACAGGTGCATGTTGAAGCCGCCGCCGATGCCTTTCTCACCGGCATAGTGCGTGATTCCAGCAAACGCACCGGGATCGCGCACCAGCACGAACACAAAGGGCACGACCAGCATCACCAGCCAGATCGGCTGCGTCCACAGTTGCAGCCGGCTGATGGCAGACACGCCGTGCGTCACCAGCGGAATCACGACCAGCGCACACACCAGGTAGCCCCACACCGGCGGAATGCCCAGCGCCAGCTCGAGCGCATAGGCCATCACGGCCGCTTCGAGCGCGAAGAAGATGAAGGTGAAGCTGGCGTAGATCAGCGAGGTGATGGTCGAGCCGATGTAGCCGAAGCCGGCGCCGCGCGTGAGCAGATCCATGTCGACGCCGTAGCGGGCCGCGTAGACGCTGATCGGCAGGCCGGCCAGGAAGATGATGAGGCCGGTGGTGAGGATGGCCCAGAACGCGTTGGCGAAGCCGTACTGCACGAGCAGGGTGGCGCCGACTGCTTCGAGGATCAGGAACGAGGCCGCGCCGAAGGCGGTGTTGGCCACGCGCCATTCCGACCACTTGCGAAAGCGTTGCGGCGTGTAGCGCAACGCGTAGTCTTCCAGCGTCTCGCTCGCCACCCAGCTGTTGTAGTCGCGCCGAACCTTGACGATGCGCTGGGGCGCGTCGTCGTCGGAGGCGGGAGGGGGCAGGACGGAACTCACACCGCTTTGGTGCAGCTTTCATGCCACCGGCACGACTGTTGCAAAGGCTTCAGGCTGCCCATAATGGCCCCTCCCAACGCCAACCGATCCGCCACATGGAACTGACTCCGCGCGAAAAAGACAAGCTGCTGATCTTCACCGCGGCGCTGCTGGCCGAGCGCCGCCAGGCCCGCGGCCTCAAGCTCAACTACCCCGAAGCGGTGGCACTGATCTCCGCCGCCGTGATGGAAGGGGCGCGCGATGGCAAGAGCGTGGCCGAACTCATGAGCGCCGGGCGCAGCGTGCTGACCCGGGCCGACGTGATGGACGGCATTGCCGAGATGCTTCCGGACATCCAGATCGAGGCCACCTTCCCGGACGGCACCAAGCTGGTCACCGTGCACCAGCCGATAGTATGAGTACCACCCCCAGGCTGCGCGCACTTCGTGTCGCTTCGCCAACCCCCTCGCCGGGGGCAACACCGGCGGCCCGGCAGAGCCGGTTCCGCGGTGTTCCTGGAATGAACTTGACCCCACACCATCACACTCCGGAGAGTTTCAAGATGCGCGCTCGACGAATTGCCTATGCGACCCTGATGGCGGCTACTGCCGCCTTGCCGCTGGCGGCATCGGCCCACGTGGGGGTCGACGGAGCGGCCCATCATTCGGCCGGTTTCATGCAGGGTTTTCTGCATCCGTTCACCGGCCTCGACCACTTGGCCGCGATGGTTGGCGTGGGCTTGTGGAGTGCGCTGGCGGCCCGCGGCGCGCGCGACCTGTTCTGGGCGCCGCTCGGCTTTGCCGCGATGCTGCTGGCCGGCGCGCTGCTCGGCCTCGCGGGGGCGCAGGTGCCGGCGGTGGAGCCGATGATCGCGGCGTCGCTGCTGGTGGTCGGCCTGCTCGTGGCCACGCGGCTGCGGCTGCCGGGGCCGGTCGCAGCCGCGGTGGTCGGCGCCTTTGCGGTTTTCCACGGCGTGGCGCACGGCTACGAGATCTCGGGCGACAGCGGTGCCGCCGCGGCGGTGGCCGGCATGGTGCTCGCCACCGCGCTGCTGCACCTGGCCGGCATCGCGATCGGCTGGACGCTGCGCCAACGCGGCACGCTGCTGCCGCGCGTGGCCGGCGGTGCCGTCGCACTGTTCGGCGTTGCATTGCTCACGCAGGTGGTCTGACGATGATCCCGGGCGAACTGATCACCGACGAGGGCGAGCACACGCTCAACCCCGGCCGCCGCACCATCACGCTGGTGGTGCAGAACACGGCCGACCGACCGATCCAGGTCGGCTCGCACTACCACTTTGCCGAGACCAACGGAGCGCTCGGCTTCGACCGCGACGCGGCGCGCGGCATGCGCCTGAACATCGCATCCGGCACGGCCGTGCGCTTCGAGCCGGGCCAGCAGCGCACCGTGGAACTGTGCGATTTCGCGGGCGACCGCATCGTTTACGGCTTTCGCGGCCTTATCCAGGGGAAGCTCTGAAATG
Organism: Variovorax nitratireducens; assembly: GCF_051216545.1. Taxonomy (NCBI): domain Bacteria; kingdom Pseudomonadati; phylum Pseudomonadota; class Betaproteobacteria; order Burkholderiales; family Comamonadaceae; genus Variovorax; species Variovorax nitratireducens. The sequence continues at coordinate 92,003 of NZ_JBPJZO010000006.1, forward strand.
AGGCCCACCCCCAGTCTTCGCGCACTTCGTGTCGCTTCGCCAACCCCCTGCAAGGGGGCGACGCCAGCGGCCCGGCAAAGCCGGTTCCGCGGCATCCCACGACAAGAGGAAAGCTGAGATGGCCACCATCGGACGGCGTGCCTACGCTGAAATCTTCGGGCCCACGGTGGGCGACCGCGTGCGGCTGGCCGACACCGACCTCGTGATCGAGGTCGAGGCCGACTACACCCTGCGCGCCGGCGGCTATGGCGAGGAAGTGAAGTTCGGCGGCGGCAAGACGATCCGCGACGGCATGGCGCAAAGCCAGCGCACGCGCGCCGACGGCGCGGTCGACACGGTCATGACCAACGCGCTGATCCTCGACCACTGGGGCATCGTCAAGGCCGACATCGGCCTGAAGGGCGGGCGCATCGTCGCGATCGGCAAGGCCGGCAACCCCGACGTGCAGCCGGGCGTCGACATCGTGATCGGCCCGGGCACCGAGATCATCAGCTGCGAAGGCAACATCGTCACTGCCGGCGGCATCGACAGCCACATCCATTTCATCTGCCCGCAGCAGATCGAGGAGGCGCTGTCTTCCGGCGTCACCACCATGCTCGGCGGCGGCACCGGCCCGGCCACCGGCACCTTTGCGACCACCGCCACGCCGGGCCCCTGGCACATCGAGCGCATGTTGCAGGCGGCCGATGCGTTCCCGATGAACCTCGGCTTTCTGGGCAAGGGCAACGCCAGCCTGCCGGCCGCGCTGCACGAGCAGATCGATGCGGGCGTGATCGGCCTCAAGCTGCACGAAGACTGGGGCACCACGCCCTCGGCAATCAGCAACTGCCTCGACGTGGCCGACCTGACCGACACGCAGGTCGCGATCCACTCCGACACGCTGAACGAATCGGGCTTTGTCGAGAACACCATCGCCGCCGTAAAGGGCCGTGCGATCTGCGCGTTCCACACCGAAGGCGCGGGCGGCGGCCATGCGCCCGACATCCTGCGCGTGGTGGGCGAGGACAACTTCCTGCCGTCCTCCACCAACCCGACCATGCCCTACACCGTGAACACGCTCGACGAACATGTCGACATGCTGATGGTGTGCCACCACCTCGATGCCGGCATTGCCGAAGACCTGGCCTTCGCCGAGTCGCGCATCCGCAAGGAAACCATCGCGGCCGAAGACATCCTGCACGACCTGGGCGCCATCAGCATGATGAGCAGCGACAGCCAGGCCATGGGCCGTGTCGGCGAGGTCATCATCCGCACCTGGCAGACGGCGCACAAGATGAAGGCGCAGCGCGGCAAGCTGCCGGAAGACGGCCCGCGCCACGACAACTTCCGCGCCAAGCGCTACATCGCCAAATACACGATCAACCCTGCCCTCTCGCACGGCATCGCGCACGAGGTCGGCAGCATCGAGGTCGGCAAGTGGGCCGACCTGGTGGTGTGGAAGCCGGCCTTCTTCGGCGTGAAGCCCTTCACCATCCTCAAGGGCGGCACCATCGCGATGGCGGCCATGGGCGATCCGAATGCGTCGATTCCGACGCCGCAGCCGGTGCACTACCGGCCGATGTTCGGCGCCTACGGCGGCTCGCTGGCGCGCAGCTCGCTCACCTTCGTCTCGCAGGCCGGCCTGGCCGCAGGCGTGGGCCAGCGCTACGGCCTGGCCAAGACCCTGAGCGCGGTGAAGAACATCCGCGGCCTGCGCAAGCAGCACATGATCCACAACGGCTATGTGCCGAAGATGGAGATCGATGCGCAAACCTATGCGGTGCGCGCCGACGGCATCCTGCTGACCTGCGAGCCGGCGACCTCGCAGCCGTTGACGCAGCGGTACTTTTTGTTCTAAGGCGCAAGACGTGCGGGCACCGATGTCTTGACAGGCTGGGTATTCTCCAAGGACTTCTTTCTTTGCCGGATGCGTTCCGCGTCAGCCTGCCATGCTCACCGCCAACAAACTCATGCCCCAGGGCCGCGGCCTTGCGCCCGTGCTGCTCAAGCGAGCCGCCACCCTCGAACTCGATTGGGACGTTCGCCAGAAAAGCCGCTTTGACGCGACCGATTCCCAGGGCCGCCAGATTGGCGTGTTCCTGGCGCGCGGCACTGCCGTGCGCGGCGGCGATGTGCTGGTGGCCGAAGACGGCTCGCTGGTGCGCGTCATTGCCGCGCCGCAGCCGGTGCTGGTGATCACGCACTGCACTGCGCACGGCACGCCGTTCGACCTGACGCGTGCCGCCTATCACCTGGGCAACCGGCATGTGCCGATCGAACTGAAGCCCGACCACCTGAAGATCGAGCCCGACCATGTGCTGGCCGCGATGCTGCGCTCGATGCACCTGATCGTGCGCGAGGCCGAGGAAGCCTTCGAGCCCGAGGGCGGCGCCTATGGCGCACATGGCGCCGGACACGACCACGGGCATTCGCACGGCGGCGGCGCAAAGGCGCCGGTCGGTCCGGTGCTGCACCCCGACGCATACGCCCAACCGCACGATCATGATCATGATCACGGCCATGACCATCACGGCCACAGCCATTCGCACTGACTGACGATGCCTGACCCTGCCGGTGCCCTGCCCGCGGCCAGCCTGCTGCAGTTGATCTGGCTCGCCTCGCCGGCGCTGCCGATCGGCGGTTTCTCGTATTCCGAAGGGCTCGAGGCCGGCGTCGAGTGGGCCGGCCTCGCCACCGAGGCGCAGGCCGCCAACTGGATCGCCGATCAGTTGCACCTGAGCCTGGCGCGCGGCGACCTGCCGGTGGTCGCGCAGTCGATCGCGGCCTGGCGTGACGGCGACGCGGACCGCATCCGCACGCTCAACGCCTGGGTGCTGCAGACGCGCGAATCGGCCGAATTCCTGCTGCAGACCGAGCAGATGGGCCGCTCCTTCGTCGAATGGCTCAAGCTGCACCATGACGACGTGGCGTCGTCTTTCGAGGGCCTGCCCGTCACCTACCCCGTGGCATTCGCTTTCGCCGCGAGTCGCACGCAGGCGAGTCTGCGCGACGGCTGCCTCGCCTTCGCTTTCGGCTGGGCCGAGAACATGGTCGGCGCGGCTGTCAAATCCGTGCCGCTGGGCCAGAGTGCGGGCCAGCGCATGCTGGGCCGGCTGGCCGAAGAAATTCCCGCAGCAGTCGATCGGGCGGTCACACTGTCCGATGACGAGCGCCAGGCTTTTTCACCGATGCTCGCCGTGTACTCGGCCCGACACGAAACCCAATATTCCCGCCTGTTCCGAAGCTGACCACACCATGTCCTCCGCCCTGCACCACATCGCCAACCGCACCAAGAAACTGCCGCCGCTGCGCGTGGGCATCGGCGGGCCGGTCGGCTCCGGCAAGACCACGCTGCTCGAGATGCTTTGCAAGGCGATGCGCGACAAGTACGACCTGATCGCCATCACCAACGACATCTACACCAAGGAAGACCAGCGCCTGCTGACGGTCGCCGGCGCGCTGCCGGCCGAACGCATCATGGGCGTGGAAACCGGCGGCTGCCCGCACACCGCGATCCGCGAAGACGCATCGATCAACCTCGAGGCGATCGACCGCATGCTGGCCGACTTTCCGGACGCGGACGTGGTGTTCGTCGAATCCGGAGGCGACAACCTGGCCGCCACCTTCAGCCCCGAACTGAGCGACCTCACGATCTACGTGATCGACGTGGCGGCCGGCGAGAAGATCCCGCGCAAGGGCGGCCCCGGCATCACCAAGAGCGACCTGTTTGTCATCAACAAGACCGACCTGGCGCCCTACGTCGGCGCCGACCTGAACGTGATGGAAGCCGACACGAAGCGCATGCGCAAGCAGCGCCCCTACGTGATGACCAACCTCAAGACCAACACCGGCCTGGCCGAAGTGGTCGCGTTCATCGAAGAGCGCGGGATGCTGCTGGAGGCGTAAGGGACGCCGACGGCGCAAGCTCATGATGGTCGACCGCTTGCGTCAACGAGGATCTGCTCAACTGCACAGTTCAGACGCCATCTGAACGAGTGGCATCGAAGCCGTCACCGGCTGGTTTTCGCGTGGCCTTCTGGCGGAGAGTGTGAGATTCGAACTCACGGACGGTTGCCCGTCGGCAGTTTTCAAGACTGCTGGTTTAAACCACTCACCCAACTCTCCGAGCCGGCGATTTTAGACGGTGCTGCCTTGCTGGCGTGACGCTTCCTGTTTTTCAGCCGCGGATGAATGGCGCGGCTGCAGGCCGTGCAGCACCAGATCCAGAACGCCTCGGGCCCATGTGCGGCGTTCGGTCGGCCCGGCGAGCGGGTTGGCGATGAAAAAGCGGATGCCGCCGTACGCCAGCGTCGACAACTGCACCGCCGTGAGTTCGGGCTCCGGCACGTGCAGCTTGCCGGCACGATGGGCTTCGGCCAGGTAGTGAACCAGCGGATCCAGTAGCTGGCTGTTCTCGGTGTAGACCATCCTGGCCAATTCGGGGAAGCGTGTCGCCTCGGCGATCGCCAGCCGCAGCAGCCCCATCGTGCGGGGCTCGCTGGCGCCCAGGTAGATGCCCTCGATCAATTCGAGCAGGCGCTCCTCGGTGTCGGTCTTGTCGCCCTTCAGCGCCGCGTGCATGCTGGCGCGCGCATGGTCGAGCGACCGATGGATGACCTCGCGAAACAAGGCATGCTTGTTTTCGAATTGGCGGTAGATGGTGATCTTGGCGACGCCGGCGTCGCGCGCGACTGCTTCGATACTGGTGGAGGCGTAACCCTTGTCCAGAAAGGATTGCGTCGCTGCTTCCAGAAATGCCTCGCGCAACTCGTTCGCCTGCACCACGCTGGGCCGCCCACGTGATCTGCGCTGGGGCTGGGCTTCGGCTTGGCCTTGTTGAAGCAGTTCTTCCGTCGGGGGCGTAGTAGGCGGGCTGGTGGTCATGCGTCGGGCAAGAACAAGGTCTGTAAGTCACTCAAGAAATCGAGACCCCGCTCCGTCGGCCAAACATGACGGAGATCGCGCGCCAGCAAGCCATCTTTCTCGGCTTGACTGAGCCCGCGTTGAATGGCGGTTATTGCCAGCCCGGTGCGTTCGCAGAACTGCTGCAGGGAAAAACCGTCCTTCAGTCTCAAGGCGTTGAGCATGAATTCGAACGGCAGCTCGGCCACGGCCACGTCTTCGCTTTGCGCCACTGCGGTCCCGGCCAGCGCCTGATCCATGTAGCGCTGGGGTTCCCGAAAGCGAACCTGTCGCACGATGCGGTGCGCGAAGCTCAATTTGCTGTGGGCGCCAGCGCCAATACCGAGGTAATCGCCAAACTGCCAGTAGTTGAGATTGTGAGCACAGGTGTGGCCTTCTCGCGCGTAGGCCGAGACCTCGTATCGATTCAACCCAGCAGCGTTCGCACGCTCGACGATGCGGTCGAGCATTGCATAGGCGTCGTCGTCCTCGGGGACCTTCGGCGGGAATTTGGCGAAGTAGGTATTGGGTTCGATCGTGAGGTGGTAGACCGAGAGATGCGGTGGCGCCAGGGCCAGCGCCTGGTCGAGGTCGGCCTCGAACTGCTCGGCGGTCTGGCCCGGCAGCGCATACATCAGGTCGAGGTTGAAGGTGTCGAACGCGCTGGCCGCCTCTTCCACGGCGGCAATGGCCTGGGCCCGGTCGTGCACCCGGCCGAGCGCCTGGAGGTGCTCGTCGTTGAAGCTCTGCACCCCGACCGACAGCCGCGTGACGCCGGCAGCGCGGTAGGCACGGAAGCGGTCGCGCTCGAAGGTGCCGGGATTGGCTTCGAGGGAGATCTCGCAATCGGGTGCGAGCTTGAGGCGGGCGCGCAGGTCGCCGATGAGGCGATCGATCGCCTCGGGCGAAAACAGGCTGGGCGTGCCGCCACCGATGAACACGGTGTGCACCGTACGGCCCCAGATGAGGGGCAGCGCCGCGTCTAGGTCGGCCACAAGAGCGTCGAGGTAGCGCTGCTCCGGCACCCCGCCCTGCCCGGTCGACCACTCGTGCGAATTGAAATCGCAGTAGGGGCATTTGCGCAGGCACCAGGGCAGGTGCACATAGAGCGACAGGGGCGGCAGCGCGGCCAGTTGCAGCGGGCCGGGCCGCATCAGGTGCAGCACGTTGTTGGCGTCCGGGGCGCCGCCTTGCAGGGCAGCCGCGATCGGGACGACCGTGCTCATCGCGACCAGCGCTCGCGCATCAGCGCCAGCATGGCGCGGGCCGCCTGGCCGCGGTGGCTGTTGGCATTCTTGACCTCGGGAGGCAGCTGCGCAAAGGTCTGGCCGAAGGCGGGCAGGAACATCACGGGGTCGAAGCCGAAGCCGTTGTCGCCGACCGGCACACGCGTGATCTCGCCGGCAACGCGGCCGACCGCAATCAGCGGCTCGGGATCTTCGGCACTGCGCAAGGCCACCAGCGTGCTGACCAGCGCGGCGCGCCGGTCTTGCACTTCGGCCATCTGCTCGAGCAGGGCACGCACGTTGTTGTCGTCGCCCTTGGCGTAGCCGAACTGCGTGGCATAGAAGGCCGTGTCCACGCCCGGCAGGCCGCCAAACGCCTCCACGCAGAGCCCGGCGTCGTCGGCGATGGCGGGCAGCCCGGTGGCGGCCGCGGCATGCCGCGCCTTGGCCAGCGCGTTCTCGACAAAGGTGCGAAACGGCTCCTCGGCCTCGCCCACGCCGAACTCGGCCTGGCGCACCAGCCTCACGTCGAGCGGCGCCAGCAGCTGCTGGAGTTCCGCCAGTTTGCCGGCATTGTTGGAAGCGAGAACCAGTTTCATGTCCGGAAAAGAGCTTCGGCGCCCTTTGGGTGGACACCGGAAGCTCTTATTTTGATAGCGATTGCTGTTGCAGCAGGACGAGTTCCTGAATGCCCTTGTCGGCCAGCCCGAGCAGCGCGTCCATCTCGGCGCGGGTGAAAGCGGCGCCTTCGGCCGTGCCCTGCACTTCGACGAAGTGGCCCGCCCCGGTCATCACGACGTTCATGTCGGTGTCGCAGGCCGAGTCTTCGGTGTATTCCAGGTCGAGCAGCGGCGTGCCCTGCACGATGCCGACAGAAATGGCCGCCACCGGCCCGCGGATCGGCGTGGCCGCGATCTTGCCGGCTGCCAGCAACTTGTTGACCGCATCCTGCGCCGCCACGAAAGCGCCGGTGATGGCGGCCGTGCGGGTGCCGCCGTCGGCCTGCAGCACGTCGCAGTCGAGGTGGATGGTGCGCTCGCCGAGCGCCTTCAGATCGAACACGGCGCGCATCGAGCGGCCGATCAGGCGCTGGATTTCCTGGGTGCGGCCGCTCTGCTTGCCGCGCGCGGCCTCGCGGTCGCTGCGGGTGTGGGTGGCGCGCGGCAGCATGCCGTATTCGGCCGTGACCCAGCCCTCGCCGCTGCCGCGCTTGTGCGGCGGCACCTTCTCTTCGACCGAGGCGGTGCAGAGCACGCGGGTCTGGCCGAACTCGATCAGCACCGAGCCCTCGGCATGGATGGTGAAGCCGCGCGTGATGCAAACGGGGCGCAGCTGGTCGGCGGCACGGCCGCCGCTTCGTGTGAAAGCAGTCATTTGGTCCAGAGCAGGTAAACAAGAAAACAAAGAGCCTCGGCCGTCGCCCCCATTCGTGGAACACCGCGGAACCGGCTCCGCCGGGCCGCCGGTGTTGCCCCCTGAAAGGGGGTTGGCGCAGCGACACGAAGTGCGCGAAGACTGGGGGTTAGCTCTTCCTTGCGGCCGAGCGGCGGATGGCTTCGTTGATCTCGGCGATCGAGCGCTCGATGGCGTCCTCGTCAAGGTCGTCGCCTTCGTTGTCGGAGGGCATGCCGGCCTGGATGGTCGAGGCGAAAACGCCTTCGCTGATGGTCTCGGTGGAAACGCCGCGATCCTTGCCCGGCGCGTCCGGGGTTTCCCATTCGAGCGCGATCAAGGTCACGTTGTCGCTGTGCGAGCCGCCGCTGCGCAGCGCGGATTCGGCCAGCTCGGGTGCGGCGTCCGACACCGGGCGGTTGCTCAGCGTCCGCACAATGTGGTCGTCGTCGAGCACGCCCCAGACGCCGTCGGAGCACAGCATGATGCGGTCGCCCTGCTGCAAGTTGAGCGGGGCCGAGACATCGAGCGTGGGCGTGGTCGGCGAGCCGAGGCAGGTCAGCAGCAGGTTGCGGTTGACCGGCTCGGCACCCTGGTCGAGCCGCGGGCGCTCGGCATGCGAGTGGTCGCGCGTGCGGGTCAGCAACTGCCCGTCGCGCACCACGTAGAGCCGCGAGTCGCCGCAATGGAGCCAGGTGGCCGTCGTGCCCTGCAGCACCGCGGCCACGAGCGTGGTGCGCGGCGTGTCGAGCATTGCCTTGTTGCCGGCGTAGCGCATGATCTGCTGGTGCGCCGAGAGTGCCGACGAGGTGAGGAAGGCGCGCACGTCCTTCACCACCGGCCGGGCTTCGCGCTGGTAGAGCGCGGCAATGGTCTGCAGCGCCATCTGCGCCGCCACCTCGCCCTCGGGATGGCCGCCCATGCCGTCGGCCAGAACGAACAGGCCGGACTCCCGCGTGTAGCAGTAGCCCATGCGGTCTTCGTTCTTGAGACGCCCGCCCTTGCGGCTGACCTGGAAAACTGAGAACTTCATGCGGGTCGTGTGGTGGGTGCGGCCGCCTTGGGCAGCCCCTTCTTTTCGAATGAGCGCATGTTATCGATCGACAGACGCACCTTCTCCCCTACGGTGAGCTTGGTGTAGTGGCGCTCGCCCTCACGGCTCAACTCTTTTTGCAATGCAAACACCGACTGCGGGCGCGAGAGCGGATCGAGCGACATGCACCACTCGACCACCTCGATCATGTTGTCGGAGTAGATGCCGCGCAGCCGCGAAAGCGACAGGCCCAGCCGGTCTTTCTCGATGCGCTGCGGCGCGTCGCTGGGCGGATAGCCCTGCATGCAGGCGTAGATGCAGGCGCCGATCGCGTAGATGTCGGTCCAAGGGCCCATCGACGAGTCGCGACGGTACATCTCGGGGGCAGCAAAGCCGGGCGTGTACATCGGGCGGATGAAGTTGCCTTCCTTGGAAAGCACTTCGCGCGCGGCGCCGAAGTCGATCATCACGGCGCGGTCGTCGTCGGTCACGAAGATGTTGGCGGGCTTGATGTCCAGGTGCAGCATCTTGTGCTGGTGCACGATGCGCAGGCCGCGCAGGATCTCGTCGAACAGCGAGCGGATGGTCGACTCGCGGAAGACTTTCTGCTTCTTCAGGTCGCGCGCGGTGACGATGAAATCCTGCAGGGTCGCGCCCTCCAGGTGGTTCATCACCATGTAGACGGTTTCGTTCTCGCGGAAGAAGTTGAGCACGCTGACCACCGAGGCATGCGAGATCTGGGCGAGCGAGCGGCCTTCTTCAAAGAAGCTCTTGAGTCCAAGCCGGTAGAGCGACAGCTTTTCGGGTGCGACCTGCGGCGCCAGTTCGCCGACACCGCGGGTGGCAAGCGAAGACGGCAGGTATTCCTTGATCGCGACCTGCTGGCCGGAATGGTCGACCGCCAGATAGACCACGCCGAAACCACCGGCCGAGAGCCGCCGTATCACACGGTATCCACCGATTACCGTATCGGGCAACAGAGGCGAAGGTTTGACCTTTGACATAATCCGGGAGTTTCGCCCGAAGGCGATGGGGCAGCAAGCGAACGCTGTGCCGTTGCCTCGGTGCGAGCAAACAAATACACAGTGAGGCGCAATGCCAGTTTACAGCATGACCGGCTATGCCAGTGGCCAAAACACCCCCGGGGGTAGCCACGCCGAAGCCGACGCGCGCCCTGCTGTGGCAGGCCGTCTCGGCGTCGAAATCCGCTCGGTCAACAGCCGGTTTCTCGACCTGACCTTCAAGCTCCCCGAAGAACTGCGCCAGCACGAACCGGCCCTGCGCGAGCTGCTCACGCGCAGCCTCAAGCGCGGCAAGGTCGAGGTGCGCGCCAACTTCGAGAACAACGCTGCTTCGGGGGTGGTCGAGCCTTCGGTCAAGCTGCTGCAGCGGCTCAACGGCGTGCAGGACGGCATCAAGGCCTGGCTGCCGAGCGCGCGCGAACTCAGCGTGGCCGACGTGCTGCGCCTGGCCAGCGGCGATGGCAGCGCACGCGGCGACTGGGGCCCCGACCTGGTCGAAGTCACCGGCAAGACGCTTGCCGCGATGATGGAAGCCCGGGCCCGCGAAGGCGCCCGGCTGGCGTCGATGCTGAACGAGCACCTCGGCGAACTGCGCAAGCTGGCCGCCCAGGCCGGCCCGCTGGTGCCGAAGCTGGTGGAACAGCAGCGCACCCGCTTTCTGGAACGCTGGCAGGAGGCGATGGGCCTGGTCGGCGGCACCCTGCCCGAAGCGGCGCAAGACCGTGCGCTGACCGAAGCCACGGCGTTTGCGATCCGCATCGACGTGGCCGAAGAGCTCACGCGCCTCAGTTCGCACCTCGAGGAGATCGAACGCCTCGTGGCCAAGGGCGGCGAGATCGGCAAGCGGCTCGATTTCCTGATCCAGGAGCTGCACCGCGAGGCCAACACGCTCGGCTCCAAGTCGGCGGCGCTGGAGCTCACCCGCATCGGGGTCGACATGAAAGTGCTGATCGAGCAGATGCGCGAGCAGGTGCAGAACATCGAATAAGAAGCGAACGCCCGATGGATTACCCCGGCAATATTTTTGTGGTGGCGGCGCCGAGCGGCGCCGGCAAGTCGAGCCTGGTCAAGGCGCTGATGGAACTGGATTCGGCCGTGCAGCCGTCGGTGTCGCACACCACGCGGCCGCCGCGCGGCCAGGAGAAGCACGGCCGCGAATACTTCTTCGCGTCCAACCCGGAGTTCGACGCGATGGTGGCGGCTGACGCGTTTGTCGAATGGGCGCACGTGCACGAGCAGCGCTATGGCACGTCGAAGCGGGCGATCGAGGAACGGGTGGCGCAGGGCGCCGACGTGATCCTCGAGATCGACTTTCAGGGTGCGATCCAGATCCGCAAGACCTTCGCCAACGCGGTGCTGATCTTCATCCTGCCGCCGAGCTGGGAAGAGCTGCGCTCGCGGCTGGAGCGGCGTGGCGAAGACAGCGCCGAGGTGATCGCGCTACGCCTGCGCAATGCCGCCGAGGAGATGGCCCGGGCCAATGAATTCGACTTCGTTATAATCAATGAGTTGTTCGAGCGTGCGCTTTTCGACCTGAAAGCCATTGTTCACGCCCAGCGGCTGCGTTATTCCGCCCAGCGACGCGCGCGGGCCGATACCTTCGCCGCACTGAACATTCCCTGACACCCGACCACCGAAAGCTCCTCATGGCCCGCATCACCGTCGAAGACTGCCTGCTTCAGATCCCGAACCGCTTTCAGCTCGTTCTGGCCGCTACCTACCGCGCCCGCATGCTGAGCCAGGGCCACGCGCCCAAGATCGAGAGCAAGAACAAGCCGGCCGTGACCGCGCTGCGCGAAATCGCCGAAGGCAAGATCGGCCTCGAAATGCTGAAGAAGGTGCCCGGCTGACCCGTTGGCCCCCCGCATCCTGAATAGGGCACCGCTTGCGGTGCCTTTTTTGTGGGCAACCGCCTCGCGGCGGCGCGCACGCTAAAGTGGCATCCATGAGTGCGGTCGTCAAACCTGAGCCCAACACCCCGCGGGGTGCAGCACGACCGAGCCCGGCCGCGCTGAACGCGGCTGCCGCAAGTTTCGCGGCCCTGACCGCCCGGCTCGACTACCTGAACGCCGAAGACACCGAACTGGTGCGCCGTGCCTACCGCTTCGCCGACGAGGCGCACCTCGGCCAGTTGCGAAACAGCGGCGAGCCCTACATCACGCACCCGATCGCGGTCGCGGCCCAGTGCGCCGAGTGGAAGCTTGACGCACAGGCCCTGATGGCCGCGCTGCTGCACGACGCGATCGAGGACTGCGGCGTCACCAAGCCGGAGCTGATCGAACGCTTCGGCGCGCCGGTGGCCGAACTGGTCGACGGCCTCACCAAGCTCGACAAGCTGCAGTTCAACACGCGCGAGGAAAACCAGGCCGAGTCTTTCCGCAAGATGCTGCTCGCGATGGCGCGCGACGTGCGCGTGATCCTGATCAAGCTGGCCGACCGCACCCACAACATGCGCACGCTGGACGATGCGCCGCGCGAAAAATGGGGCCGCATCGCGGGCGAAACGCTCGAGATCTACGCGCCGATCGCGCACCGCCTGGGTCTGAACCAGACCTACCGCGAACTGCAGGAACTCTCGTTCCGGCACCTGCGCCCGTGGCGCTACGCGATCCTGGCCAAGGCCGTGTCCAAGGCGCGCAGCCGGCGGCGCGACCTGATCCAGAAGGTGCAGCGCGAGCTCGAAACCGCCTTTGCGGCCGCCGGCATCAACGTTCGCATCGCCGGGCGCGAGAAAACACTCTTTTCGATCTACCGCAAGATGGACGAGAAGCACCTGAGCTTTGCCCAGGTGACCGACATCTACGGCTTTCGCCTGATCGTGCCGAGCGTGATCGCCTGCTACACCAGCCTTGGCATCCTGCACCAGATGTACAAGCCGCTGCCGGGCAAGTTCAAGGATCACATCGCGATCGCCAAGCTCAACGGCTACCAGTCGCTGCACACCACGCTGGTCGGCCCCTCGGGCGTCAACGTCGAGTTCCAGTTGCGCACCGAAGCCATGCACGTGGTAGCCGAATCGGGTGTGGCGGCGCATTGGCTCTACAAGGCCTCCGACAACAACGCCGCCTCGCGCGAGCGGCTCGGCGCCAAGTGGCTGCAGTCGCTGCTCGACATCCAGGACGAAACACGCGACGCGGCCGAGTTCTGGGATCACGTCAAGGTCGACCTGTTTCCCGACGCGGTCTACGTGTTCACGCCCAAGAGCCAGATCATGGCGCTGCCGCGCGGCGCCACGGTGGTCGACTTCGCCTATGCCATCCACAGCAACATCGGTGACCACACCTCGGCCGCCCGCATCAACGGCGACCAGGTGCCGCTGCGCACCGAACTCAAGAACGGCGACGTGGTCGAGGTCATCACCGCACCGGTTTCGACCCCGAATCCGGCCTGGCTCGGCTTCGTTCGCACCGGGCGCGCGCGCTCCAAGATCCGCCACTATCTCAAGACACTGGCGCACGCCGAGTCCGAAGGGCTGGGTGAAAAGCTGCTCGCCCAGGCGTTGCGCGCCGAAGGCCGCAGCAAGTTGCCGCCCGACGATGCCGAGAACCAGCTCATCTGGGAGAAGTTGTTGCGCTTCACGGCCAACCGATCGCGCTCCGAGCTGCTGACCGACATCGGCCTTGGCCGCCGCATCGCGAGCATCGTCGCCAAACGCCTGATGTTCCTGCTCGCTGAGCGCGGTGAAAAGCCCGATGCCTTGCTGCTCACGCGCGAGCGCTTCACGGCGCACGAAACGGTTTCACAGGGCGGAGTCACGCTCGACGGCAGCGAGAACTCGGCGGTACGGTTCGCGCTTTGTTGCCGCCCGATCCCGGGCGACCCGATCGTCGGCTACCTCGGCCACGGCGAGGGCCTTGTCGTTCACACCAACGATTGCGGCGTCGGGCAACGGCTGCGGCACCGCGACAGCGAACGCTTCTTTGCGGTCGAGTGGGCCGAAGACGCGGTGCGAGCCTTCGAAACCGGCGTGGTCGTCACGGTGCGCAACGACAAGGGCGTGCTGGCCCGCGTGGCCGCGACGCTGGCCGATGCCGAAGCCGACATCACGCACGTCGAAATGGCCGACGAAAGCCCGCAGGACTCGACCGACCTGCGCTTCGTGATCGCCGTGCGCGACCGCACCCATCTCGACGCGGTACTGCGCGCCGCCCGACGTACGGCCTCGGTGTTGGCCGCTGCCCGCGTGGTGCCGGCGCCCTACTCGGCCGACCCGGCGCCCGGCTCGGGGTAGCGCACCGAGAGCACCTCGACCTCGTGTGCGCCGCCCGGCGTGACGAGCTTGACCACGTCGCCTTCGCGAGCCTTCAGCAGCGCACGGGCGATCGGCGAGATCCAGCTGACCTGCGCGTTCTGGCTCTCGGCCTCGTCGATGCCGAGGATCGTCACGCTGCGCTCCTCGCCCGCCTCGTCGGCATAGCGCACGGTGGCGCCGAAAAAGATCTGGTCGCTGCCATGGTGCACCGAAGGGTCGGTGACCTCGGCGATCTCGAGCCGCTTGGTCAGAAAGCGAATGCGCCGGTCGATCTCGCGCAGCCGCTTCTTGCCGTAGAGGTAGTCGCCGTTTTCCGAGCGGTCGCCGTTCTTTGCGGCCCAGTGCACGGCCTCGACCACCTTCGGCCGCTCGACGTCCATCAGTTCGAGCAATTCGGTGCGCAGGCGCGCGTAGCCCTGCGGCGTGATGTAGTTCTTGCCGCCCGCGGGCAACGGCGGGAGCGACCCGCCCGCGCCGTCGTCACCGTCTTCGTCCGCGTCGGATTCTTTGGTGAATGCTTTGCTCATTGCGCAACGCTGCTCCAAAAAGAAAAAGCCCGCAACTCGCGTTGCGGGCTTTTAAAGAGTGGTGCGGCTGGCAGGAATTGAACCCACGACCCCTTGGTTCGTAGCCAAGTACTCTATCCAACTGAGCTACAGCCGCACAGCTTGCGATTATAGCATCCACTTTCGGGGACGCTGGTAGGCCGTGTTGGACTTGAACCAACGACCAAAGGATTATGAGTCCTCTGCTCTAACCAACTGAGCTAACGGCCCGGCCGGCGGATTCTAGTCGTCGCGTTGTTCGCTACTTGCGGCCGCTGAGCGCATTGCTCACCAGCCGCGAGGTGATGTCGACGATCTGGATCATGCGTTCGTAGGGCATGCGCGTCGGGCCGATCACGCCGAGCGTGCCCACCACCTGCCCGTCGACCTCGTAGTTGGCGCTGACGACCGACAGTTCGTCGATCGGCACCACCTTGCTTTCGCCGCCGATGAAGATGCGCACGCCCTCGGCCTGGCTCGACACGTCGAGCAGACGCATCAGTTGCGCCTTCTGCTCGAACAGGTCGAACGCGCGGCGCAACTGGCCCATGTCGCTGGAGAAATCGCTCACGGCGAGCAGGTTGCGCTCACCCGACACCACGACCTCCTCGCGTGCCTCGGTCAGCACCTCGCTGCTGACGGCCACCGCGGCCTGCATCAGCGCCGCAATCTCGCCGCGCAGCTTTTCCACCTCGGACTGCAGCCGATCGCGCACCTGCTCGATCGACAGGCCCGCATAGTGGGCGTTGATGTAGTTCGATGCCTCGACCAGCTGCGACTGGGTGTAGTCGGCTTCGGGAAAGATCACGCGGTTCTGCACGTCGCCGTCGGGGGAGACGATGATCACCAGCAGCCGCCGGTCCGACAGCCGCATGAACTCCAGGTGCCGGAACACCGAGGGCCGGCGCGGCGCCATCACGACGCCGACGAAATGCGAAAGGTTCGACAACAGCTGCGCCGCGTTGGCGATCACCTTCTGCGGCTGGTCGGGCGACAACGGCGGTGTCGCAAAAGCTTCACGCCGGCTCGTCAACATCGTGTCGACGAACAGACGGTAGCCGCGGGAGGTGGGGATGCGCCCGGCCGAGGTGTGCGGGCTGGCGATCAGGCCGGCCTCTTCGAGGTCGGACATCACGTTGCGGATGGTGGCCGGTGAAAGCTCGAGGCCCGCCGTGCGCGAGAGCGTGCGCGAGCCGACCGGCTGCCCGTCCGCGATATAGCGTTCGACCAGAGTCTTGAGCAGCAGCTTGGCGCGGTCGTCCAACATCGAGTGATTTTAATGTTGTAATTTGTACATGACCTCCTGCTTCCGGCACGTCGCCCTGATCGGCAAATACCAGGCGTCCGGCGCGCGAGCCCAGGCCGGCGCGCTCGACGGCGTGATGTGCGAGATCGGCGCCTTTCTCGAAAGCCAGGGCTGCGAGGTGGCGGTCGAGCAATCCACCGGCGATGAACCCGAAAGCAGCCGCTACCGCGCGCTCACGGTCGAGCAGATCGGGGAGCAATGCGATCTCGGCCTCGTGGTCGGCGGCGACGGCACCATGCTCGGCATCGGCCGGCAGCTGGCCCGCTACGGTTTGCCGCTGATCGGCATCAACCGCGGCCGGCTCGGCTTCGTCACCGACATTCCGCTCGACAACTACCAGGCCACCCTGATCCCGATGCTCGCGGGCGAGTACGAGGAAGACCATCGCAGCCTGATGCATGCCCAGGTGGTGCGCGAAGACGAGGTGGTGTTCGACGCCTTCGCGATGAACGACGTGGTGGTGAACCGCGGCGCCACATCGGGCATGGTGGAACTGCGGGTGTCGGTCGGCCGGCATTTCGTCGCCAACCAGCGTGCCGACGGATTGATCATCGCCTCGCCGACAGGCTCCACCGCCTATGCACTCTCGGCCGGCGGGCCGCTGCTGCATCCCGCTATTCCCGGCTGGGTGCTGGTGCCGATTGCGCCGCACACCTTGTCGAACCGGCCAATCCTTTTGCCCGATGCCGACGAGATCACGATCGAACTCGTGGCCGGCCGCGACGCCAGCGCCAATTTTGACATGCAGTCGCTCGCCTCGCTGGTGCATGGCGACCGCATCGTGGTGCGTCGCTCCGACTACCGCGTGCGCTTCCTGCACCCCAAGGGCTGGAGCTATTTCGACACGCTGCGAAAGAAACTGCACTGGAACGAAGGAGGTTCCTGAAGTGGCTCTTCGACGCATTGTCCTGCGCGACTTCGTGATCGTGCGCGAACTCGAACTCGATTTGTCGGGCGGCTTCACCGTGCTGACCGGCGAGACCGGCGCCGGCAAGTCGATCCTTGTCGATGCGCTGCAACTCGCGCTTGGCAACCGGGCCGACGCGGGCGCGGTGCGCGAAGGGGCCGAACGGCTCGACGTGTCGGCCGAATTCGATGCAGACGCAGCCCTGGCCGGCTGGCTCGACGAAGGCGGCTTCGAGGCTGGCGACGCGCTGCTGTTGCGGCGCACGGTCGACCTGCAGGGCCGGAGTCGCGGCTGGATCAACGGCAGCCCTGCCACCGCCACGCAACTGCGTGAACTCGGCGACCGCCTGCTCGACATTCACGGCCAGCACGCCTGGCAAAGCCTGACCCGTCCCGATGCGGTGCGGGGTCTGCTCGATGCCTACGCCGGCGTGCGCACCGATGCGCTCGATGCATGTTGGCACGCCTGGCGGCAAGCACAGTCCGCGCTCGATACCGCCCGCTCGGCGCAGGACTCATTGCAGCGCGAACGCGAGCGCCTGCAGTGGCAGATTGCCGAAGTGATGAAGCTCGCACCGGGCGTCGACGAATGGGAAGAACTCTCGACCAACCACACGCGCATCTCCAACGCGCAGGCGCTGATCGAAGCCGCCGAGGGCGCACGCGAGGCATTGGAGGGCGATGACGGCGGTGCGCTGGCCGCCCTCTCCAGAGCGGCCGCGCTGTTGCAAAGCAGCGAGCACATCGAGCCCAAATTCAGGGTGCTCGGCGAGGTGCTGGCCTCCAGCGTAGCGCAGGCGTCAGACGCGGCGCACACCCTTCATGGCTATCTGCGCCATGCCGACACCGATCCGCAACGCTTGGCCGAACTCGACGAACGCATGGGGCTCTGGATGTCGCTCGCGCGCCGCTACAA
Organism: Variovorax nitratireducens; assembly: GCF_051216545.1. Classification (NCBI taxonomy): domain Bacteria; kingdom Pseudomonadati; phylum Pseudomonadota; class Betaproteobacteria; order Burkholderiales; family Comamonadaceae; genus Variovorax; species Variovorax nitratireducens. The sequence continues at coordinate 109,482 of NZ_JBPJZO010000006.1, forward strand.
GCGCGGCCCGGCCGATTTGCCCGGCCTGCTGGCCGGCTGGCAAACCGACCTGAAGGCGCTCGACGCCGCGAGCGACCTCGAAGCATTGGAGCGCGCCGAACAGGCAGCGCAGCAGAACTACATGAAGGAAGCCAAGGCCCTCGGCAAGGCACGCAAGCAAGCCGCACCTAGGCTCGCCCAGGCGGTCACGCTCGCGATGCAGGGGCTCGGCATGCAGGGCGGCAGCTTCGAAGTGAAGCTGCAGGCGCTCGCGCAGCCGGGCCGCGCGGGCCTCGAAGACATCAGCTTCCTGGTGAGCGGCCATCCGGGCAGCACGCCGCGCCCGATCGGAAAGGTCGCCTCGGGGGGTGAGCTGTCCCGCATCGCGCTGGCGATCGCGGTCACGACCAGCGAACTCGGCACGGCGCAGACGTTGATCTTCGACGAGGTCGATGCGGGCGTCGGCGGCGCCGTGGCCGAAACCGTCGGTCGCCTCATGAAGCAACTGGGCCGCGACCGGCAGGTGCTGGCCGTCACGCACCTGCCGCAGGTCGCCGCCTGCGCCGACCATCACCTCGTGGTGGCCAAGCGCCAGACCGGGGGCCGCACCGAAAGCGGCGTCACGCCGCTCGACGGCGCGGCGCGCGAAAAGGAAATTGCCCGCATGCTCGGTGGCGAAAAGGTGTCGCAGACATCGCTCGCACATGCGCGCGAAATGCTCGGCAAGCCAACCTCGGAGGTTGGCGCATGAGTCTTGAGCTGGTGCTGATCACCGGCATGTCCGGCTCGGGCAAGTCGGTCGCATTGCATGCGCTGGAAGACGCCGGCTACTACTGCGTCGACAACCTGCCGCCCGAACTGCTGATGCCTTTCATCGCGCTGCAGCACGAGCAGCGCAGCGAGCGCGTGGCGATTGCGATGGATGTGCGCAGCGGCGTCTCGCTGCCGATGGTGCCGCAGGAGCTCGAGGCGCTGCGGCGCGGTGGCGTGGCATTGCGTTCGCTGTTCCTCGACTCGACCACCGACGCCTTGGTGCGCCGCTACTCCGAAACCCGTCGGCGCCACCCGCTGTCGCGCCAAGAGAGCCACACCGACGCGCCCGAAACACAGCGCGTGCTGGTGCAGGCGATCGAGCTCGAACGCGAATTGCTGGCCGACCTGCGCGACGGTGCCGACGTAATCGACACCAGCATCATCCGGCCGGCGCAACTCCAGAGCTACGTCAAGGCGCTGATCTCGGCGCCGCAAAGCGCGCTCACGCTGGTGTTCGAATCCTTCGCCTTCAAGCGCGGCGTGCCACTCGATGCCGACTACGTGTTCGACGTGCGCATGCTGCCCAATCCGCACTACGTGCCGGCCCTGCGTGCGTTGACCGGGCGCGACGCGCCGGTGATCGACTGGCTGCGACAGCACGACGACGTGGCGCGCATGTATGGCGACATCGAACAGTTCCTGGGCCGCTGGCTCGACGCGCTGGCGCAGGATCACCGCAGCTACGTGACCGTGGCGATCGGCTGCACCGGCGGGCAACATCGCTCGGTGTTCCTGGTGGAGCAGCTGGCGCGCGGCTTCGGCACGCGCTGGGCCGCGCTCAAGCGGCATCGCGAGCTGGACGGCGCCTGATCTCAGGCTGAAAGCAGCTTGCGCACCGGCGCCGGCAGGCCCAGGCCTTCCCATGTATCCGGTGCAAACCACTGCCCCGCTCCGGGCATCACCGATTTGGTGTCACCGCTCGCAAGCACCGGATGCAGGTGCAGATCCTTGTGCGTCAGCACGTGCAGAAACGGCGCCCCATCGCGTACCGACCCACGCAGTTGCACGGGCAAGGCTTCGAGCAGCGCGGCATGGCTGTCGAACACCGGCAGGCAATACAAGCCCGCCCAGATGCCGCGCGCCGGGCGCTTCTCGAGCCAGCTGCGGCCTGCGCCATCGCGCGCCAGCAGCAGCCAGAGCGATTGCGCGCTGCGCTTGAGCTTGCGCGTCCTGACCGGGTAGTTTTCGGGCGTGCCCTGCTGCCGGGCCACGCAGATCTCATGGGCCGGGCAGAGCATGCAGCTCGGTTTGCGGGGCAGGCAGACCGTGGCGCCAAGATCCATCAGGCCCTGCGTGTAGCGCTCGATCGCACCGGCTTGCGCACCAGCCGGCGGCAACAGCTCGGTCGCCGCGTTCCACAGCGTGCGCTCGTTGGCGCTGACCGACAGATCCGCGTCGAATCCAAGTACCCGCGTCAACACGCGCTTGACGTTGCCGTCGAGGATCGCGACACGCTCGCCGAAGCAGAAAGCCGCGATCGCCGCCGCGGTCGAGCGGCCGATGCCGGGCAGCGTGACAAGCTGCTCGGCCCGCCGCGGAAACGTGCCCCCGAAGCGCGCCATCACCTCCTGCGCGCAACGGTGCATGTTGCGGGCGCGGCTGTAGTACCCCAGGCCGCTCCAGAGACCGAACACTTCATCCTCGCCCGCCGCCGCCAATTCGGCCACGGTCGGAAAACGCGCGAGAAAGCGGTCGAAGTAGCCGAGCACGGACGACACCTGCGTCTGCTGCAGCATGACTTCGGACAGCCAGACACGGTAGGGGTCGCGGGTGTTTTGCCAGGGCAGTTCGCTGCGGCCGTGGCTGCGCTGCCAATGCACCACGCGTTCGGAGAACCCGTCTGCTACCGCCGAAGCGGCGGCCGTCCGCTCAGGCGGCACGAAGCTCGGTGCGCGAGGAGGTTGGCGCCTCGTTGCTGGTCAGCAGCGAGGTGAGCTCGCGCAGCCGGCGATGCAGTTCGGCCAGGCCGTTTTCCTGTGCGGCCAGTTCGGCGAGTCGTTCGTCGAGGTTGCCGGCAGCGTGCTGGATCCGGTCGACCGCCTCGATGCGTCGGCTGAAGTTGCGGCGGCGTTCTTTCAGCTGAGCGTCGAGCTGGGCGCCGGCGCCCTTGCTCCAGCGCTCGACCTCGCTCATGGCAGCCTCGTTCACCACGCGCAGCCGGCTCGCGAGCGCGCGGACCAGTTTGTCGCAGAACTCGGGCTGCGCCAGCTTGAGCAGGTTGCCGACGCCGAGGTACTGCGTGTGGCTCTTCTCGATCTGGGTGAGCTGCTTCTGGAACTCCATCAGGTCAGGCTCGGACGGTGCCAGCAGCGTGAAGCCGTGCTCTGAATTGAGTTGACGGAAAGTGGCATGCAGCATGGCCTGGATTTCGGCCGTGGTGGTCTGCACCTCGCGCAGGTTGTTGCGCAGCGCATCGAAAGTTTCACCGTACACCTTGCGCACATTGAACTTGATGCCGGGGCGCTTGAGCGCGGCAGCAAGCCGGCCCATGTCGGCCTTGAGCGCCGTGCTGCCGAGCACCGCATACACCTCGCGCAGCAGCTTGCCCTGCACCGAGCGCAAGGCCAGGATGCGCGCGTTGCTGCCCTCGAACTCGTTTTGCTCCTGCTCGATGCGGGTGCGCATGTGCCGGATCACCGACACATTCTTGCCACGCAAGCCCTGCAGTTCGAGCGCCTGCTCCGACAGATCGCGCTGGCGCACGTTGAGAATGCGCGTGGCTTCGGTGCGCAGGGCGCCGATGCCGTTGTCGACCGCGCCTCGCAGCATGGTTTCGCGCTTGCCGAGCAAGCCTTCGCCGAGCACTGCTTCGAGCGCCGGCAGCCGGCTGGCCTGCAGCAGCGGCGGGTCGTGGCGAATCTTGGCTTGCAAGCCCTTTTGCGCAGAGACGGGCAGCACCTGCGACAACGGCACGCCGAGCAACTCCGCCGCGCCCGTGCGCTGGCGCTCGATCTGCGCGTCGATCTGTTCCGGCGTGCTGAGGATGTCCCACATCGTGTCGATCTTGTTGAGCACCACGATGCGCGTTTCGCCCGGGTCGCCTTCGGTGATCAGGTGTTCGCGCCAGATCGACAGGTCGGAGCGCGTCACGCCGGTGTCGGCCCCGAGGATGAACACCACCGCATGGGCCTGCGGGATCAGGCTCACCGTCAGTTCGGGTTCGGCGCCGATCGCGTTGAGACCGGGCGTGTCGAGAATGACCAGCCCCTGCTCCAGCAGCGGATGCGGCATGTTGAGCACCGCGTGGCGCCAGCGCGGAATCTCGACGCGGCCTTCGGCGTCGGGCACCGGGTTGTCTTCGGTGTCGTCGTCGCTCCAGAAGCCGAGTGCGCGGGCTTCGCCCAGCGACACCCAATTGACCTCGGCAACCTTGTGCATTGCTTCGGCCAGCTGCTCGGCGTCGTCCACGTCGATCTTCAGTTCAGTCCAGCGGGTCTTGTCCTCGCGCCAATGGGTGAGCGAATGGGATTCGAGACGGGTTTCGATCGGCAGCAGCCGAAGGCTCGGCACGGTGGCCGGGTCATAGCCCAGCTCGGTCGGGCACATCGTGGTGCGGCCGGCGCTGGCCGGCATGATGCGACGGCCGTAGCCGGCAAAGAAGATTGCGTTGATGAGTTCCGATTTGCCGCGCGAGAACTCGGCCACGAAAGCCACCATGACCTTGCTGGTGCGCATCTGCGCTTCGAGGTCGCGCATCCGTTCTGCAACGGCCTGGTCGAGCAGCTCGTTTTCGTTGAGCCAGCCAGAGAGCCATTTGAGCCGGTGCGCGAAATTCCGACGCCAGGCGCCATGCTGGTCGAATTGCTGATTGAAGGAGCGGCTCAAAGCAGAATGTAAATTTGAACTTACAAAATATAGCACCGGCGCCCGACCGCGCGGGTAGGCAACAGTGCCGCTTGTCGGGCTTTCACTAATACTTTTGACAGTTTGGGCAGAAAAACGTCGACCGCTGGCCCTGACGAATCTGGCGGATCGACGTTCCGCACACCCGACACGGCTCGCCGGCTCGCCCGTAAACCGTGGCTTCCAGTTGGAAATAGCCGCTTTGCCCGTCGATGTTGGTGAAGTCCCGCAGCGTGCTGCCGCCCCGTTCGACCGCACGCGCCAGGATTTCACGCACCGCGGCGTGCAGGCGCGCAGCGCGCGGCCTGCTGATGCGCGAGGCGGCCAGCGTCGGCCGGATGGCCGCCAGGAACAGCGCCTCCGACGCATAGATGTTGCCCACGCCCACCACCAGATCACCGGCGAGCAGTACCTGCTTGATGGCGGACTGGCGCTTTTGCAAGCCGGCGTGGAACAGCGCGAGATCGAAACCATCGCCCAGCGGCTCGACGCCGAGCTTGCCCAGCAGTTTCACGGCCAGCGGCGCGGCCTCGTCCTGCGCGTAGACCACGGCGCCGAAACGGCGCGGGTCGTTGAGCCGCAGCGTCCCGTGGCTGGTGACCAGGTCGAAATGGTCATGCGCGCCGGCCGGCGGCGGATCCTGGCTGAAGCGCAGACTGCCGGACATGCCCAAGTGCAGCAGCAACAGGCCTTTATCCAGATCGACCAGCAGATATTTTCCGCGCCGTCGCACCGCGAGCACCGTCCGGCCCACGAGCGCCAGCGGGTCGACCGCGAGCGCCCAGCGCAAAGGCTTGCCCACGCGCACCGCCTCGACGCGGGCGCCGGCAATACGGTTGGCAAAACCAAGACGCGTGACTTCGACTTCGGGGAGTTCCGGCATGGGCAGAAGGGCTGACACTAAATCACGCAGGAACCTGTAGCCCACGCGTTGGTCACACAAAAACCTTGGATTATTATGGTTCCGATGACCCCACTGCCCCGCCGACTCCGCCTTGCGGCGGCCGCATCTCTCGTGTTGCTCGCCCTTGCGGCGCATGCGCAGACCGTGCCCGCACCCAATTCCCCCAGCGACCCGTCCGCGCCGACCAGCCCGGCACCGATCGTCGAGCCTTCTGGCGCGCCCGCGGACTCGGCTGCGGCCAAGGCGGAACCGAAGCCAGACGCAACCCCTTCTGCGCTCACGGCAGAGTTGTTCTTCAACGTGCTGGTCGGCGAAATGACCGCCCGTTCGGGCGACGCGACCGACGGTGCCGCGCTGATGCTCGAGGCTGCACGACGCACGCGTGACCCGCGGCTGTACCAGCGCACCGTCGAATTGGCGCTGCAAACGCGCTCCGGGGATACGGCTCTGGCCGCCGCCCGCGCCTGGAAGCAGGCTCAACCCGACTCGCGCGATGCGCGCCGCATTGAGTTGCAGATCCTGATCGCCCTGAATCGACTGGCCGACACGGTGGAGCCGCTGCGCGCCGAGTTCGCGGCCACGCCCCGGATCGAACACCCGTTCCTGATGACGGTTGTTGCGCGCACCTACGCGCGCGCCACGGACAAGAAGCTCGCCGCCTCGGTGGTGGAGCGCGCGCTGGTCGACGAAATTAAAAACCCGGCCACCGCCGGCCTCGCCTGGGCCACGATCGGTCGGCTGCGCCTGGTGGCCGGCGACCCGTCCGGCGCGCTCGACGCCGCACTCAAGGGCCAGGAAGCCGATCCCGCGTCCGACGGCCCGGCCATCCTCGCGGTCGACCTGATCGATCCGGGCCAGCCGCTGGCCGAGCCCATCGTCAAACGCTACCTTGCCACGCCCAAGGCGCAGCCCGAAGTCCGCATGGGCTATGCACGCGCACTGGCCGAGGGCCGACGCTTCGCGGAATCGAGCGCCGAACTCACCAAGCTCACCGTCGAGCGTCCCGATCTGCCCGACCCCTGGGTACTGCTCGGCTCGCTGCAGGCGCAAGCCCGCCAGGACGCGGCGGCCGAAACCTCCCTCAAGCGCTACGTCGAACTGGCGAATGGCCAGGCCGACGCCGACGAGCGCAAGCGCGGATTGACCCAGGCGTACCTGCTGCTGTCACAACTCGCAGAACGCCGCAAGGACTTCGTGGGTGCCGAGAACTGGCTCGCAAAGATCGACAACGGCGACGATCTGGTCGGCACCCAGGCCCGCCGCGCATCCTTGCTGGCGCGCCAGGGCAAGCTGCAGCAGGCGCGCGACCTGGTGCGCGCGCTGCCCGAACGCAATGCCGACGACAAGAAGCAGAAATTCCTGGCAGAAGTCCAACTGCTGCGCGATGCCAAGCAGTACCAGCCGGCTTACGACATGCTGTTGAAGGCCAGCGCCGCGGCGCCCGAAGACGGTGACCTGCTGTACGACCAGGCGATGGTTGCCGAGAAGCTCAACCGCATGGATGAAATGGAGCGCCTGCTGCGTCGCCTGATCGAGCTCAAACCAGACAACCAGAACGCCTACAACGCGCTCGGCTACTCGTTGGCCGATCGCAAGGTGCGGCTGGAAGAGGCGCGCACGCTGATCCAGAAGGCGGTGCAATTGGCGCCGGACGACCCCTTCATCGCCGACAGCCTCGGCTGGGTCGAATACCGGCTGGGCAACATGGAAGAGGCCTCGCGCATCCTCGAAGCGGCCTACAAACGCCGGCCCGACCCCGAGATCGCCGCCCATCTGGGCGAAGTGCTCTGGGCTGCCGGCAAGCGCGATCGCGCGGTGGCTGTGTGGAAGGAAGCCTCGCTGGCAGACGCCGACAACGAGACACTGCAGGAAACGCTCAAGCGCCTGCGCGTCAAGTTGTGAACCGCCGCACGGCACTCGTCGCCAGCCCCGCCGCTCTCTTTTTTATAGCAGGCTGCGCAAGCCCGCCGAGTGCTGGAGTCCGCCTTGGCTCGCAAAGCAGCGAGTCCTGGAGCGGCCGCCTCGCGCTGCGCATCGACAGCGAGCCAGTACAAACCTTCTCGGCCGTGTTCGATCTGCGCGGCACACCGCAAGCCGGCGAACTCACGCTGACCACGCCGATCGGCAATACGCTGGCCGTGCTGCAGTGGTCGCCGGGCCAGGCGCTGCTGAAAAATGGCAGCCAGACAAAGCGGTATGAATCCGTCGACGCGCTGATCGAGGCCGCAACCGGCGCGGCGATCCCGGTCGGCGCGCTGTTCGGCTGGCTGGCCGGACGCGACGAGCCCGTGCCCGGCTGGCGCGCCGATCTGAGCCAGTTTGCCGGCGGACGGCTGCAGGCGACGCGGCAATCGCCACAGCCCGGCGCCGATCTGCGCATCGTTTTCGAACGGTCATGAAGGCGCTGTACGACCTGCCGGCGCCCGCCAAGCTCAATCTTTTCCTGCACATCACCGGACGGCGCGACGACGGCTATCACCTGCTGCAGTCGGTCTTCATGCTGATCGACTGGTGCGACACGCTGCACATCGAGCTGCGCGACGATGGCCAGCTGACGCGCGAAGACCTGACGACGGCCTTGCCGCCGGAAGACCTGGTGCTGCGCGCCGCGCGCGCATTGCAGGCTTTTGCCAAGCCGGATCAGGGCGCGCACATCGGTGTCGCCAAGCACATTCCGGTGCAGGCAGGCATGGGCGGCGGCTCTTCGGATGCGGCCACCTGCCTGCTGGCGCTGAACCGGCTTTGGGGCTTGAACCTGCCGCTATCCCGGCTCGAACAGATCGGCCTGGCGCTCGGCGCCGACGTGCCGTTTTTCCTTCGCGGGCGCAACGCATGGGTCGAAGGCATCGGCGAGCGCATCACGCCGATCGCGCTGGCGCCAGCCCGCTTTTGTGTGGTGAAACCGCCCGAGGGGCTCGACACACGTCTCATTTTTGCTGCGCCGGAACTTCAACGCGCCACGCCGGCTGCTATAATCGCAGGCTTCGCTGCAAAACATGGCGCCAACGATCTCGATGCATTCGATTTCGGGCACAACGACTTGCAGCCGGTTGCCCAAAGGCTTTGCCCGGCGGTGACCCAAGCCATCGAATGGCTGGGGTCGCATGACTTGCAAGGCCGGATGACCGGCTCCGGAAGTGCCGTGTTCGCAACGATGCCGCATGAAGCGGATCTGGCCGATGCCCCCCCGGGCTGGCTGGTTCGCCAGTGCAGCAACATGGCTGTTCATCCCCTGGCCGGGTGGGCAGCCAGCGACATTTCATAGGTTGGTGGTCTGTCTCCACAAGAGACCTTTCATCGACCCGTGTAGGGGAGTCGCCAAGCTGGTTAAGGCACTGGATTTTGATTCCAGCATGCGAAGGTTCGAATCCTTCTTCCCCTGCCAAACATTTACCCGTAGCCGGCCGGCTGCGGGGGATTTCAAGACCCTTGGCGGCCCTCTTCGGAGGGCTTTTTCGAATTGCCGGAACGCACTCATGCAGGTTCAGCACCCTGATTTCATGGTTTTCACCGGCAATGCCAATCCGGGCCTCGCAGCCGAGATTGCGCACAACCTGGGCACTTCGCTCGGCGCGGCCCGTGTGGGCCGTTTCTCCGATGGCGAAGTCACGGTCGAAATCAACCAGAACGTCCGGGCGCGCGATGTGTTCGTAGTGCAGTCAACCTGCGCGCCGACCAACGAGAACCTGATGGAGCTGCTCATCATGGTCGACGCGCTCAAGCGGGCTTCGGCCGAGCGCATCAGCGCCGTGATTCCCTACTACGGCTACGCGCGTCAGGATCGCCGCCCGCGCTCGAGCCGGGTGCCGATCTCGGCCAAGGTGGTGGCCAACCTGCTGGAAACGGTGGGCGTGGCGCGCGTGCTGACGATGGATCTGCATGCCGACCAGATCCAGGGCTTCTTCGACATTCCGGTCGACAACATCTATGCGTCCCCGGTGCTGCTGGGCGACCTGCGGTTGCAAAACTACGAAGACCTGATCGTGGTCTCGCCCGACGTTGGCGGCGTGGTGCGCGCCCGTGCGCTGGCCAAGCAACTCAATTGCGATCTCGCGATCATCGACAAGCGCCGTCCACGCGCCAACGTGAGCGAGGTCATGCACGTGATCGGCGAAATCGACGGCCGCAACTGCGTGATCATGGACGACATGATCGACACGGCCGGCACGCTGGTCAAAGCCGCCGAGGTGCTCAAGGAGCGCGGCGCCAAGAAGGTGTACGCGTACTGCACGCACCCGATTTTTTCGGGCCCGGCGATCGAGCGCATCACGCAGGGCTCGGCGCTCGACGAAGTGGTCGTCACCAACACCATTCCTCTTTCCGACACGGCGCTGGCCTGCGGAAAGATCCGCCAGCTGTCCGTGGCACCGCTGATCGCCGAGACGATCCAGCGCATTGCCAAGGGCGAGTCGGTGATGAGTTTGTTTTCGGATCAAGAGAACTTGTTCTGAACAAAAGGCGGGCTCCCTTCGGGTGAGCCTTTTTGCAATGGAGTCGCACTGGTCGCGGTGGACTCCCACAGGAGTTAGTTATGAAATTCGTCGCTTTTGAGCGCGCACTGCAGGGCACGGGTGCGAGCCGCCGTCTCCGCATCTCGGGCAAGACGCCCGGTATCGTCTACGGTGGCGACACCCAGCCGCAACTGATCGAAATCGATCACAACGCGCTCTGGCACGCCCTCAAGAAGGAAGCGTTCCACGCCTCCATCCTCGAAATGGAACTCGGCGGCACCGTCAGCAAGGTGCTGCTGCGCGACGTGCAGTACCACCCGTTCCGCCAGCTGGTGCAACACATCGACTTCCAGCGCGTCGATGCCAAGACCCGCATGACCATGAAGGTGCCGCTTCACTTCAAGGGTGAAGAAGAGTCCGACGCCGTCAAGCTCGAGCAAAACCTGGTCAACCACGTCTTGACCGAACTCGAAGTGAACTGCCTCCCGGCCGAACTGCCAGAGTTCATCGAAGTCGACCTGTCGGGCCTGAAGAAGAACGGCACCGTCACGCTGAAGGACATCAAGCTGCCGCGCGGCGTGAAGTGGGTCAGCCACGGCAAGGTCAACCCGGTGCTGGCTTCGGCCACGGCCCCGGCTGCCGATGAAGAAGAAGCTCCGGCCGCCGAAGGTGCCGAAGCTGCCGGTGCAGCTGCGGCGCCGGCCGGCAAGGGTGGCAAGGCAGCGCCTGCTGCCAAGACCCCCGCTGCAAAGACGCCCGCCGCCAAGACCCCGGCTGCCAAGAAGTAATCCACTTCTTCCCGTCTGCAGATCAACGGCCCGCCTCGTGCGGGCCGTTTCTTTGGGGGCGGGATAATCCGAACCATGATCAAGTTGTTCGTCGGCCTCGGCAATCCGGGCCCGGAATACGAAGCCACGCGGCACAACGCTGGCTTCTGGTGGGTCGATGCGCTGGCACGCGACTGGAAGCTTTCGCTGGTGCCGGATCGCAGCTATCACGGCCTCGTAGCCCGCGCGAACATCGCCGGCCAAAGCGTCTGGCTGCTCGAGCCGCAGACCTTCATGAACCTGTCGGGCAAATCGGTCGGCGCGCTGGCGCGCTTCTTCAAGATCGCCCCGGACGAGATCCTCGTCGTGCACGACGAGCTCGACGTGGTGCCAGGACAGGCCAAGCTCAAGTTCGGCGGCAGCCACGCGGGCCACAACGGCCTGCGCGACATCCATGCACAGCTCGGCACCGGCGACTACTGGCGCCTGCGGCTTGGCATCGGGCATCCGGGCGTCAAGGCCGAAGTGGTCAACTGGGTGCTCAAGAAGCCGCTCAAGGAGCAGCGCGAGGCAATCGAGGATGCGATCGCACGCACCCTGCATGCGGCGCCTGCGCTGGTGGCTGGCGAGATGGAAAAGGCCACGATGCAGATTCACACCAGCAAACCGCCGCGGCCCAAACCGCCTCGGCGCGAGCCGGATGAAAATGGCGGAGGCGGTGACGGCGGCGCACCGGCTCCGGACTAGCGAAGTCGCCGCCAAAGACAGGGAGAGAAAACAGAAATGGCAAAGCCATCCACCTCGGTTGCTATTTTTTTGATAGCAATCTGCGCCCATCTGACGGGCGTCACAGACGCACATGCCGCTGAAACCTGGCGCTGCGGCAACACCTACACCGACCAGCCCTGCAAAGGCGGCAAGGCGGTGGAGGTGGACGACAGCCGCAGCGAGGCCGATCGCCGCGCGTCCGATGCCGCCACACGCCGTGCCGAAGTGCGCAGTGTCGAACTGGAGCGCACCCGGCTCAAGCAGGAAAAAGACGCGGCCGACCGCGACCGCAAGGCCGCTGCCGAAGCCCAGCGCAATGCTCTGGCCGAACGCCGCATCGCGTCGGCCGAGCGGCTCGAGCGCGCGCGCATCCGCAAGCTGGATCGCGAACCGCGCAAGTCGACCATGAAGTTCAAGGGAGCGTGAGTCCGGCCGCGCCGTTGGGGGCCGCCTGGGTGGCCTTGGCGACGGCCAGGCGCTCGAACTTCTGGAACAGCGTCTCGCGCGTTTCCACATGCGCCGGGTTCACCGGAATGCACGCCACCGGACACACCTGCACGCACTGCGGCTCGTCGAAATGGCCGACGCATTCGGTGCATTTGTGCGGGTCGATCTCGTAGATCTCCACGCCCATGTAGATCGCGTCGTTCGGGCACTCGGGCTCGCACACATCGCAGTTGATGCATTCGTCGGTGATCATGAGGGCCATGGCGCAATTATCCGTCGCGTCGCAAAAGCCTTGGTACGTTCATTGCATCGCCGGGTTATGCTGCGCCCCGCCCCATGAGTCTGTTTCTTTTCAAGCGCATCTTGACCCTGATCGCCACGTTGATGGGGGCCTCGGTCATCGTTTTCCTGGTGCTGGAGATCCTGCCTGGCAACGCCGCGCAGTTGCTGATGGGCCCCGACGCTGCGCCCGAAGCCGTGGCCGCCCTGGCCGCCAAGCTCGGTCTCGACCAGCCGGCCTGGACGCGCTACTGGCACTGGATCGGCGGCATGCTCACCGGCAACCTGGGCGACAGCTATGCATACAGCTCGCCGGTGCTGGAACTCATCCTGGAGCGGCTGGCGCTGACGGTACCGCTGGCGCTGCTGGCGATGGCCTTCACCACGGTGCTCGCGCTGTTGGTCGGCGTGACCGCGGCGGCGCGCCACAACAAGCTCGGTGACGTGGGCCTGATGGGGCTGACGCAGGTGGGCATCGCCATTCCCAATTTCTGGTTCGCGATCCTGCTGATCCTGGTGTTCTCGGTGCAGTTGCAGTGGTTCTCGGCCGGCGGCTTCGACGGGTGGGACGAAGGCATCTTCGCCGGCCTCAAATCGCTGCTGCTGCCGGCGCTTTCGCTGGCCGTGGTGCAGGCCGCGATCCTTGCGCGCATCACGCGTTCGGCCGTGCTGGAGGTGATGCGCGAAGACTTCGTGCGCACCGCCCGCGCCAAGGGCGTGAGCCAGCGCGCGGTGCTCTGGACGCATGTGCTGCGCAACGCGATGATTCCGGTGGTCACGGTGATGGGCATGCAGTTCTCTGAGCTGCTGGCCGGCACCATCGTGGTCGAGAACGTGTTCTATCTGCCGGGCCTCGGCCGGCTGATTTTCCAGGCCATCAGCAACCGCGACCTGATCGTGGTGCGCAACTGCGTGATGCTGCTGGCGGCGATGGTCGTCATCGTGAATTTCGTGGTTGACGTGCTGTACGCCGTGATCGACCCGCGCATCAAGGCTTCCGACATATGAGCAGCGCCGCAGTCCCGAGCGCTGCCGCGCTCAAGGTGCCGGGCTTCTGGCGCCGTGCCTTGCAGCATCGCAGCTTCGTGCTCGGCGGCGTGCTCACGTTGCTGCTGCTGGTTGCGGCCGCGGTGTCGCTGGCCTGGACGCCGTGGTCGCCCTACGAGATGGATCTGCCGAGCAAGCTGCAGCCGCCCTCGGCCGCGCACTGGCTCGGCACCGATACCTATGGCCGCGACGTCGCGTCGCTGCTGCTGGTCGGCGCGCGCGCCTCGATCCTGGTCGGCATGATCGCCGTCGGCATCGGCCTGACGATCGGCACCGCGCTGGGCCTGCTGGCTGCGGCGAAGCGCGGCTGGGTCGAAGAAGCCATCATGCGGTTCACCGATTTCTCGCTGGCGTTCCCCGCGATCCTTTCGGCCATCATGATGACTGCGGTGTTCGGCGCCGGCATCGTCAACGCCATCGTCGCGATCGGCATCTACAACATCCCGACCTTCGCGCGCATCACGCGCGCCTCGGCCAACGCGATCTGGTCGCGCGAGTACATCGCGGCCGCGCGCGCCTGCGGCAAGGGCGCGTTCGCCATCACCATGCAGCATGTGCTGCCCAACATTTCCGCCGTGCTGATCGTGCAGATCACGATCCGGTTCGCCATCGCGATCCTGGCCGAGGCCGCCCTCTCCTACCTCGGCCTCGGCACGCAGCCGCCGCAGCCTTCGTGGGGTCGCATGCTGAGCGAGGCGCAGACCATGATGTTCCAGTCGCCGTTGCTCGCGGTGTTCCCGGGCATGGCGATCGCCCTGGCGGTGCTCGGCCTCAACCTGCTCGGCGATGGTCTGCGCGATTTGCTCGACCCGCGCCTGGCACGCGCACGGTAACGACGATGGCACTGCTCGAAGTCAACGACCTCCACATCGGCCTGCAGACCCAGCGCGGCCCGGCCGAGGCCGTGCGCGGCATCGGCTTCTCGCTGGAGCGGGGCGAAACGCTGGGCATCGTGGGCGAGTCGGGCTGCGGCAAGTCGATCACGGTGCAGTCGCTGATGGGCCTGCTGCCCGCCAGCGCCAAAATCACCGGGAGCATCCGCTTCGATGGCCAGGAACTTGTCGGCATGGACGAGCGCGGCATGTGCGCAATCCGCGGCAACCGCATCGGGATGATCTTCCAGGAGCCGATGACCGCGCTGAACCCGGTGCACACCATCGCGCGCCAGGTCGGCGAACCGCTGCGCCTGCACCGCGGCCTCTCGGGTGCCGACGCCCGCAAGGAAGCGCTCGCGCTGCTCGACCGCGTCGGCATCCCCGATGCGGCGTCGCGGCTCGATGCCTATCCGCACCAGTTCTCGGGCGGCCAGCGCCAGCGCATCGGCATTGCGATGGCGCTCGCCTGCGGGCCCGACCTGCTGATTGCCGACGAGCCCACCACCGCGCTCGACGTGACGATCCAGAAGCAGATCCTCGACCTGATCCAGGGCCTGGTGGCCGAGCGCGGCATGGCGCTGATCCTGATTTCGCACGACCTCGGCGTGATCGCGCAGACGGTGTCGAAGATGCTCGTGATGTACGGCGGCAGCGTGGTCGAAAGCGGCCCGACCGCAACCGTGTTCGACGCGCGCCTGCATCCGTACACGCAGGGCCTGTTTGCAGCGCGGCCGGCGCTGGGTGCGCCGCGCGGCGTGCGGCTCGCCACCATCAAGGGCAGCGTGCCCGAACTGGTCGACCTGCCGCCGGGCTGCCCGTTCGCCGGGCGCTGCAGCTTCACGGTCGACGCCTGCCGCACCACGCCGCCGCCGGCCACGCTGCTGCCGCACGGTCACGAGGTACGCTGCATCCGGCTCGACGAAGTGGCGGCCGCCACGGGAGTGGCCGCATGAGCGCCGCGCCGGGCCGCCCCAAGCAAGCTCGCACCGCAGCGCGAAGCGCGGAGGTTTTCCTGTGAGCGCGCCTCTGCTCGAAGTCACCGACCTGGTTCGCCACTACGAACTGCCGCGCGAAAAGCTGTTCGGCGCGCCGCCGCTGGTGAAGGCGCTCAACGGCGTGAGCTTCGCCGTGCAGCCGGGCCGCAGCCTCGGCATCGTCGGCGAATCGGGCTCGGGCAAGTCGACCATCGCGCGGCTCGTGATGGCACTCGATCGCCCCAACTCGGGCAGCGTCAAGCTGCAGGGCCGCGACCTGCATGCGCTGCCGCGCGCCGAGTTGCGCGCGGCGCGGCGCGACGTGCAGATGGTGTTTCAGGATCCGTATGGCTCGCTCGACCCGCGCCAGACCGTCGCGCGCATCGTGGCCGAACCGCTCGAAGCCCTGGACGAAACCAGCCGCGCCGTGCAGCGCGAGCGCGCCGGCGAGTCGCTCGCGGCCGTGGGCCTGCGCGCCAGCGACCTCGACAAGTACCCGCACGAGTTTTCAGGCGGCCAGCGCCAGCGCATTGCGATCGCGCGCGCCCTCATCACCCGGCCCAAGCTGATCGTGGCCGACGAGCCGGTCAGCGCGCTCGACGTCTCGGTGCAGGCCCAGGTGCTGAACCTGATGCAGGACTTGCAGCTGCAGTTCGGCATCAGCTACCTGCTGATCAGCCACGACCTCGCCGTGGTCAACCACCTCTGCGACGAGGTCTGTGTGCTGCACCGTGGCCTGGTGGTGGAGCGGGGAGCGCCGCAGCAGCTTTTTGCGCAGGCCCAGCATCCATACACGCAGGCCCTGCTGGCCGCCGTTCCGCGCGCCGAACCGCCGGCGCGCAGGATGATGTAACGTTATCTTTCTTCTTGTCCTGGAGCTTGACCATGTTGAATCGCCGCACAGTCCTCACCTCCGCAGCACTGGCCGCCAGCCTGCCGCAATTCGCATTCGCCCAGAGTCGCAAAGACGCGATGGTGCTCGGCATGGCGCTCGAGCCGCCGGGTCTCGATCCGACCGCCGGTGCCGCCGCCGCCATTGCCGAGGTCGTGCAGTACAACATTCTGGAAACGCTGACCAAGATCAACGCCGACGGCAGCGTGGCGCCGCTGCTGGCCGAAAGCTGGGAGGTTTCGCCCGACCTGAAGACCTACACCTTCAAGCTCAAGCGCGGCGTCAAGTTCCAGAACGGCGAGCCCTTCAATGCCCAGACCGTCAAGTTCAGCTTCGACCGCGCCGGTGGTGAGAAGAGCACCAACAAGGACAAACGCACCTTCGCGAACCTCAGCACGCAGGTGGTGGACGATGCCACCGTGGTGCTGATCAACAAGGAGATCGACCCCGACCTGCCCTTCGTGCTCGGCCAGGCCACCGCCGTCATCGTCGAGCCCAAGAGCGCTGACACCAACGCCACCAAGCCGGTCGGCACCGGGCCCTACCAGCTCGAAAGCTGGGCCAAGGGCTCGTCGCTGGTGCTGACCAAGTGGGACGGCTTCCGCAACCCTGCGCAGGCCAAGCTCAAGAAGGTGACTTTCCGCTTCATCGCCGACACGGCCGCGCAGGCAGCCGCCATGCTTGCGGGCGACGTCGATGCGTTCCAGCGCATCGGCACGCGCGTGGTACCGCAGTTCAAGGCCAACCCGCAGTTCCAGGTGATCCTGGGCGGCTCGCGTGCCAAGACCATCCTCGCCCTGAACAGCAAGAAGAAGCCGCTCGACGACGTGCGCGTGCGCCGTGCGATCCTGGCCGCGATCGACCGCAAGGCCGTCATCGAAGGCGCGGCCGACGGCCTCGGCGTGCCGATCGGCAGCCACTACGTGCCGGGTGCGCCCGGCTTCGTGGACACTACGGGCGTCAATCCCTTCGACATCGAGAAGGCCAAGAAGCTGCTGGCCGAGGCCGGCGTCAAGACCCCGCTCGAACTCACGATGACACTGCCGCCGCCGCCCTACGCGCGGCAGGGCGGCGAGGTGATCGTGGCGCAGCTCGCCAAGATCGGCATCACCGTGAAGGTGCAGAACGTCGAATGGGCGCAGTGGCTCAGCAACACCTATGGCGGCCCCCACAACTACGACTTGACGATCGTTTCGCACGTCGAGCCCTTCGACCTCGGCAACTACGCCAAGCCCGAGTACTACTGGGGCTACGACTCGAAGGCGTTCGTTGCACTGTTCGACAAGATCAAGGCCACCGGCAACACGGTCGAACGCAACAAGCTGCTGGGTGATGCACAGAAGCTGCTGGCCACCGACGCCGCCAACGGCTTCCTGTATCAGCCGCAGTTCCCGACCGTCGCCAAGAAGGGCGTGAAGGGGCTGTGGAAGGACATGCCGATCTTCTGCAATGACCTGTCTGCGCTTTCCTGGGGATGAGCACGGCGCTGCATGAACTGAGCGCGCAGGAACTGGTTGCAGCCTACCGCGAGGGCACGCTCTCGCCGGTCGAGGTCACGCAGGACGTGCTGGCGCACGTCGCGCGCTGGGAGCCGCACCTGCAGGCGACCTGGCTGCTGCGCCCCGACGCGGCGCTCGACCAGGCGCGCGCCTCGGAGGCGCGCTGGCGCAACGGCGCGCCGCTCGGCCCGCTCGACGGCGTGCCCGCCACCATCAAGGAAAACATCGCCACGCGCGGCGACCCGCTGCCGGCCGGCACCGCAGCGGTGGACCTGAAACCCGCGGCGGCCGACGCACCGCCGGCCGCACGCCTGAAGGAAACCGGCGCGGTCATCTTCAGCAAGACCACCATGCCCGACTACGGCATGTTGTCGTCGGGCCTGTCGAGCTTCCACACGCTGGCGCGCAATCCGTGGGATCTGACCCGCACGCCCGGTGGCTCCAGCGCCGGTGCCGGGGCGGCGGCCGCTGCCGGCTACGGCCCGCTGCACATCGGCACCGACATCGGCGGCTCGCTGCGCTTGCCGGCCAGCTGGTGCGGCATCTTCACGCTCAAGCCCAGCCTGGGCCGCATTCCGATCGACCCGCCGTACATGGGCCGCGCCGCCGGCCCGATGACGCGCACCGTGGGCGACGCCGCGCTGATGATGCAGGTGCTGAGCCGGCCCGATGCGCGCGACAGCATGAACCTGCCACCGCAGGACATCGACTGGGCCGGCTACGACGTCGACGCCGAGCACCTGCGCGGCCTGCGCATCGGCCTGCTGCTCGACGCCGGCTGCGGCCTCGCGGTCGAGCCCGAGATCCGTGCCGCGGTCGAGCAGGCCGCACGCCTGTTCGAGCAGGCCGGCGCCATCGTCGAAACGATGCAACCTTTCATGTCGCAAGCCATGCTCGACGGCATGGATCACCTGTGGCGCATGCGCTCCCATGTCGACATGCAGGCGCTGCGACCCGACCAGCGCGCGCAAGTGCTGCCCTACATCCGTGAATGGGCCGAGAGTGCCGCCGGATTCGGCGGCGAGCACGTGTTTCGCGCCTTCAGCCAGTTCCACGCCACGCGCGTCGCATCGGTCGCGGCGTGCACCAAGTTCGACTACGTGATCTCACCCGTGTCGCCCAACATGCCGGCCGCGGCCGAAGCAGCCTCGCCCACCGGCGACCCGATGCGGCCGCTGGAGCACATCGGCTTTACCGTGCCCTACAACATGTCGGAGCAGCCGGCAGCGTCGATCAACTGTGGCTACAGCGCCGACGATCTGCCGATCGGCCTGCAGATCGCGGGCCAGCGCTTCGACGACCTGGGCGTGCTGCGCGTCGCACGAGCCTTCGAGTTGATTCGCGAAGCGCAGCGCCCCTGGCCGGAGCCACCGTCCGGCGGGTGAGCCGGACAAAGAAATCGGCCAAAACCGGAATTAGTCGGCAACCGCTTACATCCGCATACGACTTGCGGCCGATGGTGGCGCCACCCCAACGCGGCTACGCTGGCTTCAGTTTCCAAGGAAAGCCGCCATGCTCACCACCAGCCACAAAGCCATCATTCTCCGAAAGGCGGGCATCGAGGTTCCCGCCTCGCCGCCGGACGCCGACCTGCAGACGGGCGCGAGCAGTTGGGTTCGGGCCGTCGAAAACCTGTACGTCGCCTACGCCGCCGCGCGCGCGGCCAAAAGCCTCAGGGACGCGGAAGAAGTCCGGCAGCTCGCCATGCTCCGGCGGCTGTCTTCGGGCGCGCACGCCTGAGGCCTGAGGCCTCGCGCCGACGACGACGCGGCAGCCGCGCTGCGGCGTCACGCAAATTGAGATGCCAGCAGTGCACGCGCCCGGGTGACAAAAGCGTCCTCACCCGGCCGTTCCGGCAGCACATGGAAGTCCGCACGCGGCAGCGACGGCAGGCCATGGGGCTCCGCCAGCCGCACCACCCCCGGCGCCAGTGACGATTCGTTGAGGCAAGCCACACCCAAGCCCGCCGCCAGCGCCGACTGCAGGCCGGCCACGCCGGAAGCAATATGCACCACGCTGAATGCCACCTTGCGGCGCACCAGCAGGCCGACGGTGAACTGGTGCAGCGAGCAGGTATCGGGCAACGCGAGCAGCCGCAGTGGTTCGCCACGCACCGGCCGCACTCCGGGCGCCGCCATCCATTGCAAGGTTTCGCGTCGCAGCACCCGGCTGCCGCGCTCCAGCGTGCCGGCCCCGGCATGGGCCAGCCGCATCGACAGACCGACATCGAACGCTCCGCGCGCATAACCGGCCTCGATCGCGCCGCTCTTGAGCACCGACACGTTGAGCCGCACCTGCGGATGCTGCTCGCCGAGCCGTGCGAGCAACCGCGTCAACTCCAGCGGGCGAAAATAGTCGGTCACCGCCAGCCGCAACTCGCCCTGGAGCGTCACGCCATGCAGATCGCGGTAGGCCTCCTCGCTGAGCGCCAACAGGCGGCGCGCATGGGCCAGCAGCCTGTCACCGGCCGCCGTGGTCGACACGCCGGCCTTGGCGCGCAACAGCAGCGGTTGGCCGGCCCGCTCTTCCAGCTTGCGCACCTGCTCGCTGACCGCCGACTGCGACAGAAACACGCGCGGGGCGCCCGCCGTGAAGCTGCCAGCCTCCACCACGGCGACGAACGTTGCGAGTTGGTCGAGATCGAAATGCTGCATGCTCTATCCATCTGGTTATCCGATGGATAGCATCATCCATTCCCGCTTTTCAAATGGCAAGCAGATTCCCACAATGAGGGCATTCCACCACCTCTCACAGGAGAACCGCCATGCCCCATACCGTCATCCACCTGTCCGGCCCGCCCGATGCAGCGCTCGCAAAGCGCGTCGTGGACGCCGTGGCCGAACTCACCCAGTCCGTGCTCGGCAAGCAGTTGCCGGTGATTGCCACCACCGTACAGTTCATCCCGGCCGAGAGCTGGTTCATCGGCGGCGCCTCGCTGGCCGAGTTGGGCCGGAACGCGTTCCACCTCGACATCAGTGTGACCGACGAAACCAACACCAAGGCCGAGAAGGCACGCTACCTTCGCGAGGTGCACGCCGCCTTTGCAAAGCTGCTGCCAAACCTGCACGAAGTGAGCTATGTGCATGTGATCGATGCGCGCGCGGCAGCCTACGGCTACGGCGGCCGCACACAGGAATACCGGCACCAGCAAGCGGGCGTCTGAGCGGCACCCGGCGACGGCAAAATGAGGCGATGCACACAGACAGCCTCGGCAATCCGGTCAGCGTGGGTGATGCCGCCAGCGTGCGGTTGCTCGACGATTTCGTGATGGGCTTCATCGCCTGCGAGGCGCGCGCGGCAAATGTGCTGTCGGCCGCGCAGGACACCAGCCCGATCGTCCAGGCGTATTGCGCCGCCTTGCACATGTTTGCCGAATCGCGTGATGCGGTGGCCAATGCGCGCCCCTTCATTGCACGCGCGCAGTCGGGTGCGGCACGCGCCACGCCTCGCGAGCGCCGCTTCATCGCAGCCGTGGCGGCCTGGGTGGCCGGCGATATCGCGCAGGCGATCCACCTGCACCAGGAGCAGGCGCGCGAGTTTCCGCGCGACCTGGCGTCTCTCAAGCTCGGGCAGTACCACTGCTTCAACACCGGCGACTGCCCCGGCATGCTGCGCCTGGCGCTGGCGGTGCTGCCGGCCGCGGCCGATGTGCCGTACGTGCACGGCATGGCCGCGTTCGGCTACGAGCAGTGCCATCTGATGCGGGAAGCCGAGACGAGCGCCCGCCGGGCCATCGCGATGTGCCGCAAGGAACCGTGGGCCCACCATGGCCTCGCGCACGTGATGCTGACCGAAGGGCGTCTCGGCGAAGGCCTGGCCTTCATGCAGGGCGTGAGCGACACCTGGACGGATCTCAACTCCTTCATGGTCACGCACAACTGGTGGCATGTGGCGCTGTTCCTGATCGACCTGGGCCGCGATGCCGAGGCGCTGGCGGTCTACGACGACGAGGTCTGGGGCGTGGTCAAGGCGTATTCGCAAGACCAGATCGGGGCGGCCTCGCTGCTCGCGCGCTTCGAACTGGCGGGCATCGACGTGGGCGAGCGCTGGCAGGATCTGGCCGACCATCTTGTGCAGCGGCTGGACGACCATGTGTTGCCGTTCCTGGACTTGCAATACCTGTACGGCCTGGCGCGCGCCGGCCGGCCCGAGGCCGACACGCTGCTGCACAACATAGAAGCCTTCGCACCGCGGGCGCCCGCCTCGACGCGCGCTGCGTGGCAGCACGTGGGCGTGCCGGCCGCGCACGGCCTGCGCGCCCACGCGCGCGGCGACCACGCGGGCGCGATCGCAGGCCTGGGCCAGGCACTGCCGCGCCTGATCGAGATCGGCGGCAGCCATGCGCAACGCGACCTGTTCGAGCAGGTGTACCTCGACGCCCTGGTGCGCCGCGGCACCGGAACCGCGCTGGCCGGCGCGCAGGGCATCCTGCAGCAACAACTCAACGGACAGCCGGAATCCCTGCGCTTGCGCCGGCAGAACGCGGCGGTCTACCGGGCGCTCGGCCTCCCGGCTACTTCAGGTGCGCCTGCACCGGCGTGACCCGGTAGCTCGCGGTTCTCGGCGCGATCTCGTCGTTGAAGGTATAGCCGGCGTTGTGCACCCTGAGCCTGGCCCGCTGCCGGGTTAGCGTTTGCCGTAGCCGTTCGCTGTTGCCGTAGCCGTTCGCTGTTGCCGTCGCTGTTGCCGTCGCCGTTGCCGTTGCCGTTGCCGACGGCCCAGACCGCTTGCGTTCAGCGTGGCTCCAGGTGCCGTTTCTGGTCGTAGGTGGGCTGCGGCGGCAGGTCGGCGAGATGGCCGGTGTCGGCCCAATCGAGGATCTGGATGCGCGCCGGATCGGCCGCGTCGGCAATGCGGATGCGGTTGAAGCCGGCGTTCGGGATCTCGCTCTGGCGCGGGCCGCCGAGGCTCAGGCCCTGCGCGGTGCGCCACACCATGTCGAGCACGCCGCCGTGGGTGACCACCAGCACGTTCTGGCCCGCATGCGCCGCAACGATGCGGCCGAGCGCATCGAGGATGCGTGCATGGAACGCGCGTGGCGATTCGCCTTCGGGCATGGCGGCATGGTCTTCGCGAAACAGGAGCCAGTCTTCCCAGGCACGCGGATGCAGTTCGCGGATTTCCTCGGCGCGCAGACCCTCGGCCACGCCGAAGTGCTGCTCGCGCAGGCCGACGGTGGTGACGATCGGGAGCTTGAGCTGCTGCGCCGCCGGTGTCGCGGTCTGTTGCGCACGCATCAGGTCGCTGCTCACCACCTGCTGCACCGGCTCGCCGGCCAGGCGCAGACCGAGGCGGCGCGCCTGCTCGTGGCCGATGTCGTTGAGGGGTACATCGACGTGGCCCTGAAAGCGCAGTTCGCGGTTCCAGTCGGTTTCGCCGTGGCGGATCAGAATCAGTTCGGTGGCAATGGGCATGGTGGGTGCTGCCATTGTCCCATCGCGCAATGTCGGAGCCTTGACGCGATGCCAGAATCGAGCGCTATGCCCCAACTCGTTCTGATTCCCGGCCTCGCCTGCGACGACCGTCTCTGGCAGGCCCAGTGGCCGGTGCTGCCGGCCAGCATGGCACCCTCCGTGAGCGACGTGCACATGCGCCACGCCACCATCCAGGACATGGCGGCCGCGCTGCTGCGCGAGCACGAAGGCCCCCTGGTGCTGTGCGGCGCCTCGATGGGCGGCATGATCGCGATGGAAGCGGCGCGGCAGGCGCCCGCGCGCATCGAGGGGCTCGCACTGCTCGGCACCAACCCGCGGCCCGAAACACCCGACATGCGTGAACTGCGCCAAGCCGCCATCGAGCTCTTTGAACGCGGCGATATCGCCGGAGTGATCGGGCCGAACGTGGCGTTTGCGTTTCACCCGGCGCAGGCGGCCGATGCGCAACTGGTCGATGCCTATCTGCAGATGATGCTCGACGCCGGCGCCGAACAGTTGATCCGGCAAAACCGGGCGCTGATGCAACGGCCCGATGCGCGCGAACAACTGCCGGGCCTCCGCTGCCCGGTGCTCGTGATGTGCGGCGACACCGACCGGCTAACGCCACCCGACTGCTCCCGCGATATCGCCGCGCTGGCGCCGGCCGCCGAACTGGTGTGGGTGGCGGACTGCGGCCACATGCTGACGATGGAAAAGCCGGCACATGTCAACACGACGCTGGGGGCCTGGCTGGCCCGGCTTGACGCCTGAGCCCACACGACGCGGTTGCCCCCAGACGCAAAAAAGGCTCCCAAGGGAGCCTTTTTTGATTCAGAGCAGGGTGTGCTCAGTAGCCGCCACGGCTGCCGCCGCCGCCGCCACCACCGTAGCCGCCGCCACCGCTGCGGCCACCGCCGGCGCCGCCGCCGTTGTAGCCACCACCGCCGCCGCCACCACTGCGACCGCCGCCGCCGCCGAAGCCGCCGCCAGCAGGGCGGGGTTCCATCGGACGGGCTTCGTTGACCGTCAGGCTACGGCCGTCAAGTGCGTGGCCGTTCATGCCTTCGATGGCTGCCAGCGCTTCTGCGTCGGTACCCATTTCGACAAAGCCGAAACCCTTGGAACGAC
The DNA here is from genome assembly GCF_051216545.1 of Variovorax nitratireducens. Classification (NCBI taxonomy): domain Bacteria; kingdom Pseudomonadati; phylum Pseudomonadota; class Betaproteobacteria; order Burkholderiales; family Comamonadaceae; genus Variovorax; species Variovorax nitratireducens. The sequence goes on from NZ_JBPJZO010000006.1 coordinate 133,562, forward strand.
CGGTGTCGCGCTCCATCATGACCTTGGCGCTGCTGACAGAGCCGTACTGGCCGAAGGCCTGTTCCAGATCATTGTCGCGAATCGAGTAGGACAGATTGCCCACGTACAGTTTTTTGCCCATTTGGGACTCCTAACAAAACAAGAAACAAAAGCGATGGAGTCCCAGAATCACAACAAACAAAACCCGCTGTGGCGCGAAACCGACCTATCACCGTCAACGCCTGCCCGCAGAAAACCGCAGGAAAGCCCCCGCATTATCGGCGAAAGCGCCCGCTTGTGCGGAAATCCAAAAAAAAGATCCGCCCGGCTCAGGCCGTCGCGCGAACCGCGATGCCCTCGGTGGCCAGCTTTTCCCGGATGCACTGGGCGAATTCGAGGGCATGGGCGCCGTCGCCATGCAGGCAGACGCTCTGGGCATTGACCGAAACAATGCTGCCGTCGATGGCTGTTACGCGGTGGTCGCGCACCAGCGAAAGCGTCTGCGCAATGGCCTCGGCGTCGCTTTCGATCAGCGCGCCGGGCAGCTTGCGGCTGACCAGACTGCCGTCGGCGTTGTAGGCGCGGTCGGCGAACACCTCTTCCACCGGCTGCAGGCCGGCGCGGTTGGCGGCCTCGATCATGCCGCTGCCGGCCAGCCCGAAGAACTTGAGCGATGGGTCGAAGCGCTTGACCGCCTCGCACAGCGCATCGGCCAGCACCGGGTCTTTGACCGCCTGGTTGTAGAGCGCGCCGTGCGGCTTGACGTGGGCAAGCCGGCCGCCCTCGGCCTTGACGATCGCGGCCAGCGCGCCGATCTGGTAGAGCATGCCGGCGATGACCTCGTCGGCCGGCAGGTTCATTTCGCTGCGGCCGAAGTTCTCGCGATCGGGAAAGCTCGGATGCGCGCCGATCGCCACGCCGTTCTGCATGGCCCAGCGCACGCACTGGCGCATGGTCTTTGCGTCGCCCGCGTGCCAGCCGCAGGCAATGTTGGCCGAACTCACCAGCGCCAGCAGCGCTTCGTCGTTGTCGCAGCCTTCGCCGAGGTCGGCGTTCAGGTCAATAAACATGGTTACTCGCCCCTAGCCGGTTCCGCGGCGTTCCCCGACGAGTCTACGCCGCAACGGGCCAGCCCATGGCCGCCAGCCCGTGGGCAACCTGTGCCAGGTGGCGCTGCTGCGCATCCCACGCGGCACCCGCCGCGGCGGCATCGACTTCGACCAGCCGCAGCCGCCCGTTGAGTGGCGCCTGCGCGAGCTTCCAGAGATCGGCACGGATCACCACGCCGATGCGCGGATAGCCGCCGGTGGTCTGCGCATCGCCCATCAGGATGATCGGCTGGCCCGAGGGCGGCACCTGGATCGTGCCCGGGATCACGCCCGACGACAGGATGTCGACGCTGCGCCGTCGCTTGAGTTCGGGCCCGGCCAGCCGGCTGCCCATGCGGTTGCTTTGCGGTGTGATGCGCCAGCCATCGCCCCAGAGCCCGGCGCGCGCCGCGACGGTGAACTGCTCGTATTCGGGACCCGGCATCACGCGCAGCGAGATCGCGCCGGTCGTGCCCTCGCCCGCGTCCCAGGCCGGTGGGCGCAGGCCGAAGGCACGGCGGTCGCGTTGTGCCGCGCTGAGCGACGAAGCGCCGAGCGGCAGCTTGTCGTTTTTTCGCAGTGCACGGCCCCCGTGGCCACCGAAGCCGGCCTTGAGATCGGTGCTGCGCGAGCCGAGCACCGGGGCCACGTCGATGCCGCCGTCGACCGCGAGCCAGGTGCGCAGACCGGGTTTGCCGCCCGAAACGTTGGCGTCGGCGAGCCTGAGTGTTTGCCCGGCCGCAACCGGCACGCTCCAGCAGGGCCAGATCGGCTGGCCGTCGAGACGCGCGCCGAAGTCGTCGCCGGCCAGGGCGATGCGCGTGGCACGGCCGAAACGCAACTCGCAGCCCCCCATCGTGAATTCGAGGCCGGCCGCGCCATCGGGGTTGCCGACCAGGCGATTTGCCAGCGCCAGCGCCAGCGGGTCAAGCGCACCACCGGGGCAGATGCCCAGGTGACGGTGCCCGTGCCGGCCCAAGTCCTGCACCGAAGCCAGCATGCCGGGCCGGATGACTGTGATCACGTCCTGATGCTCTCGGCGACAAAGCGCACGCGGTCGCCGGGGCGCAGCAAGGTCGGCTCCTTGGCGGCCGGGTCGAACATCTCGAGCGGCGTGCGCCCGATCAGTTGCCAGCCGCCCGGCGACACCAGCGGATAGACACCGGTCTGCTCGCCGCCGATGCCGACCGAGCGTGCCGGCACGGCGGTGCGGGGTTCGGCACGGCGCGGCGTGGCGAGCTCGGGCGCCAGGCCGCCGAGAAACGCAAAGCCCGGCAGAAAGCCAAGCAGATAGACGATGTATTCGCCGGCACAGTGGCGGCGAACCACTTCCATCGGGGTCAGGCCGGTGTGGGCCGCGACGTCCCCCAGATCGGGGCCATCCTCGCCGCCATAGGCCACCGGAATGCGCACTTCGCGTCCGGCAATCGCGGTCGGCCCGAGCTTGGGCCAGAGCGCCAGCACGCGCGCGCCCAGCGCTTCGGCATCGGTCTGCGCGGGGTCGAACATCAGCGTGAGGTTGTTCATGCCGGGCAACATCTCGCCGACGCCGGGCCATGCCGCGGCCTCGGCGGCGAGCGCCCAGATCTTCTGCTGAACGTCGAGCCGTGCCGGCGCCGGCAGCTCGAACAGCAGCGCGGCGTCGCCGAGGGGATGCAGCCTGGGCGGCGAGGCTTCAGTCACTCACGTCCAAGGCTGCGCACCTTGGCAGCCAGCTTCTGCTGCACGCCGCGCGACACGAACTTGTCGACCTCGCCACCGAGCATCGCGATCTCACGCACGAAAGTGCTGGAGATGAACTGGTATTTGTCGCTCGGCGTGAGGAACACGGTCTCGACGTTCGGCATCAGCGAGCGGTTCATGCCGGCCAGCTGGAACTCGTAGTCGAAGTCGGTCACGGCGCGCAGGCCGCGCACCATGGCCTTGCCGTTGCGCGCGACCACGAAGTCGCGCAGCAGGCCGGAAAAGCTCTCGACCGTGACCTGGTCCTTGAACGGCTCCGCCACTTCCCGCGCCATCTCGATGCGTTCCTGCAGCGAGAACAGCGCCTTCTTGTGGTGGCCTGCAGCCACCGCCACGATCACATGCGAAAAGAGCTGCGTGGCGCGCCGCACCACGTCTTCATGGCCCAGCGTCATGGGATCGAATGTCCCGGGGTATACCGCGATCACGTTGGACATCGTCTTCCTCCTCGTCGGCCGGTTCGGCCTGGGTCGGCGGATTATGCCGTCGCGGCAGCAAGCGGCCGCAGCAGGTGCGCATGCACCGCGCCGGCCTTCAGGTAGCGGAAGCCGATGAGCCCCAGCGGGGCCAGTTCTTCGTCCGTCCAGCGCCGCGGCGCCTCGAGGTACACCGCACCATCGGCATGCAGCGCGCGGGCCGCCGCGCGCAGTGCGGGCTCGTACAACGCAGGCTGTTCGAACGGTGGATCGAGAAACACCGCGTGCAGGCTGCCGGCCGGCACACGCTCCAGCGCGGTGACGCCATTGCCGCGCTCGACGCGCAGCGCCTGCGCGCCCAGCCGAGTCTTGATCGCCAGCAGTTGCGCAACGAGTTCTGCATCCTGCTCGCACGACAGCACGCTGGCGGCCCCGCGCGACGCGGCTTCCAGCCCGAGCGCGCCGGTGCCGGCAAAGGCATCGAGGCAATGCCAACCCGGCAATTCGCCGCCGCCGACACCGGCCAGGCTGGCGAGCCAGTTGAACAGGGTTTCGCGCACGCGATCAGGCGTCGGCCGCAGGCCGGGCTTGTCGGCCACGGCCAGCCGGGTTCGCTTCCACAGCCCGCCAATGATGCGGATCTGGCGCGGCAGCGGCGCCTTGTGGCGGGGCACGCGGGCGGGCTTGCTGGCGGCGGGCTTGGGTGCGGGGTCTTTCCTCATGCAGCCGAGCTTAACTGCGGCCGCCGCTGGGAGGCGGTCATTGCGCGCCGCCGACGATGACGGTCACCATGCGCTCGGGCTGCAGCTTGCGCGCGAACGCGGCCTTGATGTCGGCTGCGGTCACCGCGTTCATGCGAGCCGTCCAGGTGTCGAGGTAGTCGAGCGGCAGGCCGTACCAGGCGATGTTGGCCACGTTGCCGAGCAGTTTGCGGTTGCTGTCGAGCAGGAGCGGGAAGCCACCGATCAGGTTGTCCTTGGCGGCCTTGAGTTCGACCTCGGTCGGGCCTTCGGCGACGAACTTAGCGAGCACTTCGCGCGACACCTTCACCGCCTCGGCCGCCTGGTCGGGCCGGGTCTGAAAGCCGATGCGGAACGCGCCCGCATGCAGGCCGGGCGAGAAGCCGCTGTAGATGCTGTACGTCAGGCCACGCTTCTCGCGCACCTCGTCGGTCAGCCGCGAGACGAAACCGCCGCCGCCGAGCACGTAGTTGCCGAGAGTGAGCGCGAAGTGATCGGGGTCGCTGCGCTGGTAGCCCGGCTCGCCGATAAAGACGTGCGCCTGGGCCGAATCGAACGGAATGCGCTCTTCCTTCGGCGCCGTCAGCGCTGCAATCTCCGCTACCGGCGGCAGGGCCGCGCAGCCAGCCGGCTGGGCCGGCAAGCGCGACAGCAGCGTCATCGCAATCGTCTCGGCCTGCGGCCGCGTGACGTTGCCGACGATGCTGAGCCTGGCCCGGCACGGCACGATCAGTTTCTCGTAGAGCGCGCGCATCGCGGCGGTGTCGATGCGTGCCAGCGTGGCTTCGGTCGCTTCCTGACCGTAGGGATGGTTGCCGTAGACGGCCTGCCCGAAAGCGCGCGACGCGGCGGTGGCCGGCTTGGTGTTGGCCTCCTTGATGGCCGCGCCGATGCGCTCGCGCTCGCGCTGCCAGATGTCTTCGGGGAACGATGGCTCGCCGATCTGGCGTGCTGCCAGCGCGACGGCCTTGCCCGACAGCGCCGGATCAGACAGCGTGCGCAGCGTGAAGCTGGTGCGCTCGGAACTGGCGCCGGCGTCGAAGTTGGCGCCGAGGTCGGCCCAGGCCTCGCCCAGTGCGTTCTGATCCATCGACTGCGGATAGGGGCCGGAGTCCGGCGCCGCGCGAACGCCTTTTTCGACCATGCCGGCCGTGACACTGGCCAGGCCGGCCTGCGGTGCCGGATCGCGCCGGCTGCCGGCGTCGAAGTCAAGCTGGAGATCCAGGATCGGCAGCGTGTCCACGCTCGACAGCCAGACCTGCGCGCCGTTCGGCAGCGTCCAGTGCTGGATGGGCACGGCAGCCTGAACGTTCAAGCCGAATAGGGCCAGCGCACCAGCCAGCAGTGCGCAAGGCGCCATCTTTTTCGTAGCAGACATGAGGATTCGATCTTTCAGCGCAGGTCGCCGACGGGCGCCGCGAAGCCACGCGGCCGGCGGTTCTTTTCGGGCGGCAGCGGCCGCAGGATGGCGACCGTGAGCTGGTCGTCGCCGAAGTACCTGGCAGCAACCGCCTGCACCTGTTCGGCCGTGACGGCCTGCAGCTTGGCAATGACCTTGCCGCTCGCGTCCAGCGGCAGTCCCTGAACCCAGTTGCTGCCGAGTTCGCGCGCCTGCGCCATGACGGAGTCGAGCTTGTAGGTTTCGCTGGCCACCCATTGCGTCTTGACGCGGGCGAGTTCGGCCGCCCCGATGCCCTCCTTCGCCACGCGGGCCACCTCGGCGCGCAACGCAGCCTCGACCTGCTCGGGCGTCTTGCCGGCAGCCGGCACGCCATCGAGGCCGAACAGCTGTGGCCCACGGCCGATGAAGCCCGAATAAGAGCCGGCCGAGTCGGCCACCCGATCCGGGCCCTGGGTCAGCGCGCGATCCAGCCGCGAGCCGGCGTAGCCGTCGAGCACGGCGGAGAGCACCACCAGCGCCCAGGCATCGCTTTCCCCGTCCAAGCTCTCCAGCTTGGGCGTGCGAAAGGCCAGCGACACGTACGACTGCTCGGCCGGCGCCTTGAACTCGATGCGGCGGATGCCGCGCTGCTCGGGCTCGGTGCGCGGCTTGCGCGGCGGCACGGCGCGGTTCGGGATGCCGCCATAGTATTTTTCGGCCAGCTTGCGCACCTGCGCGACGTCGACGTCGCCGGCGACCACGATCGCGGCATTGGCCGGCACGTACCAGCGCTGGTGGAAGTCGCGCACGTCCTGCGGCGTCATCGCGTCGAGGTCGCTCATCCAGCCGACCACCGGGCGGTGGTAGGGCGAGGCGATGAACACGGCCGCGGTCTGCTGCTCGCCGAGCAGCGCGCGCGGCTGGTCTTCGGTGCGCATGCGGCGCTCTTCCTTGACCACCTCGATCTCGCGCTTGAACTCGTCGTCGGCCCATTGGTTGTGGGCGAAGCGGTCGGACTCCAGCTTCATGACGTCTTCCAGCTTGCCCATCGGGATCTGCTGGTAGTAGCCGGTGTAGTCACGCGTGGTGAAGGCGTTTTCGCGCCCGCCGAGCGCGGCCACGCGCCGCGAGAACTCGCCGGGCTTCAGGTCCTTGGTGCCCTTGAACATCATGTGCTCGAGTGCATGGGCCACGCCCGAAGTGCCGTCGACCTCGTCCATCGAGCCGACGCGAACCCAGATCATCTGCACCGCAGTGGGCGCGCGGCGATCCGGCTGGACGATGAGGGTCATGCCGTTGGCGAGCGTGAATTGCTGCGCCCGGGTGGACGATGTGGAGGAAGAAGCGGCGGGTGGGCTTTGGGCAGCGACGGGCATGGCCCAGAGCGCGAGGAGCGCCGTGGCCAGCACCGCACCGGACGCAGCGCGGCGTGGCGAGGGGCGTTTCATAGAATGGGTCGGATTGTAAAAAACCCCTGATGTTCAGTTTCTTCAAGAAAAAAAAGCCCGAGGCAGAGCTGCCGCCGGCGCCCCCTCCTCCGCCACCGCCGCCTCCCCCGGCTGCGGCACCCCCGACGGTGCCCCAGGAGGTGCCGGCATTCTTGCGCAACCTGCCCCCCGCGCCGCCACCTCCACCGCCGCCCCCGAAGGTCTCGCCCTACCGCGCTGCGCCGCCGCCCGTGGCGGCGATCGAGCCTGAGCGCGCCGGCTGGATCGACAAGCTCAAGACCGGCCTGCGCAAGACCGGCACCGGCATCACGGCCGTTTTCGTCAATGCGCAGATCGACGAGGCGCTCTACGAAGAGCTCGAAACCGCGCTGCTGATGGCCGACACCGGCGTCAAGGCCACCGAGTCGATGCTGGAGGAACTGCGCCGCCGCGTCAAAAGCACGATGCCCAGCAACGCCGCGCAGGTGCGCGTGCTGCTGGCCGATGTGCTGACCGATCTGCTCAAGCCGCTCGAAAAGCCGCTCGTCATCGGCAAGCACGCACCGACGGTGATCATGGTCGCGGGCGTCAACGGCGCCGGCAAGACCACCTCGATCGGCAAGCTCACCAAGCACCTGGCCGACGAAGGCTGCTCGGTGCTGCTGGCCGCGGCCGACACCTTCCGCGCCGCGGCGCGCGAGCAACTGCTGGTCTGGGCCGATCGCAACACGGTCGAGATCGTGAGCAACGAGGGTGGCGACCCCTCGTCCGTGAGCTTCGACGCGGTCAAGGCCGGCAAGGCACGCGGCAAGGACGTGGTGCTGGTCGACACGGCCGGCCGGCTGCCAACGCAGCTCCATCTGATGGACGAGCTCAAGAAGATCAAACGCGTGGTGACGAAGGCCGACGCGACCGCGCCGCACGAGATCCTGCTGGTGATCGACGGCAACACCGGCCAGAACGCGGTGGCGCAGGTCAAGGCCTTCGACGACACGCTGGGACTGACCGGCCTGATCGTGACCAAGCTCGACGGCACCGCCAAGGGCGGCGTGCTGGCCGCGATCGCGCGCGAGCGGCCGATTCCCGTGTACTTCGTCGGCGTCGGCGAGAAGCTGGAAGACCTCGAGACCTTCAGCGCGCGCGAGTTCGCGCAGGCGCTGCTCGGCTGACACGGCGGGGGTGCTCTGGCATCATGGCCGGATCGCCGCATCGCACGGCGCTCCGGAGACTGACATGCACACCGCCCAAGCACCCCTTCCCGGCACCGACCGCAAGGTCGACCGCCTGCTCGCCCACTACGGCGAGAGCCATCGCAACCCGACCAACGAACTGATCCACTTCGTCGCCATCCCCGCGATCATGCTCAGCATCGTGGGCCTGCTGTTCGCGCTGCATCCCTGGGTGGCCTATGCTTTCGTGGCGGCCAGCCTCGTCTATTACGCGTCGCTCCGCTCGCCGGTGCTGCTCGCGACCATGGCGGTCGGCACCGTCGCACTGCTGGCGCTGGTTCATGCGCTTGGCGCCTATCTCGTACCGGTGTCGGCCGTGGTGTTCGTGGTCGCCTGGATCTTCCAGTTCGTCGGCCACAAGATCGAAGGCAAGAAGCCCTCGTTCTTCGAAGACATCCAGTACCTGTGGGTCGGGCCGCTGTTCGTGGTGACGCAGCTGTACGCCAGGCTGGGCGTGCGCTGGTAGGTGCCCTCAGCCGACCAGGCCCAGCTCCGAGAGCAATCCGAAGTTGGTGCTGCTGTTGCGCGTCAGGTAGCGGATGTCGCAATCGCCGACGCGGATCACGTCGCCATGGTGCAACTCCTGGCGTTGCACCTGGCGGCCGTTGACGAAGGTGCCGTTGCTGCTGCCCAGATCCCGCAGCCAGGTGCCGTCGTCTTCCACGCTCAGTTCGGCATGGTGCCGGCTGACGCGCGGGCGCACGATCTGCACGTCGTTGTCCACCTCTCGCCCGATCGAGGTTCGATCGGCGGCAAGGTCGATCACTTTGGGGGCGGTGGTTTTCGTCAACAGGATCAGGCGGGCCATGGTTCTTGTTCTCCTCGGCGAGATGCCGATGTCAATGTGCGCCCGGCCCACAGTTCGCCCTAGCAACTAGTTGGCATGTAATCCTTTGTTATTCATTCTGGCCTCATAAAGTGCCGACTCCGTGCATAAGGCACGCGCGATCCCGTTGCCGGCTGACAGCCAAACGCTATCGCGGCGATTGAAATAAGGGGGAACCCTGACCTTAGCACTCCCTCTAACCGAGTGCTAATATGATCCGAACCAAAGGAGTTTCGTCAATGACAACCCTGTCTGGAGTCTCTGCCAACCAACTGGCTGTGGCCAATCCGTGGTCGGTCGTGCCGCCGTTGGGCAATCTGGACGCCTACATTTCGGTCGCCAACCGGCTGCCGCTGCTCACGCTCGAAGAAGAGCAGGGCTTTGCCCGCAGGCTGCGCGACCACAATGACCTCGAGGCCGCCGGCGCGCTCGTGCTGTCGCACTTGCGCCTGGTCGTTTCCATTTCCCGCCAGTACCTGGGCTACGGGCTGCCGCACGGCGACCTGATCCAGGAAGGCAATGTCGGCCTGATGAAGGCCGTGAAGCGCTTCGACCCCGACCAGGGCGTGCGGCTGGTGAGCTACGCCATGCACTGGATCAAGGCCGAGATTCACGAGTACATCCTGAAGAACTGGCGCATGGTCAAGGTGGCGACCACCAAGGCGCAGCGCAAGCTGTTCTTCAACCTGCGGTCCATGAAGCAGGGCTTCAAGGCCGAGTCCGCCGCGCTGGACGAAGGCACGCACCGCGACACGCTGAGCCCCGACGAGGTCGGCCAGGTCGCGGCCCGGCTGAACGTGAAGCCCGAAGAAGTGCTCGAGATGGAAACCCGCTTGTCGGGTGGCGACATCCTGCTCGATCCGAGCCCGTCGGACGACGGCGAAGAATCGTTCGGCCCGATCGCCTACCTGGCCGACGCCACGCAGGAGCCGACCGCGCAACTTGAATCGCGCGCCCGCGACCGCCTCTCGAGCGACGGCATCTCGACCGCGCTGGAGGCGCTGGACGAGCGCAGCCGACGCATCGTGGAAGAGCGTTGGCTGAAGGTGAACGACGACGGCTCGGGCGGCATGACGCTGCACGACCTGGCAGCGGTGTACGGCGTGAGCGCCGAGCGCATCCGCCAGATCGAAGTGGCGGCGATGAAGAAGATGAAGAAGTCGCTCGCAACCTTCGCCTGAAGTCCGCTGCACTCCAGGAACAGCCCGGCCGCGTGCCGGGCTTTTTTATACTCGTCGGCTTTGCGTCCGCCGAACTCACCGGAACAACACCACATGATCGCTTCACGCTCGCGCCGCTCGTTCACCGCACTGGCCGCCGCACTGCTCGCCGCTGGCCCCGCCATCGCGGCCTCGCCGCTCGACGGCTGGCCGAACAAGCCGCTGCGCATCGTGGTGGGGTTTCCGGGCGGCTCGACGCCCGACCTGTCGGCCCGCACGATCGCCGAGCCGCTGTCGAAGGCGCTCGGCCAGCCGGTGATCGTGGAAAACCGCGTCGGCGCCGGCGGCAACATCGCCGGCGAAGTGGTGGCGCACGCGACCGACAACCACACGATCAGCGTGATGATCAACGGCAACATGACGATCGCGAAGCTGCTCAACAGCAAGCTTGGCTACGACCCGTTGACCGATCTGCAGCCCGTTAGCCTGGTGGGCACGGCGCCGCTGGTGCTGGCCGTGCCGGCTGCCACGCCGGGCAACATGCCACAGGAGTTGCTGAAGGCCGCACGCGCATCCGGCAACAGCTGGAGCTATGGCACCCCGGGCGTGGGCACTGTGGGGCATCTGGGCATGGAGCTGCTCAACGCGCAGCTCAAGACCCAGTCGGTGCACGTGCCCTACCCCGGCTACCCGCAGGTGATCAACGGGATGATCGGCGGCCAGCTGCAGTGGGCGCTGCTGCCGCCGGCTTTGGCGGGTGCGCAGGCGCGCGCCGGCAAGCTCAAGGTGATCGGCGTGACCAGCACCGGTCGCAGCACGCTGGTGCCCGAGTACCCGAGCCTGGCCGAGCTCGGCCTGCCGGGCTTCCAGCTCGAGATCTGGAACGCGGTGGCGGCCCCAGCCTCGATGCCGAAGCCGATCGTCGCGAAACTGTCGGCGCTGGTAAGCGAGATCGTGCGCTCGCCGGAGGTGCGCGCCAAGCTGTTCCAGCAGGGCTGGCAGGCGGTGGGCTCGTCGTCCGAAGGGCTGGCCAACCGCATCAAGGCCGACACGGCGCAGCTCGGCGGCGTGATCAGGGCGCGCGGAATCAAGAACGAGTGATTGCCGTCAGGCCCTTTGCGGCGCTTCAGGTGCTCGACGGAGCCGGCCACGACGGAATCAGGACTTCAGCAGCGCCTTGACGTCAGCCAGCATCGGCGCGGCGCCCGCGCCGTAGCGCGCATACAGCCGCAGCCGGCCCGAGGGGTCGTAGATGTAGCTGGCGGCCGAGTGATCCATCGAATAGCTGGTCGGTGTCGAGCCGTCGACCTTCTTGTAGTAGACCCTGAAGTCTTTGGCGGTGGCGGCCAGTTGTTCGGGCGTCGGGATCAAGGCCACGAAGCCCGGATCGAACGCGCCCATGTAGGCCTTCAGCACGGTCGGCGTATCGCGCGCCGGGTCGACGGTGATGAACACCACCTGCAGCTTGTCGCCGTCGGCGCCGAGCTGCTGCTTGACCTGGGCCATCTCGGTCATCGTGGTCGGGCAGACATCGGGGCACTGCGCATAGCCGAAGAACAGCACGACCACCTTGCCCTTGAAGTCGGCCAGCGTGCGCACCTTGCCGTCGGTGTCGGCCAGCGAGAAGTCCCTGGCGTAGTCGGCGCCGGTGAGGTCGACCGCATTGAAGCTCTGCCGGGCCTCGGTACACCCTGAAAGATTCAAACCCATAGCGGCTGCAGCGGCTACCCATCCTGCGCTTCCCGCTATCAATTTAATAGCATTTCGCTTGTTCATCGCAAAGGTTCTCAAAACAGGTAATGGTCGACCAGCAGCGCCGCGAACAGCACGCTCAGGTGGATCAGCGAAAAACGGAAGGTCTTGCGCGCCAGCGTGTCGGAGTAGTGACGCCAGAGCGCGAACGCATAGCCGGTGAAGCCGATGCTCACCGCCACCGCCACCGCCAGGTAGAGCCAGCCGCTCATGCCGTAGATGAACGGCATCAGGCAGGCCGCGAACAGGATGAAGGTGTAGAGCAACACCTGCAGCCGCGTGAATTCATTGCCGTGGGTCACGGGCAGCATCGGCAGGCCGGCCTTGCGGTAATCCTCGACGCGGTACAGCGCGAGCGCCCAGAAATGCGGCGGCGTCCACAGGAAGATGATCAGGAACAGGATCAGCGCTTCAGGCCCGACGTTGTCGGTCATCGCGGCCCAGCCGAGCACCGGCGGCATCGCGCCTGAGGCGCCGCCGATCACGATGTTCTGCGGCGTCAGCGGTTTCAGGATGACGGTGTAGACGACCGCGTAACCGACGAAGGTGGCGAAGGTGAGCCACATCGTGAGTGGATTCACCGTGAACCACAGCAGTGCCGAGCCGGCCGCGCAGAGCATCCCCGAGAAGATCAGCGCCTGCCTGTCGCTCAGCTGTCCGCGCGCGGTGGGGCGCCACGCCGTGCGCTTCATCTTCGCGTCGATGCCCTTTTCGACCAGGCAGTTGAATGCCGCGGCCGCGCCGGCCACGAGCCAGATGCCGATGCAGGCGAGCAGGCCGCGCTGCAGGTCGGCCCAGCCCGGCACACCGGGCACCGCCAGCACCATGCCGATCAGCGCGCAGAACACGATGAGCTGCACCACGCGCGGCTTGGTCAGCGCATAGAACTGGCGCAGCACGTTGGCGGTGCTGGTGGCTTCGGTGACGGGCAAGGGCGTGCTCATGTCTTTCGCATCTTTGCAGAAACACCGCGGAACGGGCTTTGCCCGGCCACTGGTGTTACCCCCTGCAAGGGGGGTGGCATAGCGACACGAAGTGCGCGGAGACTGGGGCTGCGCCTGGTTTCGCACAGCGTCCAGACCAGCACCACGGCCAGCGCCGCGGCGCCCCCGGTGTGCAGCACGGCCGCCAGCAGCGGCCAACCGAGCAACACGTTGCCGAGGCCGGTGGCGAGCTGCAGCAGCGCCAGGCCGGCCAGCCATTTCGCCTGCAGGCGCAGGGGCGCGACGCGAAGCAGCCGCCAGGCCAGCACACCGATCGCCACGAACACGACATAGGCCATCAGCCGGTGCACGTAGTGAATCGCGGTCAGCGCCGAGAAGTCGACCGGGTTGCCGGCCGAGGTGACGCCGAGGGCGCGCCAGATCTCGAACCCCTGCGCAAAGTTCATCGGCGGCCACCAACTGTCCTGGCAGGTCGGAAACTGGGTGCAGGCCAGCACCGCATAGTTGGTGCTGACCCAACCGCCCAGCGCAATCTGCAACCCGAGCAGCAGGCTCGTGGCCACCAGCAGGCTGCGCAACCCACCGGGCAAGGCGGTGGGCAGCCGCTCGCTCGCGGCTTGCTGGTAGCGCACCGCCTGCATGCAGAGCAGCGCGAGCAGCACGACGGCGCCGAGCAGGTGCAGCGTGACGATCGCGGGGTAGAGCTTCATGGTCACGGTCAGCGCGCCAAAGGCGCCCTGCAGGCAGACCCAGACCAGCGTGACCAGCGGCCACCAGGGCTTGAGCGCGACCTGCGGCGCGGCAATGGCCGGCGACCGCCGTTGCCGACGCCAGGCGACGAAAGTGGCGATCGCCAACACGACGATCAGCACGCCGACGCCGGTGGCCAGGTAGCGGTGCACCATCTCGATCCACGCCTTGCCGTGCGTCACCGGGCCGGTCGGCTGCGCGGCTTGCGCCATCGCGATCTCATGCCGCGCGCCCAGCGGGCTCGCGTTGCCGTAGCAGCCGGGCCAGTCGGGGCAGCCGAGGCCTGAATCGGTCAGGCGCGTGAAGGCTCCGAACAGCGTGAGGTCGAAGGTCAGGAACAGCACGAGCACGGTCAGCGCATGCAGGCGCCGCGCCGCGCCATGGCCCGCATTGCGGCGCCAGACCCACACCAGCGGACCGAGCGCGATCAGCACACCCATGCCCATCAGCCATGCGATCGGCGCGAGGTCGTAGGGCGCGGGGGTGTTCATCTTCCGGGTTCGTCCCAGGACGCGGAGGCGCGCAGCAGCCGGTTGATGTCGTTCTTGGCCCTGGCCGCGCCCGCGGCGTCCATGCGCGCCGGAAAACGCATCATCCAGTTGCCCATCGGGTCGACCACGTAAAGGTGCTCGGCCAGCGTGTGGCCGGCTTCGGGCGCGAGCCATTGCGACAGCTGCGCTGCCGGCACGCGCAGCACCGTCGCGCCATGCAGGCCGTTGTCCAGACGTGCGGGCGGCGGATTGGCGTCGCTGACGAGCCAGACGCGATCCATCCGGTCCTTTTCGCGCCCGAGGCTTTCGCGCAACTGGCGCTGCAGATAGAGCTGCTGCTCGCACAACTTGTCACAGGCGGCGTCGCCGACGGCGACCAGCAGCCATTGCCCCTTGAGCGAGGCCAGCGGAACCGGCGCGCCATCGCGCGTGGCGACCGTCCACGCCGGCAGCGGACGTTGTGGCTCGATCAGTTCGCCGTACACGCGGCGGCCTTCAGGTCGAATGACGTAGTAGGTGAAGTAGGAGGCGATGACCGGTGCCGCACACATCAGCAGCACCGCGACCATCTTCCAGCGGCCCATGACCGTGCGGCGACCCGATGCGTCACCGAGCGCCTGCGGCGACGGCATCGAATGCACGGTGAGCCCGAGCGGCTCGTCAGCCACGGCGGGCACGCCGGAGCGGGGCAACGATTTGGAACCAGACATAGAGGATGGTGACGAGGGCCGCGAGGCCGAACCACTGAAACGCGTAGCCGTAATGCTTTTCGATGCCGAGTGCCGGCGCCGGCCAGTCACGCTGCAAGCCTTCGGAGGCCGCGTCGGTTTGCTGCAGCGACACATCGGCCCGCAATGGCAGTCCGGTTTCGGTGCGGAATGCTTCGAGGTCGAGATTTTGCCGGATGGGCGAAGACCCCACTGCATCCTGCGCTCCGGCGGCCGGCGCGGCGGCCTTGGCCAGCTCGAGCAGATGCGACGGCGGAGGCTCGATGCGGCCCTCGATCTCGACCAGCCCGGCGGGGGTCTGAACGGCCTGCAGCTGCGTGCGGTTCTCGAAGTTGCGCTGGACCCAGCCGCGCTGCACCATCACGGTCTGCTCGCTGCCTTCGATCGCGAACGGCGTCAGCACATAGAAGCCAGGCACACCGTGCATCTGCCGGTTGTCGAGGTAAACCGTTTGCGGCGTGAGCCAGAGCCCGCGCAGCCGCACCGATCGGTGCATGGCCTCGGTCGGCCGCGTCAGCAGGAGAAAGGCTTGCTGGTCGAGCGGCGGCTGGTTTTTCTGCAGTTCGATCTCGGCCTGCAGCGCCTCTTTTTGCGCAGCGCGCGACAGCTGCCAGCGGCCCAGCGACGCGGTGGCCGCGAGCGTGAGCACGGCAGCGATCGTGACCAGCCAGAAACCGCCGCGGCGTGCGGATCGAGGGCTCGGAATGGGTGTGGGGGTCAAGGGACGGGACGGCTGCGGCGGCCGATAATGGGCATCATGAAATACGTTGTCGCCCTCGCCTTTGTCGGCATTCTGGCGAGCCTCGGATTTGCGTTGTTCTACATGCTGAAGGACGGGCGCGACGGGCGCGCCAAAACCGGTGGCATGGCGCGCGCGCTCACGGTTCGGATCGGCCTGTCGGTGCTTTTGTTCCTGTGCGTTTTGATTGCCTGGAAACTCGGCTACATCCAGCCAGGGGGCCTTCCGGTCGGCAAGTAGATCGGGCCGCGCGGCATCGCCGGCCAGCCATGAAAAAAGCGCCTTGCGGCGCTTTTTTGTTGTGCCGTCCAAATCCCTCAAAGCCAGTAAACCAGCAGGTAGAGGCCGAGCCACACGACGTCGACGAAATGCCAGTACCAGGCGGCGCCTTCAAAGCCGAAGTGGCGCTCGGACGTGAAGTTGCCGTTCATGAGGCGGATGGTGATGAACAGCAGCATCAACATGCCGATGAACACGTGCAGGCCGTGGAAGCCGGTCAGCATGAAGAACGTCGAGCCGTACGCACCCGAACTCAGCTTGAGGTTCAATTCGGTGTAGAGGTGGTGATATTCGTAGCCCTGCACGCCGAGGAACAACATGCCGAGCAGCACCGTGACCCACATGAAGCGGATGCACTGGGCACGGTGGCCGGCACGCAGCGCATGGTGGGCGAAGGTGAGAGTGACGCCCGAGCTCAGCAGCAGCGCGGTGTTGATGGTCGGCAGCCAGAACGGGCCGACGGTCTGGAACGGCTCGACGATGCCGGCCGGCGACCCGGTCACACCGGCCGCGACAGTGGGCCACACCGCCTTGAAGCCGGGCCAGAGCAAGGCGTTGTCGAGACTGCCGAGCGAGGGCAATGCATGGGTACGCGTCCACCAGAGCGCAGTAAAGAACGCGCCGAAGAACATCACCTCCGAGAAGATGAACCAGCTCATGCTCCAGCGGAACGACAGATCGACCTTGTGGCCGTACTGGCCGCTTTCGCTTTCGCCGATGGCCTGCCGGAACCAGACGAACAGCGTGCCGAGCCAGGCCACCATGCCGAGCAGCAGCGACCAGGCGCCCCACTCGTGGCCATTGATCCACTGGGCGGCGCCCAGGATCACGAAGAGCAGGCCGGTCGCGGCCATGACCGGATAGGCCGACGGGCCGGGCACGAAGTAGTAGGGCGTGGTGCCGTGGGTGGTTGAACTCATATCAGGGTCCTGGCTTTCTTCTCTCGATTCGAATCTTGGGGGTCAGGGCGCGACCACGAACTTGACCAGCAGTATCAGGCCGCCGACGAACAACATGGCCGCCACCAGCCCGACGGCAATGATGTGCAGCGGCGTGAGCTTCGCGATGTCTTCCTGGTAGTCGCTGTCCTTGCGCACGCCGAAGAAGCCCCAGCCCACCGCCTTGACGGTGCGAAGCAGCGAGCCCTTGCGGGCACCGGCTTCATCGGCGGCGCTCATGAGCGTGGCTCCGTCTGGATTGGGGCCGCCGCGGTCGGCGCCGCCGGTGTCCTGCCGCCGACCTCGAAAAAAGTGTACGACAGGGTAATGGTCTTCACGTCCTTCGAGATCTTCGGATCGATCACGAACGCGACCGGCCACTGCTTCTTTTCGCCCGCGTCGAGCGTGTACTGGTTGAAGCAGAAGCACTCGAGTTTGTTGAAGTACGGTGCGGCCTGTTGCGGCGCATAGCTCGGAATGGCCTGCGCGGCCATGCGGCGGTTCTGCACGTTCTGGAACTCGTACATCACGGTATGCAACTCGCCCGGATGCACCTGCATCGAGCTCTGCGCCGGCTTGAAGTCCCAGAGGCCGCGCACATTGGCATCGAACTCGACCGTGATGGTGCGGCTCGTGTCGACCTGCGTGTTGGCCGGCAGTTTCACGTCCTTGCCGCCCGCAGCGCCACCCGGCACCTGCAGTTCGGAAAGCGCCAGCACGTTGATGCCGGTCATTTCGCAGATCGCGCGGTAAAGCGGCACCAGCGCGTAGCCGAACGCGAACATGCCGCAGGCCACCACGGCGAGCTTGCCCACCATCTTGACGTTGGCCCGGCGGATTCGTGCACCCAAACTCATGAACGCTCTCCATGAGCGCGGAACGCCGCGGAACCGGCTTTGCCGGTCCGCTGGCGTTGCCCCCGGCAGGGGGTTGGCGAAGCGACACGAAGTGCGCGAAGACTGGGGGGGAGCAGCATATATCAGCGCCCGATCCAGACCATGCGGATGATGAAACCGATGAAGAACAGCACCGCGATCGAGGCCAGCGTGAGCCCCATGCGTCGGTTGTTCCTCTTCTGTTCCGGTGTCATCGTGTGCAACCGGTCAGCCGATCACCCGGGTCGCCGTGGCATCCAGGCGCGGCGGCGTTTCGAAAGTG
This sequence comes from Variovorax nitratireducens, assembly GCF_051216545.1. Lineage (NCBI taxonomy): Bacteria > Pseudomonadati > Pseudomonadota > Betaproteobacteria > Burkholderiales > Comamonadaceae > Variovorax > Variovorax nitratireducens. The sequence goes on from NZ_JBPJZO010000006.1 coordinate 151,330, forward strand.
TGGAACGGAGCCGGCGAAGGCACTTCCCACTCGAGGCCTTCGGCAGCTTCCCACGGCTTTTGCGTGGCCTTCTCGCCCTTGCCAAGCATGGCGGGCAGCACGATAAACAGGAAGAAGTAGACCTGCGCGAAGCCGAAGAAGAACGCACCGATCGACGCCACCGCGTTGAAGTCGGCAAACTGCATCGGGTAGTCGGCATAGCGTCGCGGCATGCCCGCGAGGCCCAGGAAGTGCATCGGGAAGAAGGTGATGTTGAACGAGATCAGCGACCACCAGAAGTGCACCTTGCCGCGCGTTTCGCTGTACATCACGCCGGTCCATTTGGGCGCCCAGTAGTAGAAGCCCGAGAACATGGCGAACAGCGAGCCTGCGACCAGCACATAGTGGAAGTGGGCCACGACGTAATAGGTGTCCTGCAATTGCGTGTCGACCGGCGCAACGGCCAGGATGAGCCCGGTGAAGCCGCCCATGGTGAACACGAAGATGAAGCCGACGGCGAACAGCATCGGGGTCTCGAAGGTCATCGAGCCCTGCCACATGGTCGCGATCCAGTTGAAGATCTTCACGGCCGTGGGCACTGCGATCAGCATGGTCGCGTACATGAAGAACAGCTGGCCGGTGAGCGGCATGCCGGTCGTGAACATGTGGTGCGCCCACACGATGAACGACAAGATGGCGATCGACGAGGTGGCGTACACCATCGAGGCGTAGCCGAACAGGCGCTTGCGCGCGAACGCGGGCACGACCTGGCTGATGATGCCGAAGGCCGGCAAGATCATGATGTAGACCTCGGGGTGGCCGAAGAACCAGAAGATGTGCTGGTACATCACCGGATCGCCGCCGCCGGCGGGGTTGAAGAAACTGGTGCCGAAGTGGCGGTCGGTCAGCGTCATCGTGATGGCGCCGGCCAGCACCGGCATCACGGCGATCAGCAGGTAGGCGGTGATGAGCCAGGTCCAGCAGAACATCGGCATCTTCATCAGCGTCATGCCGGGGGCGCGCATGTTGAGGATGGTGACGATGATGTTGATCGAGCCCATGATCGACGAGGCGCCCATGATGTGCATCGCGAAGATGCCGGCGTCCATCGAGGGGCCCATCTGCAGCGTCAGCGGCGCGTAGAGCGTCCAGCCCGCGGCAGGTGCGCCGCCGGGCATGAAGAACGAACCCACCAGCATCAGCGCCGCCGGGATCAGCAGCCAGAAGCTGAAGTTGTTCATGCGCGCGAACGCCATGTCGGACGCGCCGATCTGCAGCGGAACCATCCAGTTCGCGAAGCCCACGAAGGCCGGCATGATGGCGCCGAACACCATGATCAGCCCGTGCATCGTGGTGAACTGGTTGAAGAGTTCGGGGTTCACCAGCTGCAGGCCGGGCTGGAACAGCTCGGCGCGGATCAGCAGGGCCAGGATGCCGCCGACCATCAGCATGGTGAAGCTGAACAGCAGGTACAGCGTGCCGATGTCCTTGTGGTTGGTTGCGAACACCCAGCGGCGCCAGCCGGCCGGGGCGCCGTGATGCTCGTCGTGACTGTGGTCATCGTGACCGTGTGCGTGGCCGTGGGGGTCGAGAACTGCGCTCATGAATCTTCCTTCGGGTATCGGGGGCGGCGGCTTACTTGCCGCGCTGCGCGAGCACTTCGGCGGGCTGGATGAGTTGGCCCGTCTTGTTCGACCAGCTGTTCTTCGTGAAGCTCGCCACGGCCGCGAGATCCGTGTCGCTGAGCTGCTTCCACGACGGCATCGCGCCGTTGTTCTGTCCCTTCAGGAGCACCTGGATCTGCTTGGCATGGTCGGCGTCGAGCACGATCGCAGCGCCGTCGAGCGGCTTGATCGGGCCGGCGCCCTTGCCGTTGGCCTGGTGGCAGGCGGCGCAATTGGCTGCGTAGACCTTCTCGCCGCGTGCGAGCATTTCCGGCAGGGCCCAGACCTTGGTGGGGTCGTCGAGCTTGGCAGCGGCTTCCTTCTTCTTGGTGTCGACCCAGGCGGTGTAGTCGGCGGCCGAAACCACCTTCACGTGGATCGGCATGTAGGCGTGTTCCTTGCCGCACAGTTCCTGGCACTGGCCGTAGTAGTCGCCGACCTGCTCGGCACGGAACCAGGTGTCGCGCACGAAGCCCGGAATCGCGTCCTGCTTGACGCCGAGCTGCGGCACGGCGAACGCATGGATCACGTCGTTGGCCGTGGTGATCACCCGGATCTTCTTGTTGACCGGAACGACCAGCGGATTGTCGACCTTGAACAGGTAATCGACCGGCATCTCGCCCTTGGCGCCGGCGTCGGACATCGCGCGCTGGCTGCTGTCGAGCGTGGAGATGAAGGCCAGGCCCTCGCCTTCGCCCTTGATGTAGTCGTAACCCCACTTCCACTGGTAGCCGGTGGTCTTGACCGTGAGGTCGGCGTTGGTGGTGTCCTTCTGCGCGACCAGCACCTTGGTCGCAGGCAGCGCCATCAGGATCACGATGATGAAGGGCACGATGGTCCAGATGACCTCGACAACCACCGACTCATGGAAGTTGGCCGCCTTGTGGCCGACCGACTTGCGGTGCTTCCAGATCGAATAGAACATGACCGCGAAGACGGCGATGAAGATCACCGTGCAGAGGATCATCATGACCGTGTGCAGGAAATGCTGCTCCTGGGCGATCTTGGTCACGCCGAAGGGCATGTTCAATTGACGAACCGACGGGCCGCCCGGCAGATCGCTGACTGCGTGCGCTGCACCGCCAATCGTCGCGCCGGCTGCCAGCAGCAGGTTTGCCGGCCAGTTCTTGTTGCGCCAAATGCTCTTCATCGTGTTTGCTTCTTCAATTACCAGTTAACCCATCGGCCCGTCATCGTCGATGCCGGCGCTGCGCGCCGCTCAGGCGCTGCGCAGTGCCATGCGAATCTCGCGCGCCAGTGCCGCACGCAATTCGGGGCGCACATAGCGCCCCACCCTCACCGAACGACCCTGCCCCGAAACCTCGATCAGCGAACGGTCGCTGTCCTGCGGCTCGACCCGCACCTGATGCGGCAAAAACTCCGTGCGCTCGTAGTGGCCGCCGTTTTCCAGCTCCACCACCAGGCGACCCTCCTGCAGCGCGATCTTTTCGCCGTCCGTCGCATGCCGCGCATACAGCATGAACGCAAAGCCGACCGCGGCCAGTTCGAGCCAGGCGAACGGCAACACCAGCCGTGCACCATGCCACCAGAACACGCTGCCGATGCCGAGCGACACCACGCACAACGACGCGTAGAGCCAGCCAAGCTGGCTCGGCGTGACCGAGCAATTGCGCTTCAGGAACCAGTGGATGCTCTGGCCTGAGACGGTGGCAAAACGAAACACGGAATTCGACACGGGCGAGTTCAGCAAATCGGTGCGCCGACAGCCGCCGAACCGGGGTTTGACAGGCCGCGATCGCGGGACCATACCCGCGAGTTCACGCAACGGCGGATTGTAGCGGGGGAATTCGTCTCACCCCCAGGCTGCGCGGCACTGCGTGTCCGCTGCGCCAACCCCCTTCCGGGGGCAATACCGATGGCCCGGCAAAGCCGGTTCCATGGTGTTCCCGACTTATCGCCCCTTTTGGAGCATGGCGCGCATTTCGCGCAGGGAGACGGCGCTCTCGGCGGCCAGGGCGACGCGCGGCGCAGGCTTGAAGGCATGGCCGTAGATGATTTCGAAGCTGAGCGCGATGCGGCCGTCGTTTCGCTCCGGCGCCGCGGTGGCGGCCAGCGCGGCGCCGAGTGTGTTGCGCCAGCCCCGCCCGCGCAGCCCGCCGAAGCGGGCCGGATGCAGGTTGCGGCCCAGCGTGCGCAGTTCGGCCAGCGCGGCCTCCGGCGTGGGCCAGGTCAAGACCACGCGCTCCATGTCCATCACGGGTTCGGCGAAGCCGGCGTGCACCAGCATGTCGCCCCAGTCGTGCATGTCGGTGAACTCGTGGCCGGCCGGTGGCCAGCCGAGCCGGGCATGGAGCGCGCGCAACTCGCGCACCGTATCGGGGCCCAGGGCGGAAAACATCAGGAAGCCATCGGTCGCGACCGTGCGGTGCCAGCGGCCGATCAGCGCCTGCGGGTCGGCCGCCATGTGCAGCGCCATGTTGGCCCAGAGCAGGTCGACGCCGTCCTCGGGCGTCGCGTCGAAGCGCGCCTGCGCGCCCTGCCAGCGCCGGGCGCTCCACCAGGGCGCGCCCAGCACGCCGGCCGTGCGCGCGGCGAGCGCGGCATCGGGCTCGATCACGTACTGCGCGGCCGCCGGATAGCGCCGCGCCACCAGCGCATGGGCTTCGAGCCCGCCCTTCAGGGGCGACCAGTCGGCCCAGCTTTCGGGCCGCGCCTTGATCCATTGCAGCCGGTCTTCCATGCGCCGGCCGATTTCCTCGTGCAGCCAGGGCGAGCCCTCGGCAGGGGCGAGGCGCGACCAGCGGGCTGCCGCAGCGGCGTCGATGGTGGGCGGGCGCTGGGCGGGATCGGTGGCCATGGGCGGCCAGTATATTGAGCCATGCCCGGCCTCCGAACTTCACGCCGCTTCACCGCACTGCTCGACGCGATACCCAGCCAGTGCGCGGTGTGCCGTGTCTGGCCGGCGCGCCCGATTTGCGACGCCTGCGTGGCGCGCTTCGCGCCGCCGGCCTTGCGCTGCGGCACCTGCGCGCTGCCGGTGCCGGCCGGGGTTGCCGGGTGCGGCGACTGCCTGCTGCACCCGCCACCGCTCGACGCCTGCCTGGCGGCCTGCGCCTACGAATGGCCCTGGCCCGACTGCATCGCACAGTTCAAGTTCCGTGGCGACGCGGGCTGGGCAGCGCCGTTGGCGACGCTGCTGCGCAGCGCGCCCTGGGTCGAACCGGCGCTGGAGCAATGCGACCTGGCCTTGCCGATGCCGCTGGCGCCGGCGCGGCTGCGCGAGCGCGGCTTCAACCAGGCGCTGGAGCTGTCGCGGCGCCTGGCACCGGACAAAACCGACGCGACGCTGCTGCTGCGCACCCGCGAAACCCCGGCCCAGAGCGGCCTGACGCGCGCCGAGCGGCTGCGCAACCTGCGCGGCGCCTTCGCGATCGAGCCGCTGCGGGCGGCCGAGGTGCACGGGCGCCGCGTCGTGCTGGTGGACGACGTGATGACCAGCGGCGCCTCGGTTTTCGCTGCGGCCGAGGTGTTGCGCAGCGCCGGCGCCGCCCACATCACCGCGCTCGTGCTGGCCCGCACCGACGCTCCGCAACAATAGGGCACCCTTCGTCAGCCCTGCAATGTTCCATATCGTCCTGGTCGAGCCCGAGATCCCCCCCAACACCGGCAACGTGATCCGCCTCGCCGCCAACACCGGCTGCACGCTGCACTTGGTGGAGCCGCTGGGATTTTCGATGGACGACCGGCTGCTGCGGCGGGCCGGGCTCGACTACCACGAGTACGCCGAGGTGCGCCGCCATGCGAGCTGGCAGGCGCTGCTCGAGGCCGAGCATCCGCCGGCCGACCGGCTTTTCGCGCTGACCACGCGCGGCACGCGGTTCGTGCACGAGGCCGCGTTCGCCCCGGGCGACTGGCTGGTGTTCGGCGCCGAGACGCGCGGCCTGGCCCCCGAGTTGCGCGAAAGTTTTGCGCCGGCGCAGCGGCTTCGCCTGCCGATGCGTGCGGGGCAGCGCAGCCTCAACCTGTCGAACGCGGTGGCGGTGACAGTGTTCGAGGCTTGGCGGCAGAACGGCTTCAGGTGACGGCGCCGCGCGCCCGCCGCTGCGGCGCCGGCTCGCCCATGAAATCCAGAAAGGCGCGCGTGCGCGCCGGCAACAGCTTGCGGCTCGGCAACGCCGCGTAGATGGTGAAGCGCCCGAAGATCCAGTCGGGCAGCAACTGCACAAGCGCCCCGCTTTCGATATGCGGCGCCACCAGCGCGGTCGACAGCGCGGCGACGCCCGCACCCTCGAGCGCCGCGCGGTAGAGCACGTCGAAGCTGGCCGATTGCACCGCCACCGGCATGTCGACCTCGACCGGCCCGCCCTGCCCGTCGCGCCGCTGCAGCCGAAACCGCCGGGCACTGTGGCCGGTGGTCTGCTGCCAGGGAAACTTCAGGTACTGGTGGTGCGCCAGCTCCTCGGGAAGGGTCGGCGTGCCGGCGCGCTGCAGATAGGAAGGCGCGGCGCAGACGATCATGTCGGTGCGGGCCAGCGGCCGCACCACCACGTTGAGGTCGATGCCGTCTTCCAGCAGCAGAAAGCTCAGGTCGAAGGCCTCGACCCGGTGTTGCGGGAACGGGTCGACCACGATGTCGAGCGCCACGCCCGGATGCAGCGCCCGCCAGCGCGCGATGCGCGGCGCCAGCAGGTGGGTGGCGAGCACCGGTGTCGACAGGATGTGCAGCGTGCCCTGCAGCTCCCGGGTGCTGGCAACCGCCGCCGATTCGGCATCGTCGATCTCGCGCAGGATGGCGCGCAGCCGTTCGAGGTAGCGCTCGCCGGCCTCGGTCAGGCTGATCTTGCGGGTGGTGCGCTGGATCAGGCGGGCCCCGAGATGAGTTTCGAGATCGCCGATCAACCGGGTCACGGCGGCCGGGGACAGCTCCAGCGCCCGCGCCGCCGCAGCGAACCCGCCGTCGTCGATCACCCGCTGGAAAACACGCATCGAGAGCAATCTGTCCATTCAATACCCCTTGATCATTGCTATTACTGAAATGTTCAATTGAAGACTATGCAGTTTATTTTTAATACTTACAAGTCTACATTTCAGCCATCGATGCAGCGATTCCCTTGCCGGCATCGAATCGCAGCCCGCCTTTCAACGTTTTTCCAGGAGTCCTCACCATGAACACCAAGCTCATCGCCATCGCCGCCCTCTCCGGTTTTGCCGCTTTCGGCGCGCAGGCCTTCCAAGGCGAGCAAAACCCGCTGCCGCCGCAGCCGTTCCAGTCGACCCTGGATCGCAGCACCGTGCAGGCCGAAGCGCGCACGCCGGTGAAGATCAGCAACGGCGGCACCGGCGTCATGGCCAGCCGAGACACGTCGACGGATCGCGCGGCGGTGCGGGCAAGCGCCCGGTCGATCACGCGCGCCGGCGCCGCCACCTACGGCGAAGTGACCGACCGCCGCATGTGATCGACCGCCCCGCCACCGCCATGGAAAAAGCCGCCCGGGGGCGGCTTTTCCTTTCGAGCGAACCCGGGGCTCAGGGGTAGCGCCGCACCACGGACTCGGCCACGCAGGCCGGCTTGGAGACACCTTCGAGCTCGATGGTGGTTTCCCACACCATCTGCACGCCGTTGTTGTCGATCGGCTCGCTGGCCAGCAGCTTCATGCGGCCCCGCAGCCGGCTGCCGACCGGCACCGGCGACATGAAACGCACCCGGTTCAGGCCGTAGTTGACGCCCATGCGTGACTCCACCACCTCGACCGCCGTCTCGAAGATCCTGGGCAGCAGCGACAGTGTCAGAAAGCCGTGCGCGATCGGCGCACCGAACGGGCCGGCCTTGGCGCGCTCCACGTCGACGTGGATCCACTGGTGGTCGCCCGTCGCTTCGGCGAACTGGTTCACCTGCTCCTGGGTCACGGTGATCCAGTCGCTTTGCGCGACCTCCTGGCCGACGCAGGCGGCCATGTCCTGAAGGGTTTGAAAAGTTTTCATGGAGCGGACTCTAGTCGCGTGCCGGGTTGCCCGCCTGTAGCAGCGGCGACAACGGCACCCCGGGGATTCACTGATCGAGCCAGCGCAGAACCGGCTGCCACTGCTCCAGATCACGCTGGACGCGGCCCGGCGCGATGTCGAACAGCGTGAGCCCGCGCGCCGCGAGCTGCACGTAGTTCTGCGTGTCGCGCAGCTCCGCCACCATCGGCACGCCGAGCTGGGACACGAACTCGCGCAGCCGGTCGCCCGACAGCGTATGGGCGCCGACCCGCATGCCGACCAGCCCGATCCGCGCCTTGCCGGCCTGGCGTTGCGCCATCAGGCGATCCAGGAAATCGCGCGTCGCGTAGATGTCGAAGATGCTGGGCTGCAAAGGCACCAGGATCTGGTCGGCCATGGCCAGCACTTCCTTGAAGCGCCAGCCGTGCAGGCCGGCAGGCGTGTCGAGCACGGCGTGCGTGGTGCCGCGCGGCGGGCGAACCACATTGCCATCGCCGCTGGCCTCCCAGGTCGCGATCGGCGCAGCCTTCGGTGGCCGCAGCCCCAGCCAGAGCCCGGACGACTGCTGGCGGTCGACGTCGCCCAGCATCACCGCGTGGCCGCGGTTGGCGAAATAGCCCGCGATGTTGGTCGCAAGCGTGGATTTGCCGACGCCACCCTTGGGGTTGGCGACCAGAACCACCGGCATGGGATGCTCCTTGGGTACGGAAGACGCGCCATCGTAGCCGTGTCGGGCCCGCGATTGCGCTATGTTCGCGGCATGCCGACACCAACACCCCTGGACACTCCGCCGCGCATCTATGTGATCGCCGCGCATCCGCACTGGCGCGATTCGCGCGTCAACCGCCAGCTCATGCAGGCGGCGCAGGCGCTGCCGGACGTGGACGTGAACGACCTCTACAGCAGCTACCCCGACTACGCGATCGACATCGAAGCCGAACAGGCCCGCGTCGCGCAGGCCGACCTGCTGGTGCTGCTCCATCCGATCCAGTGGTACTCCATGCCACCGCTGCAAAAGCTCTGGTTCGACGAGGTGCTGGCCTGGGGCTGGGCCTACGGCCCAGGCGGCAGCGCGCTGCAGGGCAAGGACTGCTGGCTGGTGGCGACCACGGGCGGGCCGGAGTCGAGCTACCACCCGCACAGCTACAACCGCTATTTCTTCGACGCCTTCCTGCCGCCCTACGAGCAGACCGCAGCGCTCTGCGGCATGCGCTTCCTGCCACCGCTGCTGTTCCACGGCGCGCGCAGCGCGTCGCACGAGGACGTGGTCGCGCACCTCGACGTGTTCAAGGAGCGCCTCGCGAGCTATCCGAACTGGCCCGAGATGGACGAAATCGACGCCTGCCCGGCCTGCGTGGTGCCCGAGACCGACCGGCCGGTCGAGGTCGACGACTTCGCCAAGGTCGGCGCCGCCACCCTGCAGAGCGCGGTGAAAGACGCACTCGCACGCGCCTCTTCCACCAGCAGCAACAGCAACGCCGGGGCCGCCTGACCATGGAGCACGCACCCGCCTGGCTGGTCAACTCCCTCATCTACCTCGGCGCCGCAGTGTTCGTGGTGCCGCTTTCGAAGGCGCTCGGGCTCGGCTCGATCATCGGCTACCTCGTGGCCGGCATCGCGATCGGGCCCTGGGGCCTGGGCCTGGTGAGCAACGTCGAGGACATCCTGCACTTTGCCGAGTTCGGCGTGGTGCTGATGCTGTTCTTGGTCGGCCTCGAACTCGAGCCCAAGCGACTGTGGAACCTGCGCCGCCCGATCTTCGGCTGGGGCGCGGCACAGGTGCTCAGCTGTGCCGCGGTGCTGTTCGCGGCCGGCTGGGCCGCGGGCGCCAGCTGGCGCGTGGCGCTGGTGGCAGCGCTCGGCCTGGCGCTGTCGTCCACCGCCATCGCGCTGCAGGTGTTCGGCGAGCGCAACCTGCTGAAGACCGCGAGCGGCCAGGCCGGCTTCTCGATCCTGCTGTTCCAGGACGTGGCCGCGATCCCCATCCTCGCCCTGCTGCCGCTGCTGGCGGTCGGCACCGCTGCCGAGGCATCGATGAGCGGCCTCGACCGGTTGCTCGAAGGGCTGAAGATCATCGGCGTGATCGGCGGCATCATCCTGGGCGGCCGGCTCGCGTTGCGCCCGCTGCTGCGCTGGATTGCGCGCAGCAACACGCCCGAGATCTTCACCGCCGCCTCGCTGCTGCTGGTGGTGGCGATCGCGGCGCTGATGCAGTTCATCGGCCTGTCGATGGCGCTGGGTGCCTTCCTGGCCGGCGTGCTGCTGGCGGAAAGCGAATACCGGCGCGAACTCGAAACCGACATCGAGCCCTTCAAGGGCCTGCTGCTCGGTCTCTTTTTCATCGCCGTGGGCATGAGCATCGACTTCGGCGTGCTGATCAAGCAGCCGGGCCTGATGCTGCTGCTGGTGGTTGGCTTCATGGTGATCAAGCTCGGCGTGATTTACGCGCTGGGTAAAGCGATGGGCATCTCTTACCAGCAGCGGCCAGTCTTCACGCTGCTGCTGGCGCAAGGCGGCGAATTCGCGTTCGTGGTGTTCCAGGCCGCCGGGCCGAACGTGCTTCCGCCCGAGGTCACGTCGCTGCTGATCGGCGCGGTGGCCTTGTCGATGCTGGTGTCGCCGCTGCTGCTGGTGGCGATCGACAAGCTGCTCCTGCCGCGCTACGACCGGGCGAACGGCCCGGCGCTGGACGAAATCTCGGAACAACAGGACGCCAAGGTGCTGATCTGCGGCTTCGGCCGCTATGGCCAGATCGTCGGCCGGCTGCTGATGTCGCAAGGCAAGGCCGTGACGGTGCTTGACCACGATGCCGATACGGTGGAAGGCCTGCGCCAGTTCGGCTTTCGCGTGTTCTACGGCGATGCGACCCGGCTCGACCTGCTGCGCGTGGCCGGCGGAGCCACGGCAAAGGCGATCGTGGTGGCGGTCGACGACATCGAGCAGTCGCTGGAGATCGTCGATCTGGTGCGCGAGCACTTTCCGCAGGCACAGGTCATTGCGCGGGCCCGCAACATCACCCACCTCTACAAGTTGCGCGACCGCAATGTGGCGTACATCGAACGCGAGTTGTTCGAGTCGTCGCTGCGCAGTGGCCGCTCGGTGCTCGAGGTGTTGGGCTGGCCCGCGCACGAAGCCCGCGAAGCCGCGATGCGCTTTCGCCGCGGCAACGAACAGATCACGAGCGAGACCTACCCCCACTACAAGGATCGCGCCAAGGTGATCGCGGTGGCCAAGGAGGGGCGCCAGCAGTTCGAGCAGCAGATGGCGCGCGAACGTGCCCTGCGCAAGGAACGTTCGGGGCGGGGGTGGGAAGAGGAAGCGGCGGAAGAGCAGGCGCCGTGAACTGACTTCGTCCGGGGTGCGTCGGCGGGTGCGTCGGCGGGTGCGTCGGCGGGTGCGTCGGCGGGTGCGTCGGCGGGTGCGTCGGCGGGTGCGTCGGCGGGTGCGTCGGCGGTGGTATGCGCTGGGGCGGCCGACGTCACCGGCCCTTCGGGCTGCCCTGCGCTGCTCGCGGCAGGCGGGGTCCGCGTGAACTCGCCTGCGGCTCAAACAGCACGCGGCCCTGATCCGCCTGCCGCTGTGCTGCTCGGCGGTGCCTCAACGGCCGCCCCAGCGCATACCACCCACCGACGTGGACACCTTGGGGTTGTATCCGGAAGGCCAGACCGTCGAACCACCACCAAGCCCGGTGAGCGGTACGGGCTGGCCGATCCCTTCTGCGCCGCCGAGGAGCGCAGCGTTTTGCGGATCAGGGCTCGCAGCTGTTTGAGCCGCAGGCGAGTTCTGCGAGACCCCGCAAAACGCGAGCACCGCAGGGCAGCCGCGAAGCGGCCGGCGCAGCAGGGTCGGACAGCCCGTACCGCTCACCGGGCGCTGCATCCACCGCGCGCAACCTGCAACCTGCAACTGCTATCGGCTATCGGCTATCGGCTATCGGCTATCGGCAAATCAGGCTGTCTTGTCCAACCCCAGCAGCCGCACCGCATTCCCCTTCAGAATCCCCGGCACTACCTCCGGCTTGAACCCCGCATCCTCGAAATCCTTCAGCCACCGATCCGGCGTGATCAGCGGGTAGTCGCTCGCGAACAGCACGCGGTCTTTCAGCAGCGTGTTGGCGTACTGCACCAACTGCTTCGGAAAGTACTTCGGACTCCAGCCCGACAGATCGATCCACACATTGGGCTTGTGCGTGGCTACCGACAGCGCCTCGTCCTGCCACGGAAAGCTCGGATGCGCCATCACGATCTGCATGTCGGGAAAGTCGATCGCCACGTCGTCCAGGTGCATCGGGTTGCTGTACTCCAGCCGGAGGCCGCCACCGCAGCGCATGCCGGATCCGATGCCGCTGTGGCCGGTGTGGAAAACGGCCGGCAGCTTGTACTCGGCGATCACCTCGTAGATCGGCCAGGCCATCTTGTCGTACGGGTGGTAGCCCTGCACCGTCGGGTGAAACTTGAAGCCCTTCACGCCGTACTCCTCGATCAGGCGCCGCGCCTCGCGCGCGCCCATCTTGCCCTTGTGCGGATCGATGCTCGCGAAGGCGATCATGATGTCGCTGTTCTTTTGCGCGGCCTCGGCGATCTCCTCGTTCGGGATGCGGCGCCGGCCCATGTTCGACTCCGCGTCGACCATGAACATCACCAGGCCGATCTTGCGTTCGCGGTAGTAATCGATGCTTTCCTGGATGGTCGGGCGGCGGCTTGACCTGAAGTACTTGTCCGCCGCGCGGTCGTACTCCTCGCCGTAGTTGTCGAACGGATTCCAGCAGCTCACCTCGGCGTGCGTGTGGGTATCGATCGCGATCAGGTTTTCGTAGTCCATGGCTGTCTCCAGATTCGGGTAAGTACTGAGATCGACCGCCCTGCGCGGCCTTGAATTGGTTATTTTTCATAACCATAATCGAAGCCACACCGGAATGCAATCATGAACCACCCCGACCTCCACATCGAGCTTCGCGACACCGTCGCCGTCATCCGCCTGACCCGCGGCGCCAAACGCAATGCGCTGTCGGACGGGCTGATCCTGGCGCTGCGCGACGCTTTCGACAACCTGCCCGACACCGTGCGTGCCGCCGTCGTCGATGGCGAAGGCCCCCACTTCTGCGCCGGGCTCGATCTGAGCGAGCTGAAGGAGCGCGACGCCGGCCAGGGCCTGCACCATTCGCGCCTGTGGCATGCCGCGCTGGAGCGCGTGCAGTACGGCCCGGTGCCGGTGATCGCAGCGCTGCACGGCGCCGTGGTTGGCGGCGGGCTCGAACTGGCGAGCGCCTGCCACATCCGGGTGGCCGATGCGTCGACCTTCTATGCGCTGCCCGAAGGCTCGCGCGGCATCTTCGTGGGCGGTGGCGGCTCGGTGCGCATCCCGAAGCTCATCGGCGCCGCACGCATGACCGACATGATGCTCACCGGCCGGGTCTACAACGCGGAAGATGGCGAGCGCGCCGGCTTCGCGCAGTACCTCGTGCCCGAGGGCACGGCCTTCGACAAGGCACTGGAACTGGCGCAGCGCGTGGCGCAGAACGCACCGCTCACCAACTACGCGCTGATGCATGCGCTGCCGCGCATCGCCGAGCAGCCGGCCGACCACGGCTTCTTCACCGAAGCGCTGATGGCCGGCATCGCCCAGAGCGCGCCGGACGCCAAGGAACGCGTGCGCGACTTCCTCGAAGGCCGCGGCGCCAAGGTCAGCAAGGGCTGACGCGGCGCCCGCGAAAGAGAACAACGAGATGAACGAGACAAACACCGCCGCGGCGCCGCGCTACCGCACGCTGGCGTTCGGCATCACGCGCGCCGTGCTCACCGAGGCGCCGTCCGGCGCCCGCTACCTGAAGGCCGAAGCCGAACTCGCGCCCTACCCGGAACGCATGTCCGACCGGTTGCACCACTGGGCCAGCGTGGCGCCGGATCGCACCTTCATCGCCCGGCGCGAGCGCCTGCCCGATGGCAGCACCGGCGACTGGCAGCGCGTGAGCTATGCCGAGGCGTTGCACAAGGCGCGCAGCATCGCGCAAGGGCTGCTGAACCGGGGCCTGGACGCAGACCGGCCCGTCGCCATCCTCAGCGAAAACGGCATCGAGCATGCGCTGCTGGCGCTCGGCTGCCTCTACGCCGGCGTGCCCTACTGCCCGGTGTCGCCGCCCTACTCGATCGTGAGCCAGGATTTCGACAAGCTTCGCCATGTGCTGGACACGCTGACGCCAGGCCTGGTTTTCGCGGCCGACGCAAAGCGCTTCGCCCGCGCCATCACGGCCGTGGTGCCGGCCGACGTGGAAGTGGTGCTCGCCGAAGGCACGATCGACGGCCGCGTCATCACCGCTTTCGACGATCTTGCCGCAACGCCCGCCACCGCCGCGGTCGATGCCGCGCTGGCCGCCACCGGCCCCGACACCATCACCAAGTTCCTGTTCACCTCGGGCTCGACCAAGCTGCCCAAGGCCGTGATCAACACGCACCGCATGTGGTGCGCCAACCAGCAGCAGTTGCGGCAATCCATTCCCGCCCTGGGCGACGAGCCGCCGGTGCTGGTCGACTGGCTGCCCTGGAACCACACCTTTGGGGGCAATCACAACGTCGGCATCGTGCTCGACAACGGCGGCACGCTCTACATCGACGACGGCAAGCCGACGCCTGGCGGCATGGCCGAAACGCTGCGCAACCTGCGCGAGATCGCACCGACCATCTATTTCAATGTGCCGACCGGCTTCGAGGCCATCGCCCATGCCATGGAAAGCGACGCGGTGTTGCGCAAGAACCTGCTGTCGCGCGTCAAGATGTTCTTCTACTCGGGCGCCGCACTGTCGCAGCCGATCTGGGACAGCCTGCACCGCACGCAGGAGGCCGAAGTCGGCGAGCGCATCGTCATGGGAACCGGCCTGGGCATGACCGAGTCGGGCCCGTTCGCGCTTTACGTCACGGGGCCCGAAGTGAAGTCGGGCGACCTCGGGCTGCCGGCCGCCGGCATCGAGATCAAGCTGGTCGACATCGACGGCAAGACCGAGGTGCGCTACCGCGGCCCCAACATCACGCCCGGCTACTGGCGCGCGCCGGAAGCCACGGCAGAGGCTTTTGACGAGGAAGGCTTCTTCTCGACCGGCGACGCGGTGACCTGGATCGACCCCGGCAACATCCACCGCGGCCTGCGTTTCGATGGCCGCATCGCCGAAGACTTCAAGCTCGCGACCGGCACCTTCGTGAGCGTCGGGCCGATGCGCGCGAAGATCATCGCGGCCGGCGCGCCCTACGTGCAGGACGTGGTGCTCACCGGCATCAACCTCAAGGAAGTCGGCGCACTGCTGTTCCCGACCCAGGCCGTGCGCCAGCTCGCCGGGCTGGCGCCGGACGCGCCGATGCGCGAGGTGCTCGACAGCGCCCCGGTGCGTGCGCACTTCCAGCAGATGCTCGACACGCTGGCCGCAGCCAGCACCGGCAGCGCCAACCGCATCGCGCGCGCGCACCTGGTGGACGAGCCGCCATCGATCGACAAGGGCGAGGTCACCGACAAGGGCTCGCTCAACCAGCGCGCCGTGCTCAAGCACCGCGCCGCGCTGGTCGACGCGCTGCATGCGGGTGCACTCCCCTTCATCCTGCAACCCCAAGGAGACAAGCAATGAAAATCGAAGGACAGGCAGCCCTCGTGAGCGGTGGTGCATCGGGCCTCGGCGAGGCCACCGCGCGCGAGCTGGCGCGGCTGGGCGCGAAGGTCGCAGTGCTCGACCGCAACGCCGAACTGGCCGCGAAGGTCGCGGCCGACATCGGCGGCGTCGCGTGCACCTGCGACATCACCGACACCGACAGCGTGACCGCCGCGCTGGAAAAGGCCACCGCAGCCCACGGCCCGGCACGCATCCTGATGAACGTGGCCGGCATCGGCAGCGCCAAGCGCATCGTCGGCAAGGACGGCAACGCGGCGCCGCTGGAAGACTTCGTGCGCGTGGTCAACGTCAACCTGATCGGCAGCTACAACATCAGCCGCCTGTTCGCCGCCCAGTGCGCCAAGCTCGAAGCGCTCGAAGGTGGCGAAAAGGGCGTGATGATGTTCACCGCCTCGGTCGCGGCCTTCGACGGCCAGGTCGGCCAGCAGGCCTACAGCGCATCGAAGGGCGGCCTGGTCGGCATGACGCTGCCGATGGCGCGCGACCTGGCGCAGCACGGCATCCGCGTGTGCACCGTGGCACCCGGCCTCTTTGCCACCCCGCTGCTGATGGAATTGCCCGAGCCGGTGCAGCAGTCGCTGGCCGCGTCGATCCCGTTCCCGCCGCGCCTGGGCAAACCCTCGGAATTTGCCGAACTGGCCTGCCATATCGTGACCAACGGGCATCTGAATGGCGAAGTCATCCGCATCGACGGCGCCCTGCGCATGGCGCCACGCTGAAAACCGGCGCAACCTCCTCCTGCAACCGTTCAACCCAAGGAAGACATCATGAAATTCACCAAGATCGCTCTGGCCGCCGCGTTCACGCTGGCAGCCCTCGGCAGCGCCCATGCCGACCTCACCATCGGCGTGGTGCAACCGCTCACGGGCCCGGCCTCGGGCCTGGGCATTCCGGTCAAGAACGGGATCATGATCTGGCCCAAGACCATCGCGGGCGAAACCGTCAAGCTGGTCGTGCTCGACGACGCCACCGATCCGACCACCGGTGTCAAGGACGCGCAACGCCTGGTCACCGAAGACAAGGTCGACGTGGTGGTCGGCTCGAGCGCCACGCCTGTGGCCATTCCGATGGCGGACGTCACGGCCGAATCGGGCACGCCGCAGCTCGCGACCTCCCCGGCCGGGCTGCCGCCCGGCAAGGACAAGTGGTTCTTCCGCCTGCCGCAGTCCAATGACGTGATGGCCTTCGCCATGGTCAAGCACATGAAGGCGCAAGGGGTCAAGACGGTCGGCTTTCTCGGCTACACCGACGCCTACGGCGAACTCTGGCTCAAGGCGCTGACCGCGGAAGGCGAGAAGAACGGCATCAAGATCGTCGGCACCGAACGCTTCGCGCGTGCCGACACCAGCGTGACCGGCCAAGTTCTCAAGCTGACGTCGGCCAACCCCGATGCGATCCTGATCGTGGCCTCGGGCAGCGGTGCCGGCATGCCGCAGAAAGCGGTGATGGAGCGCGGCTTCAAGGGCAAGGTCTACCAGACGCATGCCGCCGCCACGCAAGACCTGATGCGCACCGCCGGCAAGGACGCCGAAGGCACCTACGTGGTGTCCGGCCCGGCCACCGTCGCCGAGCAGTTGCCCGACAGCCACCCGTCGAAGAAGATGGCGATCGCGTTCGTGACGAACTACGAAAAGGCCTACGGCGTCGGTTCGCGCAACCAGTTTGCCGGCCACAGCGCAGACGTTCTCACCGTGCTCGAAAAGGCCGTCCCGCTGGCCCTCAAGAAGGCCAAGCCGGGCACCCCGGAATTCCGCTCGGCCCTGCGCGATGCCTTCGAAACCATGGGCCGCACCGTGATTGCCCACGGCGTGCTCGAGTGGACGCCGCAGAACCACTGGGGCTACACCAACGAAACCGGCGTGATGCTGAAGGTCGTGAACGGCGCCTTCAAGGTCGAGCAGTAAACCGGCCGCATCATGGATCTTTCGATCACCAGCATCCTGACGCTGGACGGACTCACCAACGGCGCGATCTACGCCCTGCTCGGCGTCGGCATTGTGCTGGTGTTCACGGTGACCCGCGTCATCTTCATCCCGCAGGGCGAGTTCGTGGCCTATGGCGCGCTGACGCTGGCGATCTTCCAGACCGGCAAGGTACCCGGCACGGTCTGGCTTCTGCTGATCCTGGCGGCAGTCGCCGCCCTCATGGAGCTGGTCACCACCTGGCGCCATCGCGGCAGCGCGGTGCCGGCCGTCGTGGCCGCGCTGCGCACCTTCCTGCCGGCCGCGGTGGTCTGCGCCGTTTCGGCCTGGGCCGGTCCGCGCAACCTGGCACTGCCGATCCAGGCGCTGCTGACGGTCTGCATCGTCACCGCGTTCGGGCCGCTGGTGTACCGCGTCGCCTACCAGTCGCTGGCGGGGGCGAGCTCGCTGGTGCTGCTGATCGTCTCGGTCGGCGTGCATTTCGCGATGACCGGGCTCGGCCTGCTGTTCTTCGGCGCGGAGGGCTTTCGCAATCCACCGTTCTGGGACACCCGCTTCTCACTCGGCCCGCTGGCCCTCAGTGGCCAGACGCTGATCATCTTTGCCGCCTCGGCCGCGCTGATCGTGCTGCTGTGGCTGTTCTTCGAGCGCAGCCTGTACGGCAAGGCGCTGCGCGCCACCGCCGTCAACCGGCTCGGCGCACGGCTGATGGGCATCTCGACCCACACGGCCGGCCAGCTCACCTTCGCGATGGCCGCGCTGATCGGCGCGCTCTCGGGCCTGCTCATCGGCCCCACCACCACCGTCTTCTACGACTCCGGCTTCCTGATCGGGCTCAAGGGTTTCGTGGCCGGCGTGATCGCGGGGCTGTCGAGCTACCCGGGCGCGCTCCTCGGCGCCCTCGCAGTCGGCGTGATCGAGTCGTTCGGTTCGTTCTGGGCCAGTGCATTCAAGGAGGTGATCGTGTTCACCATCGTCCTGCCGGTGCTGCTGTGGCGCTCGCTGCGCAGCGGCCATTCGAACGAGGAACATTGAGATGGACGCCGTACAACCCGTCGTCGCGCCGTCGAGCCCTGCTGCCGCGCAGGAGCGCCCGAGCGCACTGCGCCGCTGGGGCCCGCTCGCGCTGGTCGCGCTGGTGGTGGCACTGCCGCTGCTGCCGCTGCCCAATTTCTGGATCCTGCAGCTCAACTACATCGGCATCTACGCGCTGCCCGTGCTGGGCCTGGTGCTGCTCACCGGCGTGGGCGGGCTCACTTCCTTCGGCCAGGCCGCCTTCGTCGGCATCGGCGCCTACACCACGGCCTATCTCACGGTGAACCTGGGGCTGTCGCCCTGGGTCACGCTGTTCATCGGGCTCACGCTCACGGGCGTCAGCGCGGCCATCATCGGCGCCATCACGCTGCGCATGTCGGGCCACTACCTGCCGCTGGCGACCATCGCCTGGGCGCTGTCGCTCTACTACCTCATGGGCAACCTCGACGCGCTCGGCAAATACGACGGCATCCTCGGCGTGAAGGGCCTCTCGGTGCTCGGCTTCGAACTCGGGCAGCAGCGCGTGTTCTACGCGGTGGTCTGGGCCTTCGTGCTGCTGGGCGCGCTGGCACTGCTGCGCCTGCTCGACTCGCGCAGCGGGCGTGCCATCCGTGCGTTGGCCGGGGGCTCGCAGATGGCCGAAGCCATGGGCGTGAACACCTTGCGCCACAAGGTCGGCATCTTCGTACTGGCCGCGTTGCTGGCGTCGGTGTCCGGCTGGCTGTTCGCGCATTTCCAGCGCACGGTGAACCCCTCTCCCTTCGGCATCCGAATGGGCATCGAGTACCTGTTCATGGCGGTGCTCGGCGGCGCGGCCCATGTGTGGGGCGCCGTCGCCGGCGCCGGCATCGTGAAGCTGCTCGAAGACCAGTTGCAGGTGCTGCTGCCCAAGCTGATCGGCACCAGCGGCAGCTACGAACTCATCGTGTTCGGCATCCTGATCGTGCTGGTGCTCAAGTACCTGCCCGACGGCGTGTGGTCTTTCATCGACCGCAGGTTGCCACGCAGGCAGCGCGTGGTCGACTGGCACGACGCCGCGCACCTGCCGGCGCGCAGCAAGCCGGCGGCCGGCCAGGTGGTGCTCGAGGTGCAGGCGATCCGCAAGACCTTCGGCGGGCTGGTTGCGGTGAACGACATCAGCTTTCGCATCCGCGCCGGCCAGATCGTCGGGCTGATCGGCCCCAACGGTGCCGGCAAGTCGACCACGTTCAACCTCATCACCGGCGTGCTCGGCATGACCAGCGGCGCCGTGCAGTTTCGCGGCGAGGCTATCGGCGGCCTGTCGTCGCGCCGGATTGCGGAGCGCGGCGTTTCGCGCACCTTCCAGCACGTGAAGATGGTGCCCGACATGACAGTGCTCGAGAACGTGGCCCTCGGCGCCCACCTGCGCGGCCGCAAGGGCGCGATCGCCGCCATGCTGCGCATCGACCGCACGGAAGAACGCCAGTTGCTGCGCGAGGCCGAGCGCCAGTTGCAGCGCGTCGGCATGGGCGATCTGCTGCACGAGCTGGCGGGCAACCTGGCCATGGGGCAGCAGCGTCTGCTCGAGATCGCGCGCGCCCTGTGCGCCGACCCGGCCCTGCTGCTGCTCGACGAGCCCGCCGCCGGCCTGCGCCACAAGGAAAAGCAGGCGCTGGCCGAGGTGCTGCGCAGCCTGACTGCCGAGGGCATGAGCATCCTGCTGGTGGAACACGACATGGGCCTGGTGATGGACATCTGCGACCACATCGTGGTTATGGAGTTCGGCACACACCTGATGGAGGGCACGCCTGCCGAGGTGCAGCAGAGCCCGAAGGTGCGCGCCGCCTACCTGGGCACGGAGCATTGACATGAGCACCCCTCTTTTGCAGATCCGCAACCTGCGCGCCGGCTACGGCCGCGCCGAGGTGTTGCATGGCATCAACCTGCAGGCCGACAAGGGCAGCGTGATCACCGTGATCGGCCCCAACGGTGCCGGAAAGTCCACGCTGCTGAATGCGCTGATGGGCGTGCTGCCCGCCAGCGGCGCGATCGAGTTCCAGGGTCGCGCCATCGGCAGCCTGTCGCTCGAAGAACGCGTGATGCTGGGCATCGCCCTGGTGCCCGAGAAGCGCGAGCTGTTCGGCACCATGCCGGTGGAAGACAACCTGGTGCTGGGCGCGTTCCGCCAGGTGCGGCTGCGCAACCGCCAGTGGCGCGACCAGATCGAACAGGTCTACACGCTGTTTCCACGCCTGAAAGAGCGCCGCGCCCAACTGGCCGGCACGCTCTCCGGCGGCGAGCGGCAGATGCTGGCGGTCGGCCGTGCGCTGATGTCGCGCCCCACGCTGCTGATGCTCGACGAGCCCAGCCTCGGTCTCGCGCCGCTGGTGGTGCAGGAGATCTTTCGCACCGTGAGCGCGCTGCGCGCAACCGGCGTGACCATCCTGCTGGTCGAGCAGAACGCGCGTGCCGCACTCGAAGTGGCCGACCACGGCTACGTGCTCGAAATGGGCAGCGTGAGCCTCGAAGGCCCGGCGCGCGATCTGGCCGGCGACTCCCGTGTGATCGATACCTACCTGGGGACAAAAAAATGACCAAGACAAAACCCGTCCTGGCCGCCGCGGTGGCACTCGGTTCCGTTGCCCTGCTCGCGGCCTGTGTCGGCACCGGTCGCAGCGACGGGCCGCTGCCCCAACTGGCGGCAGCACGACCCGGCACCTTGCAGGCCTGCACCGACCTGGCAGCCCGGGCCGCACGCGCCGGTGTGGTCTACACCAGCGTGACGTCGGTGGCCGCGGGCCCGGTCGCCGTCGGCACTGCCAGCCAGCCGGCACCGGCGCACTGCCTGGTGCTGGGCAGGATGGCCGAGCGCAAGAGCCCGGTGGACAACAACACCTATGCCATCGGCTTCGAGATGCGCCTGCCGGTCGCATGGAACGGGCGCTTCTTCTACCAAGGCAACGGCGGCCTCGATGGCGCGGTGGTGCCGGCGATGGGCGGCATCGGCGGCGGTGCACCGACCACCAGCGCGCTGCAGATGGGCTTTGCCGTGATCAGCTCCGACGCCGGGCATGCCGGCTCACTCGGCCCGCTCTTCGCCATCGACCCGCAGGCGCGGCTCGACTACGGCTACAACGCGGTCGCCCAGCTCACGCCGATGGCGAAGAACGTCATCGCGCAGGCATACGGCCGCGGGCCCGATCGCTCCTACATCGGTGGCTGCTCCAACGGCGGCCGGCACGCGATGGTGGCGGCCGCGCGCTCGGCCGGCGAGTACGACGGCATCCTGGCCGGCAACCCCGGCTTCAACCTGCCGCGCGCTGCCGTGGCGCAGCTCTACGGCGCCCAGCAGTATGCGAAGGTGGCGAGCGCGCAGACGCCGGCCGGCCTGCCCGATCTGCAAAGCGCCTTCACGCCCGCCGAGCTCACGATGGTGAGCAACAAGGTGGTGGCGCAATGCGATGCACTCGATGGTCTCGCCGACGGCATCGTGTCGGACGTCAAGGCCTGCCAGGCACGCTTCAAGCTCGATGCGGCCGTGCCCACCTGCGCCGCCGGCGTGCGTGACGGCAGTTGCCTCAGCGCGCCGCAGAAGACGGCGTTGAACAACGTCTTCGCCGGTGCCCGCAACAGCGCAGGCCGCGCGATCTACAGCAGCTTTCCGTTCGACAGCGGCATAGGCGGCAGCAACTGGCGCGACTGGAAATTCAACAGCTCGCAGACCCGCGACCCCGGTGCGGTCGGCTTCATCTTCACCTCGCCGCCGCTGGCAGCTCGACCCGGCGGCCTGGCGTTCGCGCTGGGCTTCGACATGGATCGCGACGCGCCCCTGATCGACGCGACCGGCGGCGTCTACCGCGAATCGGCCATGGCCTTCATGACACCACCCGACGCAGCCAACCTCGCCACGCTGCGCAACCGTGGCGCGAAGCTGATGGTCTATCACGGCACCAGCGACCCGGTGTTCTCGTCCGACGACACTGCTGCCTGGTACGAACGGCTGCAGGCCGCCAACGGCGGCAACGCCACGGCCTTTGCGCGCTACTTTCCGGTTCCCGGCATGAACCACTGTTCGGGCGGCCCGGCCACCGACCAGTTCGACATGCTGAGCGCGCTGGTCGGCTGGGTCGAGCGCGGCGAAGCGCCCGCTTCGGTGACGGCCAGCGCACGCGGCGCTGGTTCCAGCGCCGCCAATGCCGAGCTGCCGGCCGGCTGGTCTGCCACCCGCACCCGGCCGCTCTGCCCCTACCCGCAAGTCGCGCGCTACAAGGGCGGTGACCCGGAACGTGCAACCAGCTTTTCGTGCAGCCCTTGAACTACCAACCCCGCCCCGAAGACCAGCGCTTCGTGCTCGACGCGGTGCTCGGCACCACGCCGAAGCTGCGCGCCCTGGCACCTTTCGCCGAGTTCGACGAAGCGCTGCAGGCGCAGTTGCTGGACGAGGCCGGCCGCTTCGTCGGCGAGGTGATCGCGCCGTTGAACCGCGGCGGCGACGAGGCCGGCTGCCGCTTCGAGCGCGGCGAGGTCACCTCGCCGCCCGGCTTTGCCGACGCGTACCGCGCGTTCTGGCAGGCCGGCTGGCCGGCGCTGGCCGCGGCACCCGAAGACGGCGGCCAGGGCCTGCCCGCGCTGATGACGGCGATCGTCTCGGAATGGCTCAGTGCCTCCAACCAGGGCTTCAACATGGCGCCCGGCCTGCTGCACGGCGCCTACGAATGCCTGAAGCACCACGGCAGCGACGCGCTTCAGCGCGCGTACCTGCCGAAGATCGCGAGCGGCGAGTGGCTGGCCACGATGTGCCTGACCGAAGCGCACGCGGGCAGCGACCTGGGCCAGGTGCGCACGCGCGCCACCGCGCAGGCCGACGACAGCTGGCGCGTGAGCGGCAGCAAGATCTTCATTTCGGGCGGCGAGCACGACCTCTGCGACAACATCGTGCACCTGGTGCTGTGCCGCCTGCCCGATGCACCGGCGGGCCCCAAGGGCCTGTCGCTGGTGCTCGTGCCCAAGGTGCTGCCCGACGGCACGCGCAACGCGGTGCAATGCGAACGCATCGAAGAAAAGATGGGCCTGCACGGCAGTCCGACCTGCCAGATGCGGTTCGACGAAGCCACTGGCTGGCTCATCGGCGAGCCGAACCGCGGGCTGCAGGCGATGTTCGTGATGATGAATTCGGCGCGCCTGCACACCGCGCTGCAGGGCATCGGCCTGCTCGATTCGGCCTGGCAGAAAGCCGACGCATACGCCCGCGAGCGGCGCCAGATGCGTGCGCCGCAAGCGCCCGCGAGCCGCGGCCCGAACGACGCGGCCGACCTGTTGATCGAGCACCCGGCGATGCGCCGCATCCTCGACAGCCAGCGCGCCTGGATCGACGGCGCGCGGGTGATCGCGTACCGCACCGCCCTGATGCTCGACGTGGCCAAGCACGATGCCGACGGCGCCACGCGGGAGCGCGCGCAGCGCTGGTGCGCGCTGATCACGCCAGTGCTCAAGGCGGCCTGCACGCAGCAGGGTTTTCAGGGCGCGAGCGAATGCCTGCAGGTGTTCGGCGGGCATGGCTACGTGCGCGAATGGGGCATCGAGCAGACGGTGCGCGATGCGCGCGTGTCGATGATCTACGAGGGCACCAACGAGATCCAGGCGATCGACCTGCTGGTGCGCAAGGTGCTGCCCGACGGCGGCATCGGCATGGGCAAGCTGCTGGTCGAGCTGCGCGACGAACTCGAAGCAGCGCGCGACACCGATGCCGACGCGCAGCGCCGGCTGGCGCAGCTGCGCTACCTGACCACCACGGTCGCGATGGCGGCTCACGCCAACCCCTCGCTGCCGTACGAAGTGGCCGACGACTACCTGCGCGTGGTGATGCTGGCGCTGATGGCCTGGGCCTGGGCGCGCATCGACGTGGCCGCAGCGTCCGCGCCGGATCCGGCGCGCTGGTCGGTGCCATCGGCGGCCTTCCGACGCCACCTGCTGCCGGAGTTCGAGATGCGGCTCGGCATGGTCAAGCGCGCGTGCGAGGCCGTCACGGCGCCCGTCGCAGTGGCCTGAAACGCGCGCTACGGGTACGCTCGCAACATGGCCATCCAGCGCAGCAGCAGGATCGATCCTCCCACCACCCGCACCGAACGGCTGGACACGCGCGTGCTTGAAACACTGGTCGGCTACAACACCCGCCGCGCCTGGCTCACCATCAGCGCGGTGTTCGCCGAGCGCATGGCGGCTTACGGGCTCAAGCAGGTGGATTTTTCGGTGCTGTCGCTGCTGGCGCACAACCCGGGCGCCACCTCGCGCCAGCTCTGCGCCACGCTCGACATCCTGCCGCCCAACCTGGTGAGCCTGATCGCCGCGATGGACAGCCGCGGCCTGATCGAGCGCCGCCCGCACCCGCACGACGGCCGCGCCGTCGGCCTGCACCTCACGACCGCCGGCAAAAAGCTCATTCGCGAGGCCGAGGCAGCGGTGGTGCAGCTCGAGCTCGATGCGAGCGCCAAGCTGTCGGCGCGCGAGCGCGAGAGCCTGATCAAGCTGCTGCAGAAGCTGTACCTCTGACGGTAGGCTCCGGCAGGGGCTATTTTTCTGCAGCTTCCCGTCGCTGAAGAAAGACGTGGGTCGCACGCTCGCCAGCCACATGCCTTGCACATTCGTAGCCCAAGGCATGGATGTCGACGTCCTGAAAGAGAGACTCCCCCGAACCCAGCAAGACCGGCCGGACGGCGAGGTGCAGCTCGTCGATCAGGCCGGCACGCAGATACTGCCGAACCGTGGACACACCGCCACCCAGTCGAACGTCGCGGCCACCCGCTGCGGCGGTCGCCTGCTCCAGCGCGGCGTGAATGCCCTCGGTGACAAAGCGGAACTCCGTA
Source organism: Variovorax nitratireducens (assembly GCF_051216545.1). Lineage (NCBI taxonomy): Bacteria > Pseudomonadati > Pseudomonadota > Betaproteobacteria > Burkholderiales > Comamonadaceae > Variovorax > Variovorax nitratireducens. The sequence continues at coordinate 176,348 of NZ_JBPJZO010000006.1, forward strand.
CCGCCCGCCATCGTGAGCGGCGCTCGCAGATAGTTCGTCAGCACGAAGACGGGCGTGTGATACGGCGGCTCGTCGCCCCACCAGCCCTTCCAGCTGTCGTCCGGCCACGGGCCCCGGACGGGGCCGAACATGTTGCGCCCCAGAATCCAGGCGCCGATTCCGGTAAAGCCCTGCTCCGCAACGTCGTTGTCGACGCCCGTCTCCCCGTCGTCCCCGCCGTGCATCTTGCGCCACGCGCGTGTGGGGAAGAACCACTCCATCAGCTCCGGGCCCCTGACGCCAAGCGGGTTCTGGAGATCCTGGTTCGGCCCGGCACCATAGCCGTCGATGGAAATCGCGAAGCTGCGGACACAAAGTTTCGACATCGGGTTTCTCCTTGCAGAAATCAAGCGTCCCGCACATCCGCCACCGGCTTGCTGCCGAAGTCGGCACGATCCAGGTAGGCGAGCACCTTCGCCGCCGCCGTTGCCGGCGAATCCAGCAGGCCCTGCGCCTTCAGCTGTACGAAGCGCTCGCGATCCGGGAATGCCTCGGCCGAAGTGCCGCGCAGCTGGATCTGCATGTCAGTGTCGATCACGCCCGGTGCGAGCGAAACGATCTTCGCACCGTTGGGCAACGCGGCCTGCTCCAGCGCCACGGCGCGCGAGAAGTGATCCATGCCGGCCTTGGCCGCACAGTACGGCGCCTGGCTGCCCATCGCGTTGCGGCCCAGGCCCGACGAGATGTTGAGCACCTCGCGCCGGCCCGGCCAATTGCGCGTGGCGCCGAGGAAAGCGCCGGCCAGAAGCATCGGCGCTTCCAGCCCCACGCGCAAGGCCTGCGCGAGTTCGGCCGCGACGCCGTCGGCCAGCGGACGCGGCTGGCCGACAGTGCCGGCGTTGTTGACGAGCGTGGCGCGCGCGAAGCGCGCAGGGTCGATCGCCTGCAGCCAGGCGGCGAGGCGGGCAGCCGCCGCGACTGGCTCCGACAAGTCCTGCTCCCACTGCTCGAGCGTGGCGCCGGCCGCCTTCGCTTGCTGCAGCAGCGCGGTATCGCTGTGGCGCGAGATGCAGAGCAGCGTTGCGCCCGGCTGCAGCAGTTGCTGCGCCATGGCGCGGCCCAGGCCGCGCGAGGCGCCGGTGAGAACGGTGAGACGAGACATGGATGGAAATTCCCTCAGGCAATGAAGCCGTCCCACACAAGCTTGAGCCCGGTCAACAGCATGCCGAGGTACAGCATGCGATAGAACCAGACCGCGCTGATGCGGCGTGCGATGCGCACGCCCGCCCACACCCCCAGCGGTGCCAGCGGCAGCAGCACCAGCGAAGTGGCGAGGTGGCGCCAGTCGAGCAGCCCGAGCCAGGCGTACGGCGCCCACTTGCTCAGGTTCAGGATGAAGAAGAAGTACGCCATGGTGGCCGTGAACACCACGGGCGTGAGCTTGATGGGAATGACGTACGCGTTGACCGGCGGCCCGCCCGCATGGGCGATGAAGCTGGTGAAACCCGAGATCGTGGTCAACACGCCGCCGACGATGCGCGACGGCGGCGCGGCATCGGGCCGCGGCGGCAACAGCAGGCGCTGCGCCAGGAACAGCAGCGTGAAAACACCGACGATGCCGGCGACCGTGTGCGGCGAGAGCAGGCGGAACAGCAGGGTACCGATCAGCGTGCCGACCAGCCCGCAGGGAATCAGGAACATCAGCAGCTTGCGGTCGAAGTCGCGGCGAAAAGCCGCGATGCCGAGCAAGTCCATGAGCAGCAGCACCGGCATCAGGATGGCGGCCGCTTCGGGCACGGTGACGGCCATGGCCATCAAAGGCACGGCCAGCGATCCGAAGCCGGCGCCGAAGCCGCTCTTACTGACGCCGAGCAGCAGCACGGCCGGCACCGCGGCGGCGTAGAAATGCGGGTCGAGGATCGGGCTGAACGATGGCAAGCGCGGGATTCTCCCAGAGTTGCCGACCTCTGGCGATCATCCGCTTCGTCCTCTAAAGGTAGGGACTCAAACAGCTCGTCGTTCGCCGTATCCACCCCACCCGCGGGCCGACATTCATCGCCTGCAAATCCCCAGTACCACCTCCTGCTCCGTGCAAGTGCGCGGTGGCGGCAGCGCCGCCTGCGCTGCGGCCGAAGCAGCGACGGCTGACCGGCGAGCGATGCAGGCGCGCAGGCGCTTTTCCATCGGTGCGTAGTAGCGCCACCCCTGGCCCAGAGCGGGGAGTTCCAGGCGCACCTGCTTCCATTTGGGATGTCCGTTGGCTTGCAGATTGTCGAAATTGGTGCACAGGGATTCGGCAAAACGGCTCAGATTTCCGACAGTCGACTGCAGTCCATATTCGTAGGTGACCAGGTAGGCCTTGACCGTCAGGGTGGGCACGTCGGACTTGAGCCAGGTTGCATAGCTGGTGGCACGGATCGCCGCGGGAAAGTACGTTTTCTTCGCACGCGCCGTCTCGGGTGCTGCATCGTCGAGCCGCAGGATCTTGATGTAGTTGCGTGCCTCGGCTTTCATGTCGGAAAACAGCTTGGCCGGCTGGCCGGCGACGATGATCGCGACGTCGATGGACTTGTCGACCGTGAGCTTGGCCAGCGCCTCCTCGTTGCTCAGGTACTGCGTGTTGGCAGGCGGCAGCGCCTCGCCGAACATCAGCTGGTAGAGCGTTCTCGAGGTCAGGGCTGTGCCGCTTCCCAGCGGCCCGACGGCAATCTTCTTGTTCTTGATCTCGTGGATGCTGTTCAACGGCGAATCGGCACGTGCGATGAAATAGATCTCTTCGTCGTAGAGCGGCATGATGAGGCGCAGCGGGCGGATGATGTTGGCCGCATCGGCGTTGCCGGCCTTCGCCTCGTCGAGAAACGCCTGGTAGACATCGGACTGCACCAGCGCCAGCTTGACGCCGGCCTCGAAGCGCATGCGCTGGACGTTCTCCGCCGAACCCTTCGACTCGAGCACTTCGAGATCGATCCCGGCCGGCTCGGCGACCAATGTGGCCAAGTCCCGCCCGATTTGAATGTAGGTGCCGGTCTTGGATGCCGTGACGATCTTGTACTCAGCCCGGGGAGCTTTGTATTCCGCCCGGGGGGCTGCGGCGGCACAGGCGAGGAAGGCCATCCACAAGGGCAAGGTCAGCAGGAATCTGGTTGGCATGTTCGCTCCATCAAAGGTTGGTGAACCGCCAGGAGATGCCTGGCTCATGTTTTTGTGACGCTCTCTATTTTTGGGTTCTCTATTTCGTCGGGCACAAGGCCAGCGCCGCGAGGGTTTCGCTGCAGTCGTTCGCCGCGGCTTGCGCCGTCGGCGCTTCGGGAAGCGCCGGAGACGGGGAAGGCGCAGCGGGGGCAGCTGCAGCGGGCGTAGCAGGGGTAGCTGGCCCAACGGGCGTAGCGGGCGTAGCGGGCGTAGCGGGCGTAGCGGGCCGGTTCAGCACCGTTGCGTCAGCGCCCAGGTCGGCACGATTCAGGGCCGTGTGCAAGCGCGCAATGTCGGCTTTGACTGCTGGAAGCCCGCCGGCGCCGGCCCTGCTGTCGAGATAGCCACGCTCCAGCGTCAGATAGGCAAGCTGCCCCAGGATCAGGGCCAACGCGATGCCGATCGCCATAGCCGCCTTGCGTCTCGGCGTGAGCGACCGTGTTGCCCGGCGCGCTTCCCCGCCATCTCCGAGCCCGTCCGCGTGTTGTGGGACATCTGTTTGGACGATGCCCGCCTGCACTGCCGTGTCCACGTCGATCGGTTCGGGGAGCTCGATGATTTCCTCCGCATCGGGCTGCACCGTGTTCGCAAAGTCGAGGACCATGGGGGCGAACGTGGAGTCCGCGGCAGGCACCTCGGCCGTGCGCTCGACCCGGGAACCTGCATCGTCGGCGTCGATCGTGGCGGCCTGATCCTCACCGCAGAATGGGCAAAACCGTTCCCACTCTTGCAAGGTTTCAGAGCAACGCCTGCAGGGTGCCGACAGATCCTTTTTGGCAAGGCTCGCCATGACTTATGCGCGGGACGAGCCCGCCAACGCTGCGCCCCTATACGACCAGCCTTGCAACTGGCGTTGCATGTCGAAAGGCGAGAGACGGTCAGGACGCATCTTGAGCCTCGGAAGGGTTCACAAGGAATATGAAATATTCCCACGCGCCTGCTTTTCTTGCATCAGGCGACACCCCAGTGTAAGACGAAAGCTAACAGGGGTGAAATTGTCGAGTCTCGGGATCAGCCCTCATGCGGCCTTCGGCTCAGGCAGGACCGCTGTCAATGCGAAGTCAACGAGATGGAGCCAGGTCGCTTCCAGTCCCATGATGTTGTGGTGGTCGGAGGCTGGGATCGTCTGCACGCAGATTGGCGTTGGCCAGGCAGCGATGAGCTTCTGCGAGCGCTCCGGCAGCACGACGACGTCCCGCTCGGCCAGCAGAACCTGGGTTTTCGCCGCGACTTCCCGGCAGTGCGCCAGGGAGTTGAACTGGTGCCGCAGCAACAGGGAAAGCGGAACGAGCGGGAAGCGTTTCTTGGCCACCTCCAGCATCGAGTCGTAGGGCGTGACGAGTTGCAGGCTAGAGAAGTCTTGTCGCGCCACCAGCTGAATTGCGACGCCCGACCCCAGACTTCGACCGACCACGTGCAGGCGCACGTGCGGAAAGGCCCGGCGCAGGTGATTGGCGAACTGGCTTGCGTCCTCGACCGAGGCGACCTCGGAGGGTCGCCCCTGCGAGTCGGCCACGCCCCGGTAGTTGACCGCCGCGAATCCGAAACCTTCCGGAAGCCAGTGCAGCGCCTGTGCGGTGGCGCGGACATCCTCGCCTCGTCCCGCGAAATAGATGAACAGGTCCTGCAGCGCGTCCTCCCCTTGCGGGTGATAGACATAGCCGCGCACCATCCCGCCCGGCACCGTGTGAGAGTAGGTGGAGAAGTCGTCGGACAAATGAACGACGGGGAGCTTGCGCGCGTTGAACAGGATGTGTCCCTGGCGTGTCGCAAGGAGGGTCCAGTAGGCCGCGATGCCGCCAACAGTGGCGGCCGAAGCGGATAGCGCAATGCGGAAGACTTTGGATGACAAGGGTGGCTCCCCGGGGAAAAGGCGAAGGTGGGTGGCGCCGGCTGGCGCAGAACAGGCTGGTGGGCCGCGGTCACTGCCGTGAGCAGATGCTGACGACGACTTTGCAGGGCTCCGCTGGCAGATGAGTGTCGCACTGGCCGGCAGCCGCCTTGTCCGCGGCCCCCTTGGTGGAAGCGGTGGCTGTGCCCCATTCCCCGTAGTTGCCTTCGGCGAGAGCGCCGCAGGATCGATCGAAGTAGGTTCGCACGGCACAGGTGCCCGGGCGGCCTGCAACGCGATCGCACTGCGCCAGTGCCGCAAGCTCGGCCGCGGCGCGTGAGGGGTAGTCAGACGCGTAGCCGTACCAGCGGTTCATGGAGGCAATCGCTCCCCAGCTCGGGCCTTGGCCAGGGGCCGCACCGGCCGGTTCGGCGGCAATGCCTGCCAAACCGCAGCACAACAACAGTGTGAGCGCGCCTGGCATGCGGTAGGTTCGTGATGGAAAGCTCATATCAAAGAGGCCGCGATGTATCCGTGCCACCTTGACGGACGACTGCTCCTGGCCTCATTCTGCCCGTTGCGGGCTGGGCCGCAGCATCAACGCCCGATGATGCGCAGGGCCAGCAGAACGAGCACGGCCACGGCCAGCTGCACTGTCGCGCATTGCCAGCAGCGCACCGGATGCCGCTCGATCAGCGGCGGAAACGTGGCGCGCGTCAGGCCAGGGCGACTTGCACGCGGCCTTCGTGGACGCGCACGGCATGGGCCCGCACCGAGTGCTCGGGCGATTCGAGGCATTCGCCGTTGCGCAGGTCGAAGTGGTTCTTGTAGAGCGGCGAGGCGACGACGATCCGGTCGCCCAGGCTGCCGACCAGCCCGCGCGACAGCACGCTGGCCTGCGCCTTGGGGTCGATGTTGTCGATGGCGAAGAACTGCCCGGCCTGGGCGACATGGAAGATCGCGACGTGCACGCCCTCGACCAGAGCGCAGACGCCGGTGTCGGGCAGGATGTCGCTGGCGGCGCACACGGCAGTCCAGTGAAGGGTTTCGGTGGTCATGGTGAATGTCCTCGGGCGTTCAGGCGGTGGCGACGTCATCGGCGGCTTCGGCGGCTTCGGCAGCTCCGACTCGCTCTTCGGCGCGGGCGGGGCGGATCTGGCCGCGCTCCTGCACGAACACGATGTGCTCGTCGGGCTTCTCGCTGTTGACGAACGAGCGGAAGCGCTGGCGCGTCGCCGGATCGTTCACGGCGGTCTTCCATTCGCACTGGTAGGTGTCGACCACGTGCTGCATCTGGGCTTCGAGTTCGGCGGCGAGTCCCAGGCTGTCCTGGATCAGCACGTCCTTCAGGTAGTCCAGCCCGCCCTCGAGGTTCTCGCGCCAGGTGCTGGTGCGCTGCAAGCGGTCGGCCGTGCGCACATAGAACATCAGGAAGCGGTCGATCAGCTGGATCAGTGCGGCCTTGGTGAGGTCGGTAGCGATCAGTTCGGCGTGGCGCGGCTTCATGCCGCCGTTGCCGCACACGTAGAGGTTCCAGCCGCGCTCGGTGGCGATGATGCCGACGTCCTTGCCTTGTGCTTCGGCGCACTCGCGGGTGCAGCCCGAGACGCCGAACTTGATCTTGTGGGGTGCGCGCAAACCCTTGTAGCGGTTCTCCAGTTCGACGGCCAGGCCCACGCTGTCGTCCACGCCGTAGCGGCACCAGGTCGAGCCGACGCAGCTCTTCACCGTGCGCAGCGCCTTGCCATACGCATGGCCGGATTCGAAGCCGGCGGCGATCAGTTCTTCCCAGATCGCCGGCAATTGCTCGACGCGGGCGCCGAACAGGTCGACGCGCTGGCCGCCGGTGATCTTGGTGTAGAGGCCGTACTTCTTCGCCACCTGGCCCACGGCGATCAGCCCCTCGGGCGTGACCTCGCCGCCGGGCATGCGCGGCACGACCGAGTAAGTGCCGTCCTTCTGGATGTTGCCCAGGAAGTAGTCGTTGCTGTCCTGCAGGCTGGCGAGGTTTTTCTGGAGGACGAATTCGTTCCAGCACGACGCGAAGATGCTGGCGGCAGTGGGCTTGCAGATGTCGCAGCCCAGGCCCTTGCCATGCCGGGCCAGCAGATCGTCGAAGCTGCGGATCTCGCCAACGCGCACCAGGTGGTACAGCTCCTGGCGCGAGTACGCGAAGTGCTCGCAGAGGTGGTTGTTGACCGCCATGCCGCGCTTGGCCATCTCCATCTTCATGACCTGGGTGACCAGGGGAACGCAGCCGCCACAGGTGGCGCCGGCCTTGGTGCAGGCCTTCAGCTCGGCGGTGGTGCAGGCGCCCTCGCCGACCGCTGCGCAGATCTGCCCCTTGCTGACGTCGTTGCACGAGCAGATCTGGGCGCCATCGGGCAGCGCCTCCACGCCGAGCCCCGGCCTGGCCTTGCCGTCGCTCGACGGCAGGATCAGGAACTCCGGATCGGCGGGCAGCGCGATGCCGTTGAGCGCCAGCTGCAGCAAGGTGCCGTATTCGGCCGCATCGCCGACCAGCACCGCGCCCAGCAGCTGCTTGCCGTCGTCGCTGACCACGATCTTCTTGTAGATCTGCTTGCGTTCGTCGACGTATTGATAGGAGCGCGCCTGCGGCGTCTTGCCGTGCGCGTCACCGATGCTGGCCACGTCCACGCCCATCAGCTTGAGCTTGGTGCTCATGTCGGCGCCGGTGAAGGCGGCGTCATCCTGCCCGGCGATGTGCCGGGCGGCCACGCGCGCCATGTCGTAGCCCGGCGCGACGAGACCGAAGGTCTGGTCATTCCACGAGGCGCATTCGCCGATCGCATAAACGTTGCGATCACTCGTGCGGCAGTGGCTGTCGACCGCCACGCCGCCGCGCGGGCCGAGCGCCAGCACGCATTGGCGCGCCAGCTCGTCGCGCGGGCGGATCCCGGCGGAGAACACGATCATGTCGGTCTCCAGATGCGTGCCGTCGGCGAAGACCATGCGGTGCCGCGCGGTCGCACCATCGATGATCTCCACTGTGTTGCGGCCGGTGTGCACATGCAGGCCCAGCGCCTCAATGCTGTTGCGCAGCGCCCGCCCGCCGCCGTCGTCGACCTGCACGGCCATCAGCCGCGGCGCAAACTCCACCACATGGGTTTCCAGGCCCATGTCGCGCAGGGCCTTGGCGCACTCCAGGCCCAGCAGGCCACCGCCGACGACCACGCCGCTTTTGGAGCGGGCGCCGCATTCCTTCATGGCCTCCAGGTCTTCGATCGTGCGGTAGACGAAGCAGTTCGGCCGGTCGCGGCCCGGCACTGGTGGCACGAAGGGCACGGAACCGGTGGCCAGCACCAGCTTGTCGTAGGGCACCACTTCGCCGTCGGCTGTCGTGATGGTGTTATTGCGCCGCTCGACGGCAACCGCCCTGGCGGCCAGGCGCAACGTGAAGCCGGTGCGCTCAAAGAAGCCCGGCTCGACCAGCGACAGGTCTTCAGCGGTCTTGCCGGCGAAGAATTCGGACAGGTGCACCCGGTCGTAGGCCGGGCGAGGCTCCTCGCACAGCACCGTGACCTCTGCCTGCGCGACGCCGAGCTCGTGGAGTTGCTCGAGAAACTTGTGGCCCACCATGCCGTGGCCAATTACTGCGATTTTCATGTTGGATTTCCTGCACACAACCGATCCCGTGAGGGTGCAGGCCACTGGAACCGCTGTCTGGAAAGACAACGGCAGTGGGCCCCCGCATGGAAACGGATGTGAATCGGGATGGAGCAGACGAACTGGCAGCGTCATCGCTTTCGGTTCGCTCGGATCTCGCCGTCATTAGCGGAGGCTCTGTGATATCCGCGGCAACGATGCCGACGGATCACTCGGTGAGATGAAGCAATATCCGTGCCACTTGCGACGCGGCCTGCGCGGCAGCGTCGGGACGGTTTCGCACCGAAACCGATCGTGCGCCGCTCGGCAGGCGATCGCGTTGTGCGCGGTCGGGGCGCGCGGGCGCCCGATTTGGTGCGGACTGCGGCCTGGGGCTCCGGCCGCCGCACGGCACCGGCGGCAACGCCCTCAGGGACTGGATCGGTTCAGCACGAAGTCGTGGTCGAGCCGGTGCATGCCGCGCCAATCAATCCAGTGCCAGGCACTTTTCGGCTGTCCAGCCGTAGAGCCAGTCGAGCGCGTCGTAGAAGCGCTCCTGCGCTCGACCCTTCCACATGTCGTTGCGCACCAGCCGCTCCACGCCCTTGGCGTGGTAGATGCGCCCCATCTCGCGTGCCGACAGCACCACGCGAGCGGTGCGGGCCACGCGCGACTTCTCGTACAGCGCGAGGGCGCGCGGCCAATCGCCCCCTTCATGGCGCAGGGCACGCGCCAGCGTGACGGCATCTTCGCAGGCGGTGCAGGCGCCCTGCGCCAGGTACTGCACCATCGGGTGCGCGGCGTCGCCCAGCAGGGTGGCGCGGCCGAACGTCCATTGCTCGATCGGGTCGCGGTCGGCCGTCGACCAGCGCTTCCAGGCCTTGGGGATGCGCAGGATCTGCTGCACCTGCTCGCAGGTCGCGCGGAAGTAGCGCTGCACCTCGGCCGGGTCGCCGTCCATCGAGCCCCACTCTTCCGCATGGTCGCTGTGGAAGGTCACGGCCAGGTTGAACTTGTCGCCGCCCTTCAGCGGGTAGTGCACCAGGTGGCAGTTGGGCCCGACCCAGATGCAGGGTGCGGTGAAGCGCAGCGCTTCGGGGAACTCCGCCGTGTCGATCACCGCGCGGAACACCACGTGGCCCGACACGCGGATGCTGTCGCCCACGTACTGCTGACGCACGGCCGAGCGCACGCCGTCGCAGCCGATCACGGCCTGGCCCTCGTGCCGGCCGCCCTTTGCATCGGTGAGGGTCACGCCGTCGTCGTCCTGGTCGATGTGAACGATTTTGGTCGAGGTCAGGAACTCGATGCCCTCGGTGGTCGCCTGCACGCCCTCGAACAGCGCGCCATGGATGTCGGCGCGGTGGATCACCGCATAAGGATTGCCGAAGCGCTCGCGAAAGCCTTCACCGAGAGAGATGCTGGCCACGCGCTTCGCATCGATCGCGTCGAACATGATCATCTCTTCGGTGTAGACCGCCTTGCCACGCAGGTTGGCGCCAACACCCAGCGCATCGCAGGCCGCGAAGGCGTTGGGGCTGAGCTGGATGCCGGCACCAATCTCGCCGATCTGTGCCGACTGCTCGATCACCTTGACGCTGTAGCCCTCGCGCACCAGGGCCAGCGCCGCGGCCAGGCCGCCGATGCCACCACCCGCGACCAGCACGGGACGCTTGTCCTGCACGGTGCTCATGGCAGACCGAAGAGCTTGCGCGCGTTGCCGCGCCCGATCTTCTGGCGGTCGTTCTCGCTGATCTCGCAGCGGTCGAACCAGCGGGCGGCGTCCTCGTGCTTCTCGAACGGGTAGTCGACCGAGTACATGATGCGGTCACTGCCCACTTCGAGCATGGTCGACAGCAGCGTGGGCGTGCGGAAGTTGCCGCTGGTGGTGATGTGCACATTGCTGCGCAGGTAGTCGCCGATCTCCTTTTCGCAGGGCATGCCGCGGCGGCCCTTGCGCAGGATGTGGTCGACACGCCAGATGTTGAACGGCAGGCCTTCGCCGAAGTGGCCGAGAATCATCTGCAGATCCGGGTGCCGGTCGAACAGGCCACTCGACAGGAGCCGCAGCGCGTGGATGCTGGTTTCCACCGCGAACGCCCAGGTTGGCCCGGTGAGCCAGTGGGCGCCGTCGTAGATCGGTTCGCGGCTCGCGAGCGGGTCGCGCGGGTGCATGTAGAACGGCTTGCCGAGCGCGGCGGCGGTCTTCCAGAAGTCGGTGAAGCGAGGGTCGTCGTAGTAGACGACGGTGTTCTCGTCCCCCACCTGCGAGAAGCCGTTCACGAGAAAGCCGTGAAAGCCCAGCTGCGTCACGCAGCGCTCCAGTTCCTTCGCGGCGGCATCGGGATCCTGCATCGGCAGCGCCGCGAAGCCGCCGAAGCGCGCGGGATGCCGCTTCACCTGCTCGGCCAGGATGTCGTTGGCGCGCTGCGCCACCTCGATGGCGCGCTTCGCATCGGGAATGGCCTGCACCGCCGGCGAGTTGAGCGAGAGGATCGAGAACTCGGTGCCCCAGGCGTCCATCTGCTCGAGCCGCTGCTGCTCGAAGTCGAGCAGGTTGCTCTTGAGGCCCGTCCACACCTCGGGCCGCGCGTACACCTGCGAGTCGCCGATGGTCAGGTCGATGGCGAAGTGCTCTTCCAGTGCGATCTTGTTCTTCATGAAGTTTTATTCGGGTTTGATGTTCAGCTTGTCGAGCACGCCCTGCCAGGTCTTGCGGTCGTCGTCGATGTACTTCGCCAGTTGTTCAGGCGTGCCGGGCCGCGGGTAGGTGCCGAGCTCGCGCGACTTGGCCACCACGTCGGGCAGCAGCAGCGCCTCGCCCATGTCCTTGTTGAGCTTGGCGAGGATGGCCGGGTCGACACCCTTCTTCGCAATCACCGCGAACCAGCCGAACGCCGTCGCGCCTGGCACCGTGTTCTTCGCCAGCGGGAAGGATTCGAGCCCGGGCTCGACGCGGTCGCTCATCGAGGCCAGTACGCGCATCTTGCCGGCCTGCACGTTGCCCGCGACCACGTTGTAGGTCTCGACCATCATCTTGGTCTGGCCGGCGAGCGTGGCCTGCATGGCCTGCGCGCCGCCCGGGTAATGCACCTCGAGAAACTGCGCGCCCGAGTTGAGGCCGAGCAGCGCCGAAGCCAGGTGCGGCGCCGTGCCGCGGCCGTTGTCGGCCACCTCGATGCCTTGCGGCTTGGCCTTGGCGGCAGCGATGAATTCGGCCAGCGTCTTGTAGGGTGAATCGCCCGGCACCGCGAGCATGAACGGCGCCACGGCCGCCAGCGTGACCGGCACGAAGTCGCGGTTGAAGTCGTAGGTCACGCCCTTGATGGTGCTGGGCGCAACCGAGATCGCGGAGCCCTGCACGAAGCCGAAGGTGGTGCCGTCGGTCGGCGCGGTCAGGATCGTGTTCATGCCGATCACGCCGCTGCCGCCGGGCTTGTTGTCGACGATCACCGACTGGCCCCACTTCTCGGTGAGCTTGACGCCGACGAAGCGGATCAGCACGTCGGGGGCGGAGCCCGCCGGGAACGGCACCACGAAGCGCACCGGCTGGCCCGGCCATTTGACAGCTGCGCCTTGCGCATGCGCACCCGGCACCGCCGCGACCATCGATACCGCCAGTGCAAGCAGCGACCGGCGAAAGCACATACGATTCATGAAGGTCTCCTTTTTATTTGACAAATCAAACAAGTCGGCGGACTATATACTTGAATTCGCAAGCATTTCTCCATGAAAACCCTAGTCCAAGATCACGACCTCGAGAAGGCCATTCCCTTTTTGGTGGCGCGCGCCGGCGCGCGCATGGGCAACGCGTTTTCGAAGGCGCTGAAGCCGTACGGTTTGAGTCTGTCGGAATGGCGCGTGTGCGCCTCGCTGCAGCACACGCCGAACCAGACGCTCTCGGAACTCTCGGTGCATGCGTCGGCCGACATCTCCGCGCTGTCGCGCATCGTCGACCGGCTGGCGGCAGCGGATCTGGTGCAACGCGAAAAATGCGGCAGTGACGGCCGCGCGGTACGAATCGCGCTGACCCCACTCGGCCTCGACCTCACGCAGGAGATCATTCCGCTGGCCCAGCACTACGAGGCCGTGGCGCTGTCGGACTTCAGCGCCGCCGAAGTGAAGGCGCTGCGTGCAATGCTGCTGCGGCTCTATGCCAACGCCACGCCGCTGGCCTGAGGCGACGCCTGCGGCCTTGCATTCATGGAGTCCGGCGTTTGATCTGAGCGCTGAGGATTCGGGGCGCTTCGGTTCCGGGGCGGGATCAGGGCGGCGGGGCACGCTGATCCTGGACGCGGCGCGACCGTTTCGCGCTGGTCACCACGAGCGTGCCCCAGGCCGCTGGTGGTGGGTGGCCCCTGCAGCGAAATAAAGGAGGAGGCCGCAGGCCGGGGGACATTCGCGGAAGGGGCCACCCGCCGCCAGCGGCCTACCCCCCAACGCCCTCCCGCAACGGCCCTATGCACAAGCCCTACCCCGAAACGTCAAGCACGAAGCGCCAGCGAGACGCTACTGCCCGCAAAGGCCAAGGTTCTTTATCGTCGAGTGCGACCCCGCATCAAGCGACCAACGGCTTCAGCTTGCCAAGGATGGTCGGCAGAAACTCCGTCACCGTTGGGTGCACCGGAAGCGCATCCTTGAGCACCTGGTAGCTCGCGCCGGTTGCCATGAAGTTGCTGATCACCTGGATGACCTCGTCGCCCTGAATGCCGAAGACGGCGGCGCCCAGAAAGCGGCCGTTGTCGCCGTCGACCAGCAGCTTGATCAGACCCGTGGTTTCGCTTTCCTCCTTGGCGCGGCTCACATCCGCCATCGCATGCGTGGCAATCAGAACTTTGCGGCCCTTCGCCACCAGGGCGCGCGCCTCTGCCTCGCCGATGCCGACCCGGCCCAGCGGTGGGTCGGTGAACATCGCGTAGGCCATCGTGCGGTCGTCCGCGCTGCGCAGTGCGGCGCCGCTGCCCTGCTTCTCTCGGCGGTAGTTGGCCAGCGCGATCTCGTGGTCGTGGTAGCTGGTGTGCGTGAACGCGCCGCGCTTGTTGATGTCGCCCAGCGCCCAGATGCCCGACACGTTGGTGCGCAACTGGCCGTCGGTCGGCACATAGCCGCGTGCATCGACCTTGACACCGACGTTCTCAAGGTCGAGGCGCTCGGTGTTCGGCTGGCGCCCCGTGGCCACCAGCAGGTGCGAGCCTTCGATGTCCCGGCCGCCAACGCGCAGGCGCACGCCTTCGACGCCTTCGCTGTTGCCGAGCGGCGCCACCGAATCGACCGGCTGCCCGCAATGGATTGCAATGCCCTCGTCCGCGAGCATCAGGCGGATGGCTTCGGACACGTCTGCATCCTCGCGCCCCGTGATGCGCGGCCCGGTCTCGACGATGCTGACCTGGCTGCCGAGCCGGCGAAAGATCTGCCCCATCTCCAGGCCGATGTAGCTGCCGCCGAGAATCACCAGATGCCGCGGCAGGCTGCGCAGTTGCAGCAGCGACACGTTGTCCAGAAACGGCACGGTGTCGAGTCCGCTGATGGAAGGCACCACCGGCCGCGTACCGGTGTTGAGATAAACGCGCTGCGCCACGACCTGCCGGTCGCCGGCCTGCAGGCTGAATCCGCCCTCTTCGTGGACGCCGTTGAACCGCCCCCAGCCGCGGATCAGGTGCAGGCGCGCCTGGCCGGCCACCCACGCCTCGAGCCCGCCGCGCGCACTGTCGGCGCGCGCCTGCATGCGTGCCATGGCCACCGCGAAGTCGATCTCCACCGAACCCAGCCGCACGCCGAACTCCGCCGCGCGCCGCGCCATGTGTGCCACGCGCGCGCTCTTGCGCAGAGTCTTGGTGGGTGTGCAACCGGTATTTACGCAGGTGCCACCGACCAGATGGCCTTCGATCAGCGCCACGGTTTCGCCATCGCCCGCAAGCGCAACTGCGAGGCTCGGGGCGGCCTGGCCGGTGCCGACGATGGCGACATCGACCTGCAGGGGTTCAGAGGGGTTCATGCCCTCATTCTTGCGGGATCCGCCGGATCTCGACGACAGACGATGCCGCGCCCTGTGCGAGCCCGAAGCGCACCGGCAGAAAGCGCTCGATCACGGCGCAGTTGGTGCGCGTGTGTTCGGTCATCTCGCTGCAGCTGAACGACGCCGGTTGCCCCGACTGCCATACGGCCAATGCGAGCAGCAACGCCAGTTGATCCGCCAGGTGTGGCCCGACGGCCGCGTCACTGGCCTGGTAGGCGCGCACTTCTTTCACCAGCCGGCGCGCCACTTCCTCGGCGCTCACGCCGCGCTCGCCGAGTGCGCAGAACACCTCGGTGACTTCCGCGTAGGCCAGCGTGGCCAGCAACGCATTGCCCGGCCCTTCGTTCTGGCGCTGCTCGCCGCTGCGAAGCTGATCGCCCGACCAGCCCATGGCTTGGCCCAGCGTTTCGAGCTCGCGCCGCGCGATGCCGCGTGCCAGGCCCGGCGCCAGGCATTCGGCAAACGCCGATTGCGCTGCGCCGCGCGCGAGCAGCACGAAAGGCCGCAGCGCCCCGTCGGCCGGGCTGATGACGGCCTCTACCTCGCCGCCGCCCGCCGGGTAGAAGCCGCAGCGGCGCAGCGTGAGCTGCAGCCGCGCCCCCATCCGCTGCACCAACGGCGCGTAGGCGCGCTCCAGAAAGTGGAACGGCGGCGCCATCGGGTTGTGCGTGCCGCCGGCCAGCTGCACGCGGCTCGGCTTGTCGGCCAGCAGCAGCGATGGCAGCACCGTCTGGAGCACCAGCAGGCAGCTGCCGGCGCTCGCAATGGCGAAGCGGTAATCGCCCGCGCGCACCGGGCCGGGCGCAAAGGTCAGCGTCTGCGCGCCAAGTTCGGCGCCTTCGACCTGCGCACCGCTCACCTCAGCCGCCGCGTTCACGCAGGCCAGGTGCTGGCGCATCAGGCCGGGCTTTGGGCGCTTCGCGCGGATGCGCTCGATGCGCAGCGGCCGGCCGGTAACCATCGACAGCGCGAGGCCCGTGCGCAGGATCTGGCCGCCGCCTTCGCCTTCGGAGCCGTCGAGTTCGATCACGCCTGCACTCATGCGTCGGTACGCCCGGCCAGCGCGCGCTGAGCCGCATCTGCCGCCACGCGCTCCCATCCGAAATAGCGGCGGCAGGTCGTGGATCGGGCCGCGACGAACGCATGCAGCTGCGCGACCTGATTCGCACCGCCCCAGCGTCCCAGTACCTGGATGGCCACCACGCGCAGGCTCCACCACTTGCTCTGCAGCGCGGCTGCCACCTGGGCCAGCGCCGCGGCATCGGGCGGCACTGCGCCCAGCGCGCGCAAGGCTTCTGTTTCGAGCGAGAGACGGTTCGCACCCGGCACGGCTTGCGCAGCGGCAATACGCGCGCGGCGCGCGCGCCGGCAAGGCAGGCAGCGCTTGGCCTGGCTATCGATACTGGCCTTCATCGTCTCGTACCACCACTTCTGCTGCTTCGCAGTCCAGACCTCCTCGGCGCCGCAATCGGCACAGCGGAACGCCTTGTCCACGTAGAACGCCGGCAGGAAATAGCTGTTGTTGATGCTGGCCAGCACATGCGCGTCAGCCGGCACCATGCCCGCCACAGGCATATGGCGGTCACGGGGCGCAGCGCGCAGTTGCGCTTCGATGCGCGCCGCGCGAGCCAGTCGCAATTGCTTGATCTCGGCGCGGCGTTGCTTGTTGCTTTTCATGTTCGTCCTCTTCCGGCAACGCCGTACACGGCGCTACCCCTTCACACACACCACCTGCTTGAGCGTGTAAACCACCTCCACCAGGTCTTTCTGCGCTGCCATCACCGCGTCGATGTCCTTGTAGGCCATCGGGATCTCGTCGATCACGTCGGCGTCCTTGCGGCATTCGACGCCTTCGGTCGCGGCGATCTGGTCGGCCACGGTGTAGAGCTTCTTGGCCTTGGTGCGGCTCATCTTGCGGCCCGCACCGTGGCTGCAGCTCATGAAGCTCTCGGGGTTGCCCTTGCCGCGCACGATGTAGCTCTTGGCACCCATGCTGCCGGGGATGATCCCGAGTTCGCCGAGCTTGGCGCTCACCGCGCCCTTGCGCGTGACGAGCACGTCTTCGCCGAAGTGCAGCTCGCGGCTCACGTAGTTGTGGTGGCAGTTCACCGCTTCCACATGCGCCTCGAAGGGCTTGGTGATGACCTTGCGCACGGCCGCGACCACGCGCTGCATCATCACTTCGCGGTTGGCCCGCGCGAACTTCTGCGCCCAGCCGACGGCGCGCACGTAGTCGCCGAAATACTGGCTGCCTTCCTCGAAGTACGACAGATCCTGATCGGGCAGGTTGCGCTGGTGCAGCTCGGCATCCTTCTTCGCCAGTTCGATGAAGTGGGTGCCGATGGCATTGCCCACCCCGCGCGAGCCCGAGTGCAGCATGAACCACACGGCACCCTGCTCGTCGAGGCAAACCTCGATGAAGTGGTTGCCGGTGCCGAGCGTTCCCAGGTGCTTGTAGTTGTTGGTGTTCTTGATGCGCGGGTAGTCCTCGCAGATCACGTCGAACTCGTCCTTCAGCGCGGCCCAGGCCAGGTCGGTTTCGTCGGGCGGTGTTTCCCACGAACCCTTGTCGCGGCCCTGGCGCCTGGGGTTGGAGCCATGCGGCACGGCCTTCTCGATCGCGGCGCGCAGCGGGCCGAGGTTGTCGGGCAGATCGCGCGCGTTGAGCGTGGTCTTGCAGGCCATCATTCCGCAGCCGATGTCCACGCCCACCGCGGCCGGGATGATGGCCTTGAAGGTCGGGATCACCGAACCCACGGTGGCGCCGATGCCGTAGTGCACGTCGGGCATGGCCGCGATGTGCCTGAACACGATCGGCAGGCGCGCAGCGTTTTCAAGCTGCTGCTTCGCCTCGTCTTCCACCGGCACGCCGCGCGTCCACATCTTCACGGGCACGCCGTTCGCGACTTCGTGCAGGTCGTAGTTGTTGCTTTCGTCGTTCATTTTTCTGGTTCTCCGGGTCGTTCGGGGAGGACACCAACTGTGCCCTCCCCCGACTCACGCCACACGGCGCTTGCCTTTGGTACTGCGAAGAGTGTGCCAATGTGCAGACCCAAGGCAGAAGCGCTCCAAGCTGTTGATTTTGCGAAGCTTTTTCTGAAAAGCGTGCGACCCCTCGGCGAATCGATTGGTTTTTTCTAGAATACTGGCTAGTACTTTATCCATCTTCAAATGAAACCCACTGTCGTCATCGGCTTCCTCGGCACGCAGCTCGACTCGGGTCGCGGCGCGGGTCGATGGGCGAAGTGGCGGCCCACGGTGTCGCTGGTTCAGCACGAAGACCAGGTCGTCTCCCGCCTGGAGCTGATCCACACACGCAACCACCTCGCGCTGGCCGAAGTGGTCAGGGCCGACATTGCGAGCGTGTCGCCGGAGACCGTGGTGAACCTGGTCGAGCTCGCCATCGCCGACCCCTGGGATTTCGGCGAGGTCTATGCGCGGCTCTACGACTGGGCGCGCGCCTACCCCTTCGACACCGAGCGCGAGCAGTACTGGACGCACATCACCACCGGCACGCACGTCGCGCAGATCTGCATGTTCCTGCTGGCCGAATCGCGCTTCATTCCCGGCGTGCTCGCGCAGACCGCACCGCCGAAGCGGCAGCGCCCGGGCGAGGCGGGCAGCGTGGCGCTGATCGACCTCGACCTGTCGCGCTACGACGTGATCGCGCGGCGCTTCGAGGCCGAGCAGCGTGATGCGGTGTCGTTCCTCAAGAGCGGCATTGCCACGCGCAACGCGCGCTTCAACACGCTCATCGACGAAATCGAGCGCGTGGCCGTGCGGTCGCGCGCGCCGATCCTGCTGGTGGGGCCGACCGGCGCCGGCAAGTCGTTTCTGGCGCGGCGCATGTTCGAGCTCAAGAAGGCGCGGCACCAGGTGACGACCGGCGCTTTTGTCGAAGTCAACTGCGCCACGCTGCGCGGAGACGGTGCGGCCTCCACGCTGTTCGGCCACAAGAAGGGCGCCTTCACCGGGGCCGCGGCCGAACGTGCCGGCCTGCTGCGCAGCGCGCACGAGGGCGTGCTGTTCCTCGACGAGATCGGCGAGCTGGGGCTGGACGAGCAGGCCATGCTGCTGAAGGCCATCGAAGAGAAGCGCTTCTTCCCGATGGGCGCCGACCGCGAGGTCACGAGCGACTTCCAGCTCATCGCGGGCAGCAACCGCGACCTGCGCCACGAGGTGGCGGCCGGGCGTTTTCGCGAAGACCTGTTTGCCCGCATCAACCTCTGGACCTACGACCTGCCCGGGCTGGCGCAGCGGCCCGAGGACATCGACCCTAACGTCGATCATTTGCTGACGCTCTACGCGAGCGAGAACAACCGCGTGGTGCGCTTCAATGCCGAGGCGCGCGCAAGGTATCTGCAGTTTGCGCAGAGCACCGACGCGCTGTGGAGCGGCAACTTTCGCGACCTTTCCGCCAGCGTGACGCGGCTCGCGACGCTGGCCGATGGTGGACGTATCACCGTGGAACTGGCCGAAGCCGAGATTGCGCGCCTGCGCTGGCTGTGGAAGCGCGCGGCGCCGCAATCCGGCGGCAGCGACGATGTCGACCTCGACGCCCTGCTCGGCCCCGAGCGCGCGGCGGCACTCGACCTATTCGACCGGCTGCAACTCGAGGCCGTCGTGCGCGTGTGTCGGCAGTCGCGCACGCTGTCGGATGCCGGCCGCCGCTTGTTCCACGCATCGCGCACCCAGCGCAGCGTGGTGAACGACGCCGACCGGCTGCGCAAGTACCTGGGCAAGCACGGGCTGCAGTGGACGCAGCTAGCCGGCGTACCCGCCTGATCACACCGCAGTGGTCTGCTGCTGGCGCGCGTCAGCCGGCGCGGCCGCGCTGCAGCCGCAAGGATTCCGCCACCAGGCACAGCTCCAGGAACAGCACCTGCGCGCCGATCTGCGCCGTGTTGGTGGTGGCGTCGTACTGGGGCGCCACCTCAACCACGTCGGCCCCCACGATCGGGCAGCCCCGCAGGCCGCGCAGGATGGCCAGCACCTCGCGCGGCGTGAGACCGCCCACCTCGGGCGTGCCGGTGCCGGGGGCGAAGCCCGGGTCGACGCCGTCGACGTCGAAACTCACGTAGATCGGCCCGTCGCCAATGACCTGGCGGGCCTGCGCGATCACGGCGTCAGTGCCCATGCGCATCACGTCCTCGGCATGCAGCACCGTCATGCCCGCGTCTTCCGAAAACTCCCACAGGTATTCGGCGCCGCCCCGGATGCCGATCTGGATGGTGCGCTCGGCGTCGAGCACGCCGTCGAGCACCGCCTGCCGGAACGGCCCGCCGTGGTGGAACTTGGAGCCTTCGTAGGCGCCGCCGGTGTCGCAATGCGCGTCGATGTGCACCAGGCCCACCGGCTGCTTCCGGCCCAGCGCGCGCAGGATCGACAGCGTGATCGAATGGTCGCCGCCCACGGCCAGCGGGATCACGCCGGCATCCACGACGCCATTGAAGTACTGCTCGATATCCTCGTGACAGCTCTCGAGGCTGAAGCGGCTGCGAAACGGCACGTCGCCCACATCAGCCACCTTCAGCATGGTCATCGGCGCGATCTTCAGCGCATGCTCGATCGGGCCGATGCGCTCCACGCCGCGCACCGCGCGCGGGCCGAGGCGCGCACCGGCGCGGTTGGTCACGCCCAGATCCATCGGCACGCCGATCAGTGCGCAATCGAGCCCGCCGAAGCCGGCCTGTGTGTGGGCGTCGGGCCGATAGTCGGTGCCAAGAAAGGTGGCGGCGCCGGAGAACGGCCACTTGCGGCGATCGCCCTCGGAAAACTGCTGGTCGGCGACGGCGCGGAACACCGGGTCGTCGCTCTCGCCGCCGCCGGCGTTCTCGTATTTCCTGCGCAGGGCTTCCAGTCGCTCGGGCGTGGTCATTGCGTCATTGGCCCTTGTTCAGCACGAACTCGGGCAGCGCGTTCTGCGGCAGGCTGTATTTGGTGAGCAGCGCGGCGTAGGTGCCGTTCTTGCGCAGCGCGTCGAGCGCGGCCTTGACCGCGTCGCGCGTGGCGGTGTCGCTCTTGGCGAACGGGATGCCAGCCAGGTTCTCGGCGAAAGCCTCGCCCAGGATCACGTAGGCGTTCGGCTCCACCTTCTGGAAGTACGGCAGCGTCTCGTTGCCCTGCACCGCGGCGTCGAGCCGGCCGGTCTTGAGCTGTGCGCGCGCGTCGACCGAACCTTCGGTACCGCTGACCGCAATGGCCGCCTTGCCCTTGCCTTCGCAGTTGGCCTTGCTCCACTCGGCGATCTGCACCGGCCAGTTGGTCGAGCGGCTCGCGCCCACCTTCTTGCCGCACAGGTCGGCCGGCGCCTTGATGCCGGCGGCCGCGCCGGCCGGCGAGGTGTAGAACTGCGGGCCGGTGCGCAGGTAGTCGACGAAGTCGACCGTCTCGCGCCGCGCCGGCAGGTCGCTCATGCCGGCCATGACCATGTCGACGCGGCCGGTGGTGAGTGAAGGCAGCATCTGCGCGAAGCCGATCTCCTGCCATTCCGCCGGCACGCCGAGTTCCTTGGCGATGGCTTCGCCGAGTTCGATGTCGAAGCCCATGAGCTTGTTCGTCGCCGGATCCTTGTAAGCGATCGGCGGGTAATTGGGCTGCGTGGCGATGACGAGCTTGCCGGCCTTCTTGATGCGCGCCGGTGTTTCGACGGCGAACGCCGATGTGGCGACAACGCCAGCCAGTGCGAGCGCGGCGGGCAGTGCGTGTGACAGCTTCTTCATGGTGGCAACTCCAGGTGGGTAGAAAGAGGGAGACAAGGCGGCGGTGCTCACTTGATCACCGCCGATATGAAATCGCGCGTGCGCGGATGCTGCGGCGCCGTGAGCACATCGGCGGCCAGACCCTGCTCGACGACCGCACCGGCGTCCATGAACACCACGCGATCGGCCACCTCGCGGGCGAAGCCCAGCTCGTGCGTCACGACCACCATGGTCATGCCGCTGGCGGCGAGGTCGCGCATCACGGCCAGCACCTCGCCGACCAGCTCGGGGTCGAGCGCCGAAGTGGGCTCGTCGAACAGCATGAGTTGCGGCGCCATGGCGAGTGCGCGCGCGATCGCCACGCGCTGCTGCTGGCCACCCGACAGTTCGCTCGGGTAGTGGTTCTGCCGATCGGCCAGCCCCACCCGGCCGAGCAGCTCGCGCGCCTCGCGGATCGCGTCTTCACGCGGACGGCGCTGCACCGTGACCGGGCCCTCGATGACGTTCTGCAGCACGGTCATGTGGGCGAACAGGTTGAAGCGCTGGAACACCATGCCGACCTTGCCGCGCTGCGCAGCGATCTGCGCGTCGTCCAGCGGGTGCAGGGTCTGGCCCACGATGCGGTGGCCTGTGAGCTCGCCGTCGACCCAGATTGCGCCGGCGTCGATGCTGTCGAGCTGGTTGATGCAGCGCAGCAGCGTGCTCTTGCCAGACCCCGAGGGCCCGATGATGCAGAGCACCTCCCCGGCGCGCACTTCGAGGTCGATGTCGCGCAGCGCGTGGTAGCTGCCGAAGTGCTTGTTGACGGCCGCGATGCGAACCATGGGACGAACCATGGGAGATGCGGTGGCGCCGTTCATGCGCCGGCTCCTTCGACCTTGGGCGCAGCGGCGGCGCCAGGTGCCACCGCGATCTGCCGCCGCACCTGGCCCTTGGCAAAGTGGCGCTCCAACACCATCTGCCCAAGGCTCAGCACGGTGACCACGCTGAGGTACCAGAAGCTCGCCACGAGCAGCAGCTCGATCACCAGGCCGTTGGCGTAGTAGACGGTCTGGGCGTTGCGCAGGATGTCGGGGTACTGGATCACGCTGGCCATCGAGGTCAGCTTGACCATGCTGACCACCTCGTTGCCGATCGGCGGGATGATCACGCGCATGGCCTGCGGCAGCACGATGCGGCGCAGCGTGGTGAGGCGCGTCATGCCGATCGCCTTGGCCGCCTCGGTCTGCCCGAGGTCGATCGAGAGGATGCCGCCGCGCACCACCTCAGCCGTGTAGGCGCCCTGGTTCAGACCCAGGCCCAGCAAGGTGGCGACGAACGGCGTCATCACGTCGACCGTGCGCCACGACAGGCCCGGAATGCCCGGAATCCCCAGTGTCGGGAACACCAGCGCGAGGTTGAACCACAGCAGCAACTGCAACAGCAACGGCGTGCCGCGGAAGATCCAGATGTAGAACTCCGCCACGCCGCGCAGCACCGGGTTGGGCGACATCTTCATCACCGCGAACAGCACGCCGCTGCCGATGCCCAGCAGCATCGCCAGCACCGTCATGACCAGCGTGAAGCCCAGGCCTGTGAGGATGGACTGCGCCGTGAGGAAGCGGCCCACCACCGCCCAATTGATCTGCCCGAGCGCAAAGGCGCGCACCACCAGGCCCAGCAGCAGCACGATCGCGGCGGCGGCGAGCCAGCGGCCGATGTGATGGCGCCGCACGCGCGGCAGGGTCGATGCGTCGAGCGTCGTCATGGTGCGTTCTCCGGTGCGCTGCTGTGGCTGCCGCCCTCGGCCCAATGCCGCTGCGCCGCGACCTTGGCCTGCAGCCGTGCCAGTTGTTCGGCCACGCGTCCGGGGGCTGTGCCGCCCCAGGCGCTGCGTGCGGCCACTGCGCGTTCCAGCGAGATGTGCGGCAGCAGTTCGGGCGTGAGGCGCGCGTCGATCGCGGCCAGGTCGTCGGCCGTGAGCGCTTCGAGTTCCATGCCGCGTCGCTCGCAGTACAGAACGGCGGCGCCGGCCACTTCGTGCGCGCTCGCGAACGGCGTGCCCTGGCGCGCGAGCCAGTCGGCGATTTCGGTGGCGAGCGTGAACCCTTCGCCGGCCTGGCTGCGCATGCGCGCTGTGTCGGCGCGCCAGGTGCGCACCATGCCTGCCATCGCGGGCAGGCACAGGGTGAGGCCGTCGATGCTGTCGAACACCGCGTGCTTGTCGGCGAAGAGGTCGCGGTTGTACGCCAGCGGCAGCGACTTGCAGGTGGCGAGCAGACCGGTGAGGTTGCCGATGAGCCGGCCCGAGATGCCGCGCGTGAGCTCGGCGATGTCCGGATTTTTCTTCTGCGGCATGATCGAAGAGCCGGTCGAGAAGCCGTCGTCCAGCTTGAGCCAGCCGAACTGCCGGCTGCACCAGAGGCAGATTTCCTCGCACAGGCGCGACAGGTCGACGCCGATCTGCGCCGCGACGAACAGGAACTCGTTGACGTGATCGCGGCTGGCCACCGCGTCGATCGAGTTGTCGCAGGCGCCGAGGTAGCCCATCTCCTGCGCCGCGAGTTCCGGGTGCATCGCGATGGCCGAGCCGGCCAGCGCGGCCGCGCCAAGCGGCGAGCGGGCCGAGCGCCAATCCCAGTCGTGCAGCCGGTCCACGTCGCGGCTCAGCGCCTGCGCATGGGCGAGCAGCTGGTGGCCCCAGACGATCGGCTGCGCCGGCTGCAGGTGGGTGAAGCCCGGCGCCAGCGTGGTCTTGTGCAGGTCGGCCTGGGCCATCAGTGCGTTCACCACATCGAGCACCATCGCGCCGAGGCCGCGCGCCTGCTCACGCAGGTACAGGCGCAGGTCGTTGGCCGTCTGGTCGTTGCGCGAGCGGCCGGCGCGCAGCTTGCCGCCGAGCGCGCCGAGGCGCTCGGTCAACAGGCGCTCGATGAAGGTGTGCACATCCTCGTCGCGCGGCTGCGGCTGGGAGCGGCCGGTGGCGATATCGGCCTCGACCTCGTCCAGCGCCGACAGCATGCGCACCGTTTCGCCGGCATCGAGCAGGCCGGCGCGCTCCAGTTCACGGGCATGGGCGCGGCAGCCGCGCAGATCTTGCGGCGCGAGGCGGAAGTAGGACGGCGGCGAGGTCGACAGGCGCATCAGCGCCGCATCGGGGCCGCTTTCAAAGCGGCCGCCCCAGAGCAGGCCGCCCTCGGGCGCAGGGCTGGCGGCAGTCATCGGGGGGTTGCCGGCGAGCCGGTGTGGCGTGCATATTGCATCGGCGTATTGGACGGGCAGCCCCGCGGCCGCACAATCCATTAAATCTCATCGACCCATGACCACCACTCATGCGCCCGGCGCAAACGGGCCCGATGCCGTCTCGCCGAGCCGGCTGCTGCCGCCCCTGGCGGCGCTGCGCTGCTTTGCGGTGGCGGCGCGCACCGGCAGCTTCACGCGGGCGGCCGAAGAGTTGTGCGTCACCCAGGGTGCGGTCAGCCGGCAGGTGCTGCAACTGGAGGAGTTCTACGGCCAGGCGCTGTTCCTGCGCCAGGCGCGCGGGCTGGTGCTGACCGACGCCGGCCGGCTGCTGGCCAGCACGGCCCGCTCCGCGCTCGACCAGATCGCCCAGACCACGCGCGTGCTGCGGCGCCGCATGGAGGCGCCCGAACTGCGCTTCATGGTGCCCACCTGCGCCATGTTGTGGGCCATGCCGCTGCTGATGCGCTTCCAGGGCCGGCACCCCGGGTTCCGCATCGCGGTCAGTACCACGATGTCGCATCACCTGGACGATGATCGCTTCGACGCCGGCATCGTGTACGACCGGCTCGACGCCCCCGCTCCGCACCAGCGGCTGCTGTTCGCCGAGCGCCTCACGCCGGTGTGCTCGCCCCGCCTCACCCATGGCGCTCAGGCGCTGCGGCGGCCGAAGGATCTGGCGCGCAGCGTGCTGCTGCATGCGCGCACCGACCACGAAGACTGGCGCCAGTGGCTCGAGGCCGCGCAACTGCACGAGATCGATCCCGCCCTGGGACTGGACTTCCAGACGCTCGACCTGTCGAACTCCGCGGCCGCTGAAGGCTACGGTGTCGCGCTGGGGGATCGCGTGATCGGGCAACCCGCAATCGACAGCGGCCGGCTCTGCGCGCCGTTCGATTTCGAGGTCACGACCGGCCACGGCTACTTCCTGCGCTGGCAAGAGGCCCATGCCGAACGCGCCGAGATCGCGCACCTGGCCGAGTTGTTCGGCGACGCGTTGCGCGAGCAGCTGGACGGCGCCGCGCCGCAGGCCTCGCTGCTGCGCAAAGACTGACCGGCACGGCACGGGCCGGCGCGCCATACTCGGCCGCCATGAAAACCTTCGATGCCGCCGCCACGCGCGCCGCACTGACCTTCGAGCGCCTGGTGCCCGCTTTGCGCGAGGCCTTTGCCGGCGATGTCACCGTGCCGCCGCGCCATGTGCACAGCATCGGCCACGGCGCAGAGCGCGGCACGGTGCTGATCATGCCGGCATGGAGCGATGCGGGCTACCTGGGCATAAAGACCATCAACATCTTTCCGGGCAACAGCGCCCGTGGCCTCCCCGGCCTGCACGCGACCTACGTGCTCTACGACGCCCACACCGGCGTGCCGCTGGCGCAGATGGACGGCAACGAGATCACGGCGCACCGCACGGCGGCAGCGGCGGCGCTCGGTGCATCTTTTCTGGCACGCGACGACGCGGCCAATCTGCTGGTGCTCGGCACCGGCCGCGTCGCGAAGCTGCTGCCGGCCGCACACGCGAGCGTGCGCCCGATCCGCGAGGTGCATGTGTGGAATCACCGGCCCGAAGGCGCGCGGGCGCTGGCGGCCGAATGGCGTGCCGTCGGCTGGAACGCGCATGCGGTGGCCGACCAGCCCGACGCCTTGGCGCTGGCCGTGCGCGCCGCCGACATCGTGAGCTGTGCCACCCTGGCCACCGCACCGCTGGTGCGCGGCGAGTGGCTCACGCCGGGCACGCACCTCGACCTGATCGGCAGCTTCACACCCGCCATGAAGGAGGCCGACCCGGCCTGCTTCGGCCACGGCGTGCGCGTTTTCGTCGACACCGACGAGGCGCTGCTGAAGGCGGGCGACCTGCTCGACGCAATCGCAGCCGGCACGCTGGCCGCCACGGATCTCCAGGCGACACTGGCGCAGTTGTGCCGCGGCGAGCGCGGGGGCCGCTCTTCCGGCGATGAACGCACGGTGTTCAAGGCCGTGGGGACGGCGCTGGAAGACCTGACGGCGGCGACGCTGGTGTGGCGCAGCGCAGACTGTCAAGGGTTGGCATGAAGCTTGCGCCGTGCCAGCATCGCGGCGAGTGAAACACACGCAACCATGGCCAGCTTGATCTTGTCGATGGAAGGCCGGGTCGTCCGGATCGTGCGCCTTCGCGAGGGCGAGACACTGGTCGGCCGCAGCCCGCGCAACCACCTGGTGCTGGAGCGAGCCACCGTCAGCGCTTTTCACGCGATGTTCGTCTCACGGGCAGACGTGGTGGCCGTTCGCGATCTGCACAGCACGAACGGCACCACGGTGAACGGGGAGCCGGTGGCGGCGACCTATCTGCTGCATGGCGATCTCGTTCGCATCGCCGATGTGGAGATGCAGTTCGCCCGGAAAAATCTCTACAACGCTGAAGACCTGCCGGAACTGCCGAGCCTTCCTGCGGATTCACTGCCGGCCAGCGCTGCAACGGTTGCGGGCGCGCTCGAGTCCGCGCCGTTGTCGCGCAGTGCGCAGGGCAACCGGATCGGTGGCCCGGCCGGCGCCCAGTGGTTCGGAGACGGCGTCGCCTTCACGCTGGCGGCGCGCGGGCGGGAGATTCCGGCGTACATCACCGCCGACGCGCTGCATTCACACTTCGCAGTAAAAATCGACGGCCCGGACGGCCCTGCCCGAGCCGTCGCGGCCTACGAGGAACATCACGTGGCGATCAACGTGGTGGCCTGGGCGCGCTTTGCCGAGACCGAGCGCGAGCCAATCTGGGTCCGTACCGCCGATTTCGAGATGTGAACGAGCCGGGCCGCTCAGACGCGCTCGAGGATCACAGCAATGCCCTGCCCCACGCCAATGCACATCGTGCACAGCGCGTAGCGCCCGCCCTGCTTGTGCAGCTGGTTCACAGCCGTGGTCGCCAGGCGTGCACCGCTGGCACCGAGCGGATGGCCGAGCGCGATGGCGCCGCCGTTGATGTTGACGCGCGCGTCGTCGTCCTTCAGGCCCAGCATGCGCAGCACCGCGAGGCCCTGCGCCGCGAAAGCTTCGTTGAGTTCGATCACGTCGATCTGGTCGAGCGAAATGCCGGTGAGCGCCAGCACCTTCAGCGTCGCCGGCGCCGGGCCGATGCCCATCACGCGCGGTGCCACGCCGGCGGTGGCCATGCCGACCACGCGGGCGCGCGGGGTCAGCCCGTACTTGGCCGCGCTGGCTTCGTCGGCCAGCAGCAGCGCGCAGGCGCCGTCGTTCACGCCGCTGGCATTGCCGGCCGTCACGCTACCGTCGGGCCGCACCACGCCTTTGAGCTTGGCGAGCGCTTCGAGGGTGGTGTCGCGCGGATGCTCGTCCTTGCCGACAACGATGGCATCGCCCTTCTTCTGCGGCACGGTCACGGGCGTGATCTCGGCATCGAAAAAACCAGACTTCTGCGAGGCCACGGCGCGTTGCTGCGAGGCGAGTGCCATGCGGTCTTGCGCTTCGCGCTCGATCTTGTGGTCGGTGGCCACGTTCTCGGCGGTCTCGGGCATCGAGTCGACGCCGTAGAGTTCCTTCATCTTCTTGTTGACGAAGCGCCAGCCGATGGTGGTGTCGTACACCGCGTTGGCGCGGCTGAAGGCCGACTCGGCCTTGGGCATCACGAATGGCGCGCGGCTCATGCTCTCGACGCCGCCGGCGATCATCAAACCCGCCTCGCCGGCCTTGATGGCGCGCGCGGCCGTGCCCACCGCGTCCAGCCCCGAGCCGCACAGGCGGTTGACGGTCGAGCCGCCGAGTTCGAGCGGCAGGCCGGCCAGCAGCGCCGACATGCGCGCCACGTTGCGGTTGTCTTCGCCGGCCTGGTTGGCGCAGCCGTAGATCACGTCGCTGACGGCCTGCCAGTCGACCTTGGGGTTGCGCGCCATCAGCGCCTTGAGCGGCACGGCGCCCAGGTCGTCGGTGCGGACGCTGCTGAGCGCGCCGCCGTAGCGGCCGAAGGGGGTGCGGATGGCGTCGCAGATAAAGGCTTGGTTGGTCATGTGTTGTCTCGTGTGGAAGTTGGTCAGGCGGCGATCGGCAGGCCCACGAGCCTTTCGAGCTCGGCGTGATCGAGGCCATCGACCTTGTCGACCAGCCTGAGCCCGTCGGGCGTGCACTCCAGCGTAGCGAGGTCGGAGTACACGCGCTTGACACAGCCGATGCCGGTCAGCGGATAGGTGCATTGCTTGACCAGCTTGCTCACGCCCTGCTTGGTCAGCAGATCCATCATCACCCAGGTCTGCTTGGCGCCGATGGCAAGGTCCATCGCGCCGCCGACGGCCGGGATCGCGTCTTTCTCGCCGGTGTGCCAGTTGGCAAGGTCGCCGGTGGCCGACACCTGGAACGCACCGAGCACGCAGATGTCGAGGTGGCCGCCGCGCATCATCGCGAAGCTGTCGGCATGGTGGAAGAACGAGCCACCCGGCAGCAGGGTGACCGGCTGCTTGCCGGCGTTGATGAGGTCGTAGTCTTCCTCGCCCGCGGCCGGCGCCGGGCCCATGCCGAGGATGCCGTTCTCGCTTTGCAGGATGACCTCGCGGCCGGCCGGCAGATGGTTGGCCACCAGCGTTGGCTGGCCGATGCCGAGGTTGACGACGGCGCCGTCGAAGATGTCCTCTGCGACGCGCGCGGCGAGCTGGTCCTTGGTGCGGCGTTGGTAAGTGACTGTTGTCATGACTGCACTCCGAATGCGGGCGAGATCAATTCCAGGAACACCGCGGAACCGGCTTTGCCGGGCCGCAGGTGTTGCCCCCGGCAGGGGGTTGGCGTAGCGACACGAAGTGCGCGAAGACTGGGGGCGAGCTTCATCATGCTGCCTTCTTGAAGCCACCGGCTTGCGTGGCGACGCGGTCGATCTGGACGACCTGGTGCACGAAGATGCCCGGGGTCACGATGGTTTCAGGGTCGAGCGTGCCGAGTTCGGCGATCTCGTGCACGGTCGCGATGGTCTTCTTCGCGGCCATGGCCATCACCGGGCCGAAGTTGCGCGCGGCCTTGCGGTAGACCAGGTTGCCCCAGCGGTCGCCGCGCTCTGCCTTGATGAGCGCCACGTCGCCATGGATCGGGTACTCGAGCACGTAGTGCACGCCGCCGATGACGCGCGTTTCGCGGTCGCCCGAGAGCTGCGTGCCGTAGCCCGTGGGGCAGAAGAAGCCGCCGATGCCGGCACCCGCGGCGCGGATGCGCTCGGCCAGGTTGCCCTGCGGCACCAGTTCGAGCTCGAGCTTGCCGGCACGGTAGAGGCCGTCGAACACCTGGCTGTCGGCCTGGCGCGGAAAGCTGCAGATGATCTTGCGCACGCGCCCGGCCTTCAACAGGGCGGCCAGGCCAACTTCGGCGTTGCCGGCGTTGTTGTTGACGACCGTGAGGTCTTTGGCGCCCTGCTCGATCAGGCCGTCGATCAGTTCATTGGGAATGCCGGCGGTGCCGAAGCCGCCGATCAGCACGGTCGAGCCGTCCTGGATGTCGGCCATGGCATCGGCGACCGAGCGCGCGATCTTGTCGATCATGGGGTTTGTCTCCTGCGGGATTGAGGATGGAGGGAAATCACCGAACAAATCGCTGCGCCATTTTTGTTTGCGCTTTGTTCGTCTCATGTTCGTAGAGCGAACGTTTGTTCTTATAATGAATTCTAGGAGATTCGACGCGCCATGGCAACCACCCCCCAACCGAGCCCCACCGCCGAGGCACCTCCCCGCCCCGGCGACAGCTACGTGCAGTCGTTCGCGCGCGGCCTCGAGGTGATCCGGTCGTTCAGCGCCCAGGCCCCGCGACAGACGCTCAGCCAGGTCGCCGCGGCGAGCGGCCTCACACGCGCCGGTGCGCGCCGCATCCTGCTGACGCTGCAGACCCTCGGCTATGTGGAAACCGACGGCAAGCTGTTCAGCCTGACACCGCGCATCCTCGACCTCGGCTTTGCCTACCTGTCGTCGATGCCGATCTGGAATCGCGCCGAGCCGGTGATGGAGGCGCTGGTGCAGCAAGTGCAGGAGTCGTGCTCGGCCGCGGTGCTCGACGCGACCGACATCGTCTACGTGATGCGCGTGCCCACCCACAAGATCATGAGCATCACCCTCGGCGTGGGGTCGCGGCTGCCGGCGTATTGCACCTCGATGGGCCGGCTGCTGCTGGCGGGCCTGGACGAAATCGACCTGCGCGCGCGGCTGGCCGCCTCCGCGCCCGAAGCGCTGACCAAGCACACGGTGACCGACATCGATGCCCTGCTCTCGAAGATCGCGCAGGCGCGCCGCCAGCGCTGGTGCCTGGTCAACCAGGAGCTGGAAGAAGGGCTAATCTCGATTGCCGCACCGGTCGTCAACCGCGCCGGCCGCACCGTGGCCGCGCTCAACATCAGCGGGCAGGCCAACCGCACCAGCGCCAAGGTGATGCAGGAGACGATGCTTCCGGCGCTGCTGGCGGCGGCGCAGAAGATTTCGGGAATGCTGTGAACCAGATCCTGCAAGTAGAGGGCCTGCGCTTCGCGTACCCCGGGCAGCCACCGCTGGCCGACGGCTGGTCGGCGCGCATCGGCGCCGGCGTCACCCTGCTGCACGGCGACACGGGCAGCGGCAAGTCGACATTGCTGCGGATTCTGGCCGGCGTGCTGCCTGCGAGCGGCCGGCTCATGCTGGCCGGCACGCGCCTCGACGCCGCACCGGACGCCTACCGCCGCAACGTTTTCTTCTGCGACCCGGCCACCGAGCAATTCGACGAGATGACCGTGCACGCATGCACGGCAGCGCTGCGTGGCGATGACCCCCGCTTCGACGACGCCCTCTGGCGCGCGCTGGTTGAAGGCTTCGCCCTGGCGCCGCACATCGACAAAAAGCTGTACATGCTCTCGACCGGTTCGAGGCGCAAGGTCTATCTCGCCGCAGCCCTCGCATCGGGCCGCGCCTTGACCCTGCTCGACGAGCCGGCCGGCGCGCTCGATGCGGCGTCGATCCGCTGCCTGTGGCGCACGCTGGGCGGCTTCGGGGCCGCCGAGCAGCCTGGACGCGCCATCGTCGTTGCCGGCAGCGAGGCGATCGACGCGGTGCCGCTCGCGGCCACGATTGGATTGCCGCCGCGTTGACGGCGCTGGCCGTGGGCGCCCTCAGGCCTTGGCATCCTGTTGCATTTCGACCAGCGCACGCAACCCCGCCAGATAGGACTGCGGGCCGAGGCCCTGGATCGTCCCCTTGACCGCCGGCGAGATGATCGAATGCGCGCGCCACGCCTCGCGCGCGGCGATGTTCGACATGTGGATCTCCAGCGTCGGGAATGGCATGGCCTTGATCGCGTCGTGCAGCGGCACGCCGTGCTGCGTCAGGCCGGCCGGGTTGACCAGCGCGCCCTGGGCCGCGTCGATGTTGCTGTGCAGGAAGTCGATCAGGTCGCCTTCGTGGTTGGACTGGATCGTGTCGAGCGTGACGCCCAGTTCCGCAGCCAGCCTGGCGAGCCGCGCGTTGATTTCCGCCAGCGTGGTGTGGCCGTAGATGTGCGGCTCCCGGCGGCCGAAAAGATTCAGGTTGGGCCCGTGGAGAACGAGGATTTTCATGGTCGGCTTCGGTTCGCCGCTCATTTGCGGATGCGGGCCAGTTCGTCGTTGTAGAGCTTGACGACGGCCGGGTCGTAGCTCGCCGAGAAGCGCTCGATCACCGGCTTGGCGATCTGGCGCATGCGGGCCTGCTCGGCCGGCGCCACCTCGTTGAACTGCATGCCCTTGGTCTGCAACTCGCCGACCGCCTTCTGGGCCGCGGCCCGGCTGACCTGCCGCTGGTAGCCGCGCGCTTCGTTGGCCGATTCGCGCATCCACTTCTGTTCGGTGGGCGTGAGCTGATCCCAGAACTTCTTGCTGACCAGCATGATGTTGGCCGCGTAGACGTGGTTCGTGGCGCTCAGGAACTTCTGCACCTCGAAGAACTTGTTCGACTGGATCACGGCGAACGGATTTTCCTGGCCGTCCACGGCTTTCGCTTCGAGCGCGCCGTAGAGCTCGGCGAACGGCATCGGCACCGGATTGGCCTTGAAGGCCTTGAAGGTTTCCAGGAACACCGGGTTCGGAATCACGCGGATCTTGAGCCCGTCCAGATCCTCGGCCTTGGTGATCGGCCGCTTGCTGTTGGTGACGTTGCGGAAGCCGAGATCCCAGTAGCCCAGGGCGACCAGGCCCTTCTCGGGCAACTTGGCAAGCAGCGTCTGGCCGAGCGGGCCGTCAAGCAGCGCGTCGGCCTGCGCGAAGGTGCTGACCGAGAACGGGAAGTCGAGCAGGCCGAACTCCTTGACGATGCCGGCCAGCGAGGTGGTGGCAGGCGCCGACATCTGCTGCACGCCACCCTGCAACGCGGACTGCTGCTGCATCTCGTTGCCGAGCTGCGAGGCGGGATATTCCTGAACCTTCATCTTGCCGCCGCTCTTGGTGGCCAGCAGTTCGGCGAAGCGCTTGACGCCGAAGCTCACTGGGTGGTCCGCATTGTTGAGGTGGCCGAAGCGAATGACCCGTTCCTGGCCCTCCTGGGCCAGGGCAGCGGCCGCCAAGCCGGTGGAAATGCAGGCGACGGCCAGCAGGCGAAGCAGTGATTTCAAAGCAGTCTCCAGGAGAGTTGTGAAGGTCGCGCCATGTGTGCACGTTGCCGGGGAAGGTGCGATCTGGCGCGATCATAGTCAGTGGTGGAAAACATTTCCATATGGAAAACACTTGGCCAAATCCCTTACAGTGAAGCCTGGCAACGGTTCCGGACTGAAAGAAATGAGCGCAATCCTCGAGAGAAGCTTCAAGGTGATGGAGCATCTGGCCTTGCACCCCGAAGGGCGGCCCCTGTCGGCCGTGGCGGCTGACCTCGCCATGCCCCTGAGCGCCACGCACCGGCTGCTGACCGAGCTGATCCGTTGCGGCTATGTGCGCCAGGATCAGAGCCATGGCGACTACATGCTCACCATCAAGATGGTGTCGCTGGGGCTCAGCTTCCTGAGCAACAGCGGCATCGTGGACGTGACGCAGCCACTGCTCGACGCATTGGCCGCGCAGTCGGGCGAACTGGTCCGGCTGGCCGTGGTCGATGGCGACGAGCTGACCTTCGTGGCCAAGGCCCAGGGCGCCAGAACGGGTTTGCGCTACGACCCCGACATGGGCCTGTCCGTCAATCTCTCGTGCAGTTCGGCCGGCCATGCCTGGCTGTCGACCATGACCGACGAGCAGGCGCTGGAACTGGTTGCACGCCAGGGCTTCGGCAACCCGAAGGACTTCGGCCCCCGGGCGCCGACGACGGTCAAGGCGCTGCTGACTTACCTGCGCGCCGCACGCAAGCGCGGCTTCAGCATGATCAACGAAGTGTTCGCGCCGGCCATGACCGCCATGGCGGCGCCGGTGCGCGCCAACAACGGCGCCGTGATCGGCGTCATCACGATCGCGGGCCCGCTGGTGCGGCTGTCGGAAGAACGCATGCTGGCGCTCGGGCCGGCGCTTCTGGCCACGGCCGACGACGCGGCGCGCGCCAGCGGCGCATCGGCGCTGTTCAAGCGCCGCGCCTGACGATGAGTCTTCTTACCGCGGGCGACGCGCAGATCTGGCTCGTCCATTGCGATGGCAGCGCCAT
This sequence comes from Variovorax nitratireducens, assembly GCF_051216545.1. Taxonomy (NCBI): domain Bacteria; kingdom Pseudomonadati; phylum Pseudomonadota; class Betaproteobacteria; order Burkholderiales; family Comamonadaceae; genus Variovorax; species Variovorax nitratireducens. The sequence goes on from NZ_JBPJZO010000006.1 coordinate 210,467, forward strand.
GCCGAACCCGGGCCGCATGGGCCTCGGCGCGGTCATCGTCGCGCCCGACGGCACGAGACACACGTTGTCGCAGGCCACGGGCGAGCGCGGCTGCAACAACGAGGCAGAGCTGCGCGCGCTGATGGCTGCGCTGCGCGAGGCCCGAGCCCTCGGTGCAACGGCCGTGCGTGCCTGCAGCGACAACAGGATCCTGGTCGAGCAGCTCGGCGATGCGGCTGTCAAACCGGTCGAGCGCCTGGCGCCGCTGTTCGATGAGGCGCGCGCGTTGCTGCGGTCGTTCGACGCCGTGGCGCTGACGTGGATCCCGCGCCACCGCAACGGCGAGGCCGATGCACTGGCCCGTGCGGCGCTGGGGTTTCCGCCCAAGCGCGCGGCGACCCGCACGAAACGGCGTCGCTAGCCGGCCCGGAGCGCTTCAGGGCGCTTCGACGCCCGCCACGCACTCGATCTCGAGCAGCATGCGCGGATCGGGCAGCGCCGCCACCACGCAGGTCGTGCGTGCCGGGTACGGCGCCGGCCCGAACGCCTCGGCATAGCGCCGGTTCATCTCGGCCACGTCTTCGGCTCGGGTGAGCAGCATGTTCACCTTGACCAGCGAGCGCATCGAAGCGCCGCTGCGTGCCAGCACCTCGCGCAGCGCGGCCACGGCCTGGTCGAACTGGGCGCCGAAGTCGCCTTCGTCAATGCGCCCATCGGGGTAGTAGCCGGGCGTGCCCGAAACGAAGAGCAGATCGCCGATACGGGCAGCCGCCGAGAGCGGCGGGGTCTTGAAGCTGCCGGCGGAGGGGAGGTGTTGGACGGTCGTCATTGGGACTCCTTGCGAGTGCGTCGAGTCTAGAAGCCAGCCGCCTGGCCGTCGCGTCTGTCATTCGGGCTGGATACCGGCGTCTTTGGCGACCTGGGCCCACTTGATCATTTCGGTGCCGATGAAGTCGCCGAACTGCTGCGGCGAACCGCTGCCAGGTTCGATGCCGTTCAGATCCCCTTGGACTTGCGCCACACCTCGAAGGCCGCCTTGGTGTCCGCGTTCGGCGGATAGGTGCCGGCGAGCTTCGCGCCGCCCTCGACGCGTTCGAGCACGAAGGCTTCCATCTTTTCCTGCTCGGTGGCGTCGCGCGCCACCTCTTCGGCCAGGTGAGCCGGGATGACCACTACGCCCTCATCGTCGCCCACGATCACGTCGCCCGGGTACACCGGCACGCCGCCGCAGCCGATCGGCACATTGAGATCGATCGCGTGATGGTGGATCAGGTTGAGCGGCGCGCTGCCACCGGCGCAGTACACGGGAAAGTCCATCCGCGAGATCGGGCCGCTGTCGCGCACCGGCCCGTCGGACACCAGCCCTGCGGCGCCGCGCACCTTGAGCCGCGTCGTGAGGATCTGGCCGCCCGAAGCCACGCGTGTTTCGCCGCGGCAGTCGATCACCAGCACATAGCCCTCGGGCACGCTCTCGATGCCCTTGCGCTGTGGATGGTTCGGGTCGTCGAAGGCGCTGATCTGGTCCAGGTCTTCGCGCGCCGGAATATTGCGCATGGTGAAGGCCGGACCGACCAGGTTGCCGCCGCTCGGCCTGGTGAGCCGACCGACGCCCTGCAGGTAGACGTTACGAAAGCCGCGCTTGAAGAGCTGAGTGCACAGCGTGGCGACGCTGACATGGCGCAGCAGTTCGCGCACTTCGTTCGAAAGGGGGGAGTTGCCTTGGGTCATGTTTTCAATCTGCCTTTGCGCCGGATTTGTGCACGAGCTCGCCCCAGCGGGGGATCTCTTTCTGCATCAGTGCGGCGAGATCGGCGGGCGAGCCTGCCACCACGTCCATGCCGAGCTGGTTGGTGAGCTTTTCTTTCACTTCGGGGCTCTGGAGGATCTTCGCGATCTCTTTCGACAGCCTTTGCGCGATCGGCGCCGGCAGACCCTTGGGCGCGTACACCGCCTGCCACGACGCCATCTCGAAGCCCATGACACCGGCCTCCTGCATCGTCGGCAGCTGCGGCGCGAGCGCCATGCGTTTGGCGGTGGTCACGGCCAGCAGCTTGAGCTTGCCGGCCTGCACCAGCGGCAGTGCGGCCGTGACCTGGTCGAACATGAAAGTGACCTGGCCCGACGACACGTCGAGCATCGCGGGCGGCGTGCCCTTGTACGGAATGTGCGTGAGCTTGATGCCGATGATGTCGGCCAGCATCTCGCCGGCCAGGTGGGTCGAGGTGCCGGCACCGGACGACGCGAAGGTGCGCCGGGCCGGGTCTTTCTTCAGCAGTGCGATCAGGTCGGCGACCGAGTTCACGCCTAGCGCCGGGTCGACGATCAGCACATTCGGCAGAAAGGCCACGAGCGAGATCGGCTCGAAGTCCTTCACCGGGTCGTAGGGCAGGTTTTTGTAGAGGCTCGCGTTGATCGCATGCGTGCTGATGGTGCCGCCGAACAGCGTGTATCCGTCGGGCTTGGCCTTGGCGACATAGCCCGCGCCGACCGCGCCCGCGGCACCCGGCTTGTTGTCAATCACGACGGGCTGGCCCAGCACCTCGCCGAGCTTCTGCGCGATGACGCGGCCGATCACGTCGGTCGAGCCACCGGGCGTGAAGGGCACGACGTAGGTGATGGGCCTGGCGGGCCAGGCGTCGCCTTGCGCCATCGCAAGCAACGGGGTCGGCAGCAGCAAGGCTGCGCCGGCGCGCAGCACGGCGCGGCGATCGGGATCGGCGAATGAAGTCATGGTTTGTCTCCAGGTCAGTGAATCTCGGGCTCGTCCTCGCCGGCCTGCACTTGGGCATAGTCCGGCGCGAGAAAGTCGAAGTCGCAGCCGGTGTCGGCCTGCTGCACGTGCTTGAGGAACATCACGCCGTAGCCGCGGCCGAACTTGGGAATTGGTTTTTTCCAGTCGGCACGGCGCCGGGCGACCTCTTCTTCGCTCACTTCCATGTCGATGCGGCGCGCGTCGACGTCGAGCGTGACGAGGTCGCCATCGCGCACCAATGCGAGCGGCCCGCCCACATGCGACTCGGGCGTGACATGCAGCACGCAGGCGCCGTAGCTGGTGCCGCTCATGCGGGCGTCGCTGATGCGCACCATGTCGCGCACACCCTCCTTCAGCAGCTTCTGCGGGATCGGCAGCTGGCCCCACTCGGGCATGCCCGGCGCGCCCTGCGGGCCGGCGCTCTGCAGCACGATCACGCTGTCTTTTGTCACCGGCAGGTCGGGCGAATCGATGCGCGCGGCGAGATCGTCGTAGTTCCTGAACACCAGCGCCGGTCCAGTGTGGCGGCGCAGGTGCTGCTCCATCGCGGCCGGTTTGATCACTGCGCCGTCGGGCGCGAGGTTGCCGCGCAGCACTGCCAGGCCACCGCTTTCCAGCAGTGCATGCGCGCGCGGACGGATCACGTCGGCGTTGTAGACCTCGGCACCGGCGATGTTGTCGCCCAGCGTCTTGCCGTTGCAGGTCATCTGGCTGCCGTCGATCAGGTCGCCCATCTGGGCCAGGAAGGCACGCAGGCCGCCCGCGTAGAAAAAATCTTCCATCAGATACTTGCCGCCGGGCCGCAGGTTGGCGAGCACCGGCGTGCTGCGCGCCAGTTCGTCGAAGCGGGCCAGGTCGAGCGGCACGCCGGCACGGCGCGCCATGGCGATCAGATGCACGATCGCATTGGTCGAGCCGCCCAGGCCGAGCACCGCGGTGACGGCGTTGTCGAACGACGCGGGCGTGAGGAAGTCGAGCGGCTTCAGGTCTTCCCACACCATCTCGACGATGCGCTTGCCGGTGTGCGTAGCCATCATCGCGTGGCGCGAGTCCGGTGCCGGAATCGACGACGCGCCCGGCAGCGTCAGGCCCAGTACCTCGGCCGCGCTGGTCATGGTGCTGGCGGTGCCCATGGTCATGCAGGTCCCGGGAGAACGGGCGATGCCGTCTTCCACGTCCTGCCAGTCGTCTTCGCTGATGTTGCCGGCGCGAAGCTCGGCCCAGTACTTCCAGGTGTCGGAGCCCGAACCGAGGTAGGTGCCCTTGTAGTCGCCGCGCAGCATCGGGCCGGCGGGCACGAAGATGGTCGGCAGGTTCATGGCCAGCGCGCCCATCACAAGGCCCGGGCTGGTCTTGTCGCAGCCGCCCATTAGCACCACGCCATCGGCCGGGTAGGAGCGGATCAGCTCTTCCGCCTCCATCGCGAGCAGGTTGCGGTAGAGCATCGTGGTCGGCTTCTGGAACGCCTCGCCCAGACTCATCGCGGGAATCTCGACCGGAAAGCCCCCGGCCTGCCAGACGCCGCGCTTGACCTCCTCCACCCGCTGCTTGAAGTGGGTGTGGCAGGAGTTCATGTCGCTCCAGGTGTTGAGGATCGCGACCACCGGTTTGCCGAGGTAGTCGTCGCGGCTGAAACCCATCTGCGCCGTGCGCGAGCGGTGGCCGAAGCTGCGCAGATCCTTGACGCCGTACCAGCGGTGCGAGCGGAGGTCTTCAGGTTTTTTTCGTTCGGTCATGGCCTGTCTCGAATGGCGCTGTTTATGTTAGCGCTGTCATTCGATCATAGATGCCGAGCCCAACTCAGGTCAACCAACAAATCAGCGCGTTACAAGATCGGAAGGCAGTTCAAGATCGGAAGGCCGTTTTCCCGCGCGCGGCCCAGCCCAGAAACACCGCAGAACCGGCTCCGCCGGTCTGCCGGTGTTGCCCCCGGCAGGGGGAAGGAGAAGCGACACGCAGTGCGCGCAGCCTGGGGGCGAGCCTACTCAGGCGCTTTCGCGTTCGATGAGCGAGAAGCCGAGGTCGAGCACCTTGTGCTCGACCGGCCGCCTTTCGGCGCGGTCGACGATGAAGCGCGCGGCCTGGCGGCCGATGGCGGTGCCGTCGATGCGCACGGTGGTGATGGCCGGATGCGCGTGCCGAGCGAAGGCCAGATCGCCGAAGCCGATCACGCCGACGTCCTGCGGCACGCGCAGGCCGCGCGCCTGCGCTTCGATGATGACGCCGTGCGCCAGGGCATCGGAGCTGCAGGCCACCACGTCGGTGGCCGGGTCGGCCACGAGCAGTTCGGACAGCGCAGTGCGGCCGCTGCCCAGGGTGGTTGGCGCCGGCACGGTCTGCACCGGCACCGCGCCGCCGCCGAGCGCCAGCCAGGCCTGCTCGAAACCGCCGCGCCGCAAATTGGCGCGGTGGTCGTCGCCGGTGACGATGGCCGGCCGGCGGTAGCCCTTGCTGTGCAGGAATTGCGCCGTTGCAACGCCGGCTTTCTCGTGCGAGAAGCCGACCAGCATATCGACCGGCGTGGGCGTCAGATCCCAGGTTTCAACCACCGGAATGCCCGAGGCCAGCAGGCGGCGCCGACCCTCGGCCGAGCGCATGATGCCGGTCAGCACGATGCCGTCGGGCCGGCGTCCCACGATGGCGTCGATCAACGCGTCTTCGCGCGAGTTGTTGTAGCCGCTCTGGCCCAGCATGAGCTGATAGCCCTTGTCGGCCAGCGCTTCGGTCAGCGCCTGGATTGTTTCGAGGAACACCGGCCCGGCAATGGTCGGCACCAACGCGGCGACGAGGCGGCTGCGATTGGAAGCAAGTCCGCCAGCCAGCAGGTTGGGCACGTAGCCGGTGCGCTCGACCGCGAGCCGCACCTTCTCGCGCGTTTCAGGCGACACGAGATCGGGCGTGTTGAGCACCCGCGAAACGGTGATGGCCGACACCCCCGCGAGCTTGGACACGTCGCTCAGCGTGATGCCGCCGCTGCCCCGGCGCGCGCTGCGGCCGGGCGTGTTTTGCTGGGTCAAGAATGGACTCCGGATGGTAACGCTAACGTCTGCCTGAGACGCTTCGGCGGATTATCGGCGAGCCGGGCCCGGTGCTACGCTTGCCGCATGTTCAATCCTTCTCCCGAGGACGTGCGCCGCTTCTTCTGCGGCGTCTACGCCAAGAGCCGCCAGGGCCTGCCGATGGAGGCGCTGGAAACCATCGCCGCCGGCTGGATCGACCAGCACCCCGAATACCACGCCGACCTGGCCGATGCCGACGCCGCCGTGGCCCGCGTCTACGACGGCCAGGACGGCCGCGAGAACCCGTTCCTGCATTTGTCGATGCACCTGTCGATCAGCGAGCAATGCTCGATCGACCAGCCGCGCGGCATCCGCCAGGCCGTCGAGTTGCTGGCCGCGCGGCGCGATTCGCTGCTCGAGGCGCACCACGAGGCGATGGAATGCCTGGGCCGGATGATGTGGGAGAGCCAGCGCGCCGGCCGACCGCCGGACGGCGAGGCCTACATCGCGTGTGTCCAGCGGCGGGCCACCCAGGACTAGAACCTCACACCGGCTTCCGGCCGGGCCGCGGCTGGTTCTGGCGCGCCGCTTCCCGCAGCAGGCCCACCATCGTCGTGCACGCCGCGGAGCTGCGCGCTTCGCTGCGCAGCAGCAAACCGACCGGCTCTTCGGTGCCAGGCGTGTCGATGCGCAGCCGCACCAGCGCACCGGCCTGCAGGTCGGCGCGCACCGCGCCCAGCGGCGTGATCCAGACGGCGTCCGACGCCGCGACCAACGCGCGCGCCACCATCAAGTCCAGTGTCTGCAGCGCGTTCGGCGGCAACGCAAGGCCGCGCGCCAGGAAAAAGCTCTCGGTGTTGTGGCGCGGAATGGTGCCCTCGGCATAAACCACCAGCGGATGGGCCAGCACCGCCTGCACCGCGGCGGCGCGCTTGGCCAGCGGATGGCCGCTGCGCGCCACGAACACCAGCGGCTCGGTGTAGAGCAGTTCGAAGCTCAGGCCCGTCATCAGGCGCGGATCGCTCATGCGCCCGGCCACCAGGTCGAGCTCGCCGGCGCGCAGTTCGTCGAGCAGCACGGCGTTGGCGGCGCTTTTCACGACGATCTGCAGCGCCGGCCAATGGCTGCGCAGTCTGGCCAGCGCCTGCGGCAGCAATGCCGGTGCCACGCTCGGCAGCGCGCCGATGCGCAGCCGCTCGAGCCGCTCACCCGCGGCGGGCGCAATCGCTTCGGCGCTGGCGTCGATCGCTTCGAGCACGCGCAGCGCGTGGCCGAGCAACTGCTCGCCGGTCGGTGTCAGGCCCTGCACGCCGCGCCGGCCGGCGCTGCTGCGCTCGACCAGGCGCGTGCCGGCGAGCGTCTCGAGTTCGACCAGGGTCTTGGAGATGGCCGGCTGGCTCAGCGCCAGGCGCTCGGCCGCACGCGCAAGATGGCGCTCCTGCGCAATGGCGACGAAGCAGCGCAGGTGTCGCAACTGCACGTTGCGGGCAAAGGCAGGCGATGGCGCGGGCGGGGCTTTCAGGGGGGCTTTCAATTACCAATGCTTATTGAAATTCATCGAATCTTCAATTTACATCATTGGAAGGCGCCTCTAAAGTCAGGACTTCCCACGTGCCCTTCCCCAGGAGACAAGACATGCTCGACCGCACCAAGCAACCCCTCGCGACGCTCACGCCGCGCGACTGGGCCAGCCACCCCTCTTACATCTACCCCGGCTACAAGTCGACCGCGAAGCGCGGCCCGCTGCAGCCGCTCATTCCGCTCAAGGCATCGCTCGGCGAACTGCAGCAACCGGTGTACGGCCACAGCAGCATCGGCGAGTTCGACCACGACCTCACGCGCAACGCGCGCCGCAACGGCGAGCCGCTGGGCGAACGCATGATCCTCACCGGCCAGGTGCTCGACGAGCGCAAGCGGCCGGTGCGCAACACGCTGGTGGAACTCTGGCAAGCCAACGCAGCCGGCCGCTACGTGCACAAGGTCGACCAGCACGATGCGCCGCTCGACCCCAACTTTCTGGGGGCCGGCCGCTGCATGACCGACGACGAAGGCCGCTACCGCTTCCTGACGATCAAGCCCGGCGCGTACCCCTGGGGCAACCACCCGAATGCCTGGCGCCCGCAGCACATTCACCTGTCGCTGTTCGGCGAGCACTTCGCAAGCCGGCTGATCACGCAGATGTACTTCCCGGGCGACCCGCTGCTGCAGTACGACCCGATGGTGACCGGCACGCCCGAGAAATACCGCAACCGCCTTGTGGCCGACTTCAGCCTCGACATCACCGAGCCCGACTACGCCCTCGGCTACCAGTTCGACATCGTGCTGCGCGGTGCCGACGAAACGCCTTTCGAGAACCGCTGAGGAGCACCCCGATCATGATGAGCGCACTCGAAACCAACTTCGGCCAGACCCCTTCGCAGACGGTCGGCCCCTACTTCGCCTACGGCCTCACGGCCACCCAGTACGGCTACGACTTCGACCAGCCATTCGATTCGGCCGTGGCACTCGACGGCGCCACCGGCGAACGCATCCGGCTCGAAGGCCGGGTGATCGACGGCGACGGCACCCCGATCTTCGATGCCATGGTCGAGATCAGCCAGCCCGACGGCGACGGCCGCTACCCGCAATCGGTGGAGGAAGCGCAGCAGCGCGGCTTTCGCGGCTTCGGCCGCTGCGGCACCGGCACCGACGCGCAGAAGCGCTTCGTGTTCCACACGGTCAAGCCGGGCGCCGAGGCGCCGGGCGAGGCTCCGCACATCAATGTGATCGTCACGATGCGCGGACTGCTGCTGCACGCATTCACGCGCATCTATTTCAGCGACGAGGCCGAGGCCAACGCCGGCGATGCGGTGCTGCAAAGCGTGCCGGCGCAACGCCGCAAGACGCTGGTCGCCGAGCGCGGCGAACAGGGCGGCGCGGTGGTTTACCGCTTCGACATCCACATGCAGGGCGCGGACGAGACGGCGTTCTTCGACGTCTGAGCGGCTGCCGCCATCCAGCAAAAAGCCCGCGGTCAGCGGGCTTTTTTACGTGGCGCGGAAGGCGCTTACTTCGCGCGATGAAAGCGCGATTCCGGCACCGTCTTGAGTTCGCCCGGCAGCGAGCTGATGTAGCTGGCGAGTTGCTTCATTTCGACCGGCGAGAAGTTCTTGGCCTGGCCGCCCATGATGGCGTTGGAACGGCCGCTCATCGGATGCTGGGCCTTGTACGACTTCAGCGCCACCAGCAGGTAGTCGGCGTGCTGGCCGGCCAGCTTGGGCACGGTGCCGTCATTCGGCGTGTTGAAGTTGGCACCGTGGCATTTGGTGCAGGTGTTGTCCTTGTCGCGCGCGATGAGCGCCTGCACCGTTTCGCTCGGCGCCTTCGCGGCGGCGGCCGGGGGCGCATCGCCTTCCTGCACGCCGAGCTGGGCGTAGTAGGCGGAGAGATCGGCGATGTCCTGCTCCGTGAGCGAATCGGCAATGGCGCGCATGGTCGGGTGCTTGCGGTCGCCGCCCTTGTAGGCGTTGAGCGCCGCCGCGAGGTACGTGGCGCTCTGGCCCGCGATCTTGGGCACCTTGTGGATTTCAGGAAAGCTGGCCTGGTAGCCGATGATGCCGTGGCAACCCACGCACATCGCGATCTTCTTGCCCCCGTTTTCGGCGTTGCCCGTCACCTTCTGGGCCTGTGCCGAGAGCGTCACGCAAGCGACACCAAGGGCAAACATCGTGGTCAACAGCTTGTTCATTTTGCGCGCACAATCTCGTGGAGATACAGTTTTCAGATCAACATTTGATTATATGCGGGGGCTCATTGCGGCCCTGTGCCGAGCGCGCCGAGCGCTTCGCAACGCAGATCGGACGTGTTCTTTTTCATCCACCCAGCTCCACCTGACTCATGAAATTCAAGGGCTCCGACAACTACGTCGCCACACAGGATCTGATGCTCGCGGTCAACGCCGCCATCACGCTGAAGCGCCCGCTGCTGGTCAAGGGCGAACCCGGCACCGGCAAGACAATGCTGGCCGAGGAAGTCGCCGAGGCGCTGAAGCTGCCGCTGCTGCAATGGCACATCAAGTCGACCACCAAGGCACAGCAGGGCCTCTATGAATACGACGCGGTGAGCCGGCTGCGCGATTCGCAGCTGTCCGGCGTGGACGGCGGCGAGCGCGTCAAGGACATCCACAACTACATCGTCAAGGGCGTGCTCTGGCAGGCCTTCACGTCCGACGAGCCGGTCGCGCTGCTGATCGACGAGATCGACAAGGCCGACATCGAATTCCCGAACGACCTGCTGCGCGAAATCGACCGCATGGAGTTCTATTGCTACGAAACGCGCGAGCTCATTCGTGCGAAGCACCGGCCGGTGGTGTTCATCACCTCGAACAACGAGAAGGAATTGCCTGACGCGTTCCTGCGCCGCTGCTTCTTCCACTACATCAAGTTCCCCGATGCGGCGACGATGAAGCAGATCGTTGACGTGCACTTCCCCGACCTCAAGCAGCAGCTGCTGACGGCGGCGATGAAGACCTTCTACGACGTGCGCAACCTGCCGGGCCTCAAGAAGAAGCCTTCGACGTCCGAACTGCTCGACTGGCTCAAGCTGCTGCTGGCCGAAGACATTCCGGTCGAAGCGCTGCAAAGCAAGGACGACAAGGTTGCGGTGCCGCCGCTGGTGGGCGCGCTGCTCAAGAACGAACAGGATGTGACGCTGTTCGAAAAGCTGGTGTTCATGCAGCGCAACAACCGTTGAGCCCCGAAAAAATGAGCGCAACTCCGCATCCGACGAAGCAGCAGCTGCTGCTTGGCGTCGCACAGGCCGCACTGTTTTTGGGCGGCGCGCTGCTCGGCCGCTGGCTGGGGCTGATGCTCGGCCTCGATGCACTGGGCGCCGGCTACGGCAACAACACGATCTTCGGCATCCTGCTGATCGGCATCGGCGGCGGCGCCGGCGTGCAAATTGCCCGCGCCTTGTACAAGCGCAAGTACGGCGACCCGAGGAGCTGAGATTGGCTCTCGTCGAACCCGTGACGCTCTCTTCGCGCGGCATTGCACTGGTGCCGCTGGCGCTGGCGCATGAAGAAGGCCTGCGCGCCGCAGCCGCCGATGGCGAGCTCTGGCAGATCCGCGTGACCTCGGTGCCCGAGCCGCAAGACACGCGGGGCTACATCGAAACCGCGTTGCAGATGCGGGAGGCCGGCAACCGTTTCGCCTTTGCCGTCACCGACGAGACCACGGGCACCGTGCTCGGCAGCACCAGCTACCACGACATCCTTCCGGCCGTGAAACGGGTCGAGGTCGGCTACACCTGGTATGCCAAACGCTGCCAGCGCACCCACGTCAACACCACCTGCAAACTGCTGATGCTCACGCACGCGTTCGACACGCTCGGCTGCAACGTGGTGGGCTGGCGCACCGACAACTTCAACCATGCCTCGCAGCGCGCGATCGAGCGGCTCGGTGCCCGCAAGGACGGCGTGATCCGCAGCCATGCGCTGCGTCGCGACGGCACCATCCGCGACACCGTGATGTACAGCGTGAGCGCCGGCGAATGGCCCGAAATCAAGGCCCAGCTGCTGTATCTGCTGAACAAGCCCCGACCCGAAAAGGAGTGACGCGCCATGCTGATCGACTTCTTCTACACCCTGCGCTCGGCCAAGCTGCCAGTGTCCGTCAAGGAGTATCTGGTGCTGCTGGAGGCGCTGCAGGCCAACGTGGTCGGCCCCGATTCCGACGGTGCTTTCGCGCTCGATGACTTCTACTACCTGAGCCGCACTTCGCTGGTGAAGGACGAGAAGCACTACGACAAGTTCGACCGCGCCTTCGCCGCCTACTTCAAGGGCGTGGAGATGCTGGCCGACTTCACCAAGGAAGTGCCGCTCGACTGGCTGCGCAAGACGCTGGAACGCGAGTTCACGGCCGAAGAAAAGGCCAAGATCGAGAAGATGGGCTGGGACGAGCTCATGGAGACGCTGAAGAAGCGCTTCGAGGAGCAGAAGGAGCGCCACGAAGGCGGCAACAAGTGGATCGGCACCGGCGGCACCTCGCCCTTCGGCCACGGCGGCTACAACCCGCAGGGCATCCGCATCGGCGGCGCCGGCAAGAACAAGAGCGCGGTCAAGGTGTGGGACCAGCGCGCCTACAAGGACTACGACGACAGCCAGGAGCTCGGCACGCGCAACATCAAGGTCGCGCTGCGGCGGTTGCGCAAGTTCGCACGCGAAGGCCACGAGGAGGAGCTCGACCTGGATCACACCATCCAGTCAACCGCCGCCAACGCCGGCTACCTCGACATCAAGATGCGGCCGGAGCGCCACAACAACGTCAAGGTGCTGCTGCTGATGGACGTGGGCGGCACGATGGACGAGCACATCCAGCGCGTCGAAGAACTGTTCTCGGCCGTCAAGACCGAGTTCAAGCACCTTGAGTTCTATTACTTCCACAACTGCGTGTACGACTTCATGTGGAAGAACAACAAGCGCCGCTTCTCCGAGAAGTTCGCGACCTGGGACATCCTGCGCAAGTACAACAAGGACTACAAGCTCATCTTCGTCGGCGACGCGACCATGAGCCCCTACGAGATCCTGCAGCCAGGCGGCAGCGTCGAGTACAACAACGAAGAGGCCGGCGCCGAATGGATCCAGCGCCTGACCCACGCCTTCCCCAAGTTCGCCTGGATCAACCCCGAGCCCCAGGGCGTCTGGCAGTACCGGCAGAGCATTGCCGTCATGCAGCAACTTGTGTCGCATCGCATGTTTCCGCTCACGCTCAAGGGCCTTGAAGAGGCCATGCGCCTGCTCTCGAAGTAAGCGACGAGCGCGCATTCCCTTGAAACTGGAGGTCATAGGCCGTTAGATGACTTGTTACGCTAGAGACTTGTCGTTACATTAGTACTTTGTAATCACATTTCGACGGGCACTTCCCCGCGTACCATCGTGTACATATCGCCTCAAGAATCCAAAGCCGTCGGTTCGGTGCCCCAGCCAAGCACGTTGCCGGAAGCCGACTCCGTCACCATCCGCGGCGTGCGGCTGCCTCTGCACGAGCTTGTCGATCGACAATTCTTCCAGCCTGAGCGCCGACAGGCGCTGCGGGATCAATTGCAGGCCGGCAAGCCGTTTCCGCACTTGGTAATCGAGGGCCTTTTCAACCCCCGCCTGCTCGAACTCGTGGCCGAGGAATTCGAAGCACTGCCGGGTGCCGAGTGGGCCGATGTCAAGAGCCATTACGAATCCACCCGGCGCTCGGTGCTGGGCGCGCGCCTCGGGCCGGCCTCGCAGCTGTATGTCGATGTGGTCAATTCGGGCTGGTTCACCGAATGGGTGTCGTCGATCACCGGCGTGCCCTACCTGCTGCCCGACCCCAAGCTGTTCGGCGGCGGCCTGCACGAGAGCCGCCCCGGCGCCACCTTCGCGGTGCACCGCGACTTCAACCTGCACCGCCACCTCGGACTGAAGAACGAGATGGTGTTCATCACCTACCTCAACAAGGGCTGGCAGCACGAATGGGGCGCATCGCTCGAACTCTGGGATGCCCAGCGCGAGCAATGCGTCACGCGCGTGTTGCCCGAGTTCGGCCACACGCTGCTGCTGCCGCACAGCCCGGTCAGCTATCACGGTCATCCCGGCCCGATGCAACCGCCCGACGGTCGGCCGCGCCGCTCGATCACGGCTTACTACTACACCAGTCCCGACGCCGGCAAGACGCGCGAAGACCAGGTGTCTTCGGTGTTCCTCAAGATCCGCCGCTTCGACAAGCTCAAGCGCGTGGCGCAGATGGTGGCGCCGCCGATTCTCTGGTCGGCCGCGCGCAAGTTGGCCAAACGCTGAAGCGTCTTCCCGCCGTGCCCGCGCGCTGCAGGCGGGCGGCCGCATGCTGTCAGAATCGGGCGGATGCGCAGGGTGGCCCCCTTCATCACGCCGGCATGGATGCCGGCGTTTCTTTTTGCGAGTGCCCTTGCGTTGCAAGGGTGCAGCTTTCTGCCGGCCCGGCAGGAAGCACCGGCCTCGGTTGCGCGCCCCGTCGGCGACCCGGGCGGTGAGGACAAGGCGGCCAAGGCACGCGACGCATTCAGCGTCGAGGTCAAGGCACCCGACGCGCTGCGCGACCACCTGATCCGCCACCTCGAACTGCAGCGCTACCGCCAGATCGACGACCTCGGCAGCGCCGAGCTTTCGCGCCTCATGGTCGCGGCCGAGGCCAACGCGCGCGAGTTGCTCGGCACCCTTGGCTACTTCGCGCCGACCCTGACGCTGGAACTGCGCGAAACACCCGACGCCGCCGCCCCGCGCGAGGTACTCATCACCGTCGAACCCGGCCAGCCCGCCCGAGTGAAGCAGGTCGAGATCGGCTTCGCCGGCGCGGTGGCCGATGACGCCAGCGCCGAGGGCCAGCGCAACACGGTGCGCGCAGGCTGGACGCTGCGGCCGGGCCAACCCTTCAGCCAGCAAGCGTGGGACAACGCCAAGTCGACCGGGCTGCGGGCGCTGACGGCCAGGCGGTTCGCCACCGCCAGCATTCGCAGCAGCCGGGCCGACATAGACGCCGACAGCGCGAGTGCCCGCCTGGAAGTCGGGTACGACTCGGGCCCGGCCTACCGTTTCGGCCCGTTGCAGGTTCGCGGCAACGAGCGCTACAACCCCGACGGCGCCCGCCGCATTGCGCGCGTGCCCACGGGCAGCGACTACGACCAGCAGAAGCTGCTCGACGCGCAGCAGCGCCTGGCGAGCAGCGGCTACTACGACTCGGTCTTTCTCACGCTCGACACCGACGGCACCGACCCGCTCACCGCGCCTGTGATCGCGCAGGTGCGCGAGGCGCCGCTGCAGAAAGTGGTGGCCGGCGTCGGCTTCACCACCGACAGCGGCGCCAGGCTCAGCGTCGACCACATCCACAACCGCATGCCGCTGCTCGGCTGGCGCGCCGTGTCCAAGCTGCTGATAGACCAGAAAACCAAATCGCTCGGCACCGAGTGGAACGCGATCCCCGACGACCACGGCTGGCGCTGGTTCAGTGGCGGCGAACTCAAGCGCGACAACTCCGGCGACTACGAGGTCGACAGCGGCCGGCTGCGCGGCGGCCGAAGCAAGGCCAGCGACCACATCGACCGCAGCTACTTCCTGCAGTACGACTACGCCCAGAACAAGGGCGTAAGCGCGCCGCCGTCGGCCTCGGCAGTCAGCGTCAACTGGAGCTGGACGGGCCGCTACTTCGACAATCCCGCCACACCTTCGCGCGGCCACGGCCTCGCGGTCGAGCTCGGCACCGGCTACACGCTGACCGGGCAGCAGTTGCCGTTCGTGCGCAGCTATGTGCGCTGGCTCGGCATCGTGCCGCTCGGCACGGTACAGGCGGCCGACGGCACCGAGGCGCGCCGCAGCCGGCTCGCACTGCGTGCCGAGGCCGGCGCCGTGATGGCGAGCGACGCAGCACAGATCCCCAGCACGCTGCAGTTTCTGACCGGCGGCGACACCACCGTGCGCGGCTACAGCTACCGGCAGATCGGCACCGTCAACGCCAGTGGCCAGACCATGGCCGGCCGCTACCTCGGCGTGGCCAGCGTCGAATGGCAGCGCCCGTTCGTCTACCAGGGAAAAATGACCGACTGGGAGAGCACGATGTTCGTCGACGCCGGCGCAGTGGCCGACAAGGTCGGCCTGCTCAAGGCCAAGGTCGGCGTCGGCGTCGGCGCGCGCTGGAAGAGCCCGGTCGGTCCGGTGCAGGCCGACGTCGCCTATGGCGTGGACACGAAGAAGCTGAGGCTGCATCTGCGGCTCGGCTTCAACTTCTGAGCCGGTCGATGCAACCCGAAGCGCCCGACGCAAAGCCTTCCCTGCCTGACACGCAGCGCCGCTCGCGCATGCGCCGGGCATTGCGCGCCGTAGCCTGGACGTTCGGCGGCATGTTGGCCCTGCTCGCGGTGCTGGTCGCCACCGGCTGGTGGTGGATCGGCTCGAACCAGTCGCTCGCCTTCACGCTGGCCCGGGCCGCGCGCTACCTGCCGGCGGATCAGTCGCTCGAGAGCCGCGAGGTCAGCGGCTCGCTGCGCAACGGTGGCCGCATCGGCTTTTTGCGCTGGCAGAGCCCGACGCTCGCGGTCGAGGTGCACCAGGCCACGATCGGCTGGAGCCTTCGGCCGCTGCTGAGCCGCCAGTTCAAGCTCGGCGAAGTGCATGCCGCGCTGATCACCGCGGAGCGGCGCGGCCCGCCCGACGACAAGCCGCTCGAGCCGCTCGAGCAGCTCGCGCTGCCGATCGAGATCGACCTGCCGTTTCGCGTCGACACGCTGCGCTGGAACGGCCCGCCACCGCTGCAGGCCGACCAGCTAGCCGGCCACTACCGCTACGCCGGCGCGCAGCATGTGGTGCAGCTCGACGGCGTCGACATTGCCGACGGCCACTACAGCGGCAAGCTCAAGCTGCAGGGCCCGGCGCCGATGGCGATCGAAGCGGCGCTCGATGGCCGCGTGCGCGCGCCGCTCGACCAGGCGCACAGCATCGACGTGCTGGCCAGCGCCAGCATCCGGGGCGCGCTGGCCGGCCGCGACGCGCGCCTGGCCGTCGCCGCCGACCTCAAACCCGCCCTGCAGGACGAAGCCAGACCGATGCAGGCGCAGCTGGTCGCCAACCTCGCGCCCTGGCTGCCGCAACCCGTGATCGACGCCAAGGCCGATCTTCAGAACGTCGACCTGGCGCTCCTCTGGCCCCAAGCACCGGCGACCTTGCTGAGCGGCCAACTGATCGCCGGGCCCGATGCGGCCGCCGGCCCGAACGGCTGGCAAGGCACGGTCAACATTCGCAACGCCGATCCCGGCCCATGGGATCGGGGCAAACTGCCGGTCGAGCAGGTCGAAGCCAAAGCCGGCTTCGACGGCACCCGCTGGACAATCCCGCAAGCCACGGTGCGCGCCGGCAGAGGCCGCATCGACGCCGAAGGCCGCTGGAGCCCCGCGCCCGAACCCTGGCAGATCAAGGCCACGGTCCAGGACGTGCGCCCCGGCGAGTTGCACACCCAGCTGGCCGGCGCGCGCATCGACGGCCGCCTGAGCGCCGAGCAGCGCGGTGAGGCCTTGCTGTTCGACCTGGCGCTGAATGCCGACGGCGGCGCGGGCGCAGCCGGCGCGCTGCAAGGCCTGCGGCTTGACCGCGCCGTGGCCCAGGGCCAGTGGCAAGACCAGGTGCTCGACCTGCGCACCTTGCGCATCGACGCACTGCGCACCCACATCGACGGCAAGCTGCAGCTGCGCGTGGCCGAGCAGGCCGGCAGCGGCAAGCTGCAGATGACCTTGCCGGGAGGCAGCGCCCAGATCGACGGCCGCATCGCGCCGGCCCAGGGCGCGGGCGAACTCAAGGCCCAGGTTGACGACGCGGCCATGTTGCAGAAATGGATCGAGCAGTTGCCCGGGCTGGCCGATGCGTTTGCCGGCACCACGGTTGCAGGCAACGCAAAGCTCGACGCGCGCTGGCAAGGCGGCTGGCAGGCCGTGCAGCGCCGCCTGCAAAACATCGACCAGCCGGCCGCAGCGCGCACCGCCGAGCCGACGCTGCAGGCCACGCTGGCCGCGCCGCGGCTGGATCTGAAGCTGCCGCCGCCCACCACGGGGCCGGCCACGGCGGTTCAGTTGCGCGGCCTGCGCGCCGAGCTGGCCGGCAGCCTGGCGCATGCCACGCTGTCGCTGCAGGGTGAAGCCGGCAGCGGCACGCGCAAGTTCACGCTCGACACCCGAGCCAGCGGCGGACTGGTGCGCGCCAACCAGTGGCAGGCGGCGCTCGCGAGCCTGAAACTGCAGGCCCAGGACAGCACCGTCCCCAGCCCCTGGACGCTGGAACTCGGCCGCCCGGTCAGCGCCACGATCCGCACCGGCAGCGACAAGCTCGACATCGAAGCCACGGCCGGCAGCGCCACCTTGCGCGGCCCGGCGCCGGGCACCGTGCGGCTCGACTGGCAGCCGGTGCGCTTCAGCCAGAGCGGCGCAGCACCGAACCGCGCGAACCGTGCCTATCGCCTGCAATCGCAGGGCAAGCTGCAAGGCTTGCCGATGGCATGGGCCGAGGCGCTAGGCGGCAACAGCGCGTTGGCCGATCTGGGCGTGAGCGGCGACCTGCTGTTCGATGGCGACTGGGACATCGATGCCGGCGACACGCTGCGCGCGCGCGCCCGGCTCGCGCGCCAGAGCGGCGACATCCGCGTGCAGGCCGGCGAAGCCGCGCTGATACGCCGGCTGCGCAGCACCGGCACCGGAACGGCGAGCGAGATCACCACCGACTCGGCCGGTGCCGGCCCGAGCACGCCGGCGGGCGTGCGCCGCGCCGAAGTGAGCCTCGACGCCCAGGGCGACACGGTCAAGGCCCAACTGGCCTGGGACAGCGAACGCGCCGGCCAGATCAACGCCGAAGTCAGCACCCGAGTGCAGCAGCGCGCCGGCGGCTGGCAGTGGGCGGAAGACGCACCGCTGGCCGGCAAGGTCACGGCCCGGCTGCCGAACCTCGGCGTGTGGTCGATGCTGGCGCCGCCGGGCTGGCGCATCGCAGGCACGCTCGAGGCCGACGCCACCCTGTCCGGCAGCCGCGCCGCGCCGCGCTGGAACGGCATGCTCGGTGCCGACAAGCTGGCCTTGCGTGCGCAGGTCGAAGGCCTGGACCTGCGCGACGGCCGCCTGCGCGCCAACCTCACCGGCGACCGGCTCGAGCTGACCGAGTTCACGCTGCGCGGCGGTCCCGGCAGCAGCACCCGCATCCCGGGCCAGGGCGGCAACCGCAGCACCTCTGCGAGCGAAGCTGCCAGCGACGGCGGCACGCTCTCGGCGCGCGGCACGGTGAGCTGGGGCGCAGCGACGCCGTCGGCCTCGGGCATCCGCATGGCGATGCAGGCCCAGCTTCGGTCGCTGCGCCTGCTGGTGCGCACCGACCGCCAGGTCACCGTCTCCGGCGACCTGCAGGCGCGGCTCGAAACCGGCCAGATCACCCTGCGCGGCGACCTCAAGACCGATCGTGCCGTGATCATCCTGCCCGACGAAACCGCGCCCAGCCTGGGCAGCGACGTGGTGGTGCGCTCGGCCGCGAAAGACCGCGAGGCGGCCGCAGCCGCCAAGGTTGCGCAGCAGAAGGCAGCACGCGAAGAAGCGCGCCCCGCCGCAGCGCAAACAGCCAAGCCGCCGGACATCGCCGTCAACTTCGACCTCGGCGACGACTTTGCGGTGCAGGGCCGCGGCATCACCACGCGGCTCGAAGGCAAGCTCGACATCCGCAGCGCCGGCATGGGCACGCCGCCGCGCATCACCGGCGAAGTGAAAACGGTCAAGGGCCAGTACCGCGCCTATGGCCAGCAGATGGACGTGGAAACCGGCATCGCGCGCTTCAACGGCCCGTTCGACAACCCGGCGCTCGACATCCTCGCGATCCGCCCCAACATCACGCAGCGGGCCGGCGTGCAGATCACCGGCACTGCGCAGTCGCCCCGCGTGCGCCTCTACTCCGAGCCCACGCTGTCGGACGCGGAGACTCTGTCATGGGTGGTGCTCGGCCGCGCATCGGCCAGCAGCGGCGGCGAGGCAATGCTGATGCAGCAGGCTGCCCTGGCATTGCTGAGCGGCATCGGCAAGGGCGGCACCGGCGGCGGCATCGCCAACCGCTTCGGGCTGGACGAGATCGGCTTCAAGGGCCCGGGCAGCAGCGGCGACCTGAAAGGCTCGGCCATCACGCTCGGCAAGCGCCTGTCACAGGACTTCTACGTGACCTACGAGCGCAGCCTGGCCGGAACGCTCGGCACGCTGTACATCTTCTATGACCTCACCAAGCGCCTTACGCTGCGCGGCCAGGCGGGTGTTCAGAGCGGCGTCGACCTGATCTACACGGTGCAGTACGACTGAGCAAACGCCAGACCCTCCTGCACCCTGGCGCTACGCGACCCGACGCGATGGGAATCTCAGCTGCTTGAGCCAGCGGCGCGCGCCATTGGAGAGTGGACGGTCGATAAGACGGTAGATCAACGAACCTGCCGCCAAGGCACATGCGATCGTGAAGATCGCGGTAAAGGTATTCTTTTCGATACCCGTCCTTGCAAAAAGGATTCGCTCGACAATTCCAACGACAAACATGTGCGAGAGGTAGGTGGCATAGCTCGCGTCGCCGATATGGACGAGAACCCGCAGAACGGACGCACGCAAGGTCTTGAGGGCACCCTCCAGCTGGAGTGCCAAAAGCAGGATGAGAGCGCTTGGGACACCGGCAGCAAAGAAGCGCTCGACTCGGGCTTCCAACACGGCGAGAAGCACAAAAAGCGCCAAAAGCGCAGCACAAATGACCTTCTTGGGGATCTGCGGCACCCTCACCTTTTCATAGACCACATAGCAGAGCATGCCGAGGATGAACTCGAGCCAGAGCGTCGTATGAAAGAACGTGTGCGCGAGGCTTTTGGGTTGGGCCAGGGCACCGAGGAAAAAATACGCGAGCAGCATTGCGCTGAGCGGCCAGAAGAAAGCACGCTTGCTGACGGAAAGGACGCCCAGGATCATGAAGTAGAAGAGCATCTCGTAGTTGAGAGACCAGCCCGGCATCAACATTGGAACCATGAACCCGTCAGCCCGAAGGTAGGGGATGAACAGGAGGGACTTCAAGTAATCGGCCAGGTTGGCAACCGTCGTCCCCATCAGTTGCGGCGCCAGCCAGGCGGTGATCAGCACCATGGTGGTCACGGCCCAGTACAGCGGCACAATCCGCGCAACGCGCGCGGCAAGAAAGCTCGCAGGGGTCGTGTCCGGACGCCGCACGATCATGTACATCACGAAGCCGCTGATGACGAAGAACAAGTCGACCCCGAAGGTGCCGAATAGCGGCGCGGTGAAGGTGTGCGCATAGACCACACTTGCCGCCGCCACGGCCCTCAGGATCTGAAGCGAATAGATCTGTCCGGAAATTTGATTCACGTGCATGCTCACAAGATGGTCGTGCCGCTGCCGGTAGAAGTGCCTGAAGGCACCGAGGCGGCCGGATGCTTGGGCAGCCCTACGATAATGCAAATTTGATACTTTTGTTAACTTTTTGATCCAAACACTTTCGCAACGCTTAGGGTTACCTCTCGGGCGAAAGCAGCACCTAGAATCGCGTGGGCTCAGTCAACGGCCTGCGTCTTCGTAGTTCAATGGATAGAACGGGGTCCTCCTAAGACTCAGATACAGGTTCGATTCCTGTCGAAGGCACCACCCGCTGCGGGATCCCGCTTTGGCCAGCATGCCAAGCGAAATGCGATAGTCATTGCGTATCGGCAGCGCGCTGCCTGCACTCTCCATCACCCAGGATCCAGCATGAAACTCCACGTTGTATCTGCGTACCCTGAAGCCGTATGGGGCAAGTTTGCGGCCGATTGGCTGCGCGAGTCGGCCGCGCTCGACGTCCACGGGCAGCACACGATCACCGACGATCCGGACTCGGCCCACGCGATCCTGTTCATGGAAGGCCATCCGGGGCAGGACATGTTCATGGAGAGAGTCTTCTGGCACCCGCTGCGGCGGCGCCATCCTGAGAAGACCTTTCTGTATCACGACTGGGACTACGCTTTTCCGCTCGTGCAAGGGGTCTACCCTTCCATCCGGGCGCCCCACCACAGAGCCGGGCTGTCGGCGGGCGGCGTGTACCTGGCGCGCATCGAGGAAAACAAGGCAGTGACCCGTGCCCGCGACCTGCGGGTGGAGCAGGATCTCCTCTACTCCTTTGTCGGCTCCTACAACTGCGCGGTGCGCGATCGAATTCTGCACGCCAAGGTTCCCAACACGCAGGTGGTCAATACGGCCGGCCGATACGCGTGGCAGCTGGGGCCCGAGGAGCGCGCCCGGTACGAGTCCGAGTACGTCGAAACCTGTGCCCGCAGCCGCTTCATCCTGGCGCCGCGGGGCATTGGCCCGAGCACCTACCGCCTGTTCGAAGCGATGGAACTGGGGCGCTGCCCCGTGATCATTTCGGACGATTGGGTTGCACCGCCCTTCATTCCCTGGGACACCTTCAGCATCCGGGTGAAAGAGAGCCAGCTCGACGAGCTTCCGCGAATCCTGGCCGACAAACCCTACAAGGAACTGGGCCGACTGGCACGCGAGGCGTGGGAGCAGTTTGTCGACCGACCGCATGCCTTCCACTATCTGGCCGAGTCCATCCAGCTGATCCTCAACGAGAAAAAGCAGGGTGCGTCACAACGGAACCCCTACCTCGCGCTGATGGCGTCCGACCTCCGAAACCTCTATATGCGAAACAAGCTGAGGGTCGCAAAGAGAAAGCTGAAGTCGCTTCTCACAAAAGCCCAGGGTGCGGGCGCCGCTGCATCAGGCTGAGGCGGCCGCCGCCTGGGCCGCGACGAGTGCGACCACGCGCTGCGCCTGATCGCCGACACGCTGGCGCATCCGCTTCACCCGCACGCCACGGTGATGTGATGTAGGCACCCGCCGACGCGGGTGGATTGCATTTGCTGGCAGCGTCTACGCGGGGGCCACCTAAGCTGAACTCACATCCACACACCGGAGACGTTCATGAAAAGCATCATCCTCTGGCTCTGCGGCGTGCCGATCGTCGTGATCATCGGCCTGAAGGTTTTCGGAATTCTCTGAGACAGAGAACGCCCCAACAGATTCCTCCTCCCGGCGCATCACTGCGCCGTTGTACAGCGCCCCTCGGGGCGCTGTTTTTTTTGGCGGGTCAGCCCAGCGTTTCGCGCCGCAGCTGCTGGACGTCTTCGTGCAGCGAGCGGGCCCAGGTGCGGCGCTCGCGGCCCTGCGCGGACTGAGGCTCCCCGAAACGCACGATGGCCAGCAGCGGCGGCGCCTGCAGCGTGCGCCAGAGCGAGGTCGCCAGGTTGTCATCGTCGATGTAGCGCGCCGCGGCGCTGCTCTCGCCCGTGGCGGCATCGGCGAAACGCAGCGCCGCCGGCTGCACCGGCGTACCCGAGGAGATCGCGGCCTGCAAAAGGTTGGCATGAAACGGCAGCAGCCCGTGACCGTCGCTGGTGGTGCCTTCGGGAAAGATCGCCACCAGGTCGCCGTTGCGCAGCGCCTCGGTCATGTGGTGCACCACGCGCACCGCATCGCGACGCCGATCACGCTCGATGTAGAGCGTGCCGGCCCCGGTGGCGAGCGAGCCGATCAGCGGCCAGCGCCTGACTTCGGCCTTGGACACGAAGCGCACATGCTGCGCCCCATGGATCGCGAGGATGTCGAGCCACGAGAGGTGATTGCAAACCAGCAGCATCGGACCCTGCGCCGCCGGCGTGCCCTGCACGACGAGCCGGATGCCCAGCACTTCGAGCATCTCGCGCGCCCAGCGCCGCACCCTTTCGCCGCGCTGCTGCGGCGTCATCCGGTCGAAGGTGCTGCGGATGATCCACCAGCCCGACAACGCATGCGCGATGGCACGCAACAGCTTCCAGCAGGCCGATAGATTACGCATCGGCGATCAGGCCTTCCGCCGGGCCGCCCCAAGGGAGGCCTGCGCCCCCCCGGGGGGCAGCGAATACACGAAGTGATGAGCGTGGGGGTTCATGTCAGGCCTTCCGCCGGGCCGCCCCAAGGAAGGCCGACGCCCCCTCGGGGGGCAGCGAATACACGAAGCGTGAGCGTGGGGGTTCATGTCAGGCCTCGTGCACCACGCGACCGCCCACGAGCGTCAAGCGCGCCCTGCCCCGCAGCGCATAGCCGGCGAACGGCGTGCTCTTGCCCTGGCTGCGCAGGGCTTCGGGCCGAACCTGCCATTCGTGATCGGCGTCGAACACGCAGAGGTCAGCCTTGCCGCCGGCTGTGAGTTGGCCGATGCCGGCCCTGCCGATCAGGCGGGCCGGCGCGCTGGTCACGACCTCGAGCGCGCGGCGCAGGCCGGCGCCGCTGCGCTCGCCCCACTGCAGCGCGAGCGGCAGCAGCAGCTCGAGCCCGGTGGCGCCAGCTTCGCTTTCAGCGAACGGCAGCGTCTTGGCATCGGCTTCGACCGGCGTGTGGTCGGACACCAGCGCATCGATGGTGCCGTCGGCCAGCGCGGCCGACAGCGCATCGCGGTCGCGCTGTTGCCGCAGCGGCGGGTTCAGCCGGGCCTTGCTGTCGAAGAAGCCGATGTCGGTGTCGGTGAGGTGCAGCGAATTGATGCTGACGTCGACCGTGAGCGGCAGGCCGGCCGCCTTGGCCTCGCGCACCAGTTGCACGCCGGCCGCGCTTGAAAGCCGGCACACATGGACGCGCGCGCCGGTGCTCTTCATGAGTTCGATGATGGTGAACAGCGCTATCGTTTCTGCCGCCACCGGCACACCGGCGAGGCCCAGCCGCGTGGCGAGCGGGCCGCTGGCAGCGACGCCCTTGCCCAGATCGCGATCCTGCGGCCGCAGCCAGACGGTATGGCCGAAGGTGCTGGCGTAGAGCAAGGCACGCTGCAGCACCTGCGTGTCGGCCAGCGCGACGTCGGCCTGACTGAAGCCGATGCAGCCGGCTTCGGTGAGCGCTGCCATTTCGGTCAGCACCTCGCCGGCCAGGCCCCGCGTGAGCGCGCCGAGCGGGAACAGGCGCGCGCCCTTCAGCTTCTCGGCGCGAAAGCGCAGCATCTCGATCAGGCCAGGCTCGTCGAGCACCGGATCGGTGTCGGGCGGGCACACAAGGCTGGTCACGCCACCCGCGACCGCCGCGGCCATCTCGCTGTCGAGCATGCCTTCGTGCTCGTAGCCGGGCTCGCGCAGGCGCGCCGCAAGGTCGACCAGGCCCGGCGCGACGATGCAGCCGGATGCGTCGATCGTGCGCTCGGCCTTGAAATCACCTGCAATGTTGTCAATGGCCACGATGGCACCGTTGGCAATCGCGATCGACCCCTTTTTGTCGAAGCCCGAAGCCGGATCCACGACGCGACCATTGGTGATGAGGATGTTCATGCGTCTGTTCCCGCCACGATGCTCATCACGGCCATGCGCACCGCGATCCCGAAAGTGACTTGCGGCAGGATCACGCTCTGCTTGCCGTCGACCACGGCCGAGTCGATCTCGACGCCGCGGTTGATCGGGCCCGGGTGCATCACTATCGCGTCCGGCTTGGCCAGTTGCAGCTTCTCCTGCGTGAGCCCGTAGGTCTTGAAGAACTCCTGCGACGACGGCAGCAACGCACCGCTCATGCGCTCGTTCTGCAGGCGCAGCATGATGACCACGTCGCAGCCCTTGATTCCCTCTTCGAGCGTGTGGCAGACACGCACGCCCATCTGCGCCATGTCGGCCGGCACCAATGTCTTGGGGCCCACGACACGGACTTCAGCGCAACCGAGCGTGGTGAGTGCATGGATGTCGGAGCGCGCCACGCGCGAGTGCAGCACGTCGCCGACGATCGCGACCGTGAGGTTCGCGAAGTCCTTCTTGTAGTGCCGGATCGTGTACATGTCGAGCAGCCCCTGCGTCGGGTGCGCGTGGCGCCCGTCGCCGGCATTGACCACGTGTACGTGGGGCGCGACGTGCTGCGCGATCAGGTAGGGCGCGCCCGATTCGCTGTGCCGCACCACGAACAGGTCGGCCGCCATCGCGGAGAGATTGGCGATGGTGTCGAGCAGCGACTCGCCCTTGGTGGCCGAGGAGCGCGCAATGTCGAGGTTGATCACGTCGGCCGAGAGGCGCTTGGCCGCGATCTCGAAGGTGGTGCGCGTGCGCGTCGAGTTCTCGAAGAACAGGTTGAACACGCTCTTGCCGCGCAGCAGCGGCACCTTCTTGACCTCGCGGTCGCTCACACTGGTGAAGTTGGCCGCGGTGTCGAGGATGTGCGTGACGATGTCTTTCGGCAGGCCTTCGATCGACAGCAGGTGCAGCAGCTCGCCGTTCTTGTTGAGCTGGGGATTGCGCTTGTAGAGCATCAGGTGTTGTCCTCGACCTGGAGGCTGAAGGCGCCGCTCTGGCTGCGGGCGAGCGCGAGCAGTTGGGTGTCGGGCAGGGTCAGTTGCGTCGCGGCAAAGTCCGCAGCCACGGGCAGCTCGCGCCCGCCGCGGTCGACCAGCACCGCCAGCCGCACACAAGCCGGCCGGCCGAAATCGAACAGCTCGTTTAGCACTGCGCGGATGGTGCGGCCGGTGTAGAGCACGTCGTCGAGCAGCAGCACGTCGGCGCCGTTCACGTCGAACGGCAGCGCGGTCTGCGCGCTGGCCGAGAGACCACGCCGTGCAAAATCGTCGCGGTGCATGGCCGACGAAATGATGCCGGGCGCACCGGCCAGGCCCAGGTCCTTCTGCAGCCGCTCGACCAGCCAGGCGCCGCCCGAGGTGATGCCGACCAGCCGGGTGTCGGCGCGCATCAGCGTTTTCACGCCGGACAGCAGCGCGGTGTAGAGCGCCTCGGCGTCGGGGATCTTGCTCACGGGAGGTTCCTCAAAAATTGCTCCAGGATGATGCAGGCCGAGGCGGCGTCGGCATCGCGCGCGCCCGAGGCGATCGCCTCGGTGGTGCTGTAGCGCTCGTCGACTTCGTACACCGGCAGCTTGAAACGGCCGTGCAGCTGGCGCGCGAAACGCTGCGCCTTGTCGGTGTTTTCGTGGCGTGCGCCATCGGGGTGGTAGGGCACGCCAACCACCAGCGCATCGGGTTGCCATTCGCGGATGCGGGCTTCGACCTGGGCGAAGCGCGCATCGCCCTCGGCCTTGATGGTGGCTTGAGGCGATGCAGTCTTGAGCAGCCGGTTGCCGCTGGCGACGCCGGTGCGCTTCTGGCCATAGTCGAAGGCCAGGAAGCTCTGGAAATGGGCGGGAACGGAAGCGGCAGCCTTTTCAGGAATTGCCGGACTGTTCATCGATCCACCCGCGAAGGAGTGAGGTTGCGGTCGCGGGGGGCGCCGCGCCCGGCCGCCCGAAGCGGCCGGCCCGCCCCCGGCAGGGGGTTGGCGAAGCGACACGAAGTGCACGAAGACTGGGGGCGAGCAACCACTACGCATGCCCCGCATGGGGCGACAGCTTCCACGCTTCCAGGCCGAGCAGCATGAGCGCGCGGTCGTAGCGCTGCTCGACCGGCGTGTCGAAGATCACCGCCGGGTCGGCGCCAACGGTGAGCCAGCTGTTCTCGGCCAGCTCCGATTCGAGCTGGCCCTGCTCCCAGGCCGAGTAGCCGAGCGAGACCAGCACCTTGCGCGGGCCCGCGCCGGTGGCCAGGGCCTCGAGCACGTCTTTGGAGGTGGTCATTTCGAGCCCGCCGGGAATCGTCATGGTCGATGCGTAGACCAGCTCCTTGCTGTCCGGTGCGTTGGCAACCACAGGCTCGTGCAGCACGAAGCCGCGCTCGGTTTGCACCGGGCCGCCCTGGAACACGGGCGCCTCGCCGAATTCGGGGCGCGACAGGTGCAGCTCGACTTTTTCGAACAGCACCTTGAGGTTGATGTCGCTGGGCTTGTTGATCACCAGGCCGAGCGCGCCGCGCTCGCTGTGTTCGCAGAGATAGACCACGCTGCGCGCGAAGGTCTCGTCTTGCAGCCCCGGCATCGCTATCAGGAAGTGATGCGTCAGGTTCATCGGGGCAGAATCGGAGCTCATGCCGCCGATTTTACTTGCCGTCGACAAGATCTATCCCAAGGGGCTGATGTGGTTTCGCCGCGACCTGCGGATCGACGACAACGCGGCGCTCTATCACGCGCTGCGTGCCTGCCGCCAGGTGGTGTGCGTGTTCGTGTTCGACCGCGCCATCCTCGACCCCCTGCCGCGGTTCGACCGGCGCGTGGAGTTCATCCGCGAATCGCTGGTCGAACTCGACGCCGAGCTGCGCCGGCTCGGCGGCGGGCTGATCGTGCGGCATGCGGTGGCCGAGGAAGAGATCGCGCAGCTGGCCCGTTCGCTCGACGTCCAGGCGGTGTTCGCGAACCGCGACGACGAGCCGGCCGCGTTGGCGCGCGATGCCCAGGTGCTGGGCGCACTGGCCAACGCCGGCGTGGCGTTCCACACCTACAAGGATCAGGCGATCTTCGAGCGCGACGAGCTGCTCACCAAAACCGGCCAGCCCTATACCGTCTTCACACCCTACAAGCGCGCCTGGCTCGCCACGGTGGACGCGTTCTACCTCAAGCCCTACCCGTCTCGCGGTTACTCCGATGCGCTGGCGCCCCCGCCCGACGCACTGCGCGCGCCCGTGCCGACGCTGCAGGACATCGGCTTCGCACCCAGCAACCTGGCCCAGCTAGATATTCCGACAGGTGCGCAGGGCGGCGCGGCACTGTTCGACGACTTCTTCCAGCGCATCGACCGCTACCAGGCCGCGCGTGACTACCCCGCTGTGCGCGGCCCGAGCTACCTGGGCGTGCACCTGCGCTTTGGCACCGTGTCGATCCGGCAGATGGCCGGGGTGGCGCACCAGCTCTCGCTCCAGGGCGACAGCGGCGCCGCGACCTGGCTCGGCGAACTGATCTGGCGCGATTTCTACTTTCAGGTGCTGGCGCACCACCCGCAGGTCGCAACGGGCAAGAGCTTCAGGCCCGCGTACGACAAGATCGTCTGGCACCACGGCAAGCATGCCGATGCGCTGTTCGACGCCTGGTGCCAGGGCCAAACCGGCTACCCGCTGGTCGACGCGGCCATGCTGCAGATCCAGCAGAGCGGGTATATGCACAACCGCCTGCGCATGGTGGTGGCCAGCTTTCTCTGCAAGGATCTGGGGCTGGACTGGCGGCGTGGCGAGGCGTACTTTGCCGAACACCTGAACGACTTCGAGCTTTCGTCGAACAACGGCGGCTGGCAATGGGCGAGTTCCAGCGGTTGCGATGCGCAGCCCTACTTCCGCATCTTCAACCCGGTGACGCAGAGCGAGCGCTTCGATCCCGAGGGCAAGTTCATCCGGCGCTATTTGCCGCAACTCGCCAGGCTCTCGAACGCCGAAATCCACGCGCCCTGGACGGCGCGCCCGCTCGAGCTGCAGGCGGCCGGCGTCACGCTAGGCGAGAACTATCCCAAGCCGGTGGTCGACCACGCCGAAGCGCGCGAGCGCACCTTGCTGCGCTATGGGGTGGTGCGCAGTCCGGCGGACAAGACGCACTAAGAAAAGCGTTTGTTGGGCGGAGCGCTGCAGGCCGATGGCACTGGCCTGCGCCTAGGGTTTACCACTAGCGCCGACGCACGCCGGGTGCCCGCAGAATCGCCCCACTACAAATCCAAAAAGATCAGGGTGGATAGGGAATGTTCAAACGCAGGCAGAGCGGCCACGCCGCCGCATGGCTGTCTCCTCGCGAGTTGGGGGGTGCGCTCCTCGCCAGCAGCATCGTCCACGTGCTGTTGCTGATTCCCACGCTCATAACCCTGCAGATCTACGACCGGGTACTGAGCAGCCGCCGTGGCGAAACGCTGGTCATGCTGTTGGCGGCGGCCGCCTTGTCGCTGGCGGCATGGTGGCTGGTCGAGACATCGCGCGTACGTTGGTATGCCGCGCGTGCCGACGGACTGGAGCAGCGGTTCGCACAAGAACTGGCGCCATTCATGCTCCACGCCCCAGCTCAGCATGCAGGCACCACCGCCCAGCAACTGTGGAAGGACATGGCCGTACTGCGCGGCTTCCTCGGCGGCCCCGGGCTGCTGGCCGCCACCGACCTCCCCTGGACTCTGGTTTACCTGCTGGTGATCGCGACCTTTCATCCCTTGCTCGGAGGCGTCGCGCTCATCGGCATCCTGATCCTCATTGCGCTCGCATGGCTCACCGAATGGCGGTTGCGCGGCCCCACTGCCGCCGCCGAGCAGGCCCAGATGCAGGCGCAACGCAAGGCGAGCGAAATCGCTGGTTTCACCGAGATCCTGCATGCCCATGGCCAGCAAGCCCAGGCAGGCGAGGCGCTCAATGCCATCAAGGCCGATGCGTCGAGCCTGCGGCTTGCCGCCGAGTTGCCCGGCCACCGCCTGAAGACCGTGGGCAAGCTGGTGCGCCAGGTCTTGCAGCTGGCGATGCTCGCCACCGGGGCCTGGTTGGTCATCCAGGGTCAAGCCACCGGCGGCGTGATGATTGCCGGGAGCATCTTGCTGGGCAAGGCCTTGATGCCATTGGAAGTGCTGATCGGCGGCTGGAAGCAGGTTTTAGAGGCACGCAAAGCGTTGTTCCGTTTGCGGCAAGCCCTGGCAGCTCAGGCCCGCGCCATTCAGCTGCAGCCCGAAACCGCGCTGCCGCCCAGCCGGGGCGAACTGCGCGTGGTGCGGCTAGGCGTCAAGCCTGCCCCAACGGAAGCGGGCATCCTGCACAACCTGAACTTCGAGCTGCCCGCTGGCGCCATGCTGACCGTGCTCGGTGCCAGCGGCAGCGGAAAGAGCACGCTGGCGCGCGTGCTGGCCGGCGTGCAACCACCGACGCAGGGCGAGGTCGCGCTGGACGGCGCGGCCCTGCATCAGTACAGCAATCAAGCGCGCGGCAGGGCCAGCGGCTACCTGCCGCAAGACGTATCGCTGCACAGCGGCACGGTCGCCCACAACATTGCGCGCCTGTGGCAACCAACCGAACCGCTGACGCCGGAACAGAGCGATGCCGTCGTGGACGCCGCCCGGCGCGCCGGCGCGCATGAGCTGATCGCCGCGCTCCCCAAGGGCTATGACACGCGCCTGGGCGGTGAGGCCGGAGCCCGGGTGCTCTCTGGCGGACAACGCCAGCGCATTGCGCTTGCCCGCGCCATTTACGCCACGCCCGGCGCCGACATTCCCAGCCTTGTCGTGCTGGATGAGCCCAACAGTCAACTCGACGCAGAAGGCGAAGCGGCCCTGGAGCGCTGCCTGCACGCCATGCGACAACACGGCAGCACGGTGGTGGTCGTCACGCATCGTCCTCATCTCATCGCACTGGCCACCCATGTGTTGGTGTTGCGGCAAGGCACGGTGGAACAGTTTGGGCCGCGCGAGCAGGTGCGCCAGTGGATGGTGCAGCGCAACCAGCTCGCCCTCAAAAGCCAATCGGAACGCAAGGCAGCGGTGCGCGCATGAAGCGCTCCCTGCCCAACCCTTCCGCCCTGCCGCTGTGGCGCCGGGAAATGCGCAGCGCCTTGCGCCTGGGAATCATCGGCACCGTATTGGGTGTGGTTGCGCTCGGCGCGTGGGCGGCACTGGCGCCCCTGGCCGCTGCCGTCGTCGCGGAAGGCACCGTCAAGTCCCTGGGAAACCGCAAGACTGTGCAGCATGCCGAAGGTGGCATCGTCGCGGCCATTCACGTGAAGGATGGCGACCGCGTGGCGCAAGGCCAAACCCTCATCACGCTGGCCGACGAACGTGTGGCCGCCAGTGCGCAAGCCTTGCGTGAGCAAGGGGCGGCGAATGCTCTTAAGGCCCAACGCCTGCAAGCCGAAACCACGGGCGCGGCCTTCTTGCCGGATCTCGGAGCCTTGAATGAGTATGTCGCCGGCAGCGACACCACCCGCCTGCGCGAGTTGGCGCAGCGCGAAAAGGAACTGTTTGCCGCACGCGCTCGCCAGCAGGCCGAACAAGCCCACTGGCTGGCAGAGCAACTGACGCAAACCCGGCATGAAGTTGCCACCCAGCAGGAGCTGATCGCCACCACCGGTGCTGCCTTGCAACTGGCCCAACGCGACCTTGCCACCAACGAGAAGCTCAAGGCCGATGGCTTTGTGAGCGAGGCCAAGCTGATCGAGTTGCAGCGCACCGTGGCCGACTACCGTGCCCGTGTGCAAAGCAGCCAAACTCAACAGTCGCAGGCCCGCCAGAAAGAGGCCGATACGCGGCTCAAGCTGTCGGCGCAGAGAACCGAGTTTGCAAGGGCCGCCGCAGACGAGCTCAAAGAGACCACTGCCAAGCTCGCACAGACCGTGCAAGAGCTGCGCCCCGCGCTGGACGCGCAAACCCGCCAGCGCATAGTCGCGCCGGTGGCCGGCGAGGTGGTGGATTTGAAATTGCACACGGTTGGCGCCGCCATCGGCCCGCGCGAGCCCGTGCTGGATATCGTGCCCGAAGGCTCGCAACTGGTGATCGAGGCGCGCATCAACCCGACAGACATTCGCGATGCGCAACAGGCAAACGCGCAAGGCGGCATTGCGCACGTGATGTTGACCGCCTACCGTGCACGTGCCACGCCGCAGGTCGAGGGGCGCTTGAGCTATGTGGGTGCGGATCGGTTGAGCGATCCGCATGCGCCGAACCCGAACGCGCCGTATTACGTGACGCACATCGTGGTCAGCCCCGGGGCGCTGCATGCGGCCAGCCAACTCGCAGGGCAGCCGCTCACCCTTTCGCCCGGCATGCAGGCCGAGGTGTTCATTCCTACTGCCGAGCGCAGCGCCTGGCGCTATCTGGCCGATCCGGTGCTCGATGGGGTCAGGCGGAGCTTGAGGGAGCGATGACCTTGAAAGAGGCGCAAGAAATGAAGCGGTCGCAGGCATCACCCTTCGCGATGGCGTTTTGCGCCGCGCCGTTGCTTTGCACGAGCTAGCCCCATGCCCAGCCAACGAGTCGATCAGATGCCTGCTAGCGGGCTTGAAAAATCACCGGCGAAGCACAGTGGCCAGAGTGTTGCCGGGCGAACGCTACCTCGGGGGAAGCAGGAGAGCGCGGGATGGCGACTGTGCTCGGCTCAGAGAGCACCTCGACGCCGAGTTCAAGGACAACCGGCCCATGGATGTGGGCAAACACACAGGCAAGAACGCCGGGCGGGAAGACGAGGTTTGATCCTCGGACTGAGGCTCGCTGAGTTCGAGGCGCGTTAGACGGATCGTGAAGGCCACCCATTCCGAACGAAGAGAGAAGCGATGATGAAACACCTCGACGAAACTGATCTGCGCCTGTGGCTTGATGCGGTGACCCATCCGCCGGCCACCCCAGCCAATCTCTTGGTATGGCTCGAAGGTCCTCTGCGAAAGTTTTTTCCCTACAAGGGGCTTATCCTCGGTCAGGGCGAACTCGTCGCCGGTCAACTCAAGGTCACGCACATGCTGGCGAGCGGCCATGGAGAGGCCTACCTTCGCCAGATCGCCACCACGTTTGAACTGGCGCAACGCGGCTCTCTCAAATGGTGGTTCGCCAACCGGCAACCGTTCTATATCGATCCAAAAGCACCGCCCTCGCACGCTAGCGCGTTCGAGATCGAAGAGATCGAACAATTCGGGCTGCGAAATGTCGCAGGGCATGGCGTGCTGAACATCAAGGCCAACGCGGGAGCCTACTTCGGCTTCGCTGGCGTCAAGGAGCCGCTTTCGGAGTGGCATCTAGGGAACATCTGATCAAGAGCACGTTTCTTGCATGAAGGACTGAACCTGCAAAGGAGCACGAGCGATGAGCCAGATCAGTTTTGCGGATGCCGAGCAAGCTGGCAAGAGGAAGA